>JBEBJA010000200.1:0-3403 GCA_040080145.1 Hyphomicrobiaceae bacterium
CTAACTCCTGGCTATCGCCTCAGCTTTTTACAGCTTAAGTATATGATTTTGTTGGTGAGCCCGGATGGGATCGAACCATCGACCCTCTGATTAAAAGTCTGGTGGTTGTCTTGTAAATTCAATGTGGTTTTAGCCTTTAACCCGCCCGCAAGCGATCACAGGTCGTCTTGAATAGGCAGGGCTATTTCGCCCGAGGCTAAAACGCCGAGCCGTCTACGGACTAACTTAATGACACTCAGACAACGCAAAGCTTGTGTGCATATTTTCCTCTTGTCTTGCATATTCTGCAAGATTGTGCTTATTGCCTTTCAGTTCTGAAAGAGAGGCACAGATGCTCCCTGACAACATGACGCCAGATGATGGACGGCCCGAACTTTTGCTCGGTATGGAGGCGACGGCCCATGTCGGTATCACCGCCGCAATGATGATGGCGCACGAAACTGCGACCAATGCAGGTTGGTATCGCGACCCAAAGACGGGCCTGTCGATTGAGCGCAACGTCGGAGAAGTGATCGCCCTCATGCACTCGGAGTTGTCCGAGGCATTGGAGGCGCACCGCAAAAACTTACGTGATGACAAAATCCCATCTCGCATGGGCATCGAGGTCGAGTTTGCTGATTGCATCATCCGGATCTTCGACACTGCGGCGGCTATGAAATTGGATCTCGCAGGCGCTTTTATCGCCAAAAACCGCTTCAACAAAACTCGCCCCGATCACAAGCTCGAAGCCCGTGCGGCTGGCGGGAAGAAATACTGATGCTCAATTGCAACCGCTGCGGCGCTGAATACGAGCATCCACCAGGGCGTGAGGTCTATCCCAGCCACATCCGCCCTTGGGTCTGCATGAAACGGATTGCGCCGTTCAAATGGTGCGGAACGATCAACTGGTGGAGGGATTGATGGCTGCGATCATCCGTCAGTGTTGGCACAGCTTTATTTGTCGAGGCCGCAAACAAGACGGCAAGCCACTTTATCGCTGCGAGAAGTGCGGCACAGACAAACCTTGAGGACCCCATGACATTTCCACTCGACGCATCCGAGATACTGTTGCTGCTTAGCGGTTACACCGTGTTGCGACTGCTCATGACGGCAGTCTCAACCTCGGCCATTGTCGCGGCCATCGAGCGCACACGCCCAACGCCAACATCCACACACGCACAGTCGGAGGTCAAATCATGACGCCGCGTGATCCTGTGCCGCCAGAGCCAGCGTGGACGCGACGGCAACAAATCGTGGCCGCAGTCGGCATCGTATCGCTCGCCACTGCAGCGCTCTGGATCGTGCGCACATCCCGCGCGACGGATGCCATCAAATCATCTGAGCGGACCTACGTTGATGCTTTCTGGTCAGGCCGTGTCGTAGCTCTCATTTGCGGCACGCACGTCATCTATCGCCTTCGCGATGGCACCTACGCGCTCTACAGCCGCACGACTAATCCCGACAAAATTGAAAACATCAACACTGTATGTGGAGGCAAACAATGACATTTAAGCCCATGCTCGCCTCACCGGCGCCAGAGACTATCAAATTTCCGGTTCTCGCCTCTCCGAAGCTCGACGGCATTCGGTGCATCATTCGGGATGGCGTTGCTTTTTCCCGCAACTTGAAGCCGATCCCGAACGCTTTCATTCAGAAGTGCCTCGCCGGACTGCCTGAATTGGATGGCGAGCTGATCTGTGGCTCGCCCGTCGGCAACGATGTGTGGAACCGGTCAAACTCCGGCGTCATGTCTCGCGATGGCGAGCCTGATTTTTTGTTCCACGTTTTTGATCACGTAGAGAGTGGGCCATTCAAGGACAGGTTGGCAACGGCTCGCCATCTCGTTGCTGACAAATTCACACCAGGCTCGCGATTGATCATGGTGCCACATATCCACATCGGCACCATGGACCTACTCAACACCAAAGAGCAGCAATGGATTGATGACGGTTTCGAGGGCATGATGATCCGCGATCCGAATGGCCCCTATAAATTTGGCCGATCCACCACCAAGGAAGGCTATCTTCTCAAGGTAAAACGCTTCGAGGACCACGAAGCGACTGTCGTGGGTGTGGTCGAGCAAATGCGAAACGAGAACGAGGCAACGAAAGACGCTCTTGGCCGCACCAAACGAAGCACTGCAAAGGCTGGCAAAGTCGGCAAGGGCACACTTGGTGCGTTTGAATGTGAGTTTCAACGGGTGTCGAACGTCGATGGCATATCATCCAGCCACACAGCATTCGAGCTTGGCTCTGGCATGAATGATGCGCAACGAGCGGAGTTCTGGAAGACGCCGCCCATCGGCGCTCTTGTCACTTTCAAGTGTCAGGGATTTACGCCGGATGGAATGCCTAGGTTCCCGATCTTCAAGGGCATACGACAGGACGCAGCATGAGACCGATCAAACAGCAATTCACACGCAATCCAAAGGAAAGAAAATGACCGACCACAAAGCACTTCCCGTCGCAGGCTACACGACGCAATCGCAATCAAATGTCGATCTCGCCAATGAATTGAAACAAGCAGAAGAACGATACCTGCGATTGCTCGATAAGATCACTGACACTCGTCGAAGCGAAGATGCTGGCAAGCCGGAAGCTGACCAACGCTCTGCCTTTGACTGTCGCTGCCTATCTCTTGCTCGGACCAAAATGCAGGAAGCGAATATGTGGGCTGTTCGCGCGATCTTTCGCCCGCAACGGATTGGATTGCCGGAGGACGATTAGATGGTCACAGTCACCATCCGCTTCGGCCATCTTGACGATCCCCGCATCACCAAGAACGCGGAAGGTCGTTGGGTGGCCGAAGGTATCCCAGGCAGCTACACCACAAAACTGCCTTTGCTCGACGCGCTTTTTGACAAGGATCATCGCAATGGCAACCAAGCCGATCAAGGTGAAGCAACCCGACCTACCAAGCGATGAGGTTCCGCTTGAAGTGCTGGCGACTGCCATTGTCAGCATCGCAGAGGGTGTGAAAGCGTTTCGCAAGGGGCCGCTGACGGACAAGGCGATCTTACTACTCATTCAAAACGCGGCGCCGAATTTGGATGGGCGACCAATTCCAATCAAGGTCATTTCTGCGGTACTGGAAGGTGCGGAGAGTTTGGCGAAGGTTTATCTCAAGAGCACGCGATAAGGCAGAAGATGCTCCTCAAATTTCTCACCATAGATTTTCAGAAAACAATTCAGCACCACGGACAGGGTCTCTAAATTGCTGATCACACCGGATGGCCTCTTGCATCGCCTCGACACGCGTCATGTATTTTCCGCGATCCGTCAAAAATCCCTGATCAGCGACATTGCCGACACCTGTTGCCTCATCGAGCGCCTGCAATATCGTGTGATGACGTGCCGGTCTCGGCATACTGATCACCAGCCCATTGATGCGCACAGCCGCCGACACGATTGCCATTTTAGCGCTC
>JBEBJA010000033.1:0-15051 GCA_040080145.1 Hyphomicrobiaceae bacterium
TGGGGTCGCGCCCAAGGCCAAGTGAAGGCACCCCTCATCTGCCCTTCGGGCATCTTCTCCCCAGGGGGAGAAGAAAGTGAAGCCTGGCGCGGGTGGGGTGACGCCAATTAACTTGCCCACCATTTATCACTTCAACTGCCCTTCAGGCTATGCTGCCGCTGGCGCTTTCACGCGGGTGGCCCAGGTTTCGGCGAGCGTGTCGGCGCGGGCGAGGATAGGGGCGGGGGCGCGGTCTTGGGGCGTCGATAGCAGCCAGCGCATGATGAAGCCGGCTGGGCGCGAGGTGAACCAGTTGATGAGGGCCGACAGGATCAGACCGAGGATGACTGGAGCCATCCAGATGGCGAGCGCGGGCGTTGTCCAATAGCACAGCACGGCGAGGATGACGCCGACAGCGACGTGGGGGGCGTGGAAACGCAGCGCGTCGCGCATTGGAATGCCGTGTTCGTCGCGGCTTTGCGGTTTCCAGCCAGCGTCGCGGCCCATGAGGATTTGGAACACGGCTGCGGTCTGGGTCATCATAAGGATCGGGGCGATCAGCATCGACCAGATGGTTTCGGTGGCAACGGCGGAGATCGAGCGGAAAATGCCGCTCCATTCGCGGTTGGAGTAGACGCGGCGAAGTTCCAGCAGCAGGCCAAGCCCCTTGGGGAGCAGCACCACGCCCATGGTGGCCATGAAGAGGCGCAAGGCAGAGCCTGGATCAATGACGGGCCAGACGGGGAACAGCGATTTGCTGTCTTGGAAGTAGCTCGGAATGAGTTGCTGGCCTTGCAGCAACAGAACGAGGCCGACGGCGAGCGAGGCTGCCCAGATGGCCGAAACGAGATAGGCGAAGGCTCCCATGGTGAGATGAACGCGGCCCATGGTGGTGATGCCTGGCGCAGTTAGAATTGCCAAGTGCTGGAGGTTGCCTTGGGCCCACCGCCGGTCGCGGACGACGAGTTCGGCAAGGCCCGGTGGCAGGCCTTCATAGGAGCCTTCCAGGCTCGGGACCATGTGGACGCCCCAACCAGCCCGTTGGAGCAGGACGGCCTCGACGAAGTCGTGGCTCATGATGTGGCCACCAAAGGGTGGCGCGCCGGGAAGCGTGGGCAGGCCTGCGCAATCGGCGAAAGCGCGGGTGCGGATCATGGCATTGTGGCCCCAGTAGTTGCCCTGGTCGCGATGCCAGACGGCGATGCCGGAAGCGACGGCTGGACCATAGATGTTGCAGGCGAACTGCTGGAGGCGTTGGAGCAGGGTCGTGCCACCGGTGAGGCGGGGAACCGTCTGGATGAGGCCGGCTTTAGGGTTTGATTCCATGGCAAGTGAGAGGCGGACGAGGGCGTCGCCGGTCATGATGCTGTCGGCGTCGAGGATGAGGAAGTGGGGGTAATCAGCACCGAAGCGCTCAATCCAGTCGCGGATGTTGCCGGCCTTGCGCTCGGTGTTGTGGCGGCGGCGGCGGTAATAGATAGCGATGCGTTCCGCGACGGATTTGGCAAGCGCTGCGTAGACCTGCTCTTCCTTCGCCCCAGCTGTGGCGTCGCGCGTATCGGACAGGATGAAGATGTCGAACGCGCGGGCCGCATCGAGCTTTTCGAGCTCTTCGGTCATGGCGTCGATGGTGCCAGCAATGCGGGCGGGGGCTTCGTTGTAGACGGGGACCAGCAGGGCGGTGCGGGTCGCGGGAATTTTGCCGAGTTCGGGCAGGCTCAGATTGTCGGCTTTGTCGCCGGCAAACATTGGAAGGAAGCCCATGGCCGCACTCAAGGAGCCAAGCGCGATCCAACCAAAGGAGATGGTCGAGAGGATCCAGAAGATGAACTGGATGGGGGTCAGACGGACAAAAGAAAGGACGCCGTACAACTCATAGGCGAATGCAAGTGTAAGAATGACGGCACCGGCGAAAATAGCCAGGCGCGGTCCCCAGGCGACGGCGCCTTCCTTCGCGCGAGTGTTGGCCACCCGCTCGTCGAAGTTTTGGGCGGGCATCGCCAAGGGAGCTTCGCCGCGCAGGAACGCGGGGTCGCTCACGTCGCGGCCATCCGGCTTGGCCTTAAGGTCGGCGGACGCCAGCCGATTGAGTTTGCCGATGGCACTTGCTGGCGTGGCATGGGTCTGGTCGACGGCCGTTTCGGCGTTCATGCTTTCGTCCACCGGTAAATCCACGTTTCAGATATCAGCTGATCGTTTGCCTTGAGCGCGAGCCGCAATTCTATCAGTTCCGCGTTTGCCGTGTTGAGTTCAAACGTCACGCGCAACCCTTGAATTTCTGGATGGCGCTGGGTCACGACGTTGGCGATTGTGCCCGTGCTTGACGAAATTACGGCAACGGGCAATTCGCGAATTTCCTTAACTGCTGGGCCATCAAAATCGATCACGAACAGTTTGGTGTCAGGCTTCTTGCTGTTTCCGACCCGGGTTTTGTGAACGCGAGCGCCCGACCAAGCGACAGGAACAGCATCGGCCCAGAACATCTTGTAAGCATAGGAATAGGGTTTGCCCGCTTCGAGTTCCTTCGCTGGCTTCCAGTATACGACAATATTGTCGTGAATTTCTTCGTCGGCTGGAATTTCGATGAGTTCGATATAGCCTTCGCCCCAACCGTTTTTGGGTTCGATCCAAAGCGTCGGGCGGCGTTCGTAGCGCGCCTCAAGGTCTTCGAAGTTGGCGAACGAGCGATCGCGCTGGCTGAGGCCGAAGCCTTTGGGGTCCTTATCCACGAACGCGCTGGCTTGCAGCTTTTTCGGGTTGGTCAGCGGGCGCCAGATGCGTTCGCCGTGGCCGTTCAGGATCGCCAAGCCTTCGCTGTCGTGAATGGCGGGGCGGAAGTCGCCATGAATGCGGCGGTTGCCAGGCCCCAGCAGGAACATGCTGGTGAGCGGGGCAAAGCCGACATGGGCCAGTGGCTTGCGGGGGAAGAGAGTGACTTCGACGTCCATGACGGTGGCGGCGCCGGGCTGAATTGCGAAGCGGTAGGCTCCTGTCGTTGAGGGGCTGTCGAGCAGGGCGTGGACGATGATTTCGCTGGCACCGGCTTTGGGCTTTTCGATCCAGAATCCGCGAAACAACGGAAACTCTTCGCCGCCGGGACGTGCCGTATTGATGGCAAGGCCGCGCGCCGAGACGCCATAGGCTTGGCCACGGCCGACTGAGCGGAAGTAGCTTGCGCCTTGGAAGACGACGTATTCATCGTAGGTGTCGGCGCGGTTGATGGGACCGTGAATGCGAAGGCCGGAAAATCCGTATGGTGCGGCTTCGGGACCCTTGCCGATGAGTGAGCCAAGGGAAAAGAGGCGTCCATCGGCTTTGAGCGCGCGGGCTTTGCCGCCGTCGACGATCCAGATTTCGATCGGCGAGCTATAAAGGAAGCCAATGGGGAGGAACTGAAGCTCGTAGTCGAGCTTTTCGCCGCGCCACGTTGCCTGTTCCGGGCGGAAGCGGATGTCGCGGTATTGATCGTAGGTCAGATTGTTGAAAGGTTCGGGTACGTCCAGTTTCGGGGCGGTGAACTCGCGGGCCGACAACCGTTCGGCAAGCTTTTTAACATGGTCGGGCGCGACGGCTTCGCCGGGGTCGGCGGCGGGGGCCTGGGCGCTGGCGGGGAGGGCTGAAGCGAGTTCCAAGACGGCAGCAAGGGCGCCCCAGCTGGCGGTCATCTGCAACACGTCGCGACGGTTCAATGACGGCTGAAGCTGGTCGTGACCGGTTGTCACAAGTGCGTGCGCTGAATGATCAACTTGCTTCATAGTACGTGTTCCGCCCCCGGGTCGTGGTGATATCTGCATGACGCTCTCAAGACTGCTGAGCGTGGTCCTGCTTTGAAGTGCTTCGAAGTGCGTCTAAGCGTTACGTCATAAGCGCACGCCGTTCAAATTCGCTGACGTAAGCAGGCTTGCGGTGAATAGCAGCCACTTTTTGCAGATTTTAAGACACAGCGCACGCTTCGCTTGCGGTTTTTTCGCGTGGCAGAAACCTGTTGCTGCGGCGCAACATTAGGCTTTCGGCTAGTGCGAGCCCAAATTCGACTTTTGGCGGGGTTCCTGCGAGGCCTTGAGCTCGGACGTTGTGGGGGTGTCGATGCAAGTGGTCATGGTTTGATCGTTGTCCACAGTCGGCAATCTTGCCAAAAAGTACAGTTCTGGTGAGTGCTTTTGCTGAAACTTCTCGTTTTTTCAATGAGTTAAGTTGACATGGCCACAACGTGTCTCATCCGCCACAGAAGAGTTTGATTCGCCGATTCCGACCGTCAAGCCTATTTCGGAGGCATTCCATCTTTGTCTATAGTTGCGATAACGCGGCGGAGTTAGTCGCGGGGTGGGTGGCCTCACACAGGGTTCGTGAGGGTGCGCTGGAATTGCGACGGCGGCTGCATAGGTGGCCCGCCATGATATTGTGGAAGCAGACGGGAGTAATACATAATGAAGAAGTTGAGCCTCAGCGCCCTGGCGGCTGTTGGTGTTCTCGCCGGGATCACCGGTGCGAACGCTGCCGACCTCGGCGGCAACTGCTGCGCCGATCTCGAAGAGCGGATTGCAGAACTCGAAGCCACCACGGTCCGCAAGGGCAACCGTAAGGTTTCGCTGACCATATCCGGCTGGGTCGCCCAGCAGGTCACGAATTGGGACGACGGTGTTGAGCGCAATTCATACGTGAATGACATTGGCCACACCCTGTCGAGCCACGTGAAGTTCAGCGGTTCGGCCAAAATCAGCCCAGACCTCTCGGCAGGCTACGTCCTGCAGATTGAAGCGATCTCGAACGACAGCTTGGCGTCCTTTGATCAGACAAAGGACAACGGTAGCCGCCGTATGGAAGTCCTGCAGTCGTTCTGGTTCGTGAAGAGCGAAACCCTCGGCAAGATCTCGGTTGGTCAGCAATCTTCGGCTTACGATAACGTCGGTATCCTCGTTGATGGCTCGGGTTCGCTGGTTCCCGCCAACTACGTGATGTTCGACAACGCTGCGTTCGTGATGCGCAAAGCGGGTGCTCTCCAGGCTGGCAAGATCTGGGGCAACTACGTTGCTTGCAACGGCACCGGCGCTGCCTTGGCAGCGGATTGCGATGGCGCTCCCAATAACAACGTGCGTTACGACACGCCGACGTTTGCTGGCTTCTCGGCGTCGGCTTCTTGGGGTGAAGATGACATCTGGGGTCTCGCCGCTCGTTATGCTGGCGAATTCAGCGGCTTCAAACTGGCTGCTGCTATTGGTTACATGGAAACGACGGATCAAGGCACGTACCTCGAAGCTGGCGTCTCGAAGCGTCGGAACATGGGTGCGATGCACGGTGGTGCTTACATCCAGCACGTCCAGACCGGCCTGTTCGTCTATGGTGCCTATGGCCAGGACTACAACACGCAGGTTGGCCTCAAGAACACGCTTGGCAACAGCCAGGCTGACGGCAGCAACTACTACGTCAAGGCTGGTATCCGGCAGAAGTGGTCTTCGCTGGGCAACACAGTTCTGTTCGGTGAATACGGCGAAAATGACGACAAAATGATGAATGCCTCGTGGGCATCGGGTATCACGTCGACCACCGAATCGCATTGGGGTCTGGGCATGGTGCAGGAAATTGACGCTGCTGCGATGTCGTTGTGGGTTGTTTATCGCAACTACTCGGCTGAAGAAGTCTGCGGCGTTTCGGCTGTCAATCGTGGCACTTGCGGCGCCGTTGGAACCACCAGCTTCGACGACTTCAAGGTTCTCAAAATCGGCGGCATGATCAGCTTCTAATCTGATCTGAACGCTAGTCACTCTAACGAGAAAGCCGCCCCTCACCGGGCGGCTTTTTTGCGTCGTGCGCCCGGTCGTCCGAGCGCCTATCAGCGAGGACGTGAATCGGTCGCGCAAAGGAAAGCTGTCCGGTCGTCCGAGCGCCTATCGGCGAGGACGTGAATCGGTCGCGCAAGGTAAGAGAGTTAGCCTCTGCCGGTGAAGGGCATTTTGGTGGCCATGATGGTCATGGTGAGGATGTTGGCGTCGAGGGGGAGGTTTGCCATCATGACGATGGCGTTGGCCACGTGGTCCAGGTCCATGACGGCTTCGGGGCGGATGGTGCCGTCTGGCTGTGGCATGCCGGTCTGCATGGTGGCGACCATGTCGGTGGCGGCGTTGCCGATGTCGATCTGGCCGCAGGCGATGTCGTATCTGCGGCCATCGAGGGCGGTGGATTTGGTGAGGCCGGTGATGGCGTGTTTCGTCGCGGTGTAGGGCGCTGAGTTGGGGCGCGGGGTGTGGGCCGAGATCGAGCCGTTGTTGATGATGCGGCCGCCGCGCGGGGTTTGATCCTTCATGAGGCGGAAGGCTGACTGGGTGCAGAGGAACGCGCCGGTCAGGTTCGTTTCGACGACGGCTTTCCAGGCGTCGAAGGTGATGTCTTCGAGCGATGTGGCAAAGGCTGCGGTGCCGGCGTTGTTGAACAGCACGTCGAGGCGGCCGAAAGTCTCCTTGGTTTGGGCGAAGAGGGCAGCGACCGACGCTGGATCGCCGACATCGGTTTGGACGGCGATGGCCTGGACGCCCAGGGCCGGGGCATGAGCTGCGACGGCTTCAAGCGGGGGGCGGCGGCGGCCAGCGAGGACAAGATGGAAGCCAGCTTTCATCAACGCAATCGCGGCGGCTTTGCCGATACCGGACCCGGCTCCGGTGACGAGGGCGACTTTGTGGGGTGGCATGGCTTTGCGCTCCGTGAGCGGGGGGTGGCAGCATCGTGGTTCAGGTGGGTCGGGAAGGCAATCGCGGTAATTTGCTGTTGGCCCTAGGTCTGCTGAATCTTGTCGTGGGTGGCCGCCTCCGCGCATAGGCGCTAACATAGCGAAACGGTGGCCCCCTCTCCCCCTGGGGAGAGGGTTGGGGTGAGGGGGCTCTTCTGCAAAGCCAGCCGAGTGAAGGCACCCCTCATCTGCCCTTCGGGCATCTTCTCCCCAGGGGGAGAAGAAAGTAAGGGCTTATTTTAGCGCGTATGCGCCTCCGCGGCCATGACGAAAAAGGATGGGCTGGAATCCATCTGTTGGACCCGTAGCACGCGCGCGCGGTGCAATCGCAAAGTCAGGGCTCATCATGATCTCTACATCCCCCGTAGCACGCGCGCGCGGTGCAATCCGATATCGTTATTGGCAGGGTTCGGGGGCGGTGAGGTTGAGGTATTTCCCGCATTCGCCCCATACGGTGTTCGCGAAGGGGCAGAGGGCGGTGTTGGGCAAGGGCTCGCCCGCCAATTCCATGGCGCGCAACTTGCGGCCATAGACAATCATGCCCGTTTCGATGGGGCTGATATCGTGCCCGGAGGTTTTTCGCTGGTGCAGTTCGACAATATACATCGAGGAATAGTAGAGCTCCCAAAAGCGCAGGCTCGATTGTTCGCGTAAGGGGCGGTCCTTAGTCGTTGCCAGCGTGGAGGTGACCGATATTGCCTCCAGGCAGATCTTGTCTAAAGCCCGCCGGCCGGCTGGATCTTTGTTGACGAGATCGACGAATCTGTCGGCCCGCTTGGACTCTTTCTCGGCGATTGCTTTCTGCTCGTCGGCTATTTTCCTGAGCCGCTCGGCGGCCTCCTTTTGGCTCTTGGCCTCGATTTCTTGCCCCCGGGCCAGTTCAGCGGCGGTATCGGCGCGGCCTTTGAGTGTCCAAGCGTAGGCGCCTAGGCCTACGGCGACAACGGTCATCAACCCGACGCAGGCGAGCGTGATACGGGTCCGCGTCACCGCCCGCTGCAGCCGGTCTGCGCGCTCGTGTTCCGCGCTCAGCCGCAGCACCTCGGCCTGATCGCTGGCTTGGATGTAATCGCGGTGCAATTCCGTGGGTGTGAGGCCATCTGCCGGTGTACGTTCCATCCAGGACTTGGCCGCGGCGATGTCCTGGCCCGAGAGCAGGCGGTTGGGTGCCCGTTCGGCTGCCTGCCATTCCTCGGCGCGCATGAGCAGACGGGTGTGGTCGCGCAGCCAGGCGATATCGGTCTTGAGGGCGCGGCGCAGTGCCGTCAGCCCGCTCATGAACGAGCGGTCGTCGAAGCGGACGTAATTCAAGCTCGCCAGGGCTTCAGGGACAGCGACGCCGTCCAGGTTGGTGGCTTGGACCGGAATGATGCGCTTCGACAGCTCTCTGGCGTGGCCGATCTCCCAACGGCAGATGGGAGACGCTGCGGACTTGGGCGACAGCACAAACACCACGGTATCGGCGGCGACGATCAGCGCCCCAAGCCGCTTTTTCCATTCCTCGCCCTCATGGACATCGTGACGGTCGATCAGGACTTGGAAGCCGCCATCGTATTCAAGGCCGTTAACGATCTCGTCGGCGAAGGCGGTATCGGCGCGGGCATACGACATGAACACGCGCAGCCTTTCGGCGGGCGGTGCTGTCTTGTCCTTCGACGGCGAAACGGTGTCCGGCTTAACAGCGGGTGCGGATTGCATGACACGTTATCCGATCCATGACGGATGGCATTCAGACTAAGCCGGGACAGTATTGGATACAAGGCGGGATTGGGGTTGAGGGAAATGGCGGCTTTCTGAGGATCTACCTGCGAAAGCGTGTTGGGTTACGCTGCGCTAACCCAACGAGTTACGGGTAATGTGCGGGCTATGAACCTTCGCCGGAGAGTTTGTCGAAGAGGCGGGTGAGTTTGGCGGAGAGGGTCAAGGTGGTGATGGTCAATGCGATGGTCGCTGAGCTGACAAGGGCGAAGTAGAGGAGCTTCGTGGTCATGGGGGCTTCGGCTTCGGCGATCAGGTTCATGCCGAGGAATCCGGTCACGGTGGTGCCGATGAGTCCGAGGACGGTGATGGTGGTCAGGCGGTGCATGGAGCCGGACTGGCGGCGGAGCATATCGCTGTCGAGGTATTGGACGGTGTCGAACAGTTCGGTGCGCAGGTCGGTGTAGACCTTGTCGTTGCCCAGGTGAGCGATCTGCATCTTGAACAGGTCGCGGGCCTGGACTTGGTCGGAGACCTCGGTGAACCAATAGCGCTGGGTGAAGCGCATGAAGGATTCCTGGAGGCTATAGATGTCGCGGCGGAACGTGGCGACGGACTTGGGGCTGTCGGCCTCCAGGCGGGTGATGGTCGCGACGAGGCGGTCCTTGAGCATCAGCATGGACGCCTTGTGGAAGTGGCAAATCAGGAACAGCAGGAAGTATTGATGGCGAAACTGGCCAAGCAGGCCGCGCTCGTGATCGAGCAGCCAGGGGTCGTTGCCGCCGGAGACGATGGTGAAGGCGTGGCCGCAGGTGAGGAAGCGGGTGCTGGAGGCATCGTGCGAGCCGGTCAGGTGGAAAAAGCGGTCATAGCAATGGCGGGTCTCGAAGTCCTGGAGAATATGCTGGGAATACGGGGCCTTATCCTTGACGCCGGGGCCGGTCGCGAAGGCCAGGCGCATATAGTCGGGGCGGCCGAGATGGGCGAGCGTATCCATGACGAGATAGGTCATGGCCGGCATGCGGTAATATTCGATCTGGCGAAAGCGCAACGGGCTTGCGGGATGGGCGGCGTGGGAGACGAAGGGGGCTAATAAAAACTCCCAGTGCCGGGAGATACGCGGCGAGCGATGTTCGCCGACGAAGGACAAATAGCCCTCGCGGTCACCGTAGTCGGACGTCGAGAGCACACCACCGCCGCTGTCGAGCCATTCGACCTTGGCTGGGCAATGGAGGGGTTCGCCCGCCGCGGACCAGCCGGGTGGATAGGCGCGGCCAAACCGGTACATGATTTCTTTTGCGGTTGAGAGCGTGATGTTGGAGGTTTCGATTTCGCAGGCCAAGACAACGGCGTCGACGTCGTGGAAAAAGTGGAGGTCGATGTGGGCGATCTGGCACGTGACGGGAGCAGTTCCAGGTTGTAATTCGATGCGGACGGCGCGGACGTCGTTGCGGCGGTAGATGCGCAAGGGGGCGTCGCCGGCGCCTTCGCGGTCAGCGGCTTGGTTGGAGTCGCCGTAGAGAAAGCGCTGGACGTGGGGCAGGAAGCTGACGAACTCGCGGTAGTGGCGTTCGTGAAGCGGTTCGTCCTTGTTGCCGAATTCGTCTTCGACGCGCTCCCAGCGGCCAGGGGCGAGGCTCTGGAGCAGGCGTTCGGGCTTGAGCCGCTTTGCGCCGTGATCGTGCATGATTTGCAGCGGCCATAGGACGATCTGGCGGAAATGCTGGACGCAGGGTTCGCTGGCCGCGCTGCCGGGCGATACCTGAGGGGCGGCCTCGAAGGCTGGTGCGGCGAGCGTGTCCAATGTCATGGGCAGCATCCTGGTTAGACGGATGGCATGAGCCGGGCTGGCGGCATCCTGCTCTCAGGGCAGATTAGTCTGAGTTGGATCAGAAAAAAATGACAACCATTGCGTTGATTTACGCAGGTGCGGGATCTAGCGTCGCGCGTTCAAGATCACAGGTGGTTCACGATGACTGGCGGAACAGGCGCGTATGCGGGTTCGATCTATGAGGCGCTCGGCGGGGAGGACGCAGTCCGGCGCTTGGTGCGGCGGTTTTACGAACTGATGGATACTTTGCCGGAAGCGGCAGCCTGCCGTGCGATCCATCCCGCGAGCCTTGAGGGGAGCGAGCAGAAGCTATTCGAGTATCTGAGCGGCTGGCTCGGTGGACCACCGCTATTTGTCGACAAGTATGGGCCACCGATGCTGCGCCGCCGGCATTTCCCGACAGCTATCGGACCCGACGAGCGGGACGGCTGGTTGCTCTGCTTTGAGGGCGCGCTGTCCGACACCGTCCCCGATCCGGCGCTTCAAGGGGCGGTGTGGGTGCCGGTGCGCAAACTTGCCCTTCATATGCAGAACAAAGAGTAGGCGTGCGCACGCGGGGGACCAATGCGAGCGTCAGGCGCGCTTGCCAGCCAGTTGCTTGCTGTTTAGCTGCTTGGCGATGATCCAGCTCACGATGAATGCCAGGACGAAGCCCGCGGCTGAGACAATCGGGATGAGTTTCGTGCTGTTGACGGCCAGTTCGGGCACGGCAAGGACCGCGAGAACTCCGATGCCTGCGACGGTGACACCGGTGATGAGCCAAAGGACGGTCGCGAGTTGCCAAGTTTTCATGGGCTAAGTTCCTTTTTGCTTTGTGTTGGGGGAACGGTAGTCCTTTGGCTGACTGCGGCGTTGCGTTTGATCAATCGGGTACGCACGAGGGGACGAATTCAGCTGCGTCATTTGGAACCCATTTGATGTGGTGAATAGGGTGGTTGACAGACCTCAAGAAAACCGGTGATCCACAGGGGCTAAATGGGAGATGCGCGCGTGACCGTTGAGACGACTGCAGGACGTCCGTATTCGTTGCGCGGCAAGCGCGTCTGGGTTGCTGGGCACAATGGCATGGCCGGTAGCGCGCTGGTCCGCCGCCTGCAGTCGGAAGAGTGTATAATCCTCACCGTCAACCGGCGCGATCTCGACTTGAAGCGGTTGGATAACGTCCGTGCTTGGATGGAGCACAACCGGCCACAGGCGGTTCTCGTGGCGGCGGCCCGCGTCGGCGGCATCCTGGCGAACCAGACGTTGCCGGTCGAATTCCTCCACGACAACTTGATGATTTCAAACAGCATTATTGAATCTTCGTTTGAGACCAAAGTTGAAAAGCTGTTGTTTCTGGGGTCGTCGTGCATCTATCCACGGATGGCGCCGCAACCGATTGTCGAAGAATCGCTGCTGACGGGGCCGCTGGAGCCGACCAACGAGTGGTATGCTATCGCCAAGATCGCCGGTATCAAGCTGTGTCAGGCGTTCCGCCAGCAGCATGGCTGCGACTTCATTTCGGCGATGCCGACCAATCTTTATGGTCCCGGCGACAACTACGATTTGAATTCAAGCCACGTCATTCCGGCGCTGATCCGAAAGGCGCATGAGGCCAAACTTGCAAACGATCCTGAGATCGTCATGTGGGGGACGGGATCGCCCTTGCGTGAGTTCATGCATGTCGATGACTGCGCCGATGCGCTGGTGCATGTGTTGAAGAATTATTCAGCACATCAGCACATTAACGTCGGCTATGGCGAGGATATCTCGATCCTGCGGGCGACGCAGCTCGTGTGCGAGGCGGTCGGGTATAAGGGCAAGATTTCGCACGATCTCACAAAGCCCGATGGTACGCCGCGCAAGCTGATGAGTTCGGCCCGCCTCCATGCGCTGGGCTGGACGCCGAAGATTTCGCTGCGTGATGGGCTTGCTGCGACCTACAAGGCGTTTCTTGCGCAGAGCTGACGGGTTGCGGCGACGGGATTAGAGGTGAAGATCATTCCATGTGCGGACTAACCGGATTTCTCGATCTTACGCGGTCTTCGTCCAAGGGCGCGCTTGAGCAGACCGTCCGGGGGATGGCGGATAGCCTTGTGCATCGGGGGCCCGATGAGGGTGGGGTTTGGGCCGACGAGGCGGCGGGCATTGCGCTGGGCCACCGGCGGTTGTCGATTGTCGATCTGACGGTTGCAGGACGTCAGCCGATGCGATCGGCGTCGGGCCGGTTCGTGCTCAGCTATAACGGCGAGATCTACAACGCGGACGAGTTGCGCGCAGAGCTTGGGAGCGGGCACGCCTGGCGGGGGCATTCAGATACCGAAGTTCTGGCGGAAGCCATTGCGGCCTGGGGACTGGAAACGGCAATCGCCAAAAGTGCCGGGATGTTTGCGCTGGCGGTGTTTGATCGCGAGACGCGGACGCTCAGTCTGGTGCGTGACCGGCTTGGCAAGAAGCCGCTGTATTATACGCGGCAGGGTTCGCTGTTTATGTTCGGGTCGGAACTGCGGGCGCTGCGGGCGCATCCGCAATTTTCGGCGGTGATTGACCGCGACGCGCTCGTTGGGTTCGTGCGGCGGGGGCATTATCTTGAGCCAGCCACGGTTTATGCTGGTGTGGTTCAGTTGGAACCTGGCCATATTCTGACGATTGGGCCGGATGGGGCGAGCCGCAACGCGCCGTATTGGGCGTTGCAGTCGCGGATCGAAGATATACGCGCGAAGCCGTTTTCTGGGTCGCCGGTCGAAGCGGTCGATATGTTGAGCAGCTTGCTCACCGATGCCGTTCAGCGCCGGATGGTGGCCGATGTGCCGGTTGGGGCGTTCCTGTCGGGCGGGTATGACAGTTCCACAGTCGTGGCGCTGATGCAGACGGTGTCGCAACAGCGGGTGCGCAGTTTTTCGATTGGATTTTCGCAGGACGATTACAACGAAGCACCGTTCGCGCGTGAGGTTGCCCGTCACCTCAAGACGGATCACACTGAGTTCATGGTCACGCCGACGGAGACGCTGGACGTCATTCCCGGGCTGCCGTTGATTTACGACGAGCCGTTTGCCGACAGTTCACAGATCCCGACGTATCTGGTGTCGAAGCTGGCACGCGGGCAGGTAACGGTTGCGCTGTCGGGGGACGGCGGCGATGAGCTGTTTGCGGGGTACAACCGGTATACACTTGGCGACGCGATGCGGCGGCGGGCCGGGCGTTTGCCGCTATCAGCCCGGCGTTGGGTAGCTTCGGCTTTAGCCTCGACGCAGCCGCAGATGCTTGACCGGCTGGCTCGACTTATCCCCGGCCGGCACAGTCCATCCTACCTTGGCGACAAACTGCACAAGCTGGCCGGTGTGCTGGCGCTCGATGATGTTGGGGTTTACCGGCAATTGACCAGCCAATGGCCCGATGATCCGGCGGGAGTGGTCATCGGCGGGAAAGAGGCCATTTGGCCGGTGGCAAATGACGCCTTGGCGGCGTTGCTGCCCGAAACGATCGAACGGATGCAGTATTACGATACGCTTGGGTACTTGCCGGGGGATATCCTGGCCAAGGTGGACCGCGCAAGCATGGCGGTGTCGCTGGAAGTTCGGGCCCCGCTGCTCGATCACCGGGTTGCGGAATTTGCGTGGTCGCTGCCGCTCGATCTGAAGATCCGCAAGGGGCAAGCCAAGTGGGTGCTGCGGCAGGTTTTGTACCGGCATGTGCCAGCAAGCCTTGTAGACCGGCCGAAGGCGGGGTTCAGCGTTCCGGTAGGGGACTGGCTGCGGACAGATTTGCGCGATTGGGCGGAGGATTTGCTGGATGAAGCGAAGTTGCGGGAGGCCGGGTTCTTTAATCCGGTGCCCATCCGGAAGCTCTGGGCCGATCATCAAAGCGGCGTTCGAAACGGCCAATATGCGCTGTGGAGCATCCTGATGTTTGAGGCGTGGCGTCGCGTTTACCACCCATCTGCAACCTGATCGCTTGCAAGCCGCCCGGTTTTCCGGCTTGGGTCCGGGGAGCAGGGATTTTGGAGACACTGAATGAGCCGTTTGGCGCAACGCTGGCTGTTACCGTTTTTTGATCCGCGCGCGGTGCTGCGGCTTGCAGCGTTGCCACGCTTTTTTGGCGAGTTGAGCGCGTTCAGGCGTGGTGCGGGGAGCGAGAGCGTCCGGTTCGGCGATACCTATCCGTGCCTGTCGGATCGCACGTCGTCGACGCCGTTTGACCCGCATTATTTTTATCAGGGCGCTTGGCTTGCCCGAAGGATTGCCGCGAACCGGCCTGCTGGCCATGCCGATGTTGGATCGAGCGTGTTGATGATCAGTGTTCTCTCGGCTCAGGTGCCGGTGACGTTTGTCGATATCCGGCCGCTTGAAACCGATTTGCCCGATCTCAAGTCGATTGCGGGGTCGATTACGGCGCTGCCGTTCGATACCAAGAGCCAAGCCTCGGTGTCGTGCCTGCATGTGATTGAGCATATCGGGCTGGGGCGGTATGGCGATCCGATTGATGCCGAAGGTGCGCGTAAGGGATTGGCCGAGTTGCAGCGTGTTGTGTCGCCGGGCGGGCGGCTTTATCTCACGACGCCGGTTGGCCGGGCCCGGGTCTGCTTCAATGCCCACCGGGTGTTTGACCCCAAAGCTATTGTCGCCGGTCTGCCTGAATTGACGCTGAGCGCTTTTTCGCTCGTTGACGATGCGGGACATCTGACGTTGGACTGTGATGTGGCGCGCGCGGACGGTCTTGATTATGGATGCGGTTTCTTTGAATTCGTAAGGCCTCAGTGATGTTTCAGTCTTTGAAGACCTGGCTTGGGCGCAGCGACCTGTTCGCATTCAATCTGCGCAATCGCGACATGTGGGTTGCAGCC
>JBEBJA010000005.1:0-61442 GCA_040080145.1 Hyphomicrobiaceae bacterium
TTTTTGGACTTTCTTACGCTAGTCCTGACGGATTTGAGCACCACCGGATCGGGAGCTAGTCGAGTTGCAGGTGCCGCCTGATCGTTCGTTCCCAGCGCGCACGGCAAGCTTCCCGGACTGCTTCAATCGCCTCCGGCGACACCAATGATAAAGTTGCACGCGGACCCAGTGGCTTGATGGCAGGTAACTGCGCACATCCCACGGCTGCCAACCCCTCCGCCAATACCGGATGGGTACTTTCCTTATCGTGCGGCTTTGCATACGCGGCCTGTGCAAACGGCGTCAGTTCGCCCGGGGTCGGCCCAACCGTTTCGGCAAAAAGCGTATCGAGCGGCGACGGCGGGACGTGCATAAGCCTTCCAAGCCCATCATGGATCGGCTTCACAAAGACCTCGCCATATCGCTCGCAGTGAGCTGCAAACACCGCGAGACTTTCAGCGTAGGCTTCACGCCCGATGGCCTTGGCGGCCTTAGCGTCGGCCTCGCGCTCCGCGCTCCGCGACAGCCGCAGGTGCTCTTCTGTCAGCCAGTCGCCGAGCCAGCCGAGCAGCTTCCAAAGAATCGTCCCCGTGACCGTGATACCGGGCGGAAACATGGCGAACACGAGTTCGAGCGTCCGCTCGAATTCCACGAGGTTAGTCAGCCCTTGAGTATGGCGGCAAGCGTCGTGCCCCACCTCGTGAGCAACGACCGCTCTGACATATTTCGCGTCGAGGGCGTGGAGCATCGGCAAGCCGATGGTCATTGTCACCTCGGGGAACCCCAAACCAAAGAAACGCGACCGCTCGCTGATGGACGCGTTGAAACGGTCGTCGATCCGCAAGAGCCTCGTCTGGTTCCATTTGGGTGGCGCAAGCTCATCCCACATCGCCCAGAGCCCCGACGCATCGGTGCGGCCAACGTAAGGACCGGGTGCGCGGCGGGTGCCGGCGAAGAGGACACCCAACAACAGGGTGACCGACGCCATCGTGAGCGGCAGCATGACCGGAAGCGCAAGCAGCCCATAGCGAACACCACCGGTTTGATCGAAAAAGCTCAGCCATGCGATAAAGACTGGTACCCAAAGCGCGAACAAGCCGATAGCCGTGTACCGCCCCAACGTGCGGATTATCCAAAGAATGAGGCTGCGCACGTCCTCAAGATCCTCGTGCTTCGAGCCACCGCACCATCTCGGCGATGACCACCGCGTAGATGCCGAGAATGAACCCGGTCAGCATGTTTACGCTGACAAGAACCCCCACCACTGCCGCGAGATGATCCCCTAGCCACCCCTGCAATAGCGCGTAGAACAGGCTGTCGAACTTTTGCTTGAGCATGAACAGCATCTCGCTGGCCTGCTCAAGTGACGGCCTGGCGGCAAGGTTGAACACCAGATCCCAGCCGATCTTGGAAAATGTTGGCGGTGGCAGAAACGACAGCGCTGCCGAAAACAGCAACCCGAGCGGGGCCGCGATGCGGAAATACCCCCAGCGTCCTGGGCTGACTTCGAAGGCGTTCCACAGCCAACGTAGCAAGCTCGACCCGGCAAACAGACAGCCGGCAAAGGCGATCGCAGTCCATTGCAGCCGGTTTGGCCCGCTGCCTGCCAGCGTCAGCAGCTTGGCATCGGTACCCGAAAATGTCAGCAGCGCCACGAGCCCCGCCAAAATCGCCTTCGATGCCGCTTCGGTCAGGGCCACAACGCCGGTGAAGAAGCCAGCGGTGGGGACGGTGTGTTCGAAGTAGAAGTTGAGCTCGTTCTTGAGCCGCGCAAACTCCAGCCGCGCGCCAAGCCATAGTGCAAGTACGAACGTCACCGCCGCAAAAATCAGCGGCTGCGTGTAGCCCAGCGCCGCAACCCCCAAGATCACCGCCAGTTCGAGCGCAAGGATCAGCAGATTGACAAATATTCGAATGATGAACATGCCTCGCCCGTCCCCACCAGATAAGCTGTGTCACTATCCCTTAGCGGAGCGTACTGAAGATGACCACGGATGCACCAACAAAATCGCTCGCAGACCTACTTGCCGTGATGGCTGCTTTACGCACACCGGGAACGGGATGCCCGTGGGACCTGGTGCAGACGTTCGAGACCATCGCACCCTATACCATCGAGGAAGCCTATGAAGTAGCGGACGCCATCGCGCGCGCAGACATGCCCGACCTCAAGGACGAACTGGGCGATCTCTTGCTTCAGGTTGTCTATCATTCCCGGATCGCCGAGGAGGCTGGTCACTTCGCCTTCGCCGATGTCGCCGGCGCCGTAACCCGCAAGATGATCCGGCGGCATCCCCATGTATTTGGCACATCCCAACAGCGCAGCGAGGGCGCTTCACCCGGCTTTTGGGAAAGCATCAAGGCTGAGGAGCGGGCAGAAAAAGCCATCGAGCGAGCCAAAGAAAGTGAAGGCCAGGGGGCTCGCCCCCTGGACCCCATCGCTCAAGGGAAGGCCAGCTTTAGGACCGGAGGCCAGGGTGACAGTGGGCTTCAAAGTCTGGCCAGCCAAACCAGTCCCCGGGCCTTCACGTCACTCCTCGCGGATGTCCCCATCGCCTTGCCCGGTATGACGCGCGCCATCAAGTTGCAGGACAAAGCCGCCCGCGTCGGCTTCGATTGGCCAGACATCACACCAGTCTTCGCCAAGATTCGAGAGGAAGCCGCCGAACTGGAAGAAGCCGTCGCGACGCAAAGCCGCGCCGAAATAGAGGGCGAATTCGGCGACCTGCTGTTCGTGATGGCCAACCTCGCGCGTCACCTCAAGATTGATCCCGAGGCGGCGCTGCGCATCACCAACGCAAAATTCACGCGGCGCTTTCACCACATCGAAGAAGCCCTCGCCACCAGTGGACGCAGCCCTGCGCAATCTGATCTCGCCGAGATGGACCGCCTGTGGAACGACGCGAAGGCCAAGGAAAAATGACACGGGGCACGCCCGACATGTGCGCGCCGGTCAACTTACTTACAATGCTGAGAATTCGGGTGCTTCAGACAGCACTGTTGCTTCTTGCTCCCCATGGCGCCTTCGCACCATCCAGCCGCTGAAACGCTGGTATTGAAAACTGCGCAAAGTAACAAAGCAGCTAGAGTGCTTCCGGAAAAGTGGGAACCGGTTTTCCGAAAAGAAGCACGACCAAACAGAGGCTTAGGGTCCGACTTTGATTCCATTAAAGTCAGACGGACCCTAGTGCGAATTTCATGGCTCATCTCCTGTCGGCAAATGCGACGGGCTCACCATATTGGGAATTAAAATGCATGGCAAGGATATTCAGACAGCGCCTTACTTTACAGCGTTCCAGCCCACTTCGCCGATGAGCAGCAGCCCGAACCCGATCAGCAGCATCCCAGCGCGCGTGTTGATGAGCCCCAGCCATTCCGGCTTCAACTTGTGGCGCATACGGCCGATGACGCTCGACAGCCACAACCACCATGCGAGACTGCCGCCCATGACGGAGGCAACCATCACCAGCGCATCCGTCTGGCTTTTGACCTCGACGTAGGTGGAGACCCCGCCGAAGATGGCAAACAACCCGAGTACGGCGCCGGGGTTGGTAATAGTCAGGAAGAACGTCTTTGGAATGTCCCAGGCATAGTCAAACAGCGTGCCTGCACCGCCATTCTCGCCCTTTTCCAGCTCCAGAACCGCAGGTGCCGTGTAGAGCCGATAGCCAAACAGCATCAGCGCCAAGCCGCCCACAACCTGGATGATCGCCCGGTATTTCGTCACCGCGCCTGAAATTGCCCCAACGCCGAGCGCTGCGAAAAGCGCAATCAAGCCATCGCCGAGCATCGCACCAAGCCCTGCCGCAAGTCCTCCCCAGAAACCGCGCGAGATCGCCCGCTGGATGCAGAGCACATTGACCGGACCCACCGGAGCCGCCACAACGATCCCGATGATTGCGCCAATGGGGATCACGAGCGGATTAGGCATCCAACTCATGAGCCCTCTCCGGTCCGGGCGCACACGGCGACAAGGGGAAATGCATGCTTGGGACGACGGCGGATAAAATCACACGCATAGCCGTTAGTTTGCAGACTTACATGCCGCACGCTCAATGTTCTCCCCGGCCCCTGAATCGCCTCACCATTCCCCTGGCGCTACTGGTAGTCACGGTTGGCGCGATTGTCCAACCAGCCGGAGGACTTACACCTTCAGCCTTTGCCGCGCCGGCCAAAGTTCCAACCACCAACGCGACGCTCCCCAACCCGGTCGCAGAGATGCGCGACGCAATCCTCGTTGCCGTCCACTCCGGCAAGCTGACGGACCTCAAGACGGCACTTGAACTCAACGAAATGCGCCCAGATATTGCTGATACGCCCGTTGATGATCCGGTTGCCTATTTCGCCAGCCAATCCAAGGACGGCAAAGGGACTGACATCCTCGCGGCGCTCAGCAAAATCCTCGCCTTGAACCCGGCAGCTGTACCCCTTGGCCGCGACATCGAAAATAACGCAATCTATGTCTGGCCGTACCTGGCCGAGCGCGACCTCACCAAGCTAACCGCTCAGGAGGAGGCCGATCTCGCAGCCCTGGTTCCCGCAGAAGAGGCCATTCAAATCAAAAAAGCAAAGCGCTGGGTGTGGTGGCGATTGTCCATTGGTGCCGACGGCACCTGGCACTCATTCCGGCGGGAGAAATAGCTCAGAACCCTTAGCTCAAGGGAACCATTAGGCCGCGCCGCAAAATAACCGCAACACATTTTCGACTGATTTCCCGGAATTTGGCGCGCATTTTCGCGCGCGAAATATCCGGGATCTTTACCTCGCTGAGAACTGTAAAGACCCCGGATCGGCCAAGTGCAGGGCCGTCCGGGGAAACAGTGGGAGACGGTGAAAGGACTGTGCGCAAGTACCAACTCAAAGTCCACGGATCACGATGCAGTTGTTTTGCGATCCGTCCTTAGCTCAAGGGAACCTTACGTTACTGTGTGCGGCGGTTGAGCGTGAATTCGCCATGCGACACGCGGCGCTCAAGCCCCTTCACGAGTGCGAGCACGGCGTCCTCGCCATACATCCCAACGAGATCGGTAAGCGCGGTGAACATAGCCGCATAGGCCATCTGTTCAGGAGCGAGCCCGCAGTCCAGACCCTCGTCCCAAGCAGCCAGGATCAAGTCGAGCGCGCAGATATTTTCGTCTTCTTTGGCGGCCAATTCAAAAGTGCGCATCTTGTATCCCCTGCCGGCTCGCCTGAACACATATTGGCGCGCCTGATCATATTATCGTCCACTAGCACGCGGGCGAGGTCTAGTGGGTTGCAGAGATAACTCACAGTAAACGCGCATCGTAAGCACGAATTTTACCGGACCAGAATCTTCCAAGGTCACGGGATCGACTTTACGAGGCCATCCGAGATCTGAGCACCTTCATTCAGAAACCGCGAAATCGCCGTCTGTGCCGTGGGGGTACAGGTTGAATAGGTGCGTGCGTAGTTGCGATAGCCCAGGTTAAACCCTCGCGTCAGCCGGGCCTGCCTCAACGCCGACGACCCTTCCGCGCGCATCAACTCTTCCATGCGTTCGCGCCAATACTGGCCCTCGTTGGCCCCGCACAATTCACGCAGGAAATGAACAGCGCCAAGAATTTCGGCAAGGCGCATCAACCGGTCATCGTAGGGCTTCAGGTCCTTGCCGGCAGGGGCGGCAGCGAGAGGGGCTGAAAGCCCAACGCACAGAGCCAGCACGGCAACGGCCAGCTTCGATCTGCACGCAATTGTGGACTTGGATTTCGACATCGCGGGTCTGATACCATGGATTCTAGGCCGTCCGGCAACCGAATTTCTACCCGCGGCGCTGGGCGAGATCTAGGCGGTAAGCCGTCATGACAATCTGACAAATGCGCGCCCCCAGTCCCCGCTCCGCTATCTGATCGACGGCAATGAACTCAGCAGCCATTGCATCGGAGCCTGCGACCGGCTCCCCCTCACCGCTCCCCGCAAACGCGGCAATCACATAGTGGTGGGTCAAGACGCCTTCGGAGTCTCGTAAGATAACGTCGTTGACGCCAGCGACCGCATGTAGGCGGCACGTGATTCCTGTTTCTTCGAGAACTTCACGCGCGGCAGCATCTATGGCCGTCTCGCCCAACGCGATGCTTCCCCCCGGTAAATTCCAAGATCCCAGGTAAGGCGGCTTCCCGCGTTGTACCAACAGCACGGCATCCCCGCGAAAAACGCATGCACTGGCTGCAGGACGGGGAACGATAACTTGCACCGGCATTTACCTAATCCCGCGAGCGTTCGCGCAGGGTGTCCCAGAAATCGACGGTTTCCTCGCGCAGCGTATCCCTGCAGCTGCCCCTGCAATCAATCCAGGTTCCGCCCTTGAGGCGCATCTCAAGTCCGAACCGGCCGTGCCGCACGGGAGCCGTGTAGCACCCGTTGCCGTAGCGCGAGCACTCGGTCACCGAGCTGTGTGCCCCCCGGCCCGCACTTGGTCCGTCCCGTACGGGCGAGCGCGCCGCGGCTTCGCCTGCCCCCAGCAATAGCGCCGCCGCTACCCCGGCAATCTTAAGGTTGTTCATTCGCGGATCTCCCAGAGCCTGTTCGTTAGAGGTGGAAGCACTCAGCGTCATCGAGAACGTCAATCAGCCTCTCAAAGCAGCCTGCGACGGCATTTATATAGCAATCCCAGCCTTGCGCAGCTGCGCCACGAGCCGTTCACGCTTTTCGCTTGGAATGCGCAACCGCAGTTCCGTGTCACCCTCGGCATCGGTCGAGCGCTCCAAGACGTCGGCCTCTTCGTACAGCCACGCCAGCGTGCGCCCGTCACGGGCAGGTATCGTCAGATGGAGAAGTGCATCGGCCTCGCCCAGCCGGTTGTCGATGGCCGTCAGGAGCGCGTCGATACCTTCCCCTGTGGCAGCAGAAATCGGGACTGGAACACGAGCCGCGAACCGGGCCGCAGCGAGCCTGTCCCCCCGGTCAACCTCATCCAGCAAGTCGATCTTGTTCCAGACCTCCAGAATATGACTGTCGGCCGGAACGGTGTCGATGCCAAGGTCGGCCAAAACGCCTTCAACGTCGGCCCGCTGGGCTTCGGTCTCCGCATGAGCAATGTCGCGCACATGCAAGATGAGATCGGCTTCAATCACCTCTTCCAGCGTCGCGCGAAACGCGGCAATCAACGATGTCGGCAGATCCGAGATGAACCCCACCGTATCAGACAGGATCACCCGGCGGCCGCTTTGCAGGCGCACGACGCGCATCGTCGGATCCAGCGTAGCAAACACTTGATCCTGGGCCAGCACACCAGCACCCGTGAGTCGATTGAACAGTGTGGATTTCCCAGCGTTCGTGTAACCCACGATAGCCACCACCTGCGTCGACGCCCGGCTGCGCCCAGCGCGATGCAAGGCACGGGTCCGCGCAACCTTTTCCAGATCGAGCTTTATGCCGTCGATCCGGTCCTGAATCATCCGCCGGTCGAGTTCGATCTGCGCTTCACCCGGACCGCCCAAGAAGCCGCGTCCGCCGCGCTGGCGTTCCAAGTGGGTCCAGCTCCGCACCAGACGGGATTTTTGATAGGACAGGTGCGCCAGCTCGACCTGAAGCACGCCTTCCTTGGTTTGCGCGCGCTTGCCGAAAATCTCCAGAATAAGCCCGGTGCGGTCGAGCACCTTCGCGCCCCATTCTTTTTCAAGGTTGCGCTGTTGAACCGGCGACAGCGCGTGGTCGACAATCACAAGCCCAGCGCTGTGTTCCGCAATGGCCGCCTTGACCTCAGCCACTTTACCACCGCCCAGAAGGGTCGAAGGCCGCGGCGTGGGCACCTGCACCACCAGTGCCTGCCGAACGTCAAGGTCAATCGCCTGCGCCAACCCGACGGCTTCGGCCAAGCGGTCGGCCGGTGTGTGCAGCGGCGTTGGAGCGGGTGCTGGAGCACCGTCGTCAGGCACGGCGCGCGAAATGCGATGTCCGCGCGCCAACACAGGCACCAGCACGAGCGCCCGCGTTGCAGCCACACTGGTATCCATCGGGCGGGACGGGCGCGTAGGAGGCGCCACGATCACGTCGTCGTCGAGGTCGTGACTGCTTTCGGCGTCTTCGATTATGCTGATGGCCTAACCTGCCTGTGCTTCGCTGGGATCGTTGTCCATCAGATGGACCGGCGCTCCCGGCATGATGGTTGATATCGCATGCTTATAAACCAATTGCGAGTGACCGTCCCGGCGCAACAAAACACAAAAGTTGTCGAACCAAGTTACGATGCCTTGCAGTTTAACCCCGTTGATGAGGAAGATCGTCAAAGGTACTTTTTGTTTGCGGACATGATTGAGAAACGCGTCCTGCAGATTTTGGGCTCGTTCAGCGGCCATTTTTTTTCTCTTTGTTACGTCTTATACGTTGGCTCATGGGCAATACCCACAGCGGCGGACGCTATACGCGTACTGTGACATTATGGTCAGCGCTACCCCAATCCGCAATGGCTGGTGCCCGCGACTAAAGCAACCCCCGGCAGGATTAATACTGTGGCATTTGCTGTCGAAAAATTAGACGGCAGTCGCCATTGCAACGTCATGGAATGCTGCGCGCAGACGCGCGCTGACGGGGCCGGGCTTACCAGCCCCAACAGGCGATCCGTCGATACGCACGACCGGCATCAAGATGTTGGTGGCCGAAGTCAGGAAGGCTTCCGTCGCGTCTATCGCCTCTGCGACCGTGAAGGGCCGCTCAACGAGCTTGAGTTGCAGCGCCGCTGCGACATCCTTCAAGGTCGCCCGTGTCACGCCTGCCAGGATCTCATGCCCCACGGGACGCGTAACCAGCTCCCCTGACGACGTCACGATCCAGGCATTGCTGGAAGCGCCTTCGGTGACAAATCCCGCCGTATCGACGTACCAGGCCTCTCCGGCCCCTTCCGCCTTGGCGGCGTCCTTAGCCAGCACTGAGGGAAGCAGCATGACCGTCTTGAGGTCGCAGCGGTTCCAGCGCGCCTCGGGCATTGTCTTCACGCCAATTCCAATCTTTGCTTTGGCGGCAACCTGCGCAGGATCGAGGGAACGCGCGAGACACACAAATGTTGTGGGGTGGTCTGCGCTGGGCAATGCAAAGTCGCGTGGCGCTGCACCGCGCGTCACCTGTAAATAGACCATCCCATCATGCACCCGGTTACGGCGAACGACTTCCCAGAACACCCGCGACATTGCAGCGCCAGTCATGGGCGGACTGATCTTCAATTCAAATAGCGAGCGCTTAAGCCGCGTCAGGTGCCGTTCAGCATCAATCAGCCGGCCCCTGTGCACCTCAATGACCTCATATACGCCGTCACCGAACTGAAACCCGCGATCCTCAGCATGCACGAGTGCATCGGCATACGCACGATACTGACCGTTCACATAAATACAGCGCGTCATCGGCAGCCCCTTAAGAATACGCCCACAGCATCAGTGCGTTGTCGTGGAGCAGGTCTCGGGTGTGTTCGGTCAGTCTGGATCTGTCAAACGCTGGGAGCACGAAGTGCGCCCCGGATTTGGTTGGATACTGATAAGGCGACAGCGCCAAACCAGCCAGCTCTTGGCCGGCACGCTCCGCATCGCCAGCGCTATCGCAATCAAACAGCCAGATCTTTTCAGCCTGTGCCTTCGTGTCCATCAGGCAAGACAACCAGCGCCCTTCGATGTCGCGATAAAACGCTGCGCCGTCGGTATCGTAGTCCGCTGCCAGCTGACGTTCCTTGAAAAGGCGGATGGCCTTGGGAACGTCGCGCGCACCAGCACTTGCATAGATCCGCTCGTTGGGACGCATGACCGCCACGAGATCGTTCAGGTGCTGGTCAAATTCAACGTCGTTAAACGAGGCACGCGACAGGGTCCGCAACCCGTCAGCCCCATCTTTATGGCGCGCCCGCAAGATCAGCACGCGCGCGCCAGTCTTGTAGCAGCCAGGATGATCAATGACGCGCAAGGGGTCCCTACGCCGTCTTGAGGTCGCCGGTTCGCTGATCGGACGAGACGCCCAGCGCACGCAGCTTACGGTGGAGCGCCGAGCGCTCCATGCCGACGAATTCCGCCGTCCGCGAGATGTTGCCGCCGAAGCGATTGATCTGCGCCAACAGATACTCGCGTTCGAAGATTTCGCGCGCTTCCCGCAGCGCCAAACTCATCAAGTGCTCCGCACCACCGTTTACGGGCAACGGCACGTTCGATCCGATTTCGTCAGGCAGCATGTCCGCGGTAATGATCGTTCCCGATTCACCGCCTGCTAGGATCATCAACCGCTCGATGTTGTTACGCAATTCGCGTACGTTACCGGGCCAGTCATGGGCCTGCAGCACGGCAATGGCATCCTCACCGATGCGGCGCGGCGCAAGACCGGAACTCTGCGC
Organism: Hyphomicrobiaceae bacterium; assembly: GCA_040080145.1. Taxonomy (GTDB): domain Bacteria; phylum Pseudomonadota; class Alphaproteobacteria; order Rhizobiales; family Hyphomicrobiaceae; genus JANXVY01. The sequence goes on from JBEBJA010000005.1 coordinate 10,301, forward strand.
GATCTGGGCCACGAAGTGCGTAATGAGGTCGGGAATGTCTTCCCGCCGTTCGGCAAGCCCTGGCACCCGCAACGGCACGACGTTCAGCCGGTGGAACAGGTCCTCCCGGAACCGCCCCTCCTGCATGTCGCGTTCAAGATCGCGCGACGTCGACGTCACGATACGCACGTCGACGGCAACCTTCTGCGCGCCGCCGACCCGCAGGAATTTCTGCTCGACCAGCACCCGGAGAACCTTGCCTTGGGTCTCCATGGGCATATCGGCAATCTCATCAATGTAGAGGGTACCGCCGTGTGCCTCTTCCAAAGCACCACACTTGCGCGGTCCGCCGGTGCGATCCTCGGTGCCAAAAAGCTCCTCCTCGACACGGTCTGGCGCCATGGCAGCCGCATTCAGCACCACGAACGGGTTGTCTGCACGATGCGATTTCGTGTGGATCACGCGCGCCGCAAGTTCCTTGCCGGTGCCTGACTGTCCACGGATCAGAATCCGGCTGTTGGTCGCCGCAACCTTTTCAATGGCATTTTTCAACTGATTGATGGCGGCCGACTTGCCCACCATTTCGGCGCTGATCGTCGACTTCTCGCGCAGCTCCCGGACTTCGCGCTTCAACTGCGAGGCTTCAAGCGCGCGCAGCACAACCAGTACAAGCCGGTCCGCCTTGAATGGCTTTTCGATGTAATCGTAAGCACCGCGCCGGATAGCTGTCACCGCCGTTTCAATATTCCCGTGGCCGGAAATGATCACGACGGGCAGTTCGGGATAGGTCCGCTTGATGATCGACAGCACTTCAAGACCGTCCAGGCGGCTACCCTGCAGCCAGATATCAAGAATGACGAGTTGCGGACGCCGCTCCTCGATAGCGCGCAAGGCCTCATCGCTGTCGCGAGCCAGCCGCGTGCGGTGCCCCTCGTCCTCCAGGATACCTGACACGATGTCCCGGATATCGGCCTCATCGTCTACGACCAGAATATCAGCTGCCATTAGCGTGCTCCTTGGATTCGACCCGCTGGCTTTCCAGCTGGGCGAGGCATCACGCGATCACTGTTTTTCAAAAGCGTCGGTGATACGGATGGGGTGAGTGAAGATGATGTTTGAGGCAACGGCTCAGTGCCGCTGTCATGCGGCTCGTTAGGTGTTGCGTGCAGAAGGGCAGGCTCGGGCGAATTTTGGACCGTGACCGGCTCAGGACTTGGCGCGGGGCGATAGTCTTCCATCGGCGGCATCGGTAGCGTGATCCGCATCATCGCGCCGCGCAAACGGTCGGGAGCCAAAGGCGCATCCTCGAGCGTCAACGTCCCCCGATGCTGCTCGATGATCTTCTGAACAATGGCCAGACCAAGTCCGGTTCCCTTTGCGCGGGTGGTCACATAAGGCTCCAGCAGCTTTGCTCGGTTCTGTTTGGGCAGACCAACGCCGTTGTCTATGACCTCGATAACGGCCCTGTCATAGCCCCGGGTAAGTCTGACCTCGATCCGGCCACGATAGCCTTCCGGCTTCTCCGGACTATTGGCAAGGGCATCAATTGCCTCCGATGCGTTCTTGACAAGGTTCGTGACGGCTTGGCCCAGCAAACGGCGATCTGCAAGGCCTTGGACTGCTGAGCTGGGCATGTCGAGATCGAATTTGATCGCCGGATGGCTTTCCCGGAAAAGGACGACCGGTTCGTGAATGGATTCACGCAGATCGCCCGGTTCCATTTGCGGCTGGGGCATCCGTGCGAACGAAGCGAACTCGTCCACCATGTTCTTGATGTCCCCGACCTGACGCGAAATCGTGTCAGTCAGCTTATCGAAGATGTCTTTGTCGGTCGTGATCTGGCTGCCGTACTTGCGCTTGATGCGTTCGGCTGAAAGCTGGATCGGCGTAAGCGGGTTCTTGATCTCATGGGCGATCCGGCGGGCAACGTCCGCCCAGGCGCTCGTGCGCTGGGCGACAACGAGATCCGTGACGTCATCGAACGTGACAACCGAGCCCACATCCCCTTTGGCCGACTTCTCGCGTGTAACTTGAACGGCAAACGTCCGCTCGTTCGACCCGATCATGACCGCAATCTGATCCTGGAGCTTCTGCTTCAGACCCTTATCGTCGCCGTCTTCCAGCAAGGCTTCGAATTCCACCACCTCGGCCGAAAGCCGTTTGCCAACCAAATCGGCCCCTGTCCTGCCAAGCAGCTTTTCGGCCGAACGCGAAACCAGCGTCACGCTACCTTCGCTATCGAGACCAATAACGCCCGCCGAAACGCCTGAAAGCACAGCCTCCATGAAGCTTCGGCGTTCATTCAACTGCTCATTCACGGCAACAAGCGTGTCGTGCTGGCTCTTCAAGTCGATGGTCATCTTGTTGAACGTCATCGACAGACGGCGCAAATCGCCTTCTCCGCGCTTTTCAGGCAACGCGACGGCAAGGTTGCCCCTGGACACCTCTTGTGCCGCTTCGATCAGCCGCCGGATCGGCGCGACAAAGCGAGCGGCAAACCAAAGCCCGGCCCAAATCGCAGCCAACAGCGCCGTGATCGAAATCATGAAGTACATCAAGCCGTGCGCGATCTTCAGATTCTTGCCCACCTGCCTGAGCCGGTAGTACTCATCCGCATTCTGCTCGGTTCGCCGGATTTGCCCGACGACCGCCGGGCTGACCCCGCGAGCGACGTACAGGTACTTCCCCGGCAATGGCGTGAGTTTGGCAACTGCATAAACCCGGGCCGTTGAACTGCTATCCAGCAACGGCACTTGCCCTTGATCCGCCTTGTAGATCGCATCCATTGGCGGCTTCAGGAAGGGAAGCTTTTCGTCTTCAAACGCTGCTGCAACCGGCTTGCCATCCCCGTCGATGACATATCCAACAAGCAGCCCGCGCAATGACACTTGTGCCAGCAGCAGCTTCTTGAGTGCATCGGGAGCAATGGCACCGCCCTCGGCTGCCGCACCAATGTCGCGCGCCATGTTGAGAATATCGGTATTGATCAACTGCCCGTGTACATCGAGGTACGCGCGGGCGACTTCGCCGGAGGTGTTGATGATCTCCCGCGTCTTGGCCGCAAACCAGCCATCCAACGAACGTGAAAATGTCGTTGTCGCGGCCAGCGCAAGCAGGATCGCTGGCAACGCTGCGATCACGCTGAACAGCGCAACGATTCGGACATGAAGCCGGGCGCCTGGAACCTTCGCTTGCCAAGCCAGCACAAGGCCATTGGCCTGCCAGGCAATAGCCCCAATCATAGCAATGATGAGCAAGACGTTGACGAATAAGGTTGCAATAACAACGTCGCCGCGCGGTGAAATCGGCGTGAGGCCCGTCAGGATCGCATAGGTCGCAGTGGCTGAAATCAGCGACAAAACCACAACCACGAGGCCAATCCAGAATGCGCGGTCGCTCGGGTCGAGCAGCGGTGTCGCGCTCCTCCCGAGGGAAATACCTGCATTCGCCCTAGAAGGCTTGGCGATCATCGCTCTGATCTCGTTTCAATAACCAGGGGGACTATCGCAGCGCGGACTTCCAGCCGCCGGCGAATAATCCTGTGTGTCCGCCGCGCCCGACTGGCGCAACGTGATCACTATGAAACAAGAAACTGTGACATTTCCGCGACTACCGCAAGTGGGGACGTTATCAAAATTAGATCAATCGGAGTAGCTGGAGCGATGATACTAAACATATTAACATCAAGAAGTTAGCCGACTTGAGTGCGTTCGCAGCATTAGGACAGCGGCGTTCTAAAAACGCGGATATCCAACGCCTTAATTCGCGAACGCAACGTGTTGCGGTTGAGGCCCAACAGTTCGGCCGCCCGAATCTGGTTGCCGCGCGTTGCCGCCAAGGCTGCCGACAGCAGCGGTTGCTCGACCTGTCGTATCACGCGGTCATACAGGCCAGCGGGCGGCAAATCGCGGCCAAACGAGCCGAAATACGTCGCCAGATACCGCTCGACTTGTTCAGACAAATCCTTGGGCGACGCGCCAGAATCAGCAGGCGATACCGGCCCTGAATCGGCCAGATCGCTATCCACCATCTGAACTGTCAGCGTGTCTTGTGTATTGAGAGCCGCCAGACGCCGGACGAAATTCTCCAACTCACGCACGTTGCCCGGCCACGCATAACCCTTCATCCGCTCAATAGCTGCCGTTTCGATGGTCTTCTGCCCCAATCCTTCGCGCGCCGCCTGCCGCAGAAAGTGGCGGACCAAATCGCCAACGTCGTCGATCCGCTCGCGCAACGGGGGTAGTCGCAACGGCACGACATTCAAACGGTAGAACAAGTCCTCGCGGAACGCGCCGAGTTGTATCTGGTTTTTGAGATCGCGGTGGGTCGCAGCAATGATACGCACATTCGTCTTGATCGGCGTCCGTCCGCCAACCGTCGTATACTCGCCCTGCTGCAGAACGCGCAACAGGCGCGTCTGGGCTTCGAGCGGCATGTCGCCAATTTCGTCGAGGAACAGCGTTCCGCCCTCCGCCTGTTCGAAGCGGCCCTGGGTCCGGTTCTGCGCGCCGGTAAAGGCACCCTTCTCGTGACCAAACAACTCGCTCTCGATCAGTTCCCGCGGAATAGCAGCCATGTTGATCGCAACGAACGGCCCGGTCCGGCGCTTCCCGTGATCGTGCAGAACCCGCGCGACCAGTTCCTTACCGGTTCCGCTTTCGCCATTGATCATGACCGTCAAATCCGTCTGCGTGAGACGGGCAAGGACGCGATAGATTTCCTGCATGGCCGGCGACCGGCCGATGAGCGGCAACTCTTCGCTGTCTTGAACCTCGGCCGCGCGTGCAGGCTTCGTCCCCGGCTGCGACAGAGCACGTCCGACAACAGCCACGATTTCCGACAGGTCGAACGGCTTGGGCAGGTACTCGTAGGCCCCCTTCTCCGCTGCCGTCAGCGCCGTCATCAGTGTGTTCTGCGCACTCATGACGATGATCGGCAGATCAGGACGCAACTTCTTAATGCGCGGAATGAGATCGAAGGCATTTTCATCCGGCATGATGACGTCGGTAATGACGACGTCGCCTTCGCCTTGCTGGATCCAGCGCCACAGCGTTGCGGCGTTTCCCGTCGCTCTTGGCGCGTACCCCGCACGTGCCAGCGCCTGGTTCAGCACCGTCCTGATTGCGGTGTCATCGTCTGCGATCAGGATCGTCCCTCGCGCCATAGTATCCTCGCCGGTTCGATCTTAAATTTTGCTGGAAGGTGGAGACGCCACGGGCGCTCCGGTTCGGGTCTTTGACGCCAACGGCAACAAAACGCGGAACACAGTTCGCTTTGGCTCGCTATCACACTCGATCACGCCGCCGTGGTCGCCGATGATCTTGGCTACGAGCGCCAGCCCCAATCCGGTTCCATTACGCTTCGTGGTTACAAACGGGTCAAACAGATGCGGCTTGAGGTGCTCGGGCACGCCTTGTCCGTTGTCCTCAATCGAGATCATCAGAGGCAGCGATATGCGAGCGTCTGAGCCCGGAATGGCCAGCCGTACGCCGGGCCTGAACGCAGTCGTCAATACGATCCGCCCCTGGTCGTTGGCGTTGTCGCCGATGGCTTCGGCTGCGTTCTTCACCAGATTGAGAAAGGCCTGCACGAGCTTGTCGCGATTGGCAGGAAGGGCCGGCAGCGAAGGGTCGTAATCCTCAATGAAGCGGATGCCACGCGCAAACCCGGTTTCAGACAGCCGCCGGACGTGATCGAGCACATCGTGAATGTTCACGGCCTCGGTCGCCAGCGGGCGCTCATCGCCAAACACCTCCATCCGGTCGACGAGCTTCCTGATGCGTTCCGTCTCAGAGCAAATCAGCTGCGTCAACGCCCGGTCTTCATCCGACAGTCCAGGTTCGAGCAACTGAGCAGCGCCCCTGATGCCTGACAGCGGGTTCTTGATCTCGTGGGCCAGAACAGCGGCCATTCCAGACACAGTTCGCGCTGCCGCCCGGTGCGTCAACTGCCGCTCGATCATTTGCGCCATCGTGCGCTGCTGCAGCATCAAAATGACATTGCCGGGATGCTCGGGCAGCGGTCCGGCGTGGACATCGACCAGCTTTGGAGACGTGAACTTCTGTGTGACCATCTCAATTGCGTATTCATTGACCGTCTGACCACTGCGGCGCACCTGGTCGATCAGCGTGATCAGCGGACAACCAAACGCGACCACCGATTCAAACGGCTCGCGCTTCAGCATGGCGAGGCTGGTCGACAAGAAGACCTCCGCTGCTGCATTGGCATACGTCACCCGGTTTTCGTCCCCGATCACCAGAATCGGATGCGGCAGTGCGGCCAGCAGCGTTTCCTGATCGACCGGACGGCGCGTCACCCGAGCAGGCTGAATCTTGGTCATGCCGCGGCCCTTTCATCTTGCGCGTAAAATAATCGCAATCCCGCCAGCACCTGCCTGTCATTGTCGTCGGTACACAGCAACCGGCGCCAGGCCTTTAGCCCAGCCGCGTCACGTCCGCTGCTTTCGAGATACCAGCCGATGTGCTTGCGCGCATTGCGCAAACCCAGCGCCTTGCCATAGTGCGACAGCATCGCTTCGACATGCCCACAAGCAATATCTGCCTGCACGGATTGTGCGGGAGGTCCACAATCGGTGCCTGTTGCAAGATACGTTGCAATCCGGCCTGGCAGCCATGGCGCGCCGTACGCCCCGCGCCCGATCATCACTCCTGTGGCACCAGACACCTCCAGCGCAGCTGTGGCATCCTCAATGGTCCGGATATCGCCATTGACCAGAACAGGTACCGAAACCGCGGCTCTGACATCCGCCACAGCAGCCCAATCAGCGCGGCCCTTGTAGAACTGGCACCGGGTCCGCCCATGAACCGTAATGAGCTTAACGCCAGCCGCTTCGGCGCGGCGCGCAAGCTCCGGCGCATTGCGCGATTTGTCGTCCCAGCCAAGCCGCATCTTGAGCGTCACAGGCACTTGCACAGCGCCAACGACGGCTTCAATCAGCGAGGTTGCATGGTCGAGATCGCGCATCAGCGCTGAACCCGACAGCTTGCCAGTAACTTCCTTTGCGGGACAGCCCATGTTGATATCGATGACATCCGCACCCAGCCGTTCTGCAATCCGGGCACCTTCCGCCATCCAATGCGCCTCGCGGCCCGCAAGCTGAATGACGAAGGGAGAGAGTTCCCCGCCCTTTGCCTTGCGCAAGCAATCCGGCCGGTCGCGCACCAGTTCCTCACTGGCGATCATCTCGGAAACAACAAGTCCTGCCCCGAGGCGGTGTGTAAGCTGCCGGAACGGCAGATCGCTGACGCCGGACATCGGTGCCAGAACGACCGGGTTCGAGAGCAGGATGTCACCAATTTTCATTGCGTTCACGGCGGTCCGGGAGTGTATTGATGCTTTTTTGAGCATGTTTTATGTGTGCCTGTATCTTGAGCACTCTACGTTGCGCCGCCAGCTTTCGCAAGCGCGAAGGTGAGCATCCAGCATTGCTGTTGCCGCCCGCCTTGCGTAAGCAGGGATAGCGCGCTGGGTACGTAGGGATTGGAGAAACGGGATGACAATCGCATGCGCACTAATTGTTGCCGCCGGCAGAGGCTTGCGGGCTTCAGGTGGTGCTGGAAGTCAACCCAAGCAATATGAACTCATCGGTGGTGTTCCCGTACTGGCACATACGCTGCACCCGTTCATGCGCAATTCGGGCATGGCCTATGTTCAAGTCGTCATTCATCCCAAAGATGCAGCGCTGTATTCATCCGCCACTGAAGGGCTGGACCTTCTCCCTGTCGTAACAGGTGGGGCAACGCGGCAAGACTCTGTGCGTGCAGGACTTGAAGCTCTGGCTGCCTATTCGCCCAGCCGCGTCCTCATCCATGATGCCGCCCGTCCCTTTGTCACCCGCGATGTCCTGGCGCGCGTGCTTGCAGCTCTCGATACGCACCCGGCCGCCATTGCCGCTGAGCCGTTGGCCGACACCCTCAAACGGGCAGCCCCCGACGGGACAATCGCCGAAACGCTTGACAGATCGGGCTTATGGCGTGCCCAAACCCCGCAAGGCTTCCACTTCGATGCAATCCTGGCCGCACACCGCAAAGCCGCGAACGCTGGCAACTCCACCTTTACGGACGACGCAGCACTTGCCGAGTGGGCTGGCTTGCCGGTGTTTCTGGTAACTGGGTCCAGCACGAACACGAAGATCACCACAGCAGAAGACCTGGACGCCGCCAACCGCCGCAAAATAACGCCCGGATATTCCCGCACGGGGCTAGGCTTTGACATCCACGCATTTGCCCCCGGAGATCATGTCTGGCTTGGCGGCGTCCAGATACCCCACACTCACAAACTAGATGGCCACTCTGACGCGGACGTCGTTTTGCATGCCTTGACCGATGCACTGCTTGGCACGATCGGCGATGGCGACATCGGCCAGCACTTTCCGCCAAGTGACCCCAGATGGAAAGGCGCAGCCTCGATCCTGTTCCTGGAAGATGCCGTCCGGCGTGTCCGCGCTCGCGGCGGCCGCATCCTCAATGCCGACATCACCGTCCTCGCCGAAGCCCCTAAAATCGGTCCACACCGGCCAGCGATTCAATCCGTGATCGCCAACGCGCTGGGCTGCGCGCCGCGCGACGTCGGCGTAAAAGCAACGACGACCGAGACGCTCGGATTCGTTGGCCGCCGCGAAGGCATTGCCGCCATGGCCGTCGCGACCGTCGTCTTGCCGGGGTAAATTCTTACCGGGGTAATTCGGCGCGATCTGCAACTGCGCCTTGACTTCGAGCAGGCCACCCACGATAAAGCGCCCTTGCCGGCACGGTCCGGGCGATTAGCTCAGCGGTAGAGCACACCCTTCACACGGGTGGGGTCGTAGGTTCAATCCCTACATCGCCCACCATATTTTCATAAAATCATCAGCTAACAATCCCGACAACCTGTTCTGGGTTCCCAGCTCATGGAATGCACGCGGGTAAAGCCAAACAAGGATTGCTGCCTAATCGTGTTTTACGGGGCAGCCCGTGGCTGCGGGAGCGGTGTCTTTGCTTGGGGCCGCAGGAAACAACTTGGGCGGGTGGCTGCCGAGTTGGGCTTCAAGTTCCCTGAGCCTTGTCCGCAACGCCTTGTCTTGATGAAATTTCCGGGTTTCGTCGCGCATAACCGCTGCGATGGATTCAACCGTGCCGTCGCGTTTGAACAGCATGCCGACGGTGAATGAGATCGACAACGAATCGCCTGCCTTATTGATGGCCGGCACGCGCAGCACGTCGTTGCCATATCGCGTTACGCCGGTTGCCATGGTTTTCTCATAACCGTCCCAATGACGCTCGCGCTGGCGCTCTGGAATGATGATGTCGAGCGATTGGCCCAGCGCTTCGGCAGCGGTAAAACCGAACATGCGTTCCGCGCCGGGATTCCAAAGCGTAATCAGGCCCTGGGCGTCGCTGACGACAATGGCATCGCCGACAGCGTGAACGAGCTGGGCGAGATCGGGTGTGCTCATGGGTTGCTTCCTCAAAGATGAAGTGCCGGAATCAAAAAAAGGGCGGCGCTTCACAAGCGCCGCCCCAGTCACGCCGGAGGGTCGTCGTACGGGGTCAGCTTAAACCGCCTTGCTCGTATGAAGCGCTTGGATCTTCGACTTATCGTAGCCGAGTTCTGCCAGAACTTCATCAGTGTGTTCGCCAAGCAGCGGTGACCCGGTGATTTCGACAGACATGCCCGAGAACTTAATGGGCGAGCCAACCGTCAGATACTTGCCACGCTCCTTGTGGTCGACTTCGGCGATCGTCCCGCTGGCGCGAAGCGAGGGATCGACCGACAGTTCCTTCATCGTCAGAACCGGAGCGCACGGGATGTCGAACTTCCGCAGGATGTCGACAGCTTCGAACTTGGTCTTGTCCTTCAACCAGTCTTCGATGGTCGCAAAGATTTCAGTGATGTGGGGCTGACGAGCACCCGCAGTCATGTAGGCAGGGTCGGTCTTCCACTCGGGCTTGCCGATTGCGTCGGCGATGGGGCCCCAGGCATGACCCTGGATCGTGAAGTAGATGTACGCGTTAGGGTCGGTTTCCCAGCCCTTGCACTTCAAGACCCAGCCCGGTTGGCCGCCGCCGCCGGCGTTGCCGCCACGGGGAACGACATCGCTGAACGTACCGTGAGGGTACTGTGGATATTCTTCGAGGTAGCCGAGCTTATCGAGACGCTGCTGGTCACGCAGCTTGACGCGGCACAGGTTCAAAACGCTGTCCTGCATCGAGACGGCGACCTTCTGGCCCTTGCCGGTCTTGTCGCGCGAGCGTAGCGCCGTCAAAATGCCGATGGCCAAGTGCATACCGGTGTTGCTGTCGCCGAGTGCAGCGGCCGAGATGGTCGGCGGGCCGTCCCAGAAGCCGGTCGTGGACGCCGAACCGCCAGCGCACTGGGCGACGTTCTCATAGACCTTGAGGTCTTCGTAGTGATGCCCGTCCGAGAAGCCCTTCACCGAGGCAAGGATCATCTTGGGGTTCAATTCCATGATGCGTTCCCAGGTGAATCCCATACGGTCCAGGGCGCCCGGGCCGAAGTTTTCGACCATGACGTCGGAAACCTTGATGAGCTTTTCGAGAACTTCCTTGCCTTCGGGCTTCTTGGTGTCGAGCGTCAGCGAACGCTTATTTGAGTTCAACATCGTGAAGTAGAGCGCGTCGACATCAGGAATGTCGCGAAGCTGGGACCGGGTGACGTCGCCCGAGCCTGGACGCTCGACCTTGATCACGTCGGCACCAAACCAGGCAAGCAATTGCGTGCAGGCAGGGCCGGCCTGAACGTGCGTGAAGTCGATGATCTTGATGCCATCAAGAGCTTTGGACATTGAATACTCCAGCGTGAAGATAGGATGAGAATAAGGAAAGGCTTAGGACTTCTTGATTGCGCTGGTCGGGTTCAGGCTTCCGATGTTGCCGCTTTCGGTGCCAGCTGCGGGGTCGATCACGGCGTTGATGAGCGTTGGACGGCCTGAGTCCATCGCGGCGTTGACCGCGCGGCTCAGTTCGTCGGGGCTTGTCACGTTGACGCCCACGCCACCGAAGGCTTCCATCATCTTGTCGTAGCGGGCGTTCTCGACAAACACGGTGGTGGCGACGTCAGAGCCGCCGGTGGGGTTCTTGTCGGTGCCGCGATAAATGCCGTTGTTATTGAACACGACGATGCAGACCGGAAGGTTGTAGCGGCAGATGGTTTCGACTTCCATTCCAGAGAACCCAAAGGCGCTATCGCCTTCAACACACAGAACTGGCTTGCCGGTTTCGACGGCTGCTGCAACGGCAAAGCCCATGCCGATGCCCATGATGCCCCAGGTGCCGACGTCGAGACGCTTGCGGGGCTGGTACATGTCGATGATGCCACGGGCGAGGTCGAGGGTGTTTGCCCCTTCGTTCACGAGGATCGCATCCGGACGGTCCTTGATGATCGTCTTCAGCGCGCCCAGCGCACTGTGGAAGTCCATCGGCGACGAGTTCTTCATCAGCTTCGACGCCATCTTGGCGACGTTGGCGTCGCGCTTGGCTATGATCTTGCCGGTCCACGCAACTGAAGGCACCTGCCAGTCGCTGCCAATGCCTGCAAGGAGTGCCGAAACGCAAGATCCGATGTCGCCAACGATAGGGGCAACGATCTCGACGTTGCTGTCCATTTCCTTCGGCTCGATGTCGATCTGAATGAACTTCTTCGAGCCAGGAGCGCCCCAAGTCTTGCCTTTGCCGTGCGACAAGAGCCAGTTCAGCCGCGCACCAACCAGCAAGACGGCGTCGGCCTCCTGCAGGACGAGCGAGCGGGCAGCGCCAGCACACTGAGGATGGGTGTCAGGCAGCAAGCCCTTCGCCATGCTCATGGCGATGTAGGGAATGCCGCTCCTCTCGACGAGGGCGCGAACTTCGTCATCGGCCTGGGCATAAGCGGCACCCTTACCAAGGACGATCAGGGGGCGCTTGGCCGCCTTGAGGACGTCGAGGGCGCGGGAGATGGCTGATGGCGCAGGGATCTGGGCTGGCGCTGCGTCAATGACTTTAACGAGTGATTTGGCACCCTCGGCCGCATCCATGACCTGCGAGAACAACTTGGCGGGAAGATCGAGATACACACCACCGGGACGGCCAGAGACAGCGGCGCGGATGGCGCGGGCAACAGCGATGCCGATGTCGGCTGCGTGGAGGACACGGAAGGCCGCTTTGCACAGCGGCTTGGCAATCGCCAATTGGTCCATCTCTTCGTAATCGCCCTGCTGGAGGTCGACGATTTCGCGTTCGGACGAGCCGGAAATCAAAATCATCGGGAAGCAGTTGGTCGTAGCGTTCGCAAGCGCCGTAAGCCCGTTGAGGAAACCAGGCGCGGAAACCGTAAGGCAGACACCCGGCTTCTTTGTCAGGAAGCCTGCAATCGCTGCCGCGTTACCCGCATGCTGCTCGTGGCGAAAGGAGATGACGCGAATGCCTGCAGCTTGGGCCATACGCCCCAGGTCGGTAATGGGGATGCCGGGAACCCCATAAATCGTAGTGAGGCCGTTCAGCTTCAATGCGTCAATGACGAGGTTAAATCCATCCGTCAGTGCCGGTGCAGCAGCGGCTTGGGGTACCGCCGCGGCCTGGGGCACCGCTTCGGTCACGGCAGCGGCTATCGTCGGTCCAAAAAGGTTCATGATCATCCTCCGGGTTCGTCTTTTTGCTTGTTCTTGCGCTTCAGCCGGCAAGGGGGCCGGACAGATCGCAGACCAGTTTAGGTCAGTATCGTGGGAGAAGCGGTTCGCTTGTTCGGCATTTCTGTTCCGACTTTGTGTCTAGTCGCCGGGCCTGCACGAGACGCAAGCCATCTGACCTGCCGGTGTCCGGTGCAAGATTGGCATATGGTATACCAGCTATTTAGACACCTTTGCCGCAGCTGGCAATTGCCACTAAAGGCTGAATGCGGTCATTCAAGCCGGATTCATGAGTTATGATGCTCAAATCGCTTACGAAAAAAAATAACACCTGGGAAATTCACTCATCCGGCCCGCAGTGTCGCTCAAGTCAGCAAAAAAAATTAATGGCACAACCAGAAGGGTAACTCAAACCGGTTCTAGCTCGCCGGTAATGGTGACCAATCCGGCTCTAGTCCGGGCATTGCCCAACCAGATCGTCGGCTTCGGGTGCCGCCGTCCTCGACCGCCCGGATGGCAAATTCAGGATACGGCTGTGACAGCGCAAATCGTGCGATAAAGGCGAATTGCAAGCTATTCAGGACTGGTAAGCAGTGATGCCGCAACTTTCGATCAGATTACGTCTCAACCTCTTGATCGGCACCTTGCTGCTGTTGGCACTCGCGGCCAACGTGGCCGTGATAACGTGGAGCGCTGGGCCTCGCATCAGGGCCGAGGACAACAGCATCGTGCGGCTGTCCAAACAGACCGTCGAGCGAGCATTGGTCGAGTTGCAAACGTCGAGCGATCCTGCGCGTGATCTCGCCGCCCTGCTCGATCGAATGACGGGTGTCCGGCATGCGCGCATCAACCTGGAGCCACCTGCAAACGGTGCCCTCAGACCCACGCCCCGGCTTGTAGGCACCCGCAGCGGCGTGCCCCCTTGGTTCGCAACATTTCTGTATGCGACGCCGACGGTGGAAAGGGTGCCCGCGATATATAAGGGCGCGTTGCTCGGAACCATCGTCATTGCCTCGAATCCAGGCGATGAGATTGCCGAAATCTGGGAGGCCGTGGTTGGAACGCTAACGGGCGGATTTGCATTGATTACAGCGGTGTTTGCGTTGACGTCCCTTGCCGTTCGACAAGCACTGATGCCAATGCAAAACCTTGGTAGCGCGCTCCGGCTCATGCAGGGCGGCGACTACAAGGTCGCATTGGAGAAGACCGGCCCCCCCGAATTGGCCGAGATTAGCGGCAAGCTTAATGACTTGGCAGCAACTCTTGGGCGCACAAGGGACGACAACGCGCGGTTGACCGAGCAGATCATTTCACTCGAGGACCACGAACGTCGGGAACTCGCCCGCGAGTTGCATGACGAATTTGGACCCTACCTGTTTGCCGTGCGCGCAAACCTGACATCATTGATGACCGATGCAGCTGCAGACCCAAGCGCTGCCGCGGTGGCACGCGCCAAGAAGTGCTCAGCCGCCCTGGAGCAAATCAGCGCTTTGCAGCAGTTGAACCGGCGCGTCCTGCAACGGCTGCGGCCGCCAGCGCTCGATGAACTGGGCCTTGATGGAGCCTTGCGCGGCCTGATTGCAAACTGGCGCGAGAATAACCCGGAAATGGGCATCAACCTCGTCAACGGGATCGCAGCCCTCGGGCTCGATCAGACCACCGAACTGACGGTTTACCGCGTCGTGCAGGAAGGCCTGACAAACGTGTTCCGGCATGCACACGCATCTCATGTCAGCATCGCAATCCATGCCGCCTCAGTAGACCGGATCGTTGTTCGCGTATCGGATAACGGCACCGGCCTGGCTGGCGGGGTAAGGCCTGGATTCGGGCTATCGGGTATGCGCGATCGCGTCCGAGCGTTGGGTGGCGTGATCTCTATGACGAACAATCCAACGGGTGGCTTCACCTTGTCGGTGGAGTTACCACACAGCGCGCAGTCAGAGGCATCAAAGCCTGCGACGCGAGGCTTCGTTGCGGAACCGGCGGGAAGCGCGCATGTGTCTGGCAACGCGGTCGCATCAGACCGCAGCTGACCGCGAAAGGCTTACCCCATGCGTCGCCCCAAGTCGAAGCAGATGTCTGAATTTGTGTTCTTCAACGTCCTCTATGAGGATGGCACGCAATCGTCGAACCGCAAGGTGCCAGCGCACGAAGTTGGCGGACTTGAAGGCGACGAGCCAGCACTCGCAATCATCGAGGCGCAAGACGCTGAAATCAGCGAAAAGTCGGGCCGGCCGCGTGGTCCCATCAAGTCCATCGAACGGGCCGACCGGTAGCACACGAAACGGGTCGCCGTGCCAACACGCGCAGTCTAGGCTTAGGGCACTTTCAGTCTGGAATATGCCCATGAACGCCTTAAATGTTCAGCCGCTACTCAACGAATCGTTCAAATTGCCCGGCCAAGGGCGGGACTACGATGTGGTTTGCCGCGCCATCCGGTTCTTGACAGAGCAGGCGCAGGAACAGCCCGAACTCGAAGTCCTCGCAGCACACCTGAAGCTGTCACCCGCCCATACCCAGAAGCTGTTTACGCGCTGGTGTGGTCTTTCGCCGAAGGAGTTCCTCCAGGCGATCACCATTGATGCGGCCCGTCGCATGCTGGAGCAATCGGCCAACGTGCTGGAAACGTCTCACGAGGTCGGCCTATCGGGCAGCTCGCGCCTGCACGACCTGTTTGTGTCCCATGAAGCCGTTACTCCTGGCGACGTCAAGCGCCGCGGAGCAGGCTTGGTGCTGTCATATGGGTTCCATGAGACACCGTTCGGCGAAGCACTCGCAGCGATGACGGATCGCGGGCTGGCAGCCCTGGCGTTCATTGATGAGGACAAGGGGGCAACCCGCGATAGCACCCTACGTGAGATACAGAGCCGTTGGCCCAGCGCGGAGTGGATCGAAGCAACGCAGGTAAGCGCTGCCAGCGTTGCTGGGATCTTCGCGGGCCACCCGACAGGAGCGCCAATCCGGATCGTGCTGATTGGCACCAACTGGGAAGTTCAGGTGTGGCAAGCCCTGCTCAAAGTTCCCGCCGCACATGCGGTCAGCTATGTGGACGTGGCCCGGAGCGTTTGCACCCAGCGCGCGGCTCGTGCCGTTGGAACTGCGGTTGGGCGAAATCCGCTCGCGTTCGTGGTGCCGTGTCATCGCGTGCGCCGGGCGGATGGTGGTTTAGGTGGCTACCACTGGAACGTGACGCGCAAACAGGCCATTATTGGCTGGGAAGCCGGACAGGTCTTGAAACGTCCTACTTGAAGCGGCCACCCTTTTGCAGCACTTCGATTTTGTAGCCGTCGGGATCTTCGATAAAGAAGAATTCGGCGAACGGCCGGTCACCGTGGCTCATCTGCTTGACGTCACAGGGCGAGAGGCCCGCACCCCGTAGACGCGCATGCTCTGCCTTGAGGTCATCGACGGCGAAGGCAACGTGGCCATAGCCATCGCCAAGTTCATAAGGCTTGGCGCGGTCCTTGTTGACGGTCAGTTCAATCTCGAAATCGGCCACCGCGTTCTTCATGTAAATGAGCGTGAACGTATCGAAGTCGACCCTATCGGCCACGTCAAGGCCGAATGCGGCCTTGTAGAAGGCGACCGAGCGTGCCTCGTCGCGCACCCGGACCATCATGTGGATCGCTTTGGCCATGCCGGTTATGCCCATTCCCGCGTGGTTGCCGTGGTTGTCTCGTAGGCCGTAATAGCATCGGCCTTTTTCAGCGTGAGCCCAATATCATCGAGCCCATTGATCAGACATTCCTTGCGGAAGGCGTCGAGTTCGAACGCAATCATGCCGCCATCGGGTCCACGGATTTCCTGCTTGACGAGATCGACGGTCAAGGTTGCATTGGCGCCTCGGTTGGCGTCATCCATCAGCTTGTCGACGTCGGCCTGCGGCAGCTTGATGGGCAGGATTCCGTTCTTGAAGCAGTTGTTGTAGAAGATGTCGGCAAAATCGGGCGCGATCACGCACCGGATACCAAAGTCAAGCAAGGCCCACGGCGCATGTTCGCGCGAAGATCCGCAACCGAAGTTTTCACCCGTAACCAGAATTTCAGCTTTGCGGTAGGCGGGCTTGTTCAACACAAAGTCCGCCAACTCCTGACCCGCTTGGTCATAGCGCATCTCAAAGAACAGTGATTTGCCAAGCCCGGTCCGCTTGATGGTTTTGAGGAACTGCTTTGGGATAATCATGTCGGTGTCGATGTTGCGCATCGGTAAAGGAGCGGCGACGCCCGTCAGGACCGTAAATTTCTGCACGTGTAGTTCTCCTCGGTGCGATACGAAGCGCCATATAACCTGTCTCAAGCCCTTAGACCATCGGCAAGCGCCCGGAAATAGCCTTCCGCGGCCAGCAACCGGTCTGCACGCAGACTGCCAGGGGCGGACGGTTGATCACCGGTGACGCCAAGCACGAAGCGCTCGACGTCGAGTTGATCAAGGCGTCTTTTAACGCCTGCGAGCTTGCGTCCGTCAAGATGCTGTTCAAGTACCGCGACGATAGTTTCAACGTAGCCGGTGATGCGGCCCAACTCGCGCTGGGCCTCCATACGGGCAGCCGCACGCGCAGCAGCGTCGGCATGAACGCCGTCCAGGCGCGTAAGCGCGCTGGCCGCACGCGCCAGAGTTGCGGCAATGGCCTCCGCGTAACCCGCGATCCGCTCCCGGTTGGCCCGGTCGAGACCACATAGGACCCCGAGCCAGCGATGCAGCGTCTGGGCGAGGCCGAGAAGTTTTACGGTGTAAATCGAAAATGGCATGCTGAGCCTGCGCTATATTGCGAGAGCTCAACTTTGACCTGCTGGTGGGAGTGCGGGGATAAGTTTTCTGGACCTATCAGCGAATACTGGGATCGTCGTAACAGCGGCGCATGTACGCGCAGCGGTTCGATCCTGCAAAATGCATGCTGTCGCCTTTGGCTGGCGAAATGAATTGGCAGATTTCGTCGAGCCCATTCGGAGAAAGCCAGCCCTGGCGGCGTCCGCGTTGTACGGCAAAACAATCTGCAGTTTCTTCGTCAGGGCCACGGAATTGGTGCCCGCATTCGTGGGCGTAAATCCACATCTTCACAGGGGTGGAAATTTTGGCAAGCAATCGCGGGTTGAGGATGAGGAACCCGGG
Organism: Hyphomicrobiaceae bacterium; assembly: GCA_040080145.1. Classification (GTDB taxonomy): domain Bacteria; phylum Pseudomonadota; class Alphaproteobacteria; order Rhizobiales; family Hyphomicrobiaceae; genus JANXVY01. Next base: position 28,011 of record JBEBJA010000005.1, read on the forward strand.
ATAGGCAGCACCATAATCGTCTAGCTGGCTATCGAGCACAGTGGGTCGCTGGCCGCACACCATCGTTTGCCCATCGAGTTTGAGTGCTCCCGGTGGAGTAATCGAAGCGTCCCCACCCACATGCGCGGTGTATTCTTCCGGAGTTGGGATGTCTTCGCCAGCATGAACCGTAAGACTGGACATCACCAACAGCGCCGCGCAAGCGAGCACCTTCCGCATTCGAGCCGAGCGCTGCGTCAAACATGCCATCAAATCAGATTCCTAATCTCAGCGGTCGGCCCGTGCGTCAGTGGAAAGTCTGGGGTGAATTGCCAAGCGTTGCAAGGCGGATCAGCACGGATCCTGGCAATGTTGCCCGAATATCACTTAAAATGATCTGTCGATCAGCGAGCAAATCGTTTCGGCGCTGGATACTCCGTGAGCAGGCGGTGCATCCTCGACATTCAAAACCTTTACGACACCGTCGTCAACGAGCATAGCGTACCGCTTGGAGCGTACACCGAGACCGTGCTTCGTGAGATCAATTTCTAGCCCGAGTGCCTTGGCAAAATCGGCGCTCCCATCGGCGAGCATCGTGATTTTGCCGTCAGCGCCCGTGTCCTTGCCCCAGGCCGACATCACAAAGACGTCGTTGACCGCCGTGCATGCGACCTCGTCGATACCTTTAGCCTTGATTTCAGCAACGCGATCAACAAAGCCGGGCATGTGGGCCTTATGGCAGGTCGGCGTGTAAGCACCCGGAACGGCAAACAGCGCGACCTTCTTGCCTTTGAACAGATCTGCCGAACTGTATGGCTTGGGGCCTTCGGCGGTCATGACGGTAAATGTTGCGTCGGGGAGGGTGTCGCCGATCTTGATGGTCATTTGGAACCTTTGATTTGGTAAGCGAGGGGGAGGGGAATCGATGACCGGCACCCTTTGGACCGGCTATTCGAACTTAAACGTGGCTTCTGTCAGGCCTTGCGCGGACACCAGCGTGGCTTTCCCGTCTTTCCCACGGATACCGGCAGGGTCGACGGAACCTGTTAGGTCAATTTCAAAGCGCAACTTATCTGGCCCGGCCGGCTTGGCCGATCCTGCTTTTGGCAGTGGGATATAGTCACCGCTACTGCTCTCGACAATGAGCGCGGCGTTTGCGGCCCCGCCGGGGAATTCGGCTTCGATCACGAGGGAAGGATGCGGACCATCCAACACGACCACCGTCCTCGTCAATTTGGGGTCCATCGGGCGGCGAGCGTCGCTCGGTCTGGGAACCTGTTCCAGCGCTGAAATGACCGCGGCTGGTAGGACGCTCGCGTCGCCCGCGGGGATCGCAACACTGAGTTCCGCCTCGACCGGAATGCAGATTTCGCGGCAGATACCATACTCAACGACAACGACGAGGCGAACCGGCTTGCCAGCATCCTTGGGCGTCACAACGACTGGAAAGATGGCCGAATTCTTGAACCCTAAAATATCGCCGTCCTTATCGCTAAACCGCGTCGGCACAGGGTAGAGAACCTTGGCTGTGTCGACATTCTCGGACTTGGACCAGTCAAATACCGGCGGGACGCCGCCTGCATCACCCGGCACCCGCCAATAGGTCTTCCAACCTGCACCCAGCGCGATTTCGACCGCCGCCATCCGTTGACCCGAAACAGTCCCGGCAACCAATCGGGTCCTGTTATCACGCTTGCCCTCACTCCAGGCCGATGCAAGTTCGCCGGCATTGGAGCAAACCGCGCCTGCACACAGGGCAACCCAATAGGTAAACATCACAAGGGCATACGAACGGACCATCGTCATCAGGGGTGCCTTACGGGCCATTGGCGTTGCATGTGATATTGTCCAAGCAAGATCGTAGGGCAAGCCTTTTTCCAGCCGTGCCTCGTGAACATATTGAGAGGAGCGCGGCGAATTCACGTCTTCCACCGGGCTGCACGGATAGCTAAGTTGATCTAAATGAAGCGAAGCGAGCGGATGCGCAAGATTAGGGCTAGACACACCATTTCCAGTGGCTTTCTCGATGGCCAATTGTTGCTAGCCATGCCGGCCATGACCGACAAGCGGTTTGCCCGGTCCGTGGTCTATATGTGCGCGCATTCCAAAGACGGTGCTATGGGCATCATCATCAACCAGCGCGCGGCCCACATTGATTTCCCCGCACTGATGGAACGGCTCGGCCTGAAGGCTCTGGCCACCAATAGCCCCGTTGCCAATCTCGCAGAGCGGCCCGTCCATGTCGGCGGACCAGTCGAGACCGGGCGCGGATTCGTGCTCCACAGCGCGGATTATGTTGCAAGCGACTCGACCTTGCAGATCGATTCTAAGGTTTGCCTCACGGCAACGGTCGACATTCTCAAAGCAATTGCGGCCGGCGATGGTCCGCACCGGTCGATATTGGCGCTGGGCTACGCGAGTTGGGGCGCAGGTCAACTCGAAGATGAACTGGCAGCCAACGGCTGGCTGACTTGCCCGTCCGATCCCGACCTGGTCTTTTCAAACGACCTTGATCGCAAATACACCTTGGCCATGGCGAAACTGGGCGTTGATCTCTCCCACCTCTCCTCAGACGCTGGTCACGCCTGATCAAGGCCGCTTACGTTCGTGCGACTTTGCGCGGTGGTTGAGGGCCTGACCCTTGGGGTGGCGGCTCCACTGGCGTACCGGCCAGTTTGGCTAAACTTGCGGCCAGTCCGGGCGGTAGTTTTGACAGGTCGGGAGCCATCCGTGCTGGTCGCACGCGCGTCACAGGTTCAGGGCGCACCGGCGCAACGGGATCTGGTGGCCGTACCAGCGTGACAGGCGGCAGGTCAGCCTGCCCGACAACGCTAGCCAGCGTCGCCAGGGCATCGGGTGACAATGGTCCGCCGTTTACGGGAGCGGTGTTGAAAACATGTGCGAGATCATCAGCGTAGGTAGGCCGGGGTGGCGGCTGTTTGGCAGCTTCATCCCTCGTATTCAGCATATCGAGACCGGCCTGAAGACTGGACAGTGGATTAAGTGGCGGGAAGTCCGGCTCAAACGCTGGTGGCACTTCGGGCGCTTGCGCGCGTAGAGGTGGCTGCGTGGAACCACCGTTGTAGAACGCTGGCTGGGGCACCGCATGCTGAACCGCGCCTGACGGCACGGGTTCCGTTACTGCCAAATCGTAATCCTGTGCGGCGGCTCCAGTGACCTCCAGGTGCACGGGTGCGGCAACGGCACCAGTCTTGGGACGGACTGTCTTGCTCCGGCTAGGCTTTCCGCTTGCTATTGCAGCGGCCGCTTGTGACGCAGCCTTTGCAGCGGCCGGCGCTGCTGTGCTCGCGGTTCCCTTGGGGCGCTTCATGGTCATCCGGAAGAATCCGCGCGGCTGCAGCTTATGCTCGGATTTGCGAACGAGTTTGAGAAGTTGCAAAACTTCCCGGTCCGGCATCGGGTCGCCGTAATAGAAGCCTTGAGCATAGGCGCAACCGATCCCGCGCAAGAACGCAGCGTCCTTGGGATCCTCTACGCCGTCGGCGACAACCTTCTTATTAAGTTCATGCGACATTGCCACCATTGAGCGCACCACGGCAGCTTCTGGTGCATCGCCCCCGCCTGCAGCTTGCACGAAGGCACGGTCAATCTTGATGGTGTCGAACGGAAAGCGCTGGAGATAGGCGAGCGATGAGAACCCCGCGCCGAATTCATCAAGCGATAGGTCCGCGCCAATCCCGCGCAGTAGTTCGAGAATTTCCGTTGCCTGCTCGGGATTATCCATCACGACGCTTTCGGCAATCTCCAGACGCAGCGTCCCTTTCGGAATGACGCCGTGATCGAGCACCTGCCCCACTTCGCGCGCAAGTTCTGCCCTGAACAACTGAGCATTCGCGATATTGAGGGCTACAAACAAAGGCCGTTCGATGCGGGGCAGTTCCTTCTGCCACCGCGCCGCGTCCTGTGTCGCGCGGTTCAGCACATAAGAACCAACCTTCGCCATCAATTCGGGGTCACCGCCCGCTGGCACATAGTGAAACGGATTTATCACCCCAAGCTTTGGATGCTCCCAACTCACGCTGGCTTCGAAGCCAGCAAGTTCTTCGGTCGGCAAGTAAATGAGCGGTTGATAGAGAACGCGAAGCTGGTTCTGGTCGACAGCCCGGCGCAGATCGGCCTCGATCTGCCGGCGGTCCTCGCGATCCGCCCGCATATCGGGCCGGAACAGTTCAATCCTATCGGCACCAGCACGCTTGGCGCGGTGAGTGGCAATTTCAGCCTCCTCCAAGAGGCCGGCCTGTCCTTCCTCCTCGCCATCAAAAATGGCAATGCCAATCGAGCCGGTCAGAACAATGTCCTGCCCAGAAATCTTGATCGGTGCACGAACCGTCCGCCGGATCCGTTCGGCTTCGCGGGCAAATTCGGCAGGGTCTCTTTCCGCTTCGATGAGGATGGCGAACTGATCGCCGCCGACCCGGGCCAAGGTTTCATGCGCCGTAAGGTGCCGCTGCAGTCTGCGGGCAATCGTCAAGAGCAAGCTATCGCCGACCGGCAGCCCGAACTTCGTATTGACGGTTCTGAACTTATCAATGTCGATCAAGATGATGGCCGGGCGCAGAGTTTCATCCGTGCGCGCACGTGTCATAACCACGCCAAGGCGGTCCAAAAACAGGGCGCGGTTCGGCAACCCGGTTAGCGAACAATGGACCGCATCTTGTACGAGCCGCTCATAAGCCCGTTTGCTGTCGGTAATCTCCCTCAACAGCCCAACGAAACGAAATGAGCGCGGATCAGCACCAGGTACGCTCGACGCATCAAGTTCGAACCAGCGTGAACTGTTATCGGCATGGCGCAGGCGAAACTCAGTCCGCAAACTGACGTTCGACTTGTCCTGAGCCGAAACGAGTATCATGCGCAAACGCTCGCGGTCCGCCTCGTGAACGTGCTTCAAGAAGTCGGGGATTTTTGCGGAAAGCTCGCCTTGCGGCAGCGCCAGCAAGTTTTCAACGATTGGGCTGACCGACACTTCGCTGCGCTTGGGATGCCACTCAAAGATTGCCGCGCCGGCGCCGTCAACGGCAAGGGCACTCAACGTACCCTCGCTTGGTGCGGAGCTGCCGTAAACCGGCTCCAACGAGCGGAATGCAAACTGAGTTACCGTAAAACCGATCAACACGACGATCAGGACCAGACCCGCTATCAAACCAGATGCCGCGATATCCGTGGCAAGGCGCCCGGTAAGAACGACTGCAGCGCCAAGGACCCACACGAGAAACAACAGCCATGTCGGCACCAACGCCAACGCGCGGTCCTGGTTGCGCAACGCGAGAAACGTCGTCGCTATGGCCCCGATTCCGCCGATTGCTACGAACGACAGCCGGGCAAATGTCGAAGCAAGCCGTGGATCAATCACAGCGATTGCGACAAGAGCAAGTTGACCCGCAATCCACAGGCTCAGCAGCATCCGGATGAGGCTGGGTGCCCACCCCAGCCGCAGGAACGTATGAAGAAAAATAACCAGGGATGCCGCAATCGCGGATTCGGTCGCGGCGCGATACAAGGCGTTATCGTCGGGGCGAAGCTGGAACAGCTTATGGAAGAAACCGAAATCGACAGTCAGATGCGCCAGCACGCACCACGCGACAAGTGCCGCCGATGGAAAGATCGCCTTATGATTGGCGGCGAAAACTGCAGTCAAAAAGATAGCCAACAGGCCGGTGAAACCGAGCAGCACCCCGTTGAACAACTGGCGGTCGCGCGCCTTCAATTCATAGTCTATGGGCTTCCATAGGTAGACGCGCGCAAAGCGCTCCGTCGACATTTCCGCGACGTACGTGATCGTCTGCCCAGGCTCCAGCGTGATGCGAAAGATGTCTGCACGGTCATTCTTGATGCGCTCGGGTACAAACCCCAGCGATGGGGTCACGGCTTCGACGCGACGGGCGTCGAGATCTGGCCAAACCGCGCCGGATCCGAACATGGTGTAGCGCTCAGCCGTCAGCCACCGCTCGATGGGCTTGTCGGTGGCGTTTTGAAGCGCAAAAGCAATCCAAGACGGGTTGGTCCCAGGCGTTACCGCGCGCACCGTCATGCGGCCCGCAACGGCGTCGGACGCAGCGACCATTTCAAGCTGCAAACTGTCGCCCCGGCTGTCGTAGAACTCGCCAAGCGACGTGATTTCAATGCGGTCCTGGTCTGGCGTGACCGAGATCGACTTTAGCGCGAGCGCCGGCGTCGTCATGCCAGCCGCAAAGGTAAGCAACGTCGCTGCCAGCGCCAGCACGGCTGGCATGAGGATTCGCATTTTTGTCATTGCCCGCCCGTACCGTCACGGCGTTCGCTGGGTACGCGATGCGGGCCGCGAAAATCTTCCGCCAGCAATGCGAACAGGATGTGGTCCTGCCATTCGTCATTGATCTTGAGATAGCGCCGGGCATACCCTTCGCGCTCGAACCCATTGCGTTCGAGAACGCGAATAGACGTGGCGTTGGTCGGCAGCGTCGCCGCCTCGATACGATGCAATCTCAAACCAAAAAATGTAAACGGTAGAACCGCAGCAACCGCGTCCGACATGTAACCCTGCTGCAAGTGCGGCTTCCCGAGCCAATAGCCAAGCTGAGCCGCCTGCGTGACACCGCGGCGGACATTTGACAGCGAGACACCGCCCACAAGGGTGTCGTCGGCAAGACTAAAGATTGCGAAGGCATAGCCCAGGTCTTCGCGTTGCTCGCGCTGATAATGGCGCAACCGCCGCCGGTAGGCGCTTTTCAGCAACTCGTCTGACGGCCACCGGGGCTCGAATGGTTGCAGGTGCTCACGGCTTTGCGCACGCAGTTCAGCCCACGGCGCATAGTCGGCAACCTGCAACGGGCGCAGCCCCACCTTCACGCCGCGCGCGACATAGCTTTCAGGTCCGACATTGGCTCTCAGAAACGCCATCTCCGGGCCCCCTTTCGCCCGTTCGTCTTCTGGTGGCCGGCACGGCCGCCCCGCTTCCTATGCACCTAACAAAGTTGTACTCGCGACTTCCGTACCCCTTAAGCCGTCAGCGCCCGTTCAGCCCGCTTGGCGTGGCTTTCGCTTTTTTTGCCCGCACCCACAACCGCAACGCTTGGGGCACCAGCCGCCAGCGACTGAGCAAAAGTCCGCACCCGGTCCACCGTCACGCCGTCAACTTTCGCCACCAATTCATCAGGGCTGATGAGCCGGTTGTGAATCAGCAGATGACGCGCCATCTGTTCGGCCCGGGCCCCGGAACTTTCCAAGCTCATCAGCAGCCCTGCCTTCAATTGAGCCTTGGCACGCGCCACTTCCCGTTCCGTTGGACCCTTTGCAGCGATTCCGGCCAGTTCAGCACCAATCACATCAATCAATTCTGGCACCATTGCGTGGCCGGTGGCCGCGTGGATCTGGAACATGCCGCTGTCTTTCAATCCCCACGCCGCCGAATAGATCGAATAGCAGAGTCCCCGCTTTTCCCGCACCTCTTGGAACAACCGCGATGACATCCCTCCACCAAGCAGGCCAGAAAAAACCTGCGCCGTAAAAGCATCGTCTGCGCGGTATGAGGGACCTTCAAAGCCCATCAAGACGTGGCTCTGTTCGAAGGACTTCTTCGACGAGCGCGCGCCGCCAACGTAGCGTGCACGCTCTTCCAAGTTTCCGCCAACCGGTCCACCTTGTGCAGAAAGCCTGCCGAATAGGGCTGCAGCGTGGCGCTCGATCGTCTCATGCCGGACGGCACCTGCAGCAGATACGATCATCCGGCTGGGCTGGTAATTCGCCTGCAAAAACGTGTGCAGATCAACCGAGGTTGCGGCCGTCACGCTTTCGGGCGTTCCAAGTATCGGCCGACCGACGGCTTGAGCCGGAAAAGCAGCTTCTTGGATCAGATCATAAGCAATCTCGTCGGGACTGTCCTGCGTCGCGGCGATTTCCTGCAAGATGACCTCGCGTTCGCGATCAAGCTCTCCAGCATCGAACGTCGAATTCTGCAGGATGTCAGCGAGGATTTCGAGAGCCAAGCCCTCGTCGCCCTTCAGCACACGCGCATAGTAGGCGGTCGTCTCCAGCGATGTCGCCGCGTTGATTTCGCCGCCCACCTGCTCGATCTCTTCGGCAATCTCCAGAGCCGAGCGCGTCGCCGTCCCCTTGAACGCCATGTGCTCGAGCAGATGCGATAGACCTTGCTGTTGATCGGTTTCGTGCCGTGCGCCCACGCCAACCCAGACGCCGAGCGAACTGGTTTCAATCCCTGCCATGTGGTGGGTGACGACGCGCAGGCCATTCACCAATGTCGAGACGGTCGTCGTCATGCGATGCTACCTTTGCGCGAACCGGCGGCATGAGAGCGGGCGTTGGCGGCCACGAAGGCCTGAACTGCGGCCAGATCGTTTGGCAGGAGTTGCGTCCGCTCCCCGTCAGTCAAGAGATGCGACAGCCTCGGTGGCAGGCCTGGGCGCCGCCCCGTTACCACTTCCATCACATCGGGGAACTTAGCGGGGCTGGCGGTCGCAAGGATGACCTGGGGCACTGTGGAGGCTGCCATGCGCTGAGCGGCAACAAGGCCGCAGGCCGTATGCGGGTCGGCTGTATAGCCCGTCGTGTTACGGCAAGCTCCGATTGCGCTGGCGACTTGGCCTTCCGTGGCGGAGGACGCCGTAAACTCGGACTTCAGCGTGCTGTGAAGGGCAGGACTGAGCTCGAAGCGCCCCGACTGCGCCAGCGCGGCCATCTGAGCGCGAATGAGGTCGCTGTCACGTCCTGAGGCTTCGAACAGGTAGCGCTCGAAATTCGACGATACCCCAATATCCATCGACGGCGACGATGTGGCGGCGACGGGGCGCATCTCGTAAACCCCGGTTTCGACGGTTCTGGCGAGGATGTCGTTAGAATTGGACGCAATGGTCAAAGTCTCGATGGGCAGCCCCATCTGTTTGGCGACGTAACCCGCAAAAATGTCACCGAAGTTCCCCGTTGGGACGACAAACGAGATTTCGCGGTGAGGCGCACCCAGCGCAGCAGCAGCGACGAAATAGTAGGTCGCCTGCGCGACGATGCGGCCCCAGTTGATAGAGTTCACGCCCGACAGACCAACGCCGTCGCGGAAAGCATGATCGTTGAACATGCCCTTTACGAGGGCTTGGCAGTCGTCGAAGTTGCCGTCGATGGCGACCGCGTGGACGTTGGCCTCGGCGGGCGTTGTCATCATGCGTCGCTGAACATCAGAGACCCGGCCTTGCGGGTATAAAATGACTATGTCGACGCGCTTTGAGCCACGGAAGGCTTCAATGGCGGCCCCCCCCGTATCACCCGACGTTGCACCCACGATGGTAGCACGCTGCCCGCGCCTTTCGAGCACGTGATCCATCATCCGGGCAAGAAGTTGCATCGCCACATCTTTAAAGGCGAGCGTCGGCCCGTGGAACAATTCCAGCACCCATGTGCCAGGCCCAATCTGAACCAGCGGCGTCACGGCAGCATGGCCAAACTGCCCGTATGCGTCCTTGGCCATCCGGGTCAGATCGGTTCGCGAAATCGTCCCCCCGGTGAAGGGCGCGATGACCGCGACGGCGACCTCATGAAATGGTCGTCCGGCAAAACCGGCGATCTGGTCTTGAGTGAGCTTGGGCCACGTTTGCGGCAGATAAAGACCGCCGTCGCGGGCGAGCCCCGCGAGGACCACATCGTCGAAGTTCAGCACGGGCGCTTGGCCCCGGGTCGAAATGTATTGCAAGTCTTATTCACCTACTTTGTCGCGAAAGGCATGAACCTAATCTGGTGCGGGGCCGCGAACAAGCAAAGCTGCACGTCCACACACAACTGCGCGAAATATCAAGCTGGCTTCAGACGGCTGCGTGCGTAGGCCACATACATCACGAAGAGGGTTGCCGCCAAACCAAACCACGTGATGGCATACTCAAGGTGGCGGTTGGACAACGTGACCTTACCCGCCAGCGGCAAAGGAAACCCGCCCGCCGGAACGGGGCCGGTCTGGTCGACATAAGCCCACATCTCGTTGACCGGCGCATCAGGCTCAACGGGCCACAACTCACTGGGATTGCGAACATAATAAATGTTCTTGGCGGTGTCATTCTGGCCGTCGAATGTCGCCCGCACCTGAGCGCTGCGATAGAGGCCAAAGACCTCGACGCTCTGGCTCGTTTGACCCAGCACGCGTTTTGAAGCCTCCTTGCGGTCGTCGGGCACGAAGCCGCGGTTCACGTAGACCGTCTTGCCAGAGCCATCGAGACGCAGCGGCGTGAAAATCCAGTATCCCTGACGGCTCCCCAGCCCTTGAACCTGCGGTGCGGCGGTAAAGATGTGGCGCTCGCGTGTATGCTCAAAGACGCCCCGGAGGGAAACCGGCTGGTATTCGCAACCATTGGCAAGACCAGTATCTTTAAGATCATGGCACGGCAAACCGGGCCAACTTGCCGTCGCTGGAATGGGTGGTGATTTCCCGCGCGAAGCCAGCGTGGCAAGGATCGTCTCCTTCCACGTCTTGCGATTCCACTGCCAGGTCCCCAGCCCAAACAGCAGGCAGAACGCCAAAGCGCTCAGGACGGTCGGTACCAGCAGCTTGTTATGAGCGAGACGGAATAGCATTAGCGACGTTCACTTCCTATCGAATCGGCCTTCTTCTGCCTTGTTGGCATACTGAAGGTTGATCAAGATACCTTTGAGTACACGTAGCAGGCCGAAAGCCACGATTGGGATGAACATACCCCAAACAACGACGTGAACCCAAACAGGCGGATCATAGCGGAATTCAAGAAACAAAGCCCCACCGAGCGTCAGCGCACCCAGGATCATGATCACAAACACGGCCGGCCCGTCACCGCTGTCGGCAAAGCCATAGTTCAACCCGCACGAGGGACAGCCGTCGCGAATGGTCAGACCGTTCTTGAACAGCGGACCCTTCCCGCATTTAGGGCAAGCAGCGCGGGCACCGTTGAGTAGAGGGTTGTGAACTGACATCGCATTCCTGTTGAGCGCTACGAGACCCAAAATACAAACGGGGCGGCCTTGCAGCCACCCCGCAACTGATGTGTCTAACGGACAGCTTAGTGTCCAGCAGCTGCAGCGCCGGCAGCAACGGCCTTGCCGAAGTTCGAACCCCAAACGTAGATGACCGCGAACAGGAACAGCCAGACGACGTCCACAAAGTGCCAATACCAAGCGGCGGCTTCAAAGCCGAAATGCTGTTCCTTGGTGAAGTCGCCCTGAATGGCGCGGTACAAACAGACCGCCAGGAATATCGTACCGATCAACACGTGGGCACCATGGAAGCCGGTTGCCATGAAGAACGTCGCGCCATAGATGTGACCCGAGTAGGTGAATGCGGCATGACCGTACTCAACGTACTGGAAGTATGAGAACAGCGCGCCGAGCAAAACCGTGCAGACGAGACCAGCGACGAGGCCGCGACGGTCGTCCTTCAACAGGGCATGATGGGCCCAGGTGACCGTGACACCCGACAAAAGCAGGATCAGCGTGTTGACGAGCGGCAAGCCCCAAGGATTGAACACCGACTTGAAGGCCGCAGCGGGAGCCGGAGGCCAGTGGCCGCCAAGTACTTCATTACGCTGGACCATCCCGATCATTTCTTTGCTGTTATGAAGCGCAGAAACGCCTGACGGATACAGCGATGCATCGAAGTAGGCCCAGAACCAGGCGACGAAGAACATGACTTCGGAGGCAATGAAAAGGATCATGCCGTAACGCAGGTGAAGGCGCACGACGGGCGTGTGGTCGCCCTTGTGGGCTTCACGGATGATGTCGCGCCACCAGAAGAAGGCAGAAGCAACCACGATCATTGCACCCGGCGCGAACAGCATCGGACCCTTGACGCCAAACAACGGTTCGCCAGCAGCGGACCGCATCCAGCAGATGGCGCCGATTGCCATGATAAGCGCGCCGAACGACGCGACCAGCGGCCAGGGGCTCGGATCGACCAGATGATAGTCGTGTTCTTTGACGTCGGTGTGTGGTGCCGTGTGGGTGTGTGCCATGTCGTTTCTCTCGTTCCCTCGCGATTTTATAACAGCCAGTCCGTATTCCTCGGCTGTGCTGCTTCTTTAAGTTCCCTTGGGCGCGCCATCTGCCGGTTGAACGGCGGCGGCGGGTTTGGGGTCGGTAATGGACTGCTGGAAAGTATAAGACAGCACGATCGTCTTGATCGCGCGGGCGTCAGGATCAGTCGCAAGCGCCGGGTCGACGTAGAACGTCACCGGCATCTCAACCGATTCACCAGGCTGGAGTGTCTGCTCCGTAAAGCAAAAACACGCGATCTTATTGAAATGAATACCAGCCAGTTCGGGTGTCACGTTATAAACGGCCCGTCCGGTCACTGCGTGCTTGGAATGATTGGTCGCGCGGTAGAAGGCTAAGCCTGTTTCACCCAGCTTGATCTCGATAGTGCGCTGGACCGGCTCGAACGTCCAAGGGAGCCCGCCGTTGACGTTGGCGTCAAACATCACGCTGATCTTGCGATCAAGTACGACGCTGGATGGCGCGTTCGCGCGCTGGGTCGTCCCGTTGTACCCGGTAGCTTGGCAAAACATCGCATAAAGCGGCACCGATGCATACGCGAGGCCGATCATGCCGAAGGCGATCGAAGCGCATGTCACGGCCACGCGCTTGTTTGCACGATCAGCAGCCGGCGTGTTCACCTCAACTTTGCTCAACGCAGCCCACTCCCCACAATGCCAGCACCCGGAATGACAAGCGGCCGGTTCACGACGTTACCGCCCATCCGGACGATGGTTGCGGCGTAAAACATCAAGACCATGGCACCCAAGGCCACGGCGATAGCGATATTCCGCGCCCGCTGCCTTTGTGTAGTATCGGACTGTCCGCGACTGACGTAGTCGGCAATAGCGATCAAACCAAGCATCACAGTGATGAAGACGGCAGTAACCAGGAACGCAATGCCGAGTGCATTGTATCCATTTTTCTGCACGGCGAACGCAGCGACGACCCACACCAGGGTTGTAACCGCATTGCGCACCCAGGGGCGCTCTTTGAGCCACGCGGGCAATTGCTTGAGTTTCTCGGCGGCTTCGACTGAACTCATGCCATCACCCGCATGACGATCTTCTCGACGAGCAGCACACCAAACAGCGCGAACAAGTAGAGAATCGAAAACAAAAACAGCTTCTTGGCGGTGGCATCACCCTCGCGACCCTCGGTGATGCGGCGCACGTCGAACGCAAGTTTAAGGAACACCGCGCCGAGGATGCTTGATACCGCAAGATAGCTCAGTCCGCCGAGTCCGATAAAGTAGGGCGAGATGGCGACCGGGACAAACAGCAGCGAATAAAGCACGATCTGGCGGCGAGTCTCAGCAGGTCCAGCAACGACCGGCAGCATAGGAACTCCGACCCGCTCGTAATCGCGGCAGCGGTAGAGCGACAGCGCCCAGAAGTGCGGCGGTGTCCAAAGGAAAATGATGAGGAATAGCAATACGCTCTCGACCGAGACGCCGCCCGTCACAGCGGCCCAGCCGACCATGGGCGGAAACGCACCCGCTGCGCCGCCAATCACGATGTTCTGCGGCGTCCTGCGCTTCAGCCACATCGTGTAGACAAAAACGTAGAAGCCGATGGTGAAGGCAAGCAAGCCACCAGCGGTCCAGTTGACGAGAAGCCCGAGCGTCAAAACCGAAGCAGCGGATAAGAAAGAACCAAACGCGAGCGCATCATCGGCTGAGACCCGGCCACGTGGAATCGGGCGGGCAGCGGTGCGTTGCATCTTTGCGTCGATGTCGGCGTCGTACCACATATTAAGGGCACCAGACGCACCAGCACCAATCGAGATCGCAAGTATGGCAATAAAACCAAGGACCGGATGAATCGAACCAGGGGCCGCAATCATACCAGTGAGAGCCGTGAAGACGACGAGCGACATGACGCGCGGTTTCATCAGCGCAAAGAAATCGCCTACGTCCGAGATGTTCTCGCGCGTACCGCTGATGTCTGCCTGAATGCCGAGGTCCGCCATGCCGATAATCATCCTGCAGTAGAGCTAATCGGTGATTGATTGGCGAGGGCCATGTGCCCTCGCCAAAGATGGGCTATTCGATCAGTGGTGGCTGTCGGCAGAGATGCGCGGCAGCTTTTCGAACGAATGGAAGTCGGGTGGTGATGGCAGTGTCCACTCAAGCGTGGTGGCACCAATACCCCAGGGGTTCGCAGCGGCCTTTTCTTTGCGCATGAACGCGTAGATCAAGCCGATGAAGAACACGAGCGTTCCCAACGTGGTGATGTATGCGCCGATCGACGAGATGCGGTTCCAATAGGCGAACGCTTCGGGATAGTCGGCGTAGTGGCGCGGCATGCCGGCAAGGCCAAGGAAGTGCTGCGGGAAGAACAGTATGTTGGCACCAATGAAGGTCAGCCAGAAGTGCAGCTTCGCGAAGAATTCCGAGTACATGTAACCCGACATTTTCGGGAACCAGTAATACCAGCCTGCGAAGATCGCAAACACGGCACCCAGCGACAACACGTAGTGGAAGTGGGCAACGACGTAATAGGTGTTGTGGAGTGATCGGTCGACGCCAGCGTTCGCCAGCATCACACCGGTGACGCCGCCGACGGTGAACAAGAAGATGAAGCCCAGCGCCCATACCATTGGTGCGCGGAAGGTCATCGAGCCACCCCACATCGTAGCGATCCAAGAGAAGATCTTCACGCCGGTTGGAACCGCGATGACCATGGTCGCGAACACGAAGTAAGCCTGGGTGTCGACGCTGATACCCGAGGTGTACATGTGGTGGGCCCACACGACGAAACCGACGACGCCGATGGCGACCATAGCGTAGGCCATGCCGAGATAACCAAACACCGGCTTCTTGGAGAACGTCGAAACGATGTGGCTGATCATGCCGAAGCCCGGCAGGATGAGGATGTAGACTTCAGGGTGACCGAAGAACCAGAACAAGTGCTGGTACAGCAGTGGATCGCCGCCGCCGGCCGCGTCGAAGAAGGTGGTGCCGAAGTTGCGGTCCGTCAGCAGCATGGTGATTGCACCAGCAAGCACCGGCAGCGACAGCAGCAAGAGGAACGCAGTGACAAGCACCGACCACACGAACAATGGCATCTTGTGGATGGTCATGCCGGGAGCGCGCATGTTGAAAATGGTGGTGATGAAGTTGATCGCACCAAGGATCGACGACGCACCCGCCAAGTGAAGCGACAGAATACCAAAGTCAACGGCAGGACCGGGATGACCGATCTTGCTCGACAGCGGCGCAAGAACAATCCAGCCCGCACCCACACCATTCGTCCCGGCAGCGCCAGGAACAAACATCGAAATCAGGAGCAAGATCAATGCGGCTGGCAACAACCAGAACGAGATGTTGTTCATCCGCGGGAACGCCATGTCAGGCGCTCCAATCATCAGCGGAACGAACCAGTTGCCAAAGCCGCCGATCATGGCGGGCATCACCATGAAGAACACCATGATGAGACCGTGTCCGGTCACGAAGACGTTGTACATGCCAGGGTTGGCGAAGTATTGGAGACCCGGCTCTTGAAGTTCAAGCCGCATCATGACGGACAGGAAGCTTCCCACGACACCTGAGATCATCGCGAAGATCAGGTACATCGTGCCGATGTCTTTGTGGTTGGTCGACAAGAACCAGCGCGTGAAGAATGGTGGCGCGTGATTGTGGTCGTCGTGCGCGGCGTGAGTTGAATAACTACCCATTGCAGTTGCCTTCGAAAACGGTGTTGCAGCTGTTGAATTGTGATGCGGGAGGGCGAAGACTACTTCGCCTGAACCGCAGCGACCGATGATGATTGTTGCGACGCGGCTTCTGCCTTCAGGATCGCCTTAGCCTTCTTTGGATCCTTGGCCTTCAGCGCAGCCATCCAATCGCCATATGCCTGTTCACTGACGACGCGAACCGCGATGGGCATGCTGGAGTGGTTCTTTCCGCACAGCACAGAGCACTGGCCGTAGAACATGCCGACCTTCGTCGGTTGGAACCAAGACGCCGAAACACGCCCAGGAACAGC
This sequence comes from Hyphomicrobiaceae bacterium, assembly GCA_040080145.1. Classification (GTDB taxonomy): domain Bacteria; phylum Pseudomonadota; class Alphaproteobacteria; order Rhizobiales; family Hyphomicrobiaceae; genus JANXVY01. The sequence continues at coordinate 43,973 of JBEBJA010000005.1, forward strand.
TTGAAGTTTCACGCCGAAGGAAGGGATGGTCCACGAATGAATGACATCGTTGGACGTCACGAGAAGGTGGACAACTTTGCCAACGGGCACTGCAATCTCATTGTCGACCGACAGCTGACGTGTGTCTTGACCAGCAGCCTGACGCTTGTCCCAGATCGGCTTTGAGGCTTCGTAGACAGCCTTAGCCTTTTCCATGCTGCCATCTTCCAGCTTACCAAATCGGGCGCTGTACTCTTTGTCCCCAATCTCAGCCTTCAGAATGTCTTCATCGGTCACCATGTTTGAGGTGATCGAGACGCCCTTCTGGTCGAGATACTCATGATCCCAATACCAAGCGTTGCCCGTTGCTTTGATCGTGAGGTCAGGCTTGGGATAGCTGTACTGGAGGTTCAACAGCTTGAACGAAGGGATTGCGATGATCACAAGAATGGCGATCGGGATCACGGTCCAAGCAACCTCAAGTCCCACGTGATGCGTCGTCTTGGACGGCGTGGGGTTCGACTTTTCGTTGAAGCGGAACATGACGTATATCATCAGCAGCAACACGAAGACCGTGATTACGATGATGATCCCGTTTACGAGGTCATGAAAACTGCTGATGCGCGACATAACTTCGGTCGCTGGTTCCGATAAGCCCATCTGACCTGGCAACGGTTGTCCGATTGCAACGGCTTGAGAGATTGCGGTCATTGCCCAGATGGCGACCGTCATGCACCCCGCGGCCAGCAAAGCGCCGACCCTATTCCACTTGAACATCAACCTGCTCCTCGTTTCCCACCCGCGACGGCCGTTGCTTTTGCCGCTACTGCGGTTCTTCCCGCCGTCGTCGCTTGATCTCAATCAAACTCCATGTTGCACAGAACACATCACGCAGTGCGCAAACAAGAGGTGGTTGTGCGGCATTTCTTCGCGTTGCGCTAGCTCAATTGCATAAATTCTGACCAAGCTCGGAAGTCGCTGCACAACGGGTCCCAATTTGGCCGTGATTTATGCTGAGACGACGTGTTTGCTGGCAACCACTCTGGTGTCGAAGTCGGCAACAAATTTTCGAAGGATGAACTTGTGCGCCCATCGCCACAGCCGCTCACTGGCCATTCACTGGCTGCCCGCCTTCGCACAACCGTCAAAGGCATCTGTTTGCTTCCCCTGATTGTGATGATCTTGGCGTCGCTCGCCCCTGGAGCACATGCCGCCGAGGAAGGAACCGTCAAGGCGCAGCATGGCGACTGGCAAGTCGTCTGCAAGGATCCCCCGCCCGGTGCCAAAGCGGAAGTGTGCGCCCTCGTCCAGAGCGTGACCGCTGAAGACCGCAACAACGTGGGACTGACGGTCTATTTCCAGAAGTTTTCAAACGGCACCCGCGTGCTGCGAGTATTTGCGCCGGTAGGGGTTCTGCTGCCGCCCGGGCTTGGATTGAAGATCGACGATAAGGATGTTGGGCATGCGCCATTCCTGCGGTGCCAAAACTTCGCCTGCTATGCGCAAGTGACGGTCGAAGATGCGCTCATTGATAAATTGAAAACTGGAAAAACCGCGATCTTTATTATCTTCCAGAGCGAGGAAGCCGGCATCGGCATCCCTATCTCACTGGCGGGCTTTGACAAGGCACTGGCGGCGTTGAAATAGCCGCCAGTATCTCTCACGCGGAGCGGCGCACCCGCTCTGCGCGGGCGATAACTGTTGCAGGAACGTCCTTTTCAGCTTGTGCAGCGCGCGGAGGTGCTTCCGGCATCACGATATAATCGCGCGACCGCTCGCACTTGCCGACGGTCGCAACGCTTTCACCAACCGGCGCAAGCGGCAAAGCCGCAAGCATTGTTGTCTGCAGACTTTCAATATATTGCCGTTGGGCGATTTGCCAAAACGCGACTTGTTGAGTGAGCCAGTCATCACTCGTCTTGCACCCTGCCAAACGCGTCGAAAGGTCGAGATAGGCCTGACTGCGCCTCGTCATCAAACACACGGCCTCGGCATTGATCCGGGCAAACGCGCGCCACGGATTTGTCTCAGTCCCAAATGGGAATTCATACAGCGTGCTCAAGCCCATGTGCGTCCTCATCATGTCTATCAGGCGCAACCTGCGCTCATGATCAAGAACTATACTTCTCATGCACAAAGGTACAGGCCTAACGCTCTGTGTAGGACGGTTTTCCCAGTTATCCACAGGGTCCAAAGCCAAGGACTTTCCGTTGATAGCCAATAAAAAGCAACCATAGATGGCAAGAAGGACGTCAAATGCTTGTACTATAAGTTGTAATATTCGTTCTAAGATAAGTTTACATTGACACGTCATCAGACGTGGCCGAGCAACGACATTGGTTAATACTGTTGTTGCGTTTGTGCTGCGTGTGAGAGTCCCGTGCCTCAGTTGGAATCAACTGGCATTTGTTGGTTTGTGACCGTCCTCGCGCTGGGCGCGTCTTTGCTTGGCACCACCATAAGAGCCGCCGACCAGCCCCCGGCAGGCGTGGGGTCCCGCGAAATCTGGGTTGGCGCCGACGCTGGAGCGCACAACTGGCTGGTGTATTCGGGTTCCACCTACGCGCCATGGGGCGATATCCACCAGGATGGTTTCCGCGTCCGTGCCACCACTGGCTATGGACATTACGATTACCAATGGGACGCAAAAACGAAGGTTAAGATCGACAAGACCTATTCCGACGCCATGGTCGGATATCAGCACCGCTTCGGCGATCTGACAGCCAAAGCGTTCGCCGGCTGGGCGATGTTGAAGGACCTCGACGTTCCATCTGCCAAAGTTCGGCGGGAACGGTTTCAAACCGGCTTCAAGACCGCGCTCGAGTTATGGCTTAATCTCGGCGCCCAAGGTTGGACATCGCTTGACGTGTCTTACGCAGATACGCGCGAGACAGCGAGCATTCGCTCCCGCATCGGTTACCGGATCCTGCCGACGGTGTCGGCAGGTTCCGAGGCGGTCTTCAATCATGCGAGCTTAAAAGGTCAGGTCCAGATCGACACGTCCAGCGATCAGGTAATAGGCAATGTCCGGACGGGCCTCTTCGTCCGCTACGAGTGGTTTGGCGGAGAAATCTCGGCGTCGGGCGGAGTTACCGGCGATATTCGAGAAAGCCTTGATGAGATCGGCTTCTTGAATAGTCCCTCGGCATACGGCACATTGAACCTGATCGTGCAATTTTAATGGTGCTGAGACTCTGATGATGCCGACCGCACGTCTGACCGCCACTGTATTGGCAACAACACTTTTGCTCCTGGTCCCTCGCTCTGCCGCGTCGGCGGCTGGCGATTGCGCTGCATCCCCCGTTTCTGCGCGCGGCGAACCAGCCTCGTTTGAGTGGCTGGCCAAAACGAAAGCCCGTGCCAACTGGCGGTCTCGCGTACGGGGAACGAAGGCGCTCGGGGAGCCCTATTCAACCTGGAACCGTGCTGACAACCGCGAAGAGCGCTGTACGACGTCAAATACGGGCATCACCTGCACGTTTACCGCCACCCCCTGCCATCGCTGACGGGCAGGAACCTCGACCGGATTTCGATACACAGCAAAAGTTTGACACTTTGTTCTGATCCAAGCAAAACGAACATTCGTTTTGTAAGTGCCATTGGCACCGGAAGGTCAAACATATCGTGCCTAAACTCAAACCAGACACTCAGCTTGCACGGCGGGAGCACATACTCGATGCCGCCGAGCGCTGTTTTGCCCTATCGGGCTTCCACCGCACAACCATGTCGGACATCTGCCGGGATGCGCACGTCAGCCCCGGTGCGTTGTATGTCTACTTCGCCTCTAAGGAAGATTTGATCGCAGGCATCACCGAACGCGACCGCTCAAAACTTGCAGCCCAACTCGGCGACGTAGCCAAGTCGCCAGACTTGATGGCAGCACTCGCAGCCTTGGGCGAACACTACACCGTCGATGAACCGCGACATAAGCAGCAGTTGGTCATTGAAATTGGTTGTCAGTCCATGCGGGAAGGGCAGGTCGGCGAGATCTTTCGCTCTTGCGACCGATTTGTGCAGGACCAGTTTGAGGCCTTGTTTGCACGTGCCCAGGCCGATGGAAAGATCGCGCCATCGCTGGATAGCAAGACACTCGCTCAAGCTGTTGCCGTCATCGGCGATGGCCTCTTCTGGCGGCGAGCCGTCGACCCCACATTTGACGCCAAGGCTATCGTGCCCGTCGTGACGGCAATGATTGCAAGCCTCCTCAATCCCCTCCCAAACACATCAGCGTCTCAAGTCGGCGTGCGGGACGCTGGAGACGCACGAGCCACAAATGCGAAGGCACAGGCATGAATCGCAAACTCCTTGGTGGCCTGATGTTGGCCTTGGCTGGCGGCGGACTTTACATCGCCTATGGCAGTCCGCGCGGGTCCAGCACGCAACCGGCTACTCAGGCACAGAGCTCCACCGCGCCGACGAATGCAACGGCACCAGCGGTCTCCGTCATCAAAGTCACGGCGGCCGATTTCGTCGAGACGGTTCTGATTACGGGATCAGTGGTGGCGCGTGATGAAATACTTATCGCGCCAGAGGTCGAAGGGCTCCGTGTACTGGAACTCTTGGCGGACGAGGGCGACGCCGTAACCAAAGGGCAGGTCCTGGCCCGGCTTTCCAACGACGCACTGCAGGCCCAGCTGGCGCAGAACGAAGCCAATCTCGCGCGTTCTGACGCGGCAATCGCCGTTGCCCGCAGCACCATCGTGCAGGCTGAAGCAACAGACAAGGAGGCCGCCAATGCCTTTGAGCGCGCCAAACCCCTGAAGCAGTCCGGTTACGTCTCTGGTGCGACCTACGACCAGCGCGAGGCAGCCGCCAGCATGGCCCAATCAAAGCTGGTAGCAGCCCGCGACGGGCTCACCAGTGCCATGGCTGACAAAGCAGCCCTCGAAGCCCAGCGCCGCGAACTGACATGGAAAAACGGGAGAACCGAAGTCCGCTCACCTGTCGATGGCCGTGTCAGTCGGCGGTCGGCGCGCGTTGGCGGCGTCGCATCGGCAAGCAATGACCCGATGTATCGCATCATCGCGCGCGGTGAAGTCGAACTCGACGCCGAATTACCTGAAAGTGATGTCGGCAAGGTCCGTGAGGGTCAAACCGCCCACGTTTCAGTCACCGGCACGGGCGACGTTGCAGGGACCGTCCGCCAAATTTCGAGCGAGGTCGACCGGTCAACACGGTTGGGAAAGATCAAAATCTTCCTTGGTGTGAACCCAGCACTGAGATTGGGTGCGTTCGGACGCGGAACAATTGATACCGGTAAGAGCCGTGGCTTGGCGGTTCCACCGTCGGCCGTAGTGTACACTCCTGACGGCCCAGCCGTCCAAATCGTAACGGATGGCAAGGTTTTAACCCGCGCCGTCAAGACCGGCCTCAAGACGCAGCAATTGATCGAGATCGTCGAAGGTCTCGCCGATGGAGAAACAATCGTCGCCAAGTCGGGCAGCTTCTTGCGCAACGGCGATGCTGTGCGGCCCATCTTTGCCGCCACCAACGTCAGCGGAGCGGCGCCATGAACTTCAACGTCTCGGCTTGGTCGATCCGCAAGCCCGTCCCGTCCATCGTGCTTTTCACCGTACTCTTGATGCTCGGCATCATGAGCTTTCGCACGCTGCCCGTGACGCGGTTCCCCAACATCGACATCCCGGTCATTTCGATTGTCATTTCCCAATCCGGCGCGGCCCCATCCGAACTTGAAAGCCAGATCACCAAGCAGGTCGAGGACGCGGTCGCCAACATCACCGGCGTCAAGAAGATCATTTCGACACTCACCGACGGCGTCTCCACGACGGCGATGGAGTTCCGGCTGGAAATCAATCAGGATCGTGCGCTCAACGACGTCAAGGACGCTATCGCCAAAATCCGCGCAGACCTGCCGCGCAACATCGACGAACCGATTATCCAGCGCATCGACGTCGAAGGGCAGTCGATCCTGTCGTACGGGGCATCAGCGCCGGGGATGACGCTGGAGCAGTTGTCTTGGCACGTCGATGACGTCATCAAACGCCAATTGCAGGGCTTGAAAGGTGTCGGGCGCGTCGAACGGCAGGGCGGCGTCGATCGCGAAATCAAGATCATGCTCGACCCCGACCGGCTACTTGCGCTGGGTATCACGGCGAGTGCGGTCAACGCGCAGGTACGCGCGACGAACGTGGATTTGGGCGGTGGACGTGGTGAGGTCGGTGGCCAGGAGCAGACAATCCGCACGCTGGCGGGGGCCCGTCGCGTCGAAGCGCTGGGCGATACCAAGATCATCATTCAAGGCGGACGCGATGTTCGGTTGAAGGAACTCGGCCGGATTGTAGACGGCAGCAGCGAGCCGCGTTCATATGCCCGCCTCAACGGCGAGCCGGTCGTCACCCTCGCCGTGTTCCGCGTCAAGGGCGCGAGCGATCTCGCCGTTGCAATCGCCGTCGACAAGAAGCTCAAGGAACTTCAGAACGCCTACCCCGACATCAAGCTGACCAAGATCGACGATGCCGTCGCCTACACCAAGGGCAACTATCTCGCGGCCATGGAAACGCTGATCGAGGGGGCCGTGCTGGCAGTTCTCGTGGTGCTGCTGTTTCTGCGCAATCTGCGGGCGACGCTCATCTGCGCCGTGGCCTTGCCGCTTGCGGCGATCCCTACATTCTGGGCCATGAGCATGATGGGCTTTTCGCTCAATCTGGTCAGCTTGCTTGGAATAACGCTCGTCACCGGGGTGCTCGTCGACGATGCCATCGTGGAAATCGAAAATATCGTCCGTCATATGCACATGGGCAAGTCGCCCTATCGCGCAGCCGTCGAAGCCGCGGACGAAATCGGGCTGGCGGTCATTGCGATTACCTTCACGATCGTCGCAATCTTCGCACCGGTATCGTTCATGGCTGGAGTAGCCGGCCAGTACTTCAAACAATTCGGCTTGACGGTTGCAGCCGCCGTCCTGTTTTCCTTGCTGGTCGCCCGTCTGATCACACCCATGATGGCCGCCTATCTGATGCGGCCGATCCCTGAAAAACCCCTCGGCGATGGGCTCATCATGCGGGCCTATACGCGACTGCTGGCGTGGACGCTGCATGCGTGGTGGTCGCGATACCTGACGCTCGCACTCGGTGTCATCATCTTCGTTCTGTCGGTGAAAGCAACCGCACAGCTGCCGACCGGCTTTATTCCCGACGAAGACACATCCCGGATCGTGATCTCGACCGAATTGCCACCAGGCTCCACGCTGGCCGATACCCAGATTGCGGGCGACGAGATCATGCGCGTCGTGAAGTCCGTGCCGGAAGTCCGCAGCGTTTTCGTGCTGGGCGGGACGACGCCGACCGGGACACGGGAAATCCGCCGCGCGACGCTGATTGTGCATCTCGTGCCAAAGACCGAACGCAAGCTGTCGCAAAAGCAGCTCAAGAGCATCATATCCGATAAGCTGGCGATGGTTCCCGACACGCGCTCGTGGTTCGTCAACGACCGCGCCGAACGCGAAATGAGTTTCTCGATTCTGTCCCAGGATGGCGAGAAGCTGTCGGCTTTCGTGGCCTCGCTCGAAGGCGAGTTGCGCAAGGTCCAAGGTTTCAAGAACGTCGCTTCCGTCGGCGCCATCGACCGCCCGGAAATCCGCATCATGCCGCGCTTTGATGATGCAGCAGCCGTGGGCGTTTCCCCCGACGCGATTGCCGATACGGTGCGCGTTGCAACCCTTGGCGACGTCGCGGCCAATCTGGCCAAGTTCAACGCAGGCAACCGGTTGGTGCCGATCCGCGTGCAGCTTGAAGAATCGGCACGTACCGACCTCGCATTGATCGAGCAATTGCGGGTCACCAACGCCGCTGGGAAGGCCGTACCGTTGAAGGCCGTAGCCACGGTAGAGTTTGGCCGCGGTCCCAGTTCAATAGACAGATTTAACCGGGAGCGCCGGGCTGTGATCGGGGCCGACCTTGTGCCGGGATTGGCGCTGGGCGACGCGCGCGAGATGTTTCTTGCAACGGTGAACACGCTGAAGATGCCCGAGGGCGTGAAGCTCGAAGCCGCCGGCGATGCCGAAATCCAAGACGAAGTCGCGACCGGCTTTGTCACAGCGATGGGGACGGGGCTCATGATCGTGCTCGGTGTTTTGATATTGCTGTTTGGGTCGGTGTTTCAGCCTGTCACTATTTTGCTGTCGCTCCCCTTGTCGTTCGGGGGCGTCGTGTTCGCGCTTCTCATCACCAACAATCCGGTCAGCATGCCGGTCTACATCGGGCTATTGATGCTGATGGGGATCGTGACCAAGAACGCGATCCTGCTCGTTGATTTCGCCGTCGAAGAAATTGCGCGCGGTGTCGACCGGGTTACGTCCCTGATAGACGCTGGCCGCAAACGTGCCCGCCCGATCATCATGACGACGCTTGCAATGGCGGCCGGCATGACGCCAAGCGCGTTTGCATTCGGCGATGGCGGAGAATTCCGCGCCCCGATGGCAATTGCTGTCATCGGCGGATTGCTCGTCTCCACAGCGTTATCATTGGTCTTTGTCCCATCGTTCTTCACAGTGATGGACGACCTAGGATGGCTTGTCTGGCGGCTGTTTTCCGGCTTCATCGGTCCGACCGATGAACGCCCTGCAGAGACGGCGCAACCAGCAAGCAGCCAGATGCATCCTCCTGCCGCTGAGCCTGAAAAGCGTCGCCGTCCCCTCGCTGCGGAATAGGATACTTTCGTTCCAAAGCCTTGTTGATTGCGCTGGGAATGCCTACTGACTAACGCAGCTTATTTACAGCCCCAGCAAAACCCCCGGAGACGACCCATGTTCGACGCAAAATCCATCCTTGAGGCGCTCGTCAACGGCGCCGGTCCGCGTCAAGCGGCACAGCCTGCAGGTGGCGGCGGCCTCGGTGATATTCTTGGCCAACTTGCTCGGGCAGCCCAAGGCGGCGCCGCAGGCGCACCTCAAGCGCGCCAGGCAGATAGCGGCCTAGGCGGCCTTGGCGACCTGCTCGGAAAGCTGATCCCGCAGGCTGGTAGCGCACCCGCGCATGCCGCCCCCAGCGACGGTGGCTTGGGCGGTCTTGGCGACCTGCTCGGCAAACTCCAACAGCAGGCGGGAGGAGCTGCCTCCTCAGGTGCTGGCGGTCTGGGCGATATTCTTGGCAAGCTGCAGCAGCAGGCGTCAGGTGCCGCCAATAACGCAGGCCTCGGCGGCGGCAACCTCATGGACATCCTCACCAAAGTGCTCGGTCAGGCCACCGAGGGAGCACGTGAAGGCGCTGGACGGATCGGCACGGCCACCGGAGCCAGCGATGCGCTCGGCAAAGCCATGGGCGGCATGTCGGGCGACGACATCCTGGCCAAGTTGAAAGACCTCGTCGCCCAAAACCAGCTCGGCGCAGGTGCAGCCGCCGGCGGTCTTGGAGCCGTGGTACTGGGAACCCAGGCCGGTCGTAGCATTGCAGCCAGCGCGGCCAAACTCGGCGCGCTCGCCCTCATCGGTGGCCTCGCCTACAAAGCCCTGCTGAACTACCAAAACGGTCAGCCGCTCATCACCGGCGCTCATTCGGTGACCGAAGCAGCCCCCCAAGGAACCGGGTTTGAGCCAGCAGCCGTCACGAACGATTCTGCCATTCTCTACATCCGCGCCATGATTGCGGCTGCCGCCGCCGACGGACGCATTGATCAGGCCGAAATGGCCAATATCATGGGTGGCCTGAAGCAGGGCGGCCTGGAAGCCGACGCCGAGGAATTCCTGGCTGCAGAATTTAACGCGCCTGCCTCGATCGACGACCTCGCCAACGCATGCCAGTCGTCGGAACAGGCCGTTCAGGTCTATACGGCGGCGCGCCTTGCAATCTCGCCAGATAGCCGGGCCGAGTCTGCCTTCCTGGCCGGGCTTGCCGAGCGCCTCGGAGTCGATGCAACGCTTGCAGCTCACATCGATTCAGCCACCCGCAACGCGGCCTGAACTCTCCACATATCTTCAAAGAAAAAGCCCTTCCTCTGGAGGTCCAGGGGAAGGGCTTTTTTATGCCGGATCTAGTGGCTCAAATCAGTTTGTCTTCGTCGCAGGTGTGGCAGATGCTTCTGCGGGGCCATCGCTTTTGAAGAATACATCGACCCGCATACCACTCAATAGCGGCGGCGTTCCATCAAGTGCCACCATCACTTCCAGAACTTCGACGTCATTGGGGCGGCGGACGCCGCGCGTTGCGATGCGCGGCGAGGCGAGCGTTTGTGAGACGGCCGTCACGGTGCCTTCAAATTGCTTGTCGGGAAAGGCATCGCCCTTCACAACCACCCGTTGGCCCACGCGAACCTTGCTCGTATCGCGCTCCTCGACCTCAGCCTTGACACGCAGAGCCCTGATATCACCAAAGATCACCAGCGGAGCATCGGGTGAGGGGGCAACGAGTTCGCCGGCCTTGGCAAACACGTTGAGCACGGTGCCTTCGCTCGGTGCCCGTATCCGGGCACGTTCGACAGCCGCTTCAGCAAGCGATAACTCGGCCCGGGCAGCGGCGAGTGAAGACTCCATCCGGGTCGCGAGCGGAAGGCCGTCCTTCAAGTTAATCCGCGCCAGACTGGCTTTACTGTTGGAGAGCTGTTCCTTGGCCGCGGTAATAGCAAACCGCGCTTTCTCGACGTCGCCCGTCGCAGTCCCAGGGCTCGTACGAAGCTTGAACGTCATATCGTCGTAAGCCTGCCGGGCCTTAAAAAGCCCCCGCTCGGCACTTGCGACCGAATCCTCTGCATGCCGGCGTTCCAGCTGAATGCCCTTGGCAACTTCCTCGTCCCGCTCGCGTTCACGAACCTGCACTTCTTGGCTGGCAGCAGTTACCCTGGTGAGCAAATCCTCGTCGTCCAAGCGAACGAGCAAATCTCCTGCCATCACCTTGTCGTTAGTTTTCACCGCAACGTCGGCGACCTTTCCAGCAGCCTGCGTTCCAATGGAGATTTGACCGTCCTTGGGCTCGACGCGACCGGTTGCCGACGCCGCCCACGCAGGTCGCGTGACAGCGCCTGCCGAATTATCCGCCGCGTGCGCTGACATCTTCGACCAACCCACCATCGGGTTACCGGGAACACTGAGGCAAACCGTAATGGCGATGACCACCGCTGCCACAAACGACGACGCTGTAGACTCGATGTTACGCATTGCTTTTCCGCTTCCTGATCAATTCGTTCATATCTTCGGGTTGCATCGGCTTCATCTGCCGTTCATCCACGTTCCGGCGTCGGCGCTTAGTCGCGGGTTCCTGAGATGTCTCAATCCGGGCCTCGATCACGTTTCCGACGGCGCCTTCGACTGCTCGCGCGTTCGTCATCTCTTCGCTGACGATCAGACCATCCTCGATTTTGATGACCCGATCAGCATACCCCAGCGTGCGAGGATCGTGCGTCACGACCAGGATCGAACGGTTCTGCGTCCTTGCAATGTCTGCCAGCAGCTTCATCACACCGTGGCCATTTTCACTATCGAGCGCAGCCGTTGGTTCGTCGGCCAGCACGATGGAAGGCGCGGAAGCAATCGCGCGCGCGACCGCGACCCGCTGCTTTTCACCGCCGCTCAAGTTGGCCGGAAAGCTGCCAAATTTGGGCCCAAGCCCGACATCGCGCAAAGCCTGCTCCGCGCGCTTGATTGCGTCCTGTCCTTTGATGCCCGCAACGTCCAGCGCAATGCGCACGTTTTCGAGGGCATTCAGCGTCGGAAACAGATTGTACGATTGGAAGATGTAGCCGATGTGCGTGCGGCGCAAAGTGGCCAGTGCTTCGGGTGAAAGCTCAGCCGTCGCAGTTCCGTCAATGGCAACCGTACCTGCTGTCGGCGAGAGAATGCAGCCCAGGATTGAGAGCAGCGTCGTCTTGCCACTTCCCGACGGCCCCATCAACAAGGTCAATTCACCGGGGCGGAGGTCGATGTCTACACCTTTGACGGCCGTAATCTTACCCGCACCCTGTCCCAGTTCCTTGACAATGCCGCGCGCAACAAGAACGGGAGCCTGCCGAGGCGCTTGGGCTGGCACCGCAGTCCGGCTCTGGTCGCCCGGCGATGACTTGTGATGCTTGCTCATCGTGTGAACACCGTCGCTGGATCGATTTTCGTTACTTTGAAAATAGCGGATATGGCCGAGATCGCGCACATAGCGAGCGTCAGCACCAACAAACCGAAGGCCAGACCCGGTGTCATCATGATTGGCAGCGCCGAACCCTGCGCCGCATAAACGATGATAAGGGCAATGACCATGCCAAGCGCGTAACCAATCAAGGCACTCATCCCAGCCTGAGCCAGGATAACTTTATGAATGTAACCAGAGGATGAACCAAGCGCACGTAAGGTCGCGAATTCGTTGATATGATCTTTAGTGCTCGAATAAAGTGTCTGAGCGACGATGACGGTTCCGACAAGCGTTCCAAGAATGGCACCACCAATCAACGCTGCACCTGCCCCGGTGTTGAAGAGCCACTGCTTCAGGCTTCGAGCCAGAAACTCGTCCTTGGTGAGCACCTCAGCCGGCGCGATCTGTTTGTTCAGTTTTCCACGCACCTGCTCAATGTCGGCACCCGCCTCAAGAGTTACAAGGTGGAACGTCGTCGTTGCCTCAGGCACGCCCAGCAACGCGCGCGCGCGGGAAATCGGCATGAATACGTACGGCGACTGAGTAAACGAGCGGATATCATCGGTGAGAGCCCGCACGCGGACGCGGCCCTGTGCAATCTGTGCCGTGCTGCCTATGCCCGCGACACCAAGCTCTTCAAGGTAGGACTGGTCAACTGCGATGCCCTCAGGGGCCTTGATATCGTCCCAGGTACCCTTGATCAGGCGGAATGGGGCAAGCCCGCCGTCTTCGGCGTCCGCACCTACCACCACAACGCGCGTCGACCCACCCGAAGGCTTGCGCCATTCAGCGAACACGGCAAAGACCGGCGCGACCGACTTGACGCCAGGGATCGCCAAAGCAGCATGACGCTCCTTATGGGTCAAAAGCATGCCGCCATCTTCAAACGACTTTGCCCCAAAGGCGGTAATCCAGAGTTCTCCTTTGGCGTTGTCGATGAGCCCAGTGATTTCGCGTGACGATCCCAGATACAGGCCGAGTTGAACCGCAACCAGCACAATCGAGAACAATATGCCAACCAGCGTCACCGCAAGCCGGATCCGATCGTGGAACAGGTTTCTAAACGCTAGCGTTAAAATCATCGCTCTGATCGAGTGCCTTCAGGTTGCCGCCGCGGCCCAAGGCCGCGAGAGGAGATCGATATCGTGAGCCCCAAGGTGTTGAGACGTGACTTTCCAGCCGGGTCTTGACTGGCTGCGCGATCTTTGACGTAACGCGGGGCTGCGTGCTGCTGCGCACAAACCTGCAAAGACAGTTACCGGTTTGCCGTCTCAGACGGGCTAGCATTGGGCCCTTTTGAGGGCAGCCCGACTGGCGAATTGGCGCAACGTACTTTTTCAACCGGCCGCTTTGGATTCAAAAACAATCGTAAGCGCCAACAAAATCGAAAAAGCGCGAATGACCGTCATCCACAATCTTTCGCCACGTTATATCAGCCCCACAACTCAATCGCCATGGCACGCATTGCCACGGCAAAGCGGCGCAGCCACCACTGAAATTCAATACTCAGGCCAATACGTTGGCCCGTTCCGAAGCCAAAACATCAGTTTGGTTGCTGCCGACTCGCGCCAAAGCCACATACGTGACAAAGGCCAATATGACGGCGAGGAGATAAGGCGCTTGCCAGCCAAAGCCGAAGCGCGCAACCAGCCAGACCAACATGCCGGCGGCAAGCGCCCCGTAAGCACTTGCTGACCCGCCGAAATTTGTATAGAGCGCAAAAATTGCGACGACAAATACCCCTGCACTGCCAAATGCCGAAGCAAGTTCAACCAGATCGTGAATGCGTTCACTACTCAATGACAGTGAATACGCGACCACCGACAGCGCCATCACACTGCCGCGCACGACCCATAATTTCACGCGCGCCGGAAGCCCGGGAAAAGTGCGCAGCACGATATTGTGCGAAATCTGCGAGGCAGGACCGTGCAGTGCTGAATGAACCGTCGACAAAATCGCTGAAATGATCGCACCAACAAACGCGATCCTGAGAGCGCCCGGAAGCAGGGCTTCGGCGAGTTTAGGCACGATTTGTTCCGGCTCAGACAGCCCGGGAAGTATAGCGGCCCCTTTGAGCCCCAGGTAGACGGGGATGATCCCAACAACAAGGTACATCAGGGCACCGATGCCCGTGCCGGTAGCTGCCACAGTCTTTGAGCGGCTGCCGAGGAAGCGGGAAATCAACTCCACAGATACGACCGTGCCGCAAATGGGAATCACCAGTCCTTCCAGTCCCTTCAAAAAGCCCCCTGTTTCCACCACACTGTCTGGCCCGGCACGAGGCTCTGTGACCACATGGGCCACAGGCCCCGCGATGTTCCAAACGACAACGGCGAGAACCATCAGGCCAAGAATGACCGCGAGGCCTTGAATGACGTCGGTCACCGAGTCCGCCATGAGGCCACCGACGACGGAATAGGCCGCCACGAGAACGGCAGCGACCGTAATTGCCGTTGCCAGATCGAGCGTCGAATTGGCGCTCAGCACCTGCCCAAAGGCGCGAATTTGAGCGGCGGCCCAAAAAATAGAACCCGGTAGCAGCATCAGCACCACGAGCTTTTCAACCCCAGGCGAGTAGCGCTGAGCAAACAGATCCGCAAACGTCGTTAAGCCCCGGCTCCAAAGGGGCGCCGCAAAAAATACCCCCACAACCAGCAGCGCGATACCATAGCCGAACGGATCGACGGCAGCGCCCGAAATACCACGTTCATAGACAGCCCCGGCTGACGCCACGATCACCTCTGCCCCAAAGAACGAAGCAAACACCGAAAATGCAACCAGTCCGGTACCGAGCGATCGCCCTGCGAGGATGTAATCGGCTTCGCTCGACACCCGCCGCGAGACATAGATGCCAATCCCAAACTGGACGAGCACATAGGCCACCATTGCAAGCAGTACGCTGCTCATGCTTTGCTCCAGCTGCCTAAGCCCCATATCCTTGCATTACATGCGAGGTGCCGCTTCGGGTCAATGAGCGGCTCGAACCAGGAGCGCCTTGCCTCTGGAGAGCAAAGACTTGTTCAGTCGGCGCCATGAAAAACGCACCCGTCCGCCTTGTTCTGACGCGGGGAGACGGATAAGGCTTGAATAGTCAGGTCAAGCAGGAGAGCTATGGTGTTGCGCGCACGGGCGGTTCTATCATCGGTGCTGGCTCTATCGCTGGTTGTGTCCCAAGCTGTCCCTGCAGTCTCTGCTGTAGATGCCCTGACAAAGGCGGACTACGAGGCCTGCCAGTCGCGCGATGACGGGGCCTTTCGGGCGGCTGTGGAAAATATCACCCAACTGGCCCTGAAAAACTCGTTGGCCTCGTTCGATACTAAGGCAGCCGTGGCCGAGGCCTGGCGTGCAAACGGCCTCGACGAAACAATCGACAAGCGCGTCGATCTGGCCGTGGCCGAAATCAGCAGCGAAACCAGCTGGGCCGAACTGCTCAAGTCACTCGCAAATTCAGCCAAAGCCCAAGAACTGGCCAAGGCCGTTGCCGAACGTGTGTATAGGTCCCAGGCCATCAAAACCGGCTTAGAAGCGGTTGCAAACGATACCGGCAAGAAGCTTGGAACCAGCCTTGAATTCGCCAGCCAGGATGCTGCGGGGCCAGCCATCACCTGCGTCAAGACATTCCTAGGCAGCCGGTATGGGACAGCTGTTTCCAGTGCAGTGACCGGCCGGGCCGAAAAGGAATTCGGTATCGACAGCACCAAAGGCAAGGCATCGATTTCTCCCGGATCGGTTGTGTCTCAGTCGAGCGAAGGCATTGCCGGAGCCGCAATCCTCCTCGTGCGCCGCCAGTTGGTGAACATGACGGAGCGGATCGGCGCCAGGATTGTCGGCAGCGTTCTGTCCCGCCTCGTATCGGTTGCAGCAGGCGGCGTTGGTGCTGTTTTGATTGCCAAGGACATCTGGGATCTTCGCACCGGCGTCTTGCCGATCATCGCCAACGAAATGAAGTCGAAGGCCACCAAAGAGCAAGTCCAGGCAGAACTTGCCAAGTCGATATCCGATCAGATCGGCGACCACGTCAAGGAAATCGCCAGCAAATCAGCGCAGCACATCGTCGAAATCTGGCAGGATTTCCGCCGCGCCCACTTAAAGTCGCTCGACCTTGCCGATCGCAACGAGGCATTCCGCACGTTTTTGGATCTGACCAAACCTGTTAACCTGCCGCGCCTCGATGAAGTGGTCGGGCTGGTTCTGGCGTCGGAAGGCGAACCTGCCGTTACCAAACGACTATCCGACGGGACGCTAGATTCCGCCGTCAATCGTATGCCAGCACCCGGCATGGATATCGCGCGGGAAACACGCTCGGTTGAAACCGGCCTCAAATGGACCGCCGTTTCGGGCGATCTACTGCCCAAAGTTGCAGAACTCGAACTCCATCGGCGCGCAAACCCCGACGACTACACGCGGGTTTCGCTGGGTCAGCTGATGGCGCTCGACGACAAGATCTCGATTCAACGGCTTTCGAGCCTCAAACGTGACGCCCGCGAAACCTTGTTTGAATTGGACACCGTCGAACTAAAGCCCTTAGCCCGAGCGTTGTCGGAAACCGAACTCGGCACACTGTCTGGCTATTTGACCGGCCTCGACAAGCGTCCACGCGAGCGGGTGCTGCGCGCGATAGCCTCGTCGCCGGGCAAAATGCGGATCCTTGCATCCGCCCGTGTGCGCGACGCGGTACTTGCAAGCCGCGATCAATCGTCAGCCGTGGACTTGATGCTGCGCGCCGGCGTGAGCAGTCCATCCGATATTCTGGCAGATGCCAGACTGGCGTTCGAAGGCCAAGTCAGCCCGATGCTGATATGGGAGCGCCATCCTATAGCCGTCCTCAGCGCGATCATCCCCGCGCTGATTTTGCTGCTCTTGTTGCGCCGCATCATCATGCCTGCGCGCCGTCCCAAACCACCGCGCGGACCCAAACCACCGCACGGATCAACGCCAACGCCAGCATAAAATGCGGCACGAAGTTATCCACCGCCGTTATCCAGGTTGCACTTCAAACGTGATGCCAAATCATCGTAGGGCTCAAACCAAGCTTAAGCACTCACCGCAATTGGGAGCGCATCATGTCTTCTGTACTGACCAAAGGATCTGGAACTATGGCCCTGAAAGCCCCCGGAATATTGACGTTCCTCATTTCCGTCGTCTTGGTCGTTGCCGTGTTGATGATCAAGTTCTTCGGCGCCAGCGTGCCTGGCCTCACGGGCCACGAATTCTGGGGCTTGCTGGTTGCCCATCTGATCCTCGCAACCGGATGCCTGGTGCGGGCGCTCTGAACGCCGCCAGCACTTAATGGCATTCGCCCTTGTTTACTTGTCCTTAAGGCCGTTGTCCGTGAAGATCTCACAAGCCCTTGATCTGGAATGGTGATCTTGGCTTTGCGCGATTGCTGTGTTGCAAGTTTTCCGGTGCCACGCTGCGAAAAC
>JBEBJA010000025.1:0-61140 GCA_040080145.1 Hyphomicrobiaceae bacterium
CCACCCATTCCCAGTTGCAAATGATTTGCAACTGGCTCCGGGTCACACTATGCTTGGCTGCAGAAACGAACATACAACCATGGGCGCCGCATGAGCGAATCCAACCTCCAAGATCCCGATCACGGCTGGCTCAAGCGCGCCGTCGCTGGGTCGCTGGCCGAGGTCAACTCCTCCGTCCCCGTCTCGGTCAGCAGTTCCACGGTCCGCCGGTTTCTCTCTTTTCTCGGTCCGGGCTATCTTGTTGCCGTTGGCTACATGGATCCAGGCAATTGGGCGACCTCACTTGCTGGCGGCGCTAAGTTCGGCATGGCTCTTCTGGCCGTCGCTGCCATTTCCAACGTCATGGCCATCCTCCTGCAATCGCTCGCTGCCCGGTTGGCCATAGGTTCCGGCCGTGATTTGGCTCAGGCCTGCCGCGACGCCTATCCCCGCGCGGTTTCGTTTCCGCTTTGGGTGCTGGCCGAAATCGCCATCGTCGCCACCGATTTAGCCGAAGTCATTGGCACGGCCATCGGCTTGAAGCTGTTATTCGGTTTGCCGCTGGCCTACGGCGTCCTCATTACGTCCCTTGACGTCTTTCTTATCCTCTGGCTGCAGCAACTGGGCTTTCGCAAGCTGGAAGCCTTTGTCATTTCTCTGCTTGCCATCATAGCCGGCTGCTTTGCGATCCAGATCGCGCTCGCTGATCCCGATTGGGGTGCCGTCCTGCGCGGGTTCATCCCTACCCCTGAGATCGTCACCAACCCCGATATGCTCTACATCGCCATGGGCATTGTCGGCGCTACCGTGATGCCCCACAACCTTTATCTCCATTCGGCGATTGTCCAGACCCGCGCTTATGGGCGGACACTCGCTGAAAAGCGCGAAGCCTTGAGATTTGCCACCATCGACTCGACCCTCGCGTTGATGTTTGCGCTTTTGATCAACGCCTCGATTCTTATTCTTGCGGCTGCAACCTATCATAAGGCTGGCAACCACGACGTCACCGATCTGGGTCAAGCCCACGCTCTGCTGTCGCCGTTGCTCGGGTCAGCCATTGCGCCGACGCTGTTCGCCGTCGCTTTGATCTGCTGTGGCCTGTCCTCGACGGTCACGGCGACCTTGGCTGGTCAAGCCGTGATGGAGGGCTTCCTCGACATCCAGATCGCTCCTTGGCTTCGGCGCGTCTTGACCCGTCTCGTGGCGATCGTTCCCGCCGCCGGCGTTGTCATCATCTACGGCGAGGAGCAGGCCGGCCGTCTCTTGATCGCCTCTCAGGTCATCCTCGGCCTGCAACTGCCGTTTGCTGTTGTGCCCCTCGTGGCGCTCACAGCCAGCAAGCGCAAACTCGGCGCGCTGGCGGCTCCTCTGTGGTTGACGGTAATAACGGGGATCATCGCTGCGCTGCTCATTTGTTTGAACATCAAGCTCGTCTTTGACCTGCTCACTGGGTAATTAAGCTCCGTCCGTATGGTCAATAAGTTGTCAATAATTCAGCGAGCGTCGCTCGTTATCGTTCCGGCTTGATCTAATTTACGTGTTATCTGTAATAAGCGAATGTTTATTCAGATATTTTTCACAAAGCTAACGTCTAATCAACACGTCTGGACCTCGTCTCGATGGACGTTGGGTTTGCGCGTGCGGGTCGTCATGCTCCGTGTGCAGGCCGAGCCAGATGGGCTTTTCGCGGATCAGTTCGCGATGCAGGGTTTTGTGAAGGTTGAGTCATGTCGCAAAGTTTTTCGCTTGAGGGCTATCAGCTCGCCCCGGGCGCTGCCGCCGCCGCTGCTGCTGCCAGTGCAACGCGCGCCAAGACCAAGCGCTTGTGGTCTCGCAAAGTCGCGTCAGACATCATTGGCTTCTGCGAGGCCCTCGTCGTGGTGGCTGGCGGGCTGCTCCCGACCGCCGTCTATGCGTCGGCCGGCGCTATTGTCCCGGCGTGGCCGCTCGTCATTCAATCGTCCCTCGTCGCAGCCCTCATCTACCGAATGTCGCTGTCGTCGGCTGGCATGTACGATGCCGACCGGGCCAACGACTTTGGAAACCGACCGACCCAGATGGTTGGCTCGCTCGTGTTTGCCGTTATCGTCGCGATCAGTCTGGGTGCACCCCAGCAGCTCGACCTCACCAGCACCGCTATCTGGCTGTGCCTGTGGATCGCGGCCAGCTATGCCGGTCTGATCCTTGTTCGCACCATTGCCGCCGACGTCATGGCCTCCTTGATGGCTCAGGGGCATTTCGACGAACGCATCGCCGTTTATGGTGCTGGCCACATCGCACGGCGTGTCAATGATCACCTCGTCAATCCCGCACTCGGCTTGCGCTTCGTCGGCGTTTACGACAGTCGCGAGACCCCGGACCGCATCAACCCCGAAGGCCTGATGGTCGCTGGCGGCCTCGACGACCTTGTCCAGGCCTGCCAGGAAGGCCGCATCGACCGCATCATCATCGCGCTGCCCCAGATCGCCGAACGCCGCGTCAACGACATCGCGCGCAAGTTCGAAGACCTGTCGGTCAACCTCCATATCGTTACGCACCTGTCGTCAGACTATTGCAGTGCTGATCGCAAACATGCTGTGTCCCAGCTCGGCCCCGTCGGCCTGATGGACATCAAAGAAAAGAAGCATGCCGGTTGGGCCCCTGTCGTCAAACGCGCCGAAGATCTCAGCATTGGCACGCTCGTTGCCATTGCCGTTGCCCTGCTGATCCCGCTCATCGCTCTTGCCATCAAAGCCGATAGCCGTGGCCCGGTGCTGTTTCGTCAACGCCGGCGCGGTCTGAACCAGCGCGTGATCGAAGTGCTCAAATTCCGCACCATGAGCGTGATGGAAGACGGTAGCGATGTTCAGCAAGCAACTACCAACGATCCCCGCGTAACCCGGGTTGGCCGCTTCCTTCGCCGGACCAGCCTTGATGAGCTGCCCCAGCTCTGGAACGTGCTCCATGGCGACATGTCGCTCGTTGGTCCCCGCCCGCACGCCATGGTCCATGACGAGAAGTTCGGGCAGATGCTGGAGACCTACGCGAATCGCCACCAGATGAAGCCCGGCGTCACTGGCTTGGCTCAAATCAGTGGCTATCGCGGTGAAACCACCACGACCGAAAGCGTGGAAGCTCGCGTCAGCCATGATCTGGAATACATTCGCAAGTGGTCGCTCTGGCTCGACTTGAAAATCATCTTCCTCACGATGTGGGCCGTCGTCGTGGGCACCAACGCCAAATAGCTTGGCGGCGCTCGCTGCCTTGCACCGTGTTGCGGCGCGCGGCTCGTGTAGCGCACCTGTCGGAACCGGAACATTAATAATGCGGCGGTGGCGGCTCGTTGTAGCCGTCGTGCCCTACACTATCCTGGGCGTCCCGGATCCGGTTTTCCAGCCTCTCGATCCGCTTTAAGGCGTGATCTAACTTGGCCCATTGTTCGACGATGACCTTGTTCAGCTCCTCGATCACTTCGTCCTGGTAGGTGACTCTCATCTCCAAGGTGTCGATCCTGGCTCCCAAGATCCTGGCTCCCAAGGCCTGCAAGGTGGTTTCGAGCGTGTCTGCCATCATGTCCGCTTTTCGTTTTGCATCCGGAATTTTGGACTGTGATACACCATGGCAGTTCGCGCGCTCTTGATTTCGTTGTTTCACGAATTGACCGGTTTGCGCGCTGTTATGCCTCGATCACTTCATCGGTTCCCCGCAGCCAGATGTAGATTGCGGGGATGACGAGTAAGGTCAGTGCGGTCGACGATGCGAGGCCGAACACCATGCTGATGGCCAGGCCCTGGAAGATGGGGTCGGTCAGAATGAAGGCGGCTCCGATCATGGCTGCGGCGGCGGTCAAGAAGATGGGCTTGAAGCGCGTCGCGCCTGCTTCCAACAAGGCTTCGCGCAGCTCTCGCCCCTCGCTTTGGGCATGGCGGATGAAATCGACAAGGAGGATGGAGTTGCGCACGATGATGCCAGCGAGCGCGATGAAGCCAATCATCGAAGTGGCGGTGAAGGCAGCCCCCAGCATCCAGTGGCCGAGCATGATGCCGATCAGCGTCAGAGGTACTGGGACGAGGATCACAAGAGGAAGTTTAAACGAGCCGAATTGAGCGACGACAAGCAGATAGATGCCGAGGATCGCGACGATGAAGGCGGCCCCCATGTCGCGGAATGTGACGTAGGTCACCTCCCACTCGCCATCCCACAGAAGCGTTGGTCCGCGTTCGTCCAGCGGCTGGCCGTGCAACGAGATTACCGGTGGTCCGGCCTTGCCCCAGTCTATGGTTTTCATGCGGTTTTGGATGTCGAGAATGGCATAGATCGGTGCCTCGAAGCGGCCAGCCACCTCCGCACTCACCATCTCCGCAAAGCGGCCGTTGTGCCGGAAGATCGGGAACGACGCCTTTTCGCGCGTCATGCGAACAACGTCGCCAAGTTCAACATTGGCCCCTTGGCGGAGTGTGCCGCCGGCTGGCAGCGGGGTGGACAAAATGCGCTCGCCCGAGGTGCGCGCCGAACGGGGAAGGCGTACGCTGATGTCGATGGGCTTTGCGCCCCCACCGCGTTGCGAATAACCCACCTTCACGCCGCCGATCAGGGCGGAAATCGTGTCGTAAACTGAGCTTTCGCTGACGCCGTGGAATTCGAGCGCTTCCTGGTCGATCGAGAACCGAAGCCGTTCGCCGGGCTCATGCAGGCTGTCGTCGATATCGACCACGTAGTCGATTGTGGCAAACGCTGAGCGGACGTCCTTTGCGGTTGTCCGGCGAGTTTCAGCGTCTGGTCCATAGATCTCGGCCAACAAGGTTGAAAGCACGGGCGGACCGGGTGGAACTTCGACGACCTTGACGGCGGTGCCGACGGGAGACGGTATGCCCGCGAGGCGTTTGCGAATGTCGAGCGCGATGGCGTGGCTTGCCCTTTGGCGGTCGTGCTTGGGCTTCAGGTTGACCGCGAGTTCGCCCTGTTCTGGGCTTTGGCGGAAGAAATAGTGGCGCACGAGGCCGTTGAAGTTGAACGGGGCCGCCGTTCCAGCGTAGGCCTGAATGGAGGTCAGTTCGGGCAGATCCTTGAGGCGTTCAGCGGCGGCCGTAAGGGTGCGGCCGGTTTCTTCAACGCTTGCGCCACGGGGCAGATCAACAACGACCTGGATTTCCGACTTGTTGTCGAACGGTAGCAACTTGACCCGCACGCTTCGGGTCGCAAACAGCGCGCAAGCGGCGAGCGTCGCAATGCCGACGCCAAACAACAGCATGCCTGACTTGCGGCGTTTGGCTAAAAGTGGTGTAGCGACCCGGCGATAGAACCGGCCCATCGCCCCACCGTCGTGTGCATGATCATGATCAGTCCCGGCCGTCCCCTCAAAACGGCTGCGTGCGATCCTGAGTAGTAGCCACGGCGTGATCGTCACGGCGACGAAGAAAGAGAACAGCATCGCCATCGAAGCGTTGGCGGGGATGGGGCTCATGTATGGTCCCATCATCCCTGAGACGAACATCATCGGCAACAACGCCGCGACGATGGTCAACGTCGCGACGATGGTCGGATTGCCGACTTCAGCGACTGCCTCGATTGCCGTTTCAACGAGGCCACGCTTGCCGCGCATTTCCCAATGCCGGACAATATTTTCGACGACGACGATTGCGTCATCGACCAGGATGCCGATCGAGAAAATGAGTGCGAACAAGCTCACGCGATTGATGGTGTAACCCATCAGCCATGAGGCAAACAGCGTGAGCAGGATCGTCGTTGGAATGATTACCAGCACCACGAGACCTTCGCGCCAGCCAACGGTCAGCGTTATGAGGGCCACGATCGAAATCGTCGCAAGTCCGAGGTGGAACAGCAGTTCGTCGGCTTTCTCGGTCGCCGTTTCTCCAAAGTTGCGCGTCACCGCTGCCGACAGTCCGGCGGGAATGATTCGACCCTTTACGATGTCAAGGCGCTGGAGAATGTCCTTGGCGACATTCACGGCGTTCGCCCCTTTGCGCTTTGCGAACGCAATGCTGACGGAGGGGCGCGTGTCGAGCGAGCCAGACGCCCCTGGGGTCATGGTCCAGGTGCGGTAGCCGGGTTCTAAATTTCCAACCACGACATTGGCGACGTCTTTGACGTAAACCGGGCGGGCATCGCGCGACGTGAGCAGCAGCAGTCCAATGTCGGGCACGCCCTGCAATGTCTGGCCGGCAAGAACAGGCAGTGATTTGCCCCCTTCCAGAAACGCTCCGACCTGGAAGCTGCGGTTGGCGTTCGTCAGCTTGTCGATGAGCTGATTGAGGGTGATGCCGTACAGCGAAAGCCGTTCGGGATCGGGCTCGACGCTGATCTGGCTAGGCTCACCGCCGACGATATAGCTGGCTCCGACGTTGTCGACTTTCGCGAGTTCGTGTTGGAGTTCTTCGGCGACGCGATAGAGGCCATTTCCGGTCCAGCGATCTGCATGGGCTGGGTCTGCCGCCAGCGTCAGCACCAGGATGGCAACGTCGTTGATCCCGCGGCCGATGACGACGGGCTCGGGAATGCCTTTGGGCAATCCCGTGATGTTGGCGCGGATTTTTTCGTGCACGCGCAAAACGGCTGTATCCTCGTCCGTGCCGACGAAGAACCGGACCGTGACAACCGTCCGGTCATCTTCGGTCTGCGAATAAACGTGCTCGACGCCGTTGATTCCCTTGACGATATTTTCCAGGGGCCGGGTGACAAGTTCGACGGCATCGGTGGCACGATAGCCGTTGGCAGTCACTACGATGTCGACCATCGGCACGCTGATCTGCGGTTCTTCCTCGCGCGGTAGCGCCACAAGTGCGATCATGCCGACGACCAGCGCCGTGAGCAGCATCAGCGGCGTCAGCGGCGAGTTGATGAATGTGCGGGTTAAAATCCCCGAGAGACCCAACTTCATGGCGTCACCACGATGTCGCCAGTGCGTAGGCCGGCGAGTATTTCTACGCCGTTTTGGTGCTCTTCGCCGGGCTGGACGACGACCTCGATGCCGCCCTTCAACGTGATGTAGTCAACGCCGCCGCGACGATGGATGGCGCGCTTTGAAACGAGAATCACATCGCGCTTTCCGGTTGTCACGTAGGCACGTGTCCGTTCGCCGACAAAATAGTCGCCGAGGCCTTCGACATCGACATCGGCGACGACGCGGCCGCCCTGAATTTCGGGATATACGAGCCTCACTTGACCCTCACGGAGGATCTCACCTGTCTCGGCCGCAAGTCCTCGTGCGCCGATCAGCACTTTGTCGCCTGCCCGCATGCTTTGTGCGTGCCTTTCGGGGAGCTGCAGCCGCAAAATGTACCGGTCCTCGGCGAGCGTTGCGATGGTTTCTCCGGGCAGGACGACACGGCCAACGGAGGCGGGGACCGTCAGAATGCGGCCTGATCCGGGTGCCTGCACTTTGCCGTCAGCGATCTGCTGCACGATCACGTCACGATCTGATTGCATCGCCGCTAGCGTGCGCTCGGCCACATCGAAAGCCGTCTTGGCAGCGTCAAGCTGCACTGTCGTCGAGACCCCGCGCTTCTGCAATTCCTGGGTGCGATGATAGTCGTTGGCAGCCTTATCGCGCTGGGCCGACAGCGAGTTGATTCTCTGGTCGAGGGCCTCGATCTGGATCGCAAACTTCGGGTCTGCGACGACGGCCAGTTCCTGCCCGCTAGCCGCTTGACTACCTTCCTTTGCCGACAGCGAGACGACCGTGCCGCCGATACGGGTGCGTGCAACAAGTTGGCGGACCGGTTCGACGGTGGCAACGACGGCCTTGCGGTTGTCGATGGACGTTAGGGTGACCGTCACCTCTGCGGCTGAACAAAAGACCGGCGATGCAACGAGAAGGGTGAAGGCAAGGACAGCAAATCGCATAGATGGCTCCTCTGCGCGAGAGTGCTTGACATATACATTAGATAAATCTAATTTAGCAAGTATGAAAATAGCTGAGCTGGTTACAAACGCGGAAGCGGCCGAGCAATTTTTGAAAGCTCTCGCGAACAAGCATCGTTTGCTGGTGCTTTGTGCGCTCCATGACGCAGAGCGCTCGGTGGGGGAACTGCAAGCGCGCGTTGATCTCAGTCAGTCAGCGCTGTCACAGCACCTTGCCCGTTTGCGCGAGGATGGCTTGGTCGTGACCCGCCGCTCGTCGCAGACGATCTATTACGCGCTGGCGGACGAGAGCGTGACGAAGATGATCGCCTTGCTGCATGAATTGTTCTGTGTGCCCAAAAAGCGCAGGAAGCGCGGATCGGCGAAATAGCGGGTTCTCGTCGCTGGAGGGGCAGCCAACAGTTTTGTCGTCTGGGAGAATCGCTTCTCGATTCCCGGCATGGATCAGGCGGTCGCGAAGGTCGTCAGACAGAGGTTTGGTGATGTGGACTGGCCTCCTCCGCATGCCCCCAGCATGACTTACTGTTCGCGGCCGTTGTGTATCCAGCTCAGTCCGTCAGATTTGCTCCAATCCCGAGGCCCATGGCGGCGAGCGACACCTGATCTGCGCATCGTACGGCTGCGGTTACTTACGAGTCCGGGAATTTCCCGCTCGCTGGGCGCTAGCAGCTTCCAGACGAGCTCGCGGGGTTGCCGTCGGCGCTCAACATCGCCGCACGCTTGTTACAGAGTGAAACAATTGCGAAATGGCGCTGATACCGGAACAGGCTAGTCGAGGTGTCGAACTTCGGCCTTGAGGACGATCGCAACATCAATCGCCGGTTACCGGACATACTGGCATGACAGCGATTTACCCAGTGGGAATACGGCTCATCAAAATGCTAACGCCCATCGCCCAGACGCTAAGTTGCCGCCGCTGGCTCGCCGCCGCACTTCGTGCGTTCGTATTGGCATTGCTCGCTGTGCCATCGCAGGCAGGGCCGGGACATGCGGGCGACGAAGGGCATGCACACGATGCGGCGACCGCCACGTCGGTTCAGAGCCCGCGCGTGGTTGCGGTTTCGGAGAATTTCCAACTTGTTGGCATTTTGAAGAATAACCAGCTTACGCTCTACCTCGACGAGGAGATGAATAACGCTCCTGTCAAGGACGCCGTTGTTACCGTTACTTGGGGCGACAAAATTGTGGTGGCCGGTAAGCAGGCCGACGGAACCTATTCCGTGACTGCCGAAGGGTTGATCAAGCCGGGTGAGAACGAGCTGCAATTCGAGATTAAAACAGGCGGGAAAGTCGACCTTCTCGGCGGGATTTTGGCGGCTCCTCTAGCAGCGCACGGCAAGTCCGTGGCGATGGCTGGATTACTATCATTTTTTCGCGGTAATTCGTCGTCTGTCATTTTGAGCGCTGCGGCGCTGATTGCTGCGCTGTTTGCCGGTGCACTCATCGGTGCTTCGTTCTCCCGTCGCTTGCCAGCCGTCATTCTCACTTTCGCGACCGCACTGCCACTATCGCTGCTGGGGGGAGGCGGTGCTGCTTTTGCCGGTCCTGGTCATGCGGGCGACGAAGGACATGCGCACGGCCCTGAAGCTCAAGGTGGTGCCAGCGATCTGCCGAGACGCTTGCCGGATGGCTCGGTGTTCCTGCCCAAGCCCACACAGCGACTGCTTGAAGTCCGAACGCGATATGTCCAACCCGAAACGGCCCGCCGGACACTTCGCCTCGTGGGCCGTGTTATCGCGAACCCCAACAGTTCGGCGATCGTCCAAAGTGCGGTCGAGGGGCGCATTGCACCCGTCAATGGCAAGTTTCCTCAGGTTGGCCAGGCCGTAAAGGCGGGTGAGGTACTCGCGCACGTTCAACCGCTGCTGGCGGCCATTGACCGGTCCGACGTGGAACAGACGGCGGGAAATCTTGACCAACTTATTGCTCTTGCTCAGAATAAGCTGGATCAGTATCGAAAATTTGCCACAACCTTTTCGGCAGAGAAAATCCGAACCGCCGAAATCGAGGTTGATAATCTGAGGCAACGGCGCGCGGCGTTGAACAAGCGGCAAGCCGGACGCGAAGACCTGATCGCTCCTGCCGATGGTGTCATCATGTCGGCGCAAGCGCAGATTGGACAGATCGTGTCGCCTAAAGACGTGCTGTTCAATATCGTGCAGCCGAGCGCGCTGTGGGTCGAGGCGCTTGCCTACGATAACATCGACGTAGCCCGGCTTGGCGCTGCGCAGGTGGTGGCCCATGATCATACCAGTGCCGCCCTCAAATTTATTGGGGCAAATCCGGCCTTGGCTCAACACGCCACGGTTCTCAAATTCGATATGTCGAGTAGCGATTCCCATTTCCAGATGGGCCGGAATGTGACGGTTCTCGTCGAGATGGGCGAGCAGAACACGGGGATCGTGTTACCCAGATCAGCCGTGGTGCAGGCTCCGAACGGCCAGCATGTTGTGTTCCGGCATACAGAACCGGAGCGGTTTGAACCCAAACCGGTCAAGTTCGTCGAGATTGATGCCACCCGGGCCATGCTGACGGTTGGCGTGGAAGCTAATGAGAAAATCGTTGTCGATGCCGCGACGCTCATCAACCAGATCCGTTGAGGCGCAGTTCCGATGTTCAATTTTCTCGTTACCAACAGTCTGCGCCACCGGCAAATCGTGCTGTTCCTTGCAGCACTGGTGGTGGGGTATGGCCTGTTCACACTGCCCCGCGTCCCCGTCGATGTGTTCCCCGATCTCACCAAGCCGATCGTGACGGTGCAGACCGAAGCTGAAGGCATGGCACCGCAGGAGGTCGAGCTTCTCGTGACCCGGCTTGTCGAAGCCGCCATGAACGGGCTGCCCGGCGTTGGACGCGTACGGTCGGTTTCAGGGATCGGCTTGTCGATCGTCTACGTCGAGTTCGACTGGGGGACCGAAATCTACCGCAACCGTCAGCTTGTCACCGAGAAGCTGGCCGGTATCCGGGACCGTCTGCCCAAGACTGCGATTGCGTCGTTGGGCGGAATAAATTCGATAATGGGTGAAATTCTTCTCGTTGCGCTAACCGGCCCGAAACTGAGCCCGATGGAATTGCGCGAAATCGCCGATTTCACGATCCGCCCACAATTGCTGGCTATTCCAGGCGTCGCGCAGGTCGTACCTATCGGCGGTGAAGTCCGTCAATTTCAGGTCTCGCCCAATACGGTCGCTATGAAGGTTCTGGGCGTTACGCCGGGCGAGGTTGAAACGGCCATTCGCAGCTTCGGCACAAACTCCGGTGGAGGGTTCGTCGATCAGCACGGCAGCGAATATCTGATCCGTAATGTCGGTGAAACACTCGACCTCGACCAGTTGAAAAACAGCGCCGTCGCCACCCATCGCGGTCGCACGATCCTGTTGCATGAACTCGCCGACGTCTCGTTCGCTCCAAGGACGAAGCGTGGTGAGGCGGGATTTAATGGCGCGCCGGCGATCATCATGAGCGTCCAGAAGATGCCAACGGCGGACACACTGCCTTTGACGAAGTCAATTGAAGCTGAACTCGCAGCTTTGCAGAAGACTTTGCCGGCGGGCGTGAACGCAACCAAGATCCAGTTTCGTCAAGCGACGTTCATCGAGACTTCAATTGCGAACGTAAAGTCCGTATTGGTCGAAGCGGCCATCGTGGTGGCAATCGTGCTCATCTTGTTTTTGATGAACTGGCGCGCCACCGTCATCTCGCTCACCGCGATCCCGATTTCAATCCTCATTACGGTGCTGACGTTCAGCGCGTTCGGCTTGTCTATCAACACCATGACACTGGGCGGGCTTGCCATTGCCATTGGCGAACTCGTCGACGATGCCGTGGTCGATGTCGAAAACATCCTGCGGCGACTCAAAAACAACGTGGAGCGGGCTGTCCCGCTGCCCGTGCTGGACGTGATCGCCGCCGCTAGCCGCGAGGTGCGCTCGGGCATCGTGTATGCGACCTTCATCATCATCTTGGTGTTCGTGCCGCTGTTTGCTTTGACAGGCGTTGAGGGGCGGCTGTTCACGCCGCTCGGCATCGCCTACATCGTGTCTATCCTGGGCTCACTGCTGACCGCCATTACTGTCACGCCGGTGTTGGCCTACTACCTGCTGCGCAACACGCAGACGGGTGAGCACAAGGACAGCTATCTCGTCCGCGTTCTTAAATCCGGCAACCAGCGCCTGCTCGAATGGGCGTTCGATCATCCGCGACTGGTTGTGCTGCCCATCGTCTCGGCTGTTCTTCTTGCCGCTGCCGGCGCGACCACGCTGCCCCGCGCGTTCTTGCCGCCGTTCAACGAAGGTACGCTGCTTGTCGGCCTGCAGTACAATCCCGGTATCAGCCTCGCGGAATCGCATCGACTCGGATTCGTTGCAGAGCGTCTTGTGATGACTGTGCCGGAAGTCGTGTCCGTGGGACGCCGCACTGGACGCGCCGAACTCGACAGCCACGCCGAAGGCGTCCAGGCGAGTGAGCTCGACATCGACCTGCACCGTTCGAAGCGGCCCAAGGAGCAGGTCTTTGAGGATATTCGCGAAAAGCTGTCGGTGCTCCCGGTCTCAGTCGCGCTTGGCCAGCCCATCTCGCACCGCATCGACCACATGTTGTCGGGTGTGCGCGCGGCGCTCGCCATCAAGATTTTCGGTCCCGATCTCGACGTTCTGAGGACGCTGGCCGATCAGCTCGACAAGCGGCTGAAAAACGTAGCAGGCCTTGTCGACCTCAACATCGAGAAGCAGACTTTGATTCCGCAAATTCGCGTTCGTGTCGTCAACGAGAACGCGGCGCTCTATGGCCTTTCCGCCGCGCAAATCATGGGCTCGGTCGAGGCCTTGTCCAACGGACGTGTCGTATCGACGGTGAGCGATGGCGTCCGGCGTTTCGATGTCGTCCTGCGGCTTGCCGATAACGACCGGCAAACACGCGCGCTTGGCGACCTGCTCATTCAGACACCGACGGGATATATTCCGTTGCGTTATGTGGCCGACGTCGAGGAAACAGTTGGTCCCAATCAGATCCTGCGCGAGAACGGTCAGCGCCGCATCCTGCTGTTTGGCAACGGCGATGGCGTCCGCGACATGGCCGCCATTGTAAAGGACGTCAATGCAGTTGTTTCGGGGATGAACCTGCCAGCGGGCTACGTCGTCCGACTTGACGGCACCTTCCGCGCTCAGGAGCAAGCGACACAGACGATCGGATTGTTGTCACTCATATCGCTGGCCTTGATTTTTCTCGTGCTCTACTCGCGCTACAAGTCGGCTATCCTTGCATTCATTATCCTCATGAACATCCCACTCGCGTTAATCGGCAGCGTGGTTGCGCTATGGATTGCGGGCCAACCGCTTTCGGTCGCCAGCATGATCGGGTTCATCACGCTGGCCGGCATCACGGCGCGCAACGGCATCCTGAAAATTTCGCACTACATCAATCTCGCGCTCAACGAGGGCGAGACGTTCGGCCGCCACTTGGTGATCCGGGGCAGCCTTGAGCGGCTGACGCCAGTCCTGATGACCGCGCTCGCGGCCGGTTTGGCGCTCGTCCCATTGCTGATCGGGGCAGACCAGCCCGGTCGTGAAATCCTGCATCCTGTTGCTGTGGCGATCTTCGGGGGCCTCATCAGCGCCACCATCATAGATACGGCGTTGACACCACTTTTATTTCTGAGGTTCGGCGGCAAGCCACTTGAGGAGCTGATCGCCGAAAGGGCCAGCGCCAACACGAAGGTCGAGGCTGAATTGGCTGGGGCGGTCGAAGCCTACTGACTTGGCAATATCACTCTTGAATGGAGATATCGAATGAAGCGGAATACCCTGATCGCCATTACCCTTGGTTTTGCGCTCGCGATTGCAGGCCCGGCCCTGGCCGAGAAAGCCGGTAAGCACGGGGGGCAGACGGCGGTTGTGGCTGGGCATCACGACGCCGAATTGGTGATCGAGCCAGAAAAAATCGTGCTCTACCTCACTAACCACGGCAAGCCGTTATCGGCCAAGGACAATGCCATCAAGGTGACGATCCAGGATGGGGACAAAAAGTCTGAAGTCGGCTTGAAGGTCGAAGCGGATCATTTGACCGGACCACTTACAGCGCCGCTTAACAAAGGCGCGATCGTCCTGCTTTCAGGCAAGACCGAAGATGGACATGGCGTTTCGGCCCGCTTTACCGTCAAATAGGCGGAGCAGACCATCGGCGGCGGGCGCTGGCATGCCCGCTGCCAGATGGTCGTGTTGACGAGGAGAAACAATGTCGCGCTCCTCTTTCGAGGTAGGAAAAACCAACGCGGATGAGGCAACAACAGTCTCGTTGGCCCATATCATGATCTGTGACGACGACCCTGAGCTGAGGCTTCTGCTTGCAACGCTGCTTGGCGACCATGACTTCAAAGTTACGCTCGCGGCCGACGGGCGTGAGCTGCAAAGGCAAGTGAGGGCCAACCCGGACGTCGATTTGGTGATTCTAGATGTGATGTTGCCGGGCACAAGCGGCCTTGAACTTTGCCGCGATTTGCGTTCGGCGTCTAATGTTGCGATCATGATGCTGACGGCACGTGGCGACGAAACTGACCGGATTGTTGGACTTGAGATGGGCGCGGACGACTACATGTCCAAGCCATTTAGCCCCAACGAACTGCTCGCGCGGGTTAAGGCTCTGCTGCGACGATCCCGGATGTCGAGCGATACCCATCATCGCGGTCGCAACCGGTCGTTCGCGTTCGAGGGCTGGCGTCTTGATGCGGCACGGCGCGAATTACGCAATCCCAACGGGGTCATTATTGATCTGTCCGCTGGCGAGTATGATCTTTTGATTGCTTTCCTCGAAGCGCCACAGCGTGTGCTGTCTCGCGAGCAACTGTTGGAAACGGCGCGCAACCGACCGGCGCAAGCGTTTGATCGCAGTATCGATATTCAAGTCAGCCGTTTGAGACGAAAGCTTGGTTCGGCCGACGATAACGATGGGCTCATAAAGACGGTGCGCGGCGCCGGGTACATGTTCGTACCGGCGGTGACATTGCGATGAAGTGGGCGACCGATACGATTGCGGGCCGGACGATCCTGTTCCTTCTTTTGGGTCTTGGTACAATTTTGGGGCTCGCCCACTATCTGTATCAACGGGCCGTCGAGCGAGAAGTGGCGCTTGGAAATATCGAGCGGCTCGCCGACCGGCTATTGGTTTTATCCGGCACGATTACGACTGTTGCTCCGGCAATGCGAGATGAAGCGGCCCACCGGCTCTCGGGGGGGCCGATAGAGCTCCACTGGGCTCGCGAGCCGTTGGCAACGGCTGGCGGCGAGATCGATTCACAGACGCAGGCTTTGCGCGACCACTTGATGTCTCGGGTTCCGGATTTGGCCAGTGGCGGGCTAATTGTTGGCTCTAGCCGCAGTACAGATTCCGATCATAACAACCCGCGCAACGCCGACGATCCTCATACGACGTTGCTTTCAATGGCAATGAGCGATGGCACTTGGCTCAACGTAACGCTGGTCAAAGTTTCGGCGGGACGGCCGACGTCGCCAAGCATATTGTTGTCGGCAATTCTTGGGGCGGCTGGTGTGATCGCGGTGTCGGTGCTTATGAGCCGGTGGCTGACCCAACCCTTGGAACAATTGGCAGCCGGCGCGAGGCAACTGTTTCAAACTTCGAACAACACCGACCTGCCTGAGACAGGAACTCGCGAAGTCCGCACGCTTGCAGCAGCGCTCAACGAACTTCAACATCGCATCGGCGCCCTGATGACTGCCCGCACGCAAATGCTCGCAGCCGTTAGTCATGACCTGCGATCGCCACTCACACGCTTGCGGCTGCGTTGTGCGCGCGTTGCCGATGCGGAAACGCGCCGCAGCTTTGAATCCGATCTCGATGAGATGGAAGCGATGATTGACGCTGTACTTGACTTTCTGCGCACCGACAAAGAAGCCGAACCGATTCAGCAAGTCGATCTCAGTGCCGTGTTGCAGACGATCGTTGATAATTTTGCGGACGCCGGTTTTGATGTCGAGGTGGTAGCGCCACGCAATTTGGTGGTCCATGGCCGTCATTTAGCGTTGAAGCGCGCCCTGACCAATCTGGTGCAGAACGCGCTGCGCTACGGCGGTTGCGCTCGCATTGAGGCGACCGCTGACCGTAATGGCGTGCGGGTGGTCATACGCGACGATGGTCCTGGGATCGCGACCGACAAACTTCAGGCTGTTTTCGAGCCCTTTTACCGTCTCGAAGGGTCCCGGGGCCGCGCAACGGGAGGGCATGGCCTTGGGTTGACCGTCGCAAGGAGCATCGCGCGCGCCCACCTTGGCGATGTTGTCTTGGTGAACCGGTGTCCGCATGGCTTGGATGCTGTCGTCACGCTGCCCGCCAGCGTGTTTCCGGGTGAACGATTGACGACCTGAGACCATAAATGCGTTCAATTCGGCGGGGGCGGGAGTTGACTTCGTTTCGCAGCCTGCGGGCTGGTATTCTCTATACTTTGCGCGTGGCCGCCCCACCAACCCCACGCGCGGATACCAGCCCGCATAAGTTGCTACTTATGCGGGCTGGTATCCGTCCGTTGTGGCTGGCAAGTCTCAAACGTCGTGGGATTAAGTTCCGCCGTATCCTTGCATGTTGCAGCAAAACACGATTCCGTCGATGGCTAGGCGAAGACTGAGGTTGACGGAGCGCCTGATGAGATTTTGCAACGCCGTGCGAACGGGGCCGGCTGCCGCCCGCAATGTAC
Organism: Hyphomicrobiaceae bacterium; assembly: GCA_040080145.1. Lineage (GTDB taxonomy): Bacteria > Pseudomonadota > Alphaproteobacteria > Rhizobiales > Hyphomicrobiaceae > JANXVY01. The sequence continues at coordinate 16,541 of JBEBJA010000025.1, forward strand.
GGGCGTCAAGGCGTGAACCCGTTGATGATGTCCGTGGGGTTTTTCTCGCAGGATGCGCCCTGGCATTCGTATTGCCGAGCCCCGTCGTGGCTCAAGAAGCTGACAGCGCAGAAACGGGCATCCCCGAGCCATCAATAGCAACCAGTTTGCCCGCCAACGGCGACCCTTTCGGCAGGCGTGCGGCGCTGGCGGCGCGCGGCGTCAGATATAACGTCAATTACGGCGCGGAAGTCTTCGGAGTGGCCGACGGCGGCATCAAAAGCGGGTCGCAATACGTGGGTCAGCTTGAAGGGATCGTCAATATCGACTTTGAAAAGCTGACGGGATGGAACGGCCTCACCTTTCGTGCTCATGGCTATCAGCTGCATGGCCGGGGCATTTCTATTGACAGAGTTGGCGTCCTCAACGGCGTTTCAAGCCTTGAGGCCACGCCATCCACGCGCCTGTTTGAGCTTTGGTTTGAACAAGACCTTATCAAGGACAAACTGTCGGTGCGTGCGGGGCAGTTGCGCGTCGATTACGATGGAGAGTTCCTGACAGCGCCGTCGGCGGGATTGTTCATGAACAACGATTTCGGCTGGTCCGCATTGATGGCGACTAACTTGCCGTCTGGCGGGTTGGGCTTTCCAATTATCGCGCCGGGCATTCGCGTGAAAGCGCAACCATCCGACGCCGTGGCGCTGCTGTTTGCCGTTTACAATGATGACCCGGCCGGTCCATGCGAAGGCGATCCGCAGGTCTGCAACACCGACGGGTTGAAATTCCGGTTGCGCGACAATCCCTTCGCGATCGGGGAAATTCAGTATAAATACGGCAGTAACGCGACCCCCTCGGGCCTCAACGGCCTCCTTAAAGTTGGTACCTTCGTCGATCTCGGCAAATTTGACGACAAGCGGATCGGCACCGACGGCTTATCCTTGGCCTCGCTTGGAAGTAATGGCATCGCGCACCGCTACCATGAGAACCACGGGTTCTATGGCGTTGTCGACCAGCAGATCTACCGGCCCCCGGCGTCAGCGAGCGCAGACAACGGCGTCTTTGTCTTCGGCCGAATGGCGGGGCTTCCCAGCGACCGCAATCTGGTTGACCTCGCCTTTGATGCAGGTATCCGGTTCAATGGGCTGATTGCGGCTAGGCCTTCTGACGAATTTGGGGTAGGGGTCCACTACAACCGGATATCTAACCGCGTATCCAGCCTCGACCGCGACGCCATTGCCGCCACGGGAGTTGCGGGCCCCATTCATGGCAGTGAATACGGGATCGAATTGACCTACAAGGCACAGACCAAACCAGGTCTGACCTTGCAACCCGACCTTCAATACGTCTGGAATCCCGGTGGACATGCGCCCGATCCCAACAATCCGTCAAAGGCCATTGATAGCGCGCTGATCGTGGGGCTTCGGTCGGTCGTCAGTTATTGAGGCTGATCCGTTGGCGAGCACCTTTAGGCCGTAGCGCAATTGCCGTTTACTCAGCAAAGTTCGTCTGCGCTATCGCCGATGACCTAATCCGGACGTTGTCTCTGGTTGAATCATTAACTGCGGTTGCGCTGCCCTTGTCTCCATGGCTATGATGATTTCGTGGGGTCTTAGGCGGACACCCCCGTCGTAAGACGCTTCTCGCGTCCAAGCTCTGCCCCATACCAACGGCTTACGGTCGGGGAAGGGGCATATGCGCGAAGAAATTTTCCAGCGTGAATTGAAGGCCGTCATTGATCACGTCGTCGGTCCACTCATAGTGGATGTCCGGCGTCATGATGCTGACGCCGGCAACCCGGCAATCATCACCAACGCCATCTGTCGTGATCCCGGCGACATAAGGCGCGGGTGGAATCCACGCGATCTGGGACGGCAGATCGTTGTCTCGTGCGGCAACGGCGTTGAAATCAGCCGGCGCGCTCGTGGCCATCGTGGCACACGATAAAATCTCAAGGGGAAAAAGTGGCACACGCACACGACGATCAATCTCAATGTCCTGATCACGGCGTTTCGATGCGCGAAGCATTCTGGGTTTGGCTGCGCGTCGCCGCGTTAAGCTTTGGCGGACCGGCCGGGCAAATTGCGGTCATGCATAAGATTCTGGTCGAGGAAAAGCGCTGGGTCTCCGAGAGCCGTTTTCTTCACGCTCTCAATTACTGCATGCTGCTGCCGGGCCCGGAGGCGCAGCAACTTGCGACCTATATCGGCTGGCTAATGCATCGCACGCGCGGCGGCATCATGGCGGGCGGTTTGTTCATCCTGCCCGGCGTCATCGCCATCATGGCGCTGAGCTACATCTATGCCGCTTTCGGCAACACCGGCATGGTCAACGCGCTGTTTTTTGGCCTGAAGGCGGCTGTGCTGGCCGTCGTCCTGGAGGCTGTGGTGCGCGTCGGCAAACGCGCTTTGAAGAACAACATCATGATCGGTCTCGCCGTCGCGGCCTTCATCGGCATTTTCTTTTTCAACATTCCTTTCCCGATCATCGTCTTGGGAGCCGGCCTTATCGGCTATCTTGGAGGACGAGCGGGCGTGCGGGAGTTCGAGGTTGGCGGCGGTCACAAGTCGTCAAAGGCCAACGCCGAAGACGACGCTCGCGGCTATCTTCTCGGCGACGAACTTCCCGCGCATGCCAAGCCCAGCACGCTGCAGACGCTGCGGATCGCGGCTGTTTGGCTATTGCTGTGGCTCCTGCCGGTCGCCGCACTTTTGCTGGTATTCGGGCAGGCCAACGTCTTCAGCCAGATCGCCGTTTTTTTCAGCAAGATGGCCATGGTCACGTTCGGGGGGGCTTATGCGGTGCTCGCCTATGTCGCCCAGCAGGCCGTTGAAACCCACCATTGGCTCAAGCCGGGAGAGATGCTCGATGGTCTCGGCATGGCGGAAACGACGCCCGGTCCATTGATCATGGTGCTTCAGTTCGTAGGCTTCATGGCCGCCTACCGTGACCCGGGATCGTTATCGCCAATGATGGCTGGAACGCTGGGCGGTCTGCTTGCCACCTGGGTGACATTCACGCCGTGCTTCTTGTGGATCTTTCTAGGCGCTCCATTCATCGAACGCTTGCGAGGCAACAAAGCTCTCGCTGGAGCGCTTTCAGCGATCACGGCAGCGGTCGTTGGCGTAATCCTCAATCTGTCGATCTGGTTTGCCATCCATACTGTCTTCAAAGTCGTGCAACCTTTCCATTGGGGATTTTTGAATTTCGATATGCCAGTGCTTTCGAGTATCGATCCCTGGGCTTTCGTTCTGTCACTTGCGGCCATGATCGCCATATTCCGCTTCAAAGTCGGCATGCTGCCAGTTCTTGGCGCTTGCTCATTGGCTGGCATCGCACTCTTTTTTGCGGGACCGTTGAAATGAAGCCGAGCGCGAGATCGAGGAGACAACGGATGATCGTGCGATTTGGCATGCTGTTCGCTGCAACAAATGGGGGCCGCGACCTGGATAAAGGCGGTATACAGCTTGGCACCGTCGAAATTGGCACCGGTGAGATTTGCCCCTGATAGATTGGCATGACGCAAGTCTACTCGGGCAAGATTCGCCTTCGACAGATCAGCACCGTGCGAGTCAGCATCTTTTAGATCAGCGTGTTGAAGATCGGTGCCTGGGCAAATAGCTTTTGGCGCAAACCTACAGCCGGTAACGATCCAAGGATTTGGGCGCCCGTCCTTGTTTACGATCACATCATGGGCGGCCGCAGTTGCGTTCAGAACTGCCAGACCAATGAAAAGAAAAGGCCAGCGAAAGGTTTCGTTGGCAAGTTTTGCGCCCGGTCCCTGTGGAAACATGAGGACGACAGGCACCGTCCAACGCTCTATGATCAGGGCTTGATCACAACCATCCAAGGGAGGCGTCCGACGGGAACGGACTTGACCGGCTTTTGAGTCGTAACGTCAATTACGGTCACGTCGTTCGTAAGGCCGTTCACTGTGTAGAGCTTCGTGCCATCCGGGTGAAGATCCATATGCCAAGGCCGTTGGCCGACGAGGATATAACGCACCACAGCGAGTGTCGAGGTATCGATCACGGCAATGCGGTTGGCGCGCCCTAAAGCAATAAAGGCGAATTTGTTATCCGCAGAAAAGCGAATTCCCATCGGTTGAATGAGTTCACCCTGAACGCCAGGGATTTCAAACCCGATTTTCTTCACGACTTGATACGTCGACGAGTCGATAACGGCCACGGTCCCACCGATTTCCGACGTGACCCAGACCAGCTTGTCATCCTTTGAAAACATCGCGACACGGGGCCGGGTATCGACGAGCACATTCGCCACAACCTCATTTTTCTGCGCATCGATGAAATGCGCCATGCTTGTTGATTCAGACGTCGTAACGACGATGCGGCCGTCGGAGCGGACAGCCATCCCTTCCGGTTCAATGCCGACAGGTACCTCGGTGATAATCTTGCCAGACTTCCGCTCCATAACCGTGACAAGGCTATCGTCCTCGTTGGCGACGTAGACAAGAGCTCCTGTTGGGTCGATGGCCAGAAACTCCGGATCTGCACCCGACGGCATGCTGCGCACGACTTCCAACTTTTCAGTGTCGATGACATCGAGCCGGTCATCGTCACCCGCGCAAACAAGGATCTCGCGATAGTCGGGCGCGATCGCCATTCCGCGCGGGCGCTTCCCGACAGGGATCGTCTTTATAACGTCCATGGTCGCAGCATCGACAACGGTGACCGTATTGTCCTTCTCATTGCTCAAGAACAACTGCACGGCCTGAGCAGCTGATGGACAAACAATCGATAGGCACACGAACAACGAGACCGCGGTAAAAGGCCTCTCAATACGAGCGAGCATCGCTTTCATTCGTTTCATCCTCAACTGCTTTGAATCGCAAGCATTCTGGTGAGCCCTTTTTTAGTGTAGCGCACCTGACGTTTGGTACCCGCGAGCATCTAGCCTCAAACCCAAACGTCAGGTGTGAAAGCTACAATAGAAACATCGGCTTGCTAGCGCTTCTCGTGGTTCTGACATTTGCGCAAAACCTAGCCGCACGGGCAAGCAAACGTCAGAACCGGAACACTAGCGATCAGCCGTTCCGCTTGGGGCCGTCAATCGCTTCAGCATTTTGATTGCATTCTCAAACCCGCCGCTTTCCGCAATCTGCATTGCCGTCTTGCCATTGGCGGCTTTCACCGCCGGGTCCGCACCTGCTTTGATCAACAAACCGATCATCGGTGCATTGTCATGTCCGGCTGCGATCATGAGCGCAGTGATCCCGGAAGTCGTCTTAGCGTTTGCGTCCGCACCCAATTTGATCAGTTGATCAGCAAGTTCGATTGGGCTTGGCCCCCGCGCAACTTGATTGACACGAGCCGTCACCTGAACTTGTGTTGCGGCCGTCATCAGGGGAGTCATCTGCTCGGGACCGCTCGGCTCAGAGGGGCTGGCACCCGCATAGAGCAGAGCCCGGGCGGCAAAATAGCTGCCTTCGCCAAGTGCGATCAGCAATGGAGAGTGCTTGTCGCGGCCGGGCTTTGCCAGATCGGCACCGCCCGCCCGCAAGACTTCGATGGAGGGCACATGATTGCGCATCACGGCATAGAGCAATGGCGTCATACCATCACGGTCTTGAATGTTTGGGTCTGCCTTATTGTCGATGAGTATTTTCAACAAGTCGGAATGGCGGCTTTTTGCAGCGATATGCATGGGGCTCATTCCCTGCAAATCTGGCTTATTAACATTTGCCCCTTTCGAAAGGAGATAAGTGACACGATTGGGGTCGCCGCTCAAGACCGCATTGGCCAGTTCATCGCTGGGATCGACGCCCTGTGCCAGCCAGGCATCCACCCGTTCTTGGGTAACGACTTGATCCGGAGTTGCATTTTTGGATGGAAGAATCGCTTCCGTCGATTTGAGGTATCTCTCCTGGAATTCTGCACCTTCCTTCAAATAGGAACCGTGTGATGGTAAGTCTCCAGGAATCACACACTCACTGCACAAGACCAAAGGCACCCCGAAGTCGCTCAAGATTTTTTGAATCTCTGGCCTTGCGGCCTCAAGTGCGGCATCCAGCATAAATTTCACAACAACATCGGTTTTCTGGATTCCCATTGCGAGGCTGAACTCCAACGGGAATTCGTGCTCCATAAGGTTGGCCGGCTGGATCACCAGCGGAGCGCCTTTCATCGTCTTCACGAAACCCGCGATAGGACCCCAGACGGCCGCGATGTCGAGTTTGCCATCGACTACCTTCTGCACCTGCCGCCAAGGCTGGTTTTCAGGCCGCAAGTCGGCATCTTGCGTGATGATGTGAACATCTGCAGGATTGATCCCGCGTCGGCTCAGCGCTTGCCGCATAGCCGAATGCTGGAACACTCCAATTTTAAGTTGCTTGAGTTTTGGGTCATCGAGCGATTTGAAGTCGTGGCCGCGATCACTTCGATAGGCTAGCACGTAGGTCGATCTATAGATTGGATTCGTCAGTAAAATGGTCGATGGCCCTACCGGCATGTCGAGCAGGACGTCACATTCGTGATTGTCGAATGTTTGCCGCGTCAGTCCGCGATCAATATATGGCCGCCAGAAGAAAACCCCTCTCGCGCCGAGCTTTTCGGCAACCAGCATGGCAATCTTGTTTTGAAACCCTTCGGCCTTGTTGTTGGATAATGGCATGTTGCCTGGATCGGCGCAGAACACGATCTGGTCGATCTTTTTCTTCTTCGCTGCAGCTTTCGCGGCTGAAATCTCAGCAGACGATAATTGATCGTATGGCTTCGATTTAGCGAAGCTCAGGTCCGGGCTTTCGGCAGATGCCGATTTGAACGGCCCGACAAGAGCCAACAAGCAGATGAATGAAGCAAGTCGAAGGGACACCATGAACTCCTGTGATGAAGCGACGGCTGTGCGGTTGGCGGGAGGCGTGTGAGGCCGGCAATTTAAACGCCGAAAGCGCCCGGTGCTGAGCCGCACCGGGCGCTTCTTTGTGCTGTGCCGATTATTCCGACACGCGGAAGGTATAGAGCATGCCAGCCTGAGGGATCTTATCCAGCTGAGTTATCTTCGCCATCGCTGTCGCGCCGATTGCACCGAACTTGTCATCCATATCGAGGCCGGCGGTCACCGGAATCCCAATCCAGCCGCCGAGGCCTGCAAAGATCGAGACATACTGTTTGCCTTTCACTTTGTAGGTGATCGGGTTGCCGATGATGCCCGAGCCCAGGCGCTTCTGCCAGAGGACTTTGCCAGTCTTGCGGTCAACAGCACGGAAGTCGCCGTTGTTGCTGCCGTAGAACATCAGGCCGCCATCGGTGACCATGGTGCCGCTCCAATTTGGATACGGATCAGGGATTTCCCAATCGGTCGCGCCGGTCAGCACGTCGAACTTCTTGATCTTACCGGTGATGCCGGGCTTCTCAGGATACATGTAGACGTTGGCAAAAACGTAGACCGTACCTTGCGTTGTGTGCGAGCGCGTTTGCGGTTCGTCTTCCATGCACCAGTTGTTGGTCGGGCAATAGAACTTGTTGGGTTCCTTGGGGTCGACCGAGCAAGGCTGCTGATCCTTGCCGCCCATCGCCGACGGGCAAGCTGGCGTGTTGCGGCCCACTTCAAATGGCGAGTGTTCGCGGACCTTCACAGGGCGACCGGTCTTGAGGTCAACCTTTTCGGCCCAATCGACTGTGACGAACTTGTTGGCGCGCAACAGGGTGCCATCAACCCGGTTCAGCACGTAGGCGAAGCCATTGCGATCAAAGTGCGTGAGCGCTTTGACTTTCTTGCCGTCGATTTCCATGTCGGTGAGAATGTTTTCATTCACGCCATCATAGTCCCATTGGTCGAACGGAGTCATCTGGTAGGCCCAGGCGACTTCACCGGTATCTACTTTGCGGGCGAAGATGGTCATCGAGTACTTGTTGTCGTACTTGCCATCGTTGCACTTGTCGTGCGTGAGATCAGCACCCGTGTAACCGCAGCGATACGTCGGGCTCCAGTGGCCGGGGTTGCCGGTCGCCCAGAAGATCATCTTAAGTTCGGGGTCATAGCTGCCCCAAGCCCAATACGAGCCACCACCGATTTTCCATTCCCCGCCGCTGGTCGTCGGATAGCTGCTGATGCCGATATCTTTGCCGGCCGTACCGTAGTGCGGGTTGGCCTTGTTGGTGTCGGGCGTCATGCAGATATCTTTATCCGACCCGGTCGCATGGCACTTCCACACTTCCTTGCCGGTCTTAATATCGTAGGCCGTCAGACGGCCGCGGGCCGCGAATTCGTCACCACCGAAACCGGCGATCACGAGGTTCTCGGCAACCAGCGTCGGGCCGGTAATCGTCTCGCCTTTTTCCGGCCAAGCGTGCTTGACGACCCAGACTTCTTTGCCGGTCGAGGCGTCGAGAGCAATCACGAACCCGTCAAGTGTATGATAGATGACTTTATTGTCGGCATAGTTGACGCCACGATGGACCGTGTCGCAGCAGGCGCGTGGGACGGCCGATTCGTCACGGTCGGTTTTCTTGACGTAGTTCCAGACCTGTTTGGGATTGTCCGGGTCGGTCAGATCGAGAGCCTGGAGAATGTTGCACTGCGCCATATTTGGGCAGCCGCTTGAGAAGTACATCATCGGCTTGCCATCGTGCTCGACGACAACGGGCTGACCTTCGTGGCCGCGAAGCGCGCCGGTCGATTGCGACCATGCGTACTGGAGTTTGGCGGCGTTGGCCACATTGATGTCGGCAAGCGGGGAGTGACGGGTCGACTTGTTGTCACGCGCCGGTGCCGGCCACATGTTGGGGTCAGCCGCGCGCTTTTCGATTTCCTGATTGGCCATTGCGCTGCCTGTCAGCATCAGGGCGCTGCTGAACAGAGCCCCCGCCAAGGCAGCCAATGTTATTGTTCTATTCCTCATTCTCGCTTCCTCTCCTCGTTTCTAAATTATTGCCCGGTCAACAAAACATTGCCGAAAGTCATCAGCGCGCTGCGCTTGCCAACAGTCCTCCCTGCCCTGGCGGACCTAGCGGCCGCGCCTGAGTTCAAAGCAAATCCATCGAGTTTCAGTGAGGGCACCGGCAACTTCGGAAACCAGCTCCGATTGACGACGCCGGGGTTATGACGGGCATAACACGGCGAACGTAGGACTTTGGTTCCATAGTCACCATGGGAATAGTTCCCGAGACCAAAGCAGGTGTTTCCCGAAATTTCGTGTGTTCGTCCTGGGTGGCGGTGCTGAGTTCGCAGTTTTATGCCGACCGGTTTTCGACCGATAGACGGATCAAATCTGCGGTGCGTGAAAGCCCCAGCTTCGTCTTCATCATGGTGCATGTATTGGCTACGGTCTTGTACGCGATGCCAAGCATGTCAGCGATTACGGTCAAGCTCTTGCCTTCGCCAAGAAGTCTCAATATCTCGAGTTCACGCGCCGAGAGCTGTTGCAACGGGTCATCGCCCGTCATTTGGCTGAGCACCATCTGCTCGGCAATGTCGCGTTCGACGTAGCGGCCACCGTCGCAAACTCGCTTTACTGCTGTCGCCAGTTCGTCGGCCTTGGCACTTTTGCTAACGTAACCTTTGGCCCCCAATCGCAACGCCCGCGCGGCGTAATGCGGTTCAGCGTGCATGCTGAAAACGATCACGCGCACTTTTGAATTGTCAGCAACAAGGCGGCGAAGTACTTCCAATCCACCGACATCTTGCAAATTCAAATCTAAAATAATGACATCTGGGAGTTCTTTGCGCACGACGGTCATCGCTTCGCGGCCATCCACCGCTTCAACGATTTCGACATCCGGGAATGTCGACAGTAATCTGCGAACCCCTTCGCGCACAACCATATGATCGTCTATAAGAAGCACTTTCATCGAACCGAAAGCCCTCCTTCGGGAAGTTGCGATGGTGCGTCTTCCCAATTGCGCGGGCTGAGGGGGAGCCATGCGGACACAATGACACCTGATCCGGTCTTGCGGCTGGCAACTTCCAGATGGCCGCCTAGCGATGCGATCCGTTCTTTCATGCCGCGAATACCATAGCCTTCCGTTGATCGATCGGCAGCCAGGCCTAAGCCGTCGTCAGAAATTTCCAAGTACAGTCCGTCCTCGCCAGACATGGAAATCGAAATGGCAGCTGGGTGTCCGTGCCGGACAGCGTTACTCGTGCTCTCCTGGATGACGCGATAGACAATTTCACTCGTCTGATCATCCAGATCTACGTCGTCCACGGCGATAACGAATTTTAAATCCGGCTGGCGGCATTGCCAAAAGGCGATCATGCTTTCGATAGCGTGATTCAAGCCCATGTCTAAGAGATCTGCGGGCCGCAAGCGGCCCAGTATCTGGCGAACGTGTTTGCGCATATGTTCAACTGCGTCGCGAACGATTGCAATGCGTGGCCCGATTTCACTGAACTGCTTTCGCTCGACGCATTGTTCTATAGCGGCAGCGTCGACGTCAACAGCGAATAGAAATGGGCCGATATCGTCGTGGAGGTCACGCGCAATATCGGCACGCTCTTCTTCTTGAACGCATGTCAATTGGTTGTGGAGCCGTTGGTTTTGAATTTGAGCCTCTTTGAGACGATCAACCATGCCGTTAAAGCCGCGATATACCCGCGCGAACTCAATCGGACCTGTTTCGGCAAGCCTTGGCACTCCGCTGGGGTTGCCTATTCGCGCGAAGGCGCTCGAGAGCATATCGAGTGGAGTGAGGGTGCGTACCAAGATCGTGTGAACAAGGAATAGGGTCAGAATGCAAAACAAGGCTAAGACTCCAAGCATCAGCTTAATGTCCGCCCACAATTCCGCGATTTCATTGCGGGGGTCTGTTCGAAGCTCAAGTGTGCCTAGCCCGTCGAACGCGACGGGTAAGGGCAGCCGGACAACATCCGGCACCCCCATGAACAGTCGATAGAGCCACTCGGGGACGTCATCCTGCACGAGCTCCAGATTGGACGAGAACAGTGTCGTTCCATCCTTCCCCACGAGCGTTGCCCGAATGTGGCGGTCACCATTGAAGTCGGCAACCAACAGTTCCAGGCGCTTGAGCGGATTTGCCACTTCCTCCGCATCATCGACCGCATTGTGGACGATGCGCCCACCAACGGCGATGGCGGCGCGCATTTCCGTCTGAACTTTATGGATCGCGTGCCAATAAGTGAGCCCGCTACCAATAGCCAAAACCACTAACAACAGAAGGCAAATTGACCCGAGGAGTAAGGCGCGCAGCGACAGCCGCCGGTCCCGAGCCAGACGGCTTGAAAAAGCCAACTGAAATGGAAGCCGCAATGATCGTTGAATCCATTTCGAGTGCGACTTCCTTCGTTGTGCCGGTGCGATGCACCCATCCATCAGAACTTTACTTTCATACCACCCAGCACAGTGCGGCCTTGGCCAGGTTTGACCCCATCTTCACGGTCAGTGATATAGAGTTTGTCGGTCAGGTTCTGTCCGCTAACGAAAAGGGTGGCTCCGGTATTGGGTATTTTGTAGTTGGCGCGTGCCGAAAGTAGCCAAACGCCAGGAACCTTGCCATCAGCGCCGGTAGGGTCGGCTCCATAAGCCGTGTTGTCCTCGTCGGTGAACATGGCCCCGCGGTACGTCCAACTCATGCTGGCATCCCAACCCGCTGCGTGCTGCATACCCAGTGTCAGGTTGACGAACTCACGTGGAACTTCCGGCACCAGCTTTCCGGCAAGATCGAGCTGCCCAACGACAGCACCCGTATCATCGCGGAGGATTTTCGTGCCTTTGTTGATGACGGCATCAAGAAAGGTGTAGTTTGCCTCTCCGTAAACATTGAAGCTACCGCCTGTAAACGGACGGCTGTCGAGGCGACCATAAGCCTCGATTCCGTTGATATGAACTTCGTCGGCGGTGCCGAAGGTGTTGTTCCCGCCCGCATCGGTGTTGGCGCCCTTGATCTGGAAATCGTCGACCCGATGGTGGAACGCCGCAACATCAAAGGTGAAGCCGCGCAATGCCGTCGACCGCACGCCGATCTGGAAATTGTCGCCAACTTCCCGGCCGGGAGGGAAACCTTCCTCGCGCAGGACGTGCATGGTCAAGCCGCGATTGTAGCCGCCATACACGGTTGTCTTGTGGAGCCCGCTGTAGCTGAAGGCGATGCCCGGCAGGACATGGCTTCGCGTGAAGGACTCGGTCTTCGCTGTGGTATCGAGCGGCCCAAATTCGAGACACTCGGCCACGCCCAGTTCGGCGAGGCAATCGGCCGGCAGCCCGTCCTCCGCCTCGCCTTCCTCGACCGATTTGACTCGTGTCAGGCGATTGATCCGATAGTGCTCAAGGCGGGCGCCCGGCACAATCGTTAGGTCGTTGTTTACATGAACCGCCGTCTGCATGAATAGTGAAACAGCATCGGCCTTGGTCTGAGTATCGAAAATCGTCAATCCGGACTTGTCACCGTACTTCAGAACTTCACCGGACAACCCGAGGAAATTCCGGTTGTTGAAATGGTGGTTTTCGTAACGTGCACCAACTTGGATATCTTGCCTCATCCCTGCCACGAAGGGCCTGTTGGCGAGTTCGGCGCGCACCTCGCCACCCATATTGCGATATGTTCGCAAACGTCCCAGCATCGACCCTTCCGGGACAAAGGCCTCGTCACCGCCCGCTATGACCGGAGCAATCCCGGGCACAACGTCTGGCCCCTGCGGACCACCCAGATCGTAGGTCTGATAGCGATCACGACGATGGCTCGTGCCATAGATCCGTGACGTAACGGTTGTTGTTGGATCGACGTAGTAGTTGTGCGTCAACTGCGCACGAACCAAGTCTGCGCTGTATGAACTGAAAATTGCACCAGGATGATAACAGGTCTTGCAACGGCCGATCTCGTCGAAGAAGCGCCTCTCGGTTCCGCCCGGTACTGTATTGTTTTCATCGGCGAAATTCTGCTCGTCGTAGCGGTCGCGCTGACGGAAGTATACCGCCGAGAGGGTCAAATCCTGATCCGTGCCCTTCCACCCGATCGCACCGTAGAAATCGTTATACTTGAGCCGCTCGGTACTCCAAGCACCGTCCGCTTCCGCACCAGTGTAGGCGACAACGACGCCCACATTGCCAGCCGTCTGCCGGGTATGAGCGTGACGGTAGAAGGCATTGTTGCTGCCATATGCCGCCGATATTTCGGTCTCATTTGCGCCAAATGGCGACAGGTTCTTGAAGTTCACGACCCCGTGGTTGTTATTGGGGCCATGTGCGATCACGGTGCCGCGCAAGACTTCAACACTCTCAATGCGTTCGACCGGGGGCACATAGTGTGTCGACGGGTCGATGAATAAGCTCATATTGATGGATTGGCCGTCTTCCATCACGAGCACTTTGCGGCCGCGCCGGGCCGGCGACCCGCGCATGCCGATGCCGCCGTGCCGCGCCAGTCCATCGTCATTCACGACGGTAACTCCTGGGACGCGATCGAAGATTTCATTGGTCGTGCGCGGCGCTTGCGCGTCAATCCTCGAAGGATCGACACGGGTGGCCGCAGACGAGAACTTCTCAAGGTTGCCAGGCACAATTCCGGTTGATGGGTTCACCGGTGAGTTGGCACCGTTTCGAGCGCGCTCGGCTGCTGCCTGCGATGAGGTCAACGGAAGGTCGGCGGCGTCAGGCGGGGCGGCAACGACTGGCGCGGAAGCGACCGGCTTTGCAACCGCTGGCTTTGCCGCGACGGGCTTACTGGGGGCAGGTGCGGGCTCCGCAGCCTTTACTGCCTTCTTAGGCGCCACCGGTTTAGCAGCAATAGGCGGAGCCTTGGGCTGCTCCTGGATGACCTGAACTTCTGGAACCTTAACACCCGGGACTTGCGGAGCCTTGGGCTGCAACGGGGTGACGGGCGACCCTGCGGAAGCCCCTCCCCCGCCGACAGGCGGCACCGCTTGTGCCGCTGCCGATGTCGTCAGCAGCAACATAGAGGCAATCGTCGCGATCGTCTGTTTAGTCGCCATGAACATATCCCCAATCCCGTTCGAAATTCTCTTGAGGCGCCCCCGAGCGGCCTCAACTTTGTGTTAATGACTAGGCATTTTTCTGCCGGGTCATAACAGCGGGACGTCTTCCAAAAATGTCGGGATGATTTGGCAATGTAGCCCGGTAAACTTTGAAGTTGTTCTAGTCGGACGCCAGCGTATTGTCCCAAAGACAGGGGCGTGAGTAGTTCGCGCGGTCGTGTTATATTTGCACCGCACTCAATCTATATTGAATGCTTTTGCGCCCGGCATCATGAGAGGCGACGAAGTGCTGCAACGGCTTTGGTATGGACTTCCTGTTCGCTGGCAGATCCTCTTGTCAATTGCCACGCTGAGTATCATGGCTGCCCTCCTGGCAGGAGCTGCTGCGGTCATTAACGGGCGCGAACGTGCGCGCACCGAGATTGGCGCCTCGATTGACGTTGCCGAGAGACTGGCATCGGACGCCGTCAGGCAAATGAAAGCAGACGATCTCGTTAGCAATAGCGAACAAATTGCACAGCTCTTCAAGCACCTGCGTCATGCAAAAATTTCTCTTATTGATGCCAACGGAAAGAGAATTTCGCTCGGCGGTACCCCGCAAGACGATTCATCGGCTGCTAACAGTATCGGCCGCGCACCAGCTTGGTTCTACGCCCTGGTGCGTCCTGAGATCATCACCAGGTCCATCAAGGCTGGGAATGCCAGCCAGCAAGTTGCGTCTCTCGAACTCACCGGTGAAGCCGCCGATGAAATTGCCGAGGTATGGAATGATATCATCAGGCTTGCCATCATGTGGTTGGCCGTCAATGCCGTCATGCTTTCGATGCTTTACGTTATCTTGGGACACATCCTCAATCCCCTTCTGGGGCTGTCCAGAGGTATGCTTGGACTTGAGGATGGCAACTATGAAATCAGGCTTGAAAAGCCAAAAGTCAGAGAAATCGAAGCGATAGCGTCGAGCTTCAATCATTTATCCGAGGCACTCCAAGCATCGCGTCTTGAAAACTCGAAACTCTACCGGGAACTTATTTCGGCTCAAGAAACCGAGCGCCGCATTATCGCAAACGAACTGCACGACGAGTTTGGTCCGTGCCTCTTCGGGTTGACGGCCAATGCAACTTCAGTCGCTACGATTTGCCGTGACGTTGCAAATCCGCAAAAGTCAAAAATTGAGGACCGCATCGGCCAGATTACGGCTATAGCAGATAGAATGCGAGTCATGAACCGGAAGCTCTTGAAGTCGCTGCGCCCCATCGTTCTGGGACACGTCACTATCGGAGATTTGATAGGTGAACTGGTGGACGAATTCCGCTTGCGGCATGCAGAGGTTACAATTGATTACACTCAAGAATTTGTTTCAACGAGTTATGGTGACGATGTCGACATCACGATTTATCGTTGCGTGCAGGAAGGCCTGACGAATGCGATCCGACATGGCCGTGCAGATCGCGTTTTCGTCACAATTCGAGAATGGGCAAGCATTGTTGATTCGACGAGCAACACCGATGAGGCCGCGCTCCTTTTGACAATCGTTGACAACGGTCAAGGCATCCCCAAATCAGCACCAGCTGGGTTCGGACTCGCTACCATGAAGGAACGTGTTCAAGGCTTGGGCGGCAAATGCGGGCTCACAGGAGCTGAGCCACATGGCGTCAGAATCGTAATTCAAATACCTGTTAAAAACCCAGCTAAACGGGAATTAGCTGCCTGCACGCTGAAAGCCAGCGCATGACTCAGGTTCTCATCGTTGATGACCATCCTGTTGTCCTTCAAGGCTGCGGCCGGATTTTTGAAGATGCCGGAATAGAATGCATTCTCCTTGCATCCACTTTTTCGCAAGCCTTCCGGCTCTATCGGCAACATAGGCCAGACGTTGTTGTTGTAGATCTGGCCATTGGATCACTTGCGCTGAGCGGTCTATCATTTGTGCGACGCCTCCGGATACACGATAAGAAGACGCCGATTCTGGTTTTGAGTATGCACAATGATCCAATGATCGTTGGCCGGGCTTTGTCGCTTGGGGCGAACGGTTACGTGCTGAAAGACTCGGCGGCGGATGAGTTGATGAAAGCGTTTGCGAAGGTACGCGATGGACTACCGTATCTCAGCCATGAACTCGCATCGAGTCTCGCCTTCATGGAGGCTAGAGACAAAGCAAACCCCATCCGTTCGTTGACCATGCGGGAGCTTCAAACATTAGAGCTGGTTGCGGATGGAAAGCCATATGGAGGTATCGCGGTTGAGCTGGGGGTCAGTTATAAGACGGTCGTCAACACGATTTCGAATATCAAAAGTAAGTTGGGCGCACGCTCGCTCCCCGAACTCATGCGCATAGGAATCAACCATCTGCCGGATGCCAAAAGAAGCGTCCCCAGATGATTTCTTACAGCACAATGGTGCAACCGTCAGCAGGCGCTGATACACAGTATGAGTCAAGGAACAACATCGAATGTTTTGAGATCGAAGCTATACCGCGGCATCTGAATGAAGCTTCCATCTTCCATCTGCGGCACCTTGTGAAGCCGGACGCCACCAACTGTAATCTTGCCATCCTTGTCATTGAGCCAGAAGTCGACGTCGTAATATTCTTCGGTGCTACCCTGCCGGCGGAAATCGGTACACGCAAAATAGCGCCCGTCATCTTTTAGTTTCCGCACAGGCTGATGGATGCCGACGAAGTCCATTAATATTTCCTGGCCGGTCTTATCATCCTTGAGTTTGTAGGTTCCTCCACCCTTGGTCCGCTCGGCCGCGATATGCTCATGCAAAGCGCTCATCACCTGCCAACTACGCTTTACCTCGCTTTCACCGGGGTGTTCGGAGGCTGGGATCCACCACCACGGCTTAGGCTGGCGCGTAAACATCACCCACTTATCGCCCTCCTTACGCGGGGCCTTGTAGACGCGCGTGTCCACAACCTCAAGCTTGCCACCGCGCGGCTTCACCCAGAAATCTATCTGGTACTTTTTGGCGGCATCGTCTTTGTCGAGGAAGATGACGTTGGGGAAGAAACCATAACCATGCAAGGTGCGAACGAAATCAACCTTCTCAAGCCTCAATGCAAGAGTCTGGCCGAGCATGGAATCGTTGACTGAAAATAGGCCACTGGTCTTGTCGCCCGCCTTGGCGATATGGTCTTGAATAAAGACCGTCACATCTTCAGCGGTGAAGCGGCCCATGTCGTTGACGGTTCGCTCGGCCTCGGCCATAGCAAAATGCTCGACAGCCCTTTGCACGTTCCGCTCGGGATCGTTGAGGAAGGCGGCTTTTGAATCGTCTGTTGCAAAGCAATAGGTCTTGCCGTCTTTGCCATTGGTCCAGTTGACCTTGCAATTTGTCTTGATGCGCTTGCCTTCCACAAGTCCCATGGCGCAAACTCCGCCGAACTCGGGCGCTCCTGCCTGTGCTGTCTGGATATGGGCTATCAAAATTGAAAGCACCAGGATGATCTGCCGCCGCCCGCCGACTAGCCGGCGCAAACGGTAAGACATGACATTCGTCCAGTTTCGCAGGGGCTTGTGCATACTATAAACTCCGGTGAGCGAAACGAACAAAGTTCGAAGATGATGATTTTGGGTATACAGCTTCGGAATCAGCCAAACATTTCTATGAATTCGCCAGAATGCCCTTTGCGTTACCAGAACTTTCCCGAGAACTATTTCTATGGTGACGTTTAATCTGGAAGTGGTGACCCTGAAAATTTCTCGCTAGCTGGAAAATGCCTGCCTTTTATCAAGCGTTAGGCCAGTGCGTATCGTACGACTTAGCCAGAAACGGGCATGCAAGTGTTTTGCGCAGCGCAGCAATCAGTTCATCCGTCGTCTCGACGGCTATATATAGCCCCCCCGTCTTTTCGGCTAAGCAGCGCATATCCAGACGGCCTTCAATACCGGCGCCATCGGTGCCGAGCGAGTATCCGATGACGTGGACCGTCAAATCTTTTGATTTAGCTTTCAACACACTCGCCAGCGCGCAGGGCTTCCCGCCACAAGTTTCCTCGCCGTCAGTCAACAGCACGATAACACCGGGCTTCTCTTTTGCGCTCAACGCGTTGGCGGCCTCTTGGACGGACGCAGTCAATGGGGTGCGCCCTGCGGGGCTGATGGGTCGAACTTCCTCCATGATTATCTCAGCCGAATTCGGCCCTGGACGCAGCCTCAATTCGATGTTGTCACACTTGTTGTAGGGTCCGGGCCCGTAGACGATCAGACCGACATTTCGGGCCGGTGTCACGTCCGGCAGCACAACCGCCAACGCGCCCCGCACACGGTCAATGCGGGGCACCTTGTTAGTCCAGTCGGTTCCTGACATGGACCCCGAAGCATCAAAAATAAACATCACGTCCTTATTGCAGGCAAGGACATCGCCCTCTTTGGCAAGCGAACTCATGCCAATCCCGCAGAACAGCATGAACGCCAATGAAAGCAATCTCACGATCCGGACGATTTGGCGTATCGACTGCATCATTCACGCCCCTATCCGCATAATCCAGAGAGCTACTGCACCATGACTTTATTGCCGTCTGGGCCCATCGCCTCGCCAGGTTTGAGGTCGCCGCAATTGGAGTCTAGATACCTGCCTGACTGAGTTATCGTCCGGTTCACGGCACGCGATTGCTGTGGAGGCTGGGACTGAGCGGCCGATTGAGGTTGCGGACCCTGACCGCTTTGCGCCGTTGTGCTCTTGATTGTCACCTCGAAGGCAGCCTTGAAGTCACCACTCATTTTCGTTTGGCTTGAGACGGCCATTTTGTTCATAATGCATTCCGCATCTACGGAGGTCGTGTCACCATTGCGTTCGATATGGTACTTTGAGCAGCCCGTCTTGTGCTCCTCAATACTGGCGAGAACCGTCTGACGCTCCATTGCGTCATCGATGCACATTTTGATGGATTGTTCGCGCGCACCACCTCCTTGATCCATAGAGGTCTTCAGCTCCCAAAGGCCTGCCTTGCGCGTTGGTAGCTTTAGTTCATCTGCACCAGCTGGGGCGATGGGCGTCCAGATCGCTAGTCCGCCTATGCATGCAAGACCGAGGGCCGAAACAAATTTGACGTGACGCATTGGTTTCTCCGATAGGCATATTTGATTACGGCTAATACCCCGGCTGCACACCAAGTCCGGAGCGCATGCGTTTTCTAGCTTTTGTTGCCTGGGGTCTTTAGGCTGTTATGGTCATTTGGACGACACGGGCTTGTTTGGCAGGCGCTGAACTGATTGGACAAGCCTACAACCAACCGCACGGTCTGTAAGTAGTTTGACCTCAAAAAGTCGCCTTAGGCCTCAAATAGGGAATAAATCCCTGGCACATTCCAGACGGTCTCAATCCAAGGGTGGATCAAGCTAAAGTGTGCCAATTAAGAGCGGTTACTCTTTTTACTTGCGACCTTCGCCTTCGGTGCCATAATTTCTGGCATGCTCGCTAGCCGTGCCTTCACGTGGTTAGGGATCATGACTTCATTGATGATATGCACAACGCCGTTCGCGGCCTTGAGATCACGCTGAATGACCGTTGCATCGCCGACCGATACCTCGCTGCGGACGTCCATCTTCAAACGGCTACCATCCGACGCCGGAAGTTCGTAGACCGCGATTTTGGCCCTCTTCAGCCGGCTCCAGCTGTAGTTGCCAGCAACTAGATGGTGCCGAAGTACGGCCGACAGCAGTGCTTTGTTTCCGGGGCGGCTGAGTTTGTCGAGCGTGGCCGCGGGAAGTTTGGCAAAGGCACCGTTGGAGGGAGCAAATGCGGTTAGACGCCTTTTTCCGGCCAGTGTGGATTTCAATCCAGCTATGCGCGCCAATTCGTGAAATTTCTGAAGATCTGGATGCTGCCGGGCAGTCACCACCTCCGCCTTTTCCTGCTTTGCGGCAAAGGCCGGACTATCCGGCACGACCAGTGCGGCCATGACGAAAGCGAGACGGGAAAGCATGGATCGAACGAACATACGCACCTCACATTGGTCTATTGTAATGACACTCGACTGCCCATCAATTTCAATGGGATTTTTTCCCGATTACCGGGAGCAAATAGCCTGAGCTGATCTAAAGAAGTTGATCCTTGAATATTTTTCAGATGACGCAATTATGATTTGAAAAATGCGTCAGTCTCGAATGTAACCTTCTCCGGGTCAGCACACTCGGCGACAAAGTTTTGCGGCGCAAGCTCCAAGGCGTATTGCCGTTGCTTTTGACTATTTTCACAGCAGCCGGAGGAAACTGAAATGAAACGTCGCATTCTCGCAAATGCTGCCTTGACTGTTCTGATTGCCATCGCCACGACCGAGTCGGCTCTTGCCCTCGAGGTGAAGAAGAGCGTTGATATTGCCGCTGCGCCAGATGCAGCCTGGAAGGCAATTGGGGATTTCTGCGGCATCGGAACCTGGCACCCTGCCGTCGCGAAGTGTGACGCGGCGAGCAAGGATGGTTCTTCGATGCGAACCTTGACGCTCAAGGATGGTGCCAAGATCGTGGAGAAGTTGTCGGTACGTGACGAAAAGGCGATGTCGTATGGCTATACCATCGTAGAAAGTCCACTACCTGTCGCCAACTATCAGTCAACCTTTTCGGTTAGTGCAAAAGGTGCAGGTTCGACAATATTGTGGACAGGTAAGTTCGATGCCAAGGGTACCGATGATGCCAAAGCTTCAGATGTTATTAGCGGCATCTACGACGCCGGACTGGCCAGTCTTGTCGCAAAACTGAAGTAGACCGCGAACAAGAGAGGCGGTATGCAACCGCCTCTCGGCCTCGCTCAAGGCTTGACCACAAGCCCCCAGGGGAGGCGGCCCACCGGGATTGTCTTTTCGGCCTTGAGAGACGCGACGTCTATGACCGTCATGTCATTGGTCAAGCCATTCGCAGTATAAATTTTCTTGCCGTCAGGGCTTAAGGCCAAATGCCAAGGCCGGTGTCCGACCAGGATATAATCGACGACCTTAATCGAGGTCGTGTCGATAACTGCAATGCGATTGGCTCGACCAAGTCCAACGAAGGCTTTCTTGCCGTCTGCGGTAAAGCGTATGCCCATCGGCTGTATCAACTCCGGCCGGACGCCAGGGATTTCAAATCCGAATTTTTGAATTGTCTTTCTTGTCGTGGTATCAATCACCGATACCGTTCCGCCCACCTCAGACGAAACCCAGACCTGATTGCCATCTTTGGTGTGCTCGGCGGCCCTGGGCCTTGCATCCACTAAAACATTGGCCAGCACCTTATATGTCTTCGTATCTATGAAGTGAGCCATGCTGGTTGACTCGGATGTGGCCACGACAACCCCCGAATCGGGACTAACCGTCATCCCTTCCGGCTCCACACCGATCTGAACCTCTGCAAAGACTTCTCCTGTTTTGCGATCCATGATCGTGACCATGCCATCGTCTTCGTTGGCGACATACAGCCGCTCACCTTTCGGGTCGACGTCCAGGAGTTCTGGATCGGGACCTGAATTCATGCGCCGGATGACTTCAAGCTTGACTGTGTCGATGACATCGATGCGGTCCTCGTCACCGATGCAGACGTGGACCTCAGTGAAGTCCGGCGTGATGACGATGCCGCGGGGTCGCTTGCCAACCGGGATCGTCTTCACGACTTGGAGGGAGGTACTGTCGATAACGCTGACCGTGTTGTCCTTCTCATTGGTCACGAAGATCATTGCCGCGTTCGCCGATTGCATGGGAACGATACCCAAGTTCAAAATCAATGCGAGCGCTGCTTTTTGCATTCCAATTTTCATAACGCCACCAATCTCGATCATGGTTTCTCAAAACGGCAGAGAGTTTCGGGTGCGTCGACCCCTAGAGAGTCCGTGAGATACTTGGGGTGCAGAAAGCCTTCTTGAGGTGAGACCGAGACAAGCGACCTGGGCCCCGATAGCAGAACCGGCTGGCGAAGCTGCAAATCCCACTTGCGAAACGTCAGCCCTTCGCCTTTGAATCCCGCCACTTCAAACTTGTCGGACAACAAGTAGGACCGTAGAGCGGCAAATTGGGTTTCCCCCGTTCGTGTCACTGCCTCCCCGAAGATCCGGACGGCAAGCCAGCCCGTGTAATCGCGCTCGGTCATGATGCGGCCAACACGCTTTTCAAAGCGATTCTGCATCTGCATCGCCGCATATTCTTCGAAGGCGCGATGCCAAGCCACGGCAACAAGACCATGAGTTCCGACGACGGGCCTTGGCTCAATGGTACGAAACAGTAGATATTCGCCGAAGTTCTCGCCTTCGTCGGCAACAAAAACAACATCGTGCTGCGGAGCCGATTGCGTCAGAAGTGGCATCTGCGTTTGAATCTGTTGATGTCCGGTATCGGTGCGCCGCGACCCAGCCTCAAAAGCGTAGGTCCGCTCTTCCACAATCTTGCCACCAAAGCGGCCAGCAGCGCGCCTCACAGCTGCGGCGTAACCCAGATCTTTCGGCTTCTTGCCCAATACGAGAAGCCAGCGCCGCCACTTTTTGTAGAGCAGGTACTGCGCCAGAGCATCGGCGCGCATGGCCCAGCTTGGCCGAATATGAAACACGTTCGCGCGGCAGTTGGCGCCGCGAAGATCATCTTCGCTCGTTCGTATATCCAAGACTAGCGCATTCTTGGCACCTGGAAGGTCCGCGACGGCGAGAAGGTCGGCGGGCTCAAGATCGGCAACGAACATCACATCGCCGCCAGCTAGGCGCTCACGCACCAACCGAACGACATCGTCGCTGGACTTTGCGGCCAACTCGAGGACGCTATATTCGTGGCCGATAAACCGACCGGTACGGTTGTTCTCGTCGAGCGCGATACGAACGCCTTGGACGCCTTGGTCGGCGACGACCTTTTCTACCAGCGATAAAGGTGGAGGCTCGTCATAAGCGCGCGAAATATAGACGATTCTCACTTGCGACGCGGCAGGCACTGCCAGCACCGGCACGTCATCTGAACCGGCGACTGCCGCTACGGGAAATAGAAGGCTCCAAAGTATGGCAAAAAGTCTGCGCCGCCTTGAGAGAGGAGACAGGAGCGAGACCCTGCTGCCCGTGGTGGCAGCAGGAAACAAGACCTTGCGCAAGGCAATCACCAGTTTCTCCTGGTTGGACTTCCTTTGTAGAGCGTCCGAATAAACGCAATGACCTTCCAGACATCGTCTTCGGATTCGATCAGTTCGCCAAATGCAGGCATTGGGCCGACGACCCCTTCCGTTCCCTTGCGCACATAGCCCTCCTTCTTGAGGTCCTGCGTTCCCTGCACGATCAGGCGGAACATCGTGTCATCGTCGCTACCGTAAACCCAAACTTCGTTTGTCACCGGGGGGCACATCCCGCCGCCGCCGCCGCCGCCGTGACATCCGTTGCAGCTGAAGGCAAACCACTTCTTTGAGCCTTCGGCGATTGCATCGGGCTTATCCGTGTATGGATTTTTGAGCGTCCCTTTTGCGGCAGCCTTTACACGATCCAACGGCTTCATGGCAGCGCCGTCTGCTGGCGCGGGGGATGCCGCTGAACCTGCAACTTTATCGGTTGCAGGAACTGCGGCGGGGGCTTGCACCGCCTCTGCAGAAGCCGCCGGTGCCTTGCTGGGTTCATCGGCAGCAAAAACTGAATAGCTCATACCGATCGCAGCAGTCGCAACGAAGGCAACTAGTCCTGCCCTTAGAGATTTTACATTCGTGTTAGACACACATTTCCCCTTTTAGTTTCCCGGTATTTTTTGTTTTCTTGAACTTAGGTCTAAGTCGCTTGCACGTTTTGTTATGCGTCTATTTCCTACTGACGGCGCTAGCAAAACTCCCGAAGTCTTCAGGATGAAGTGGCAAAAGCGCCGGGATGCTTTCGCTTGCACCGGTCAATTGTTGCCGGACTGCTCCATCAACCGGATCGTACTGACGACCGTTTCGTTGCCATTCGCCTTGGCGATCTCCAGTGCAGTCCGGCCATCCTTTGCCCGGACTGCAATTTTTGCATTTGCTTGAAGCAAGACCCCGACGATCGGGGCCTGATTGTGTGCCGCTGCCAGCATGAGCGCGGTCACACCTTCGGCGTTGGTGGCATCAAGATCGGCACCCTTGTCGATAAGGGCCTTAGCCACCTCAAGCGATCCGGGATATTGAGGATGCAGTTTCACGACAGGACGGCGGCCAGCGCCCAATGAAAGCTGCACGGGTTCTTTGCCGGCCACGAGCATCAAAGGCGTCAGCTGGTTTGAACCGCTGGCCGCATTGATAGGAGCACCGGACGCGATCAAGGCCATTGCGGCATCGAGTTTATCTTCGACAATTGCGAGTGCCAACAGCGGGTAGCCGCCGGGAGCAGGTGAATTAAGATCAGCGCCGCTCGAAACGAGCTGCTTGATTGTTGCAGGATGGTCGCGCGCTACGGCATGCACCAGCGCCGTCATTCCATCGACATCGGGCGCGTTCACGTCGGCCTTGCTTGCAGCTAAGAGGGCGACGATCTCAGGGTGACGATGGCGTGCTGCCGTATGAATAGGTGCATACCCTTGGGGATCGCGCTTGTTTACGTCAGCGCCTTTGGCGATCAGAAACTTTATGCGCTCCAGGTCGGCTGCGAGTACAGCGTTTGCCAGTTCCTGATTGATGTCGGCGCCACTTGCCAGCCAAGATTCGAGGCGAGCCGTGTCGACCTTTTGGTCGGGTGCGGGCTCTGGCCGAGTGCTCGCCGATGCATCGGCTATTGGTTTGGTATAAACGCCATGCGCTGGAAGATCGCCTTGCACCGTGCAGCGGCTGCAGTTGACCAACGGCACCCCAAAAGAACGCAGAATTTTCTCAATTTCTGCCTTGCGCTGGTCGAGTGCGAGTTCGATCTTGTATTTCAGGATATAGTCGATCTTTCTCAATCCGATCGAAAGATCGAATTCCAGAGGAACTTCATCCTCCATGATGTTGACGGGCTGGATCACGAGAGGAGCACCCTTCATTGTCTTAAGCCAGCCGGCAAAAGGACCCCAGACACCGGCAACGTCCAATTCTCCATCGACGACTTTCTGAACCTGACGCCAAGGCTGGTTTTCAGGGATCAGGTCAGGATTGTGGCTCTGGACATGCAGGGAAACATTGGCGCGCACACCACGGCTGGCGAGCACCATGCGCAGACCCGAAGTTTGGAAGACGCCGATCCGCAAGTCTTTGAGCTTGGGATCATCAAGGCTCTTGATATCGATGCCCTTATCGCTGCGATAGGCAAAGACATAGGTGGTTCGATAGACGGGCGTGGTCGTCAGAATATGGCTGTAGCCTTCCGGCATATCCAACAGGACATCGCAGTCGTTGGATTCAAATGTTTGGCGCGTAATGCCACGCTCGAGGGATGGCCGCCAGAAATACGACACTCTTGTGCCCATCTCTTCAGCGACGAGCTCGATGATCTTGTTTTGAAATCCCTGCCGGTCAATATCCGACAGCGGCATGTTCCCTGGATCGCTGCAGACGCGCAGACCGTCGAGCTTCTTCTGCGTGGCTGCCTTCCTGAGAGCGGTATGATCAACGGCTGCCAGCGGTAACTGGGCCTCCAGTTTGGCAAGCGCGGCATCCAACGCCTTATTGGCTTTCGATTGTGACTGTGCCCAAGACGGGGTTCCTAAACCCATGCAGATCATCGCGACAAGAAAATAGCAAAATCGCACGCTGTATCGCAAAGGGATCGCCTTCATGCTCGGGGGATTGGAGGTATCCGGCACCCAGACTACGTGAGGATGAGTGCCGGACGTGCAAGGATCGGTTATTCCATCACGCGGAATGTGAAGAGCGTTCCACCTTGAGGGATCTTGTCCAGGTTGGCCGCCTTTGTCATGGCCGTGGCACCGATCGCACCAAACTTGTCGCTGAGATCAAGGCCCGCCGTGACGGGTACGCCAATCCAGCCACCGATACCCGACAGGATCGAGACATACTGTTTGCCCTTGACCTTGTAGGTGATCGGGTTGCCGATAATGCCCGAGGCGAGTTTGCGGCTCCACAGTACCTTGCCGGACTTGCGATCAACGGCACGGAAGTCGCCGCCCAAGCTGCCGTAGAACATCAGGCCGCCATCCGTGACCATGGTCCCGCCCCAGTTCGGGTACTGGTCGGGGATTTCCCAATCAGAGGTGCCGGTCAGAACGTCGAACTTCTTGATCTTACCCGTGATGCCTGGTTTTTCTGGATACATAAAGACGTTGGCGAACACGTAGACCGTGCCCTGGTTGGTGTGCGACCGCTCTT
The DNA here is from genome assembly GCA_040080145.1 of Hyphomicrobiaceae bacterium. Lineage (GTDB taxonomy): Bacteria > Pseudomonadota > Alphaproteobacteria > Rhizobiales > Hyphomicrobiaceae > JANXVY01. The sequence goes on from JBEBJA010000025.1 coordinate 42,613, forward strand.
GGGGCTCAAGTTCCATGCACCAGTTGTTGGTGGGGCAGTAGGCCTTGTTGGGCTCCTTTGGGTCGATGGCGCACGGCTGCTGGTCTTTGCCGCCCATGGCAGACGGGCAAGCGGCAACATTGCGGCCACGCTCAAGCGGAGAGTGTTCGCGGACTTTCACAGGACGGCCAGTTTTCAGGTCGATCTTTTCAGCCCAATCGACAGTTACGAACTTGTTGGCGCGCAGCAGGGTGCCGTCGACCCGGTCTAGAACGTAGGCAAAGCCGTTGCGGTCGAAGTGAACCAGCGTTTTGCGCTTCTTGCCGTCAACGTCCATGTCGACGAGGATGTTTTCATTGACGCCATCATAGTCCCACTGGTCGAACGGGGTCATCTGATAGGCAAACACGGCTTCACCCGTATCGACCTTGCGCCCGAAAATGGTCATCGACCACTTGTTGTCGAACTTTCCGGTGTTGCACGCTTCGTGGGTCTTTTCGGAGCAACGGTAAGACGGGCTCCAAAGGCCGGGGTTGCCGGTCGAATAGTAGACCATTTTCAATTCGGCATCGTAGCTGAACCAGCCCCAGGCAGCGCCGCCACCGATCTTGTAGTCCTGACCGAGGTGGGTGTTGACGCCGAGATCGGTGCCGGCCGTGCCATAATGCGGGTTGGCCTTATTGGTTTCTGGCGAAAGGCAGACATCCTTATCGGGACCGGTCGAGTGGCATGACCAGACCTGCTTGCCGTCCTTGAGATTGTAGGCGGTCACGCGACCGCGAGCGGCGAACTCGTCTCCGCCGAAGCCGATGATGACCAGGTTTTCGGCGATCAAGGGAGCATTCGTGATGGTCTCGCCTTTTTCGGGCCAGGCGTGTTTGACGACCCAGACCTCTTTGCCGGTGGCCGCATCGAGCGCAATCAAGAAACCATCGAGCGTACCGTAGACAACCTTTCCATCCGCAAATGCTGGGCCGCGGTTCACGGTATCGCAGCACGCGCGAGGGACGGCCGATTCATCGCGATCGGTCTGCTTGACGTAGTTCCAAATTTGCTTGGGATTGTCCGGATCCGTGAGGTCGAGACCTTGGGCGATGTTGCACTTCGACATATCAGGGCAACCGCTGACCATGAACATCATGGGCTTGCCGCCAACGTCGTCGATCACGAGGGGCTGCCCTTCGTGGCCCCGCAGAGCGCCGGTCGACTGCGACCAAACCATCTGGAGCTTGTTGACGTTTCCAGCATTGATGTCGCCCAGCGTGCTGTGGCGAGTCATTGCGTTATCGCGGCCTGGAGATGCCCATTGATTGGGGTCCGCCGCACGCTTTGCTGGTTCATCAGCGAGCGCCAAGCCAGATAGCCCTACAATTGCGGCAACGGCACTGCCTGCTGAGGCCAATAGCCTTCTACGTCTCATCCCTGGTTCCTCCATTGCTTCTTTGTTTTTATTTTCGTTGCGTGATTGGGAATCCGCTTTTCAAATTTTTTGCCAATACTGATTCCCGTTTTGACTGGGCGAGTGTTTCATAGGCAAACAATCATGGTCCCAACCCGGGGACGCTGGGTTCCCATGTGGTTCCAATATTCTGGCTCGATGAAGCGCCCTCCCACGCCGGTCTTCAGTGGCACGAACTTCGTCAGTGTGCGTGCGCACCTGATCTTGCCACCGTTCCGGTTCTTGAACTTTAGTTGCCCATTGCCCCTGTGTTCGATGGGACTAGTTCCCGATCCAATCGGGAAAAATTCCCCATCACGCGATCTTGATTTCAAGTTGGGCTAAGGTGCTATTGCGCTGATCAGATTGAGAGCCCGCAAAAGATGGGTGTGAACGGTATTATGCCGTGATTTCCAATGAGCACTCTGCGCAATGAATTTAAGCGAATTGAAGCAAAAAAATCCGGACACCCGGAAATCATCATATGATGATCACCAAGCCGTCCGGATTAAGTCGATTGCCCTAGCTATCCCAAGAACCAATGGAGGTAGGCCGTCGCGATAGCCAGGAAACAGTTGCAGGCACTTGATCGTTACTGTCTGCCAATCCTCTGGCACATGGGACTTTTTCCCTATTGTTGCGCCGGGATGTCCCCATCACGCCGGATTGATCCTGCGTGATGACAGGCGGCACCCAGATTATCGCGCGGTCATGACAGGAATGGTGATCATCCGCCGGGTGTGGAAGGCTAGCGCGTGCGGGTGTCGAGGGAGAAGCGGATCAGATCCGCCGTCCGCTCTAGGCCCAGCTTTTCCTTGAGCCGCCCACAGGAGTTCGCCACCGTCTTATAGGCAATGCCGAATGTACTGGCGATTTGGGTGAGGCTTTTTCCTTCGCCGAGAAGACGCAGAATTTCAACTTCCCGATTTGTCAGTTTCTGCAGCGGGTCGTCAGCGGAGGAGCGGTTAAAGTAGAGATCGCTGGCAATCTCACGGTCAATGTATCGCTCCCCTTCTGCGACCTTGCGAACCGCCGTGACGAGTTCTCCAGCTGGCGCACTCTTGCTGACATATCCGGCAGCACCTGCCTTGATGGCGCGGGCGATATAGCTGGGCTCAGTGTACATGGTAAACATGACGACGCGAACGCTCTTTTGCTCAGACTTGAGGCGTTGCAGCAGCTCTAATCCGCTACTGCCGTTCAAGTTGATATCGAGAATGACCACGTGAGGCGGGTCCAGTCTCAACTTGGCTAATGCTTCATTCGTTGTCGAGGCTTCCGAAATTTCGGCCCCGGGGATGGTTGCCAGAAGCCGGCGAACACCCTCGCGCAAGACCGCGTGATCGTCGATGATCAATATTTTCATCCAGGTATCGCCTCGCCCATCGATTGTGGCCGCTGATTGACGGAGATTGGAACGAGGGCCCGTACAACGACGCCGGGACCATCGATCCGATCCTCGACGGTCAATCTCCCGCCCAACAATGTCGCACGTTCTTTCATCCCAATTACACCATAGCCACTCGTTGGCTGTGGTGATTTAAGCCCGCATCCGTTGTCCATGATCACCACGCTTAGATAACCTTTCTGATCGTCCTCGACGTGGATGCCGACCTGAGACGGCTTGGTGTGCTTCATTGAATTGCTCAAACTTTCCCGGACGATACTGTGAATGGCAGAGTCGATCTGGGGCCCCCAAGAGCCGTCCGGAATGTTTACCGAAAATGAGATTTCTGGATGTCGCGCAAGCCAGAACGACACAAGGTTTTCGATGGAATTGCCAAGACTGAGCTCGGCAAGTCCTGCCGGTCGCAATTGACCTAGAATTGCTTTGACGTTGGTCTTCATGTTCGCAACCGCCCCTTGTATTGCATCCGCCAGGTCAGGTATTTCAGCGGTGCGTCCCCCAGTGGCATGCTGGCGGATTGTCATGGCGTCGACCTCGACTGAAAACAGGAGTGGGCTTACCTCATCATGCAGGTTGCGGGCGAGTTCGACGCGCTCTTCCTCCTGCACGGTTTCAAGTTGCTCGCGAAGCCGCCCGTTGCGCTGCTCCATCTCCAAAAGTTGCGCTGCCATTTGGTTGAACCCCGACTCTAACTGAGCTATCTCCCGGGGAGCACGCACAAGGACGCGGGTTTGATAGTCGCCCCTGCCGATCTGGGCGAAACTGACGGTCAGTTCCTGCAGCGGACGCAGGGCACGGCCAAGAATCACGTAAAGCAGAATGAGTACAAGGCCACAAAACACGGCCAAAATGGTTAGATATAGTTTGGCGTCGTTGCGCACTTCGCCGACCTCGTTGTGTGAATCAGTCTGCAGTGAAATTGCGCCGTGCCCATTGAAGGTGGGGGGAAGCTTGATCGTAATGGACTTGGGCTGTCCGCCCAGTAATTTGAACAGCCACTCGGGCACGTCTTCCTCTGGCGGCGTTAACTGCGAGGTCATAATAAGGTGTTTGTTGGCATCCATCAGAAAGGCCCGCAGGTGCCGGTCACCATTGAAGTCGGCGACGAGCAGTTCCATGCGGCGGCGTGGGTTCGTGACTTCGTCAACGTCATCAATCGCGTTGGCCGCAATGCGGCTGCCAACGGTGATCGCCGCGCGCATTTCTGTCTCGACTTTGCGCACGGCGTGCCAATAAATCACGACACTGCCAACGCAAAGCGTCCCCAAGAGGACTATGGTAATTGTGCGTATGAGTTGCAGGCGGAGGGACACGCGGAAATGCTCCAGGTCATCAGTGCAGGCGGTTGCATGGACTCTACTGATCGATGCTGCGAGCAATTCTAAAGCCGACGCTGACGTTCTTGAAATCGGCGCGATTGCGCAATCGGATGGCCACCCGCATCAGCGACGGCTCATAGAACGCCGAACCGCCACGCAGAACGCGCAAGCCCTTCGGGCTGTCGCCGGTATAGCAAGTCTCATCAAGGTGCGCCGTCCCATCGACTGGTTTGTCGGAGTAGCGTTCGCAATAGACGTCGGACACCCACTCCCAGACATTGCCCAAGACATGGTGCAGCCCCCAGGGATTAGGCGCCAAGCTGTTGGCAGGCGCGAGCAACTTGGCGTCCCACTCACTGCCGCACCCTCGACAATTTGCCCAGACGTTTCCACTCTCGCGAACGTCATTGCCCCACCAGTAGGCTGTCGCTGTGCCGCCACGGGCTGCATATTCCCATTCAATTTCAGATGGCAAGCGGTAGGGTTTTCCTGTCTTGGCGGAAAGCCAAGTGGCATAGGCCAACGCATCGCTATGTCCGACGCCGACGACAGGCTGGCTCAGTCCGGTAATGCTCGTCCCAAGGTTCTTGTAGTAACGGCTAGAACCGGTCTCGACATTATGCTGACCACCCGGCTGGAGCCATTCCGGCGGCGCGCAGCCCTCGGCCTCGACACACAGCAAATATTCCGCGACAGTGACCTCGAATTTGCCGATGGCGAAGGCGCGGACTTGAAACGTCTGCTGCTTTTCATCAGGCTGGCGAGCTGGTTCATGTTCCGGCGAACCAATTGTGGCGCCGTTGGAGGCTGCCGGCACGACGACCATCGCAGGGCATCCGTCCGGGCAGTCGGTGAACTCTTCGCCAGCGCCAGCGACAAGGGTGCCCGTCTCGCGACCCGTTCCGAATGCCAGTGTAACGAAGTCCGAGTTTTGCTTATCTGGGGCACTGGCAAACTTGCGTGGTTCATCGCGTGCGGCATTGAGCCTCGATGGAAGATCTTGCGTGGGCTGGATGGCCACTTCGGCGGTTGCGGCGCTCGGGCTTCCTGACAAACCAACCAGCAAACAGAGCACCAGGATAGACAGACATTTGCGCCTACCACCGGCACGCCCGGGCAGTAACAATGGCCAATTAGGGGGTAAGACCATGACTGCGACCGTCTCCGAGTGGAAAACAATGATCGGCTGCCTCTAGCGTGTTCTGATTGTAAGCAAAACGGGAATTATTCCCATTGCAGCGGAAGCATTTCGGGGAGCAGCCTATTCTTTTGGTCAGATCACGTTAGGGATAGCGGGCATGTTCGGCGGTGTGGATGGGCGGATTGCGTCGCGTAGGGTCGGCGCCTTTCGGGGAAAGCTGTGGGTTGCTGGCGTCTTGGCGCATCTCATCTGCGGGCCCACGGCTCAGGCTGAGAACGACCCTTGGCCAGGTATTCGCGCGGAAGTATTCCATTCGCGAGAGATAGTGGAGAACGATGGGTTTGTGACTTTGTTTGCGCCTGACTCGGCACAGGACGCATCGGTCGTCCCGGTCACGCTTCGAATTCCTGGCAATGTGATTGCAGGTGCAAAGTCGATCACGCTTATTATTGACCGCAATCCTGCGCCGGTGGCGGCATCGATCGCTCTTGGCGACGGCTTCCGGGCCGGTCCCGACATCGGCGAGCGGGTCATTGCCACTCGTGTGCGTATTGATTCGTTCTCTAAAGTGCGCGCGGTGCTGGAGACGGACGATGGCAAGCTCCATATGTCGTCGCGGTTCGTTGCTGGTGCGGGAGGGTGCTCATCGTTGGGTGCCAAAGATGCTGACGAGGCGTTAGCTAATCTCGGCCAATTTAAGTTCAAGTCAATCAATGACCCAAATCGCGATGCGAACTGGCGCGAAGGGCAAGTCATGGTTCGGCATCCAAATTCAACGGGAATGCAAATGGATCCGACGACGCGGGATTTCAGGCCAGCACACTTTATTTCCGAGATGGAAATCAAGCGCGGAGAAAGCCCGTTCTTGAAAATGGAAAGTGGCATCTCCATTTCGGAAAACACGCCGTTGCGATTCTCATACGGCTCGACAGGGCAAGACGAGTTTTCAGTTCTGGCTACGGACAATCAAGGCGGGCGATTTGCCGGGAAATCCGTTATTCCGAACGGATCCTGACGTAGAATAACTGGCCTGAAGCTAACGGCAGCGAGATCTTACGGCCTGAAAAGCTATCGGGGCATGACGATATCGACGATGTCTTCGGCCAATTCGTCCAGATCATCAAGTCCATCGCTGCTTGCAAGGAGTGTTACCGATGCCCATCTGTCTCCTTGAGTACTACGCACAATAGTGTTGAAGGATGTGAACCCCGGCACAGAACCTGAATGACTGAAGGTGTCCATATTTTTTGGGTGGCGGACGAACCATCCCATCCCGTACCAAGTCAGTGGATCGACACGTACGCCATCGGAAAACATGAGGTCACGCATCTTATTCGACAGGACGCGCCCTGACATCAAAGCAATATTCCAGGACCGCAAGTCGGTGGCACTGCATACGACATCACCGCTTCCTTTCAGCCAGTCAGGTTTATCGAAGGCTGGCCGCCTGCGATAGTGGGGCATTGCGTCTTTGTCGTTTGGGCTATCATCGCCCGTAAAGCCAGCAGCCGTCATTCCCGACGGTTCGAACACGTCTTGGCGCAGCCGGTACTGATAAAGTTTCCGTTGAGCTCCGTCGTCTGACAAGGCGTCAAGAGCTTCGGCCAACAGGAAATAGCTCGTATTGCTGTATTCGAAACTATTTGGCCAGCCGAAGGGTTTGAACTTTTTCAGATGGCTCAAGAGATGGGGTGCAGAAATCGTCCCCCACGGGTTGGTATCAGGTGGCGGCCGCCGGCTGAAGTTGGATAAGTTCGACGACATGGTGAGAAGGCGGCTCAGCGTGATCGGCGGGTCCACTCCTTGGCTCCAATGATCCACACCATCAAAAACATCAGACAGCACAGTGTCGAGCTTAAGCGTCTTGCCCGTCGCTCGAATGTGAGCACCGCGCTCGACCGCCAGCAATACGGCGGCTGCGGTTAACTGCTTCGTCAGCGAGCCGATATGAAATCGGGTTTCCGCATCGGCTCGAACGCCGGGCCTTGCCTCTCCAAAGCCTCGCGAAAACAAGTACTCCCCGTCTATGGCAACGGCGACGCTCAACGCGGGTGGTGCACGCCGGCTTTCACCCTCTTTTGGATGCATGTAGGTCTCAAGTCGCGACTCGATAGAGCGAATCACCGGGCTTGGATCGATAGGATTTGTTTCCGCCCTTGCCGGCTCAATTGCGACCACTAGGAACACAAGACCCAAGCAAAGGTTCAAAGTTGAGTTGCGGTTGGCAATCATGTTGCAGCATGCCTCAAGTGCTTTGATTGATGTAACGCTACCACACCCGGCGCGGACTACATCTCATCTGGTGCAAAGACGTGAACCACAGAGCCGCTCTGGCGTGAGGTGAATCTTTGAAGGTGTCCTTTGCCCAATTGCTTGCTAGCAAATGGCAATGTCACCCTGGGTTTGCAAATCATCATGACGAACACCAAATCCGGTAGCGTCAATCTTCATCGAAATTTTGAGACTGACGTCGAAAGCCGACCTCACAATTGCATGGTTCGGCCAACTATGCGCCGAAGGAGACGGATGGTCATTCAGAAAGGCGCTATGATCACGGTCAGTGCCATTGTAGCACTGGCACTGACCGCATCGGTAGGATTTGGGGCAGGCTGCAAGCGGGCATCACCCGATCATACGATCCTGGCGTGCACGGCTCTTGTCGAAGACCCTCAATCTGAACTGATCAGGCGTGCCAAGGCGTTGGTTGTGCGCGCATCGGCTTATGCCGAAGTGGCCAAAAACGACCTAGCTGTGGCCGATGTCTCCAGGGCCATCCAGTCGCAACCCGATTTTGCTGATGCATACTATCAACGCGCACTTATCCTTACGGGAAGCGGCCGTCTTCGTGAGGCGCTCGCCGATTTTGATCGTGCGATAGAACTGGACGTGTCCGTCACGAACTATCGCTATGAACGCGCGAACAGTCATCTTGCTATCGGCAATCTCGATCAAGCTATCATGGACTATTCGGCTGTTATAACTCGAAACAATCGTCCAGGCCTTGCCTATATGAATCGCGGAATCGCGAAGGCTACCAAGGGGCTGCTTCAGGAAGCGATTGAAGATTTGAATGAAGCCGTCCGGTTGGAGCCAGAGAGTCCTGCGGTATATTTTAATCGTGGCATCTTGCATGCGGCAGCAGCGCGATTCCAGTCGGCCATAGCAGACTTTGATCAAACATTGGTCCTTGCGCCGACGCATGTTGAGGCCACGCTCTATCGTGGCGATGCGTTTTGGCGGATAGGAGCAAGAGTTGCAGCAATCCGCGACATCGGCGTTGCCCTCTCGCTCGCGCCCGGCAATGCACAAGTACAAGCCGCGGCAAGCTTCATGGGGCTTTCGCCGGGCCACCAGTGATTTTATCCACGTCCAGCCCTGCAAGAAATGGTCAAGGATAGCCGAAATTTTTGGCTGTTTCGTCCTACACTTTAAGCGCCGGAGACAAAATCCCTCAGTGAAGTGGCCGAGTCGTTCGGTTGCGCCGGAGTAAAAGTCCGGCAACTGGAAGCCCTGTGCCGCGTATGGCGGAGGGCGGGGGCCAACGCCGCCTCCGACACCTCATCACGCACACCAGTTTCGGCCGCCCAATCCTTGAAGGCGGATCCGAACCCATGCGGCGTGCCAGCGATCTTGGCGTCGCGCATCAACTTTGACAGCGTGCTGTCGGACAGCGGTTGTCCCTTGGTTCTGGGGAAGACCCGTTCACCCGCATGGAGCAACCGAGCTTCTCGGAGGATCGCGACTGCGCGGTCGGAAAGCGGCACGACGTGAGGCTCTCCCGTTTTCATTCGGCGGCCTGTTGCCGGGTCGCAGCCCGGGATCGTCCATAGCCGCCGCTCGAATGCAATTTCGCTCCACAGGGCACCCCGCACATCGCCGGTCCGCGCCACCGTGAGAATGAGAAACTCGAACGCGAGCTGGGTCGACGCCAGCGCGGGGCACCGGCGGATAAATCGAACGAAACCCGGTACCGCCGCCCGAGGCAACGCCGGATGGTGTATGACTTTGCGGTGATCGGTACCGAGTTCGCCAACGACGCCGATGCACGGGTTGGCCCGTTCGCGCGTGCCGCGCAAAATGGCGCTGTCGAATACGGCCTTCATCCGCTGCAGCACCCGCGATGCCGTTTCGGGCTTGGAGAACCAGATCGGCTGGAGCACCGCGAGCACCTCGGCCGCCGTGACGTCCGACACCGGCCGCTTGCCGATCACGGGAAACACATAGGTCTGCATCGTGGTCTCCCACTGCTTGACGTGTTTCCCGTTGGATAGCTTTTGGCGGCGGATTTCGAAGAAGGTCTCGAACGCCGTTTTGAACGTGACCGCCTTTTGGTGTCCGCTCGTGCGGACTTCGGTCTTGAGATCGCGACCGTCCTTTGCGGCCACTCGCATTGCGGATGCCTTGCGGCGCGCGTCGTCCAGGCTGACATCGGGCCAGACGCCGAGCCCCCGCTCGACGCGGCGGCCATGAATCGTCAGGCGTAACGCCCACCGCTTGGTGCCTTTGTCGGTAACGACCAGCCTCAATCCAGCGCCATCCTCATAAAGCCCAGGCGACTTGAGTTTCGTGACTTTGATTGCGCTCAACTGGCTCGTCGCACGAATGCGGCGCTCGGGGCGGCAGTCCAGGGGGCATGGCACTCTCCTCCGGGCCACCCTGTCAACCACCCTACCTGTCGGTCATTGAGTGTCAGTTCAGGGGCAAATGTGACTTCATGGGGCCATCTTATCCCGTAGGCTGCAATGCATCAATGCATTGTATTGAAACGAAAATTGTCGCGACCTGTCACTGTCTGGCTGAGATTGTCAGTGGTTGAGCTTGAAGTCTCTGGCGGAGAGGGTGTCTGTCATCATCTGATATAATTCAATGAGTTGGCTGCCATGTGCAATTTTACCCCACATAATTCCCACCTCGCATCATGATCTCTCACGGTGCCGGACGTGACGCCGTGATACAGGTTTGATGATCTGGCGTATGCTCAACGGGTTACTTTTCGTTGCACGCTCACCTTCAATCATACGGTTCCAACAATACTGCCGCACGCAACATCGAGCGGCAACGACCGTTACCCGCATGGGCGGAGACGCGCCCCTTCGCGCGGCTCCGGTGGCCGGTCCTTCACCGGCCAGTAGGGCGTGGCCCGACCGCAGGGAGGGAGCCGCCTACTGCCTTTCGCCCTTCTGCATCATCACCGCTTCGAAATTGCCTGCTCAAGCCTCCTTCTACCGATCACGCCGTTGCAGTAACATTTGCCGTGGCACGGGGGGAACGCATGAGCAGACGGCAATTTATCGAAGCTAACGGGGCAACGTGCAAGAACTGGGCGTGGAGTTGGTCCTTCATCAACGAGAAGGACCGGATCGTCATTTTCGGTGCTTGGGACGCAAACACCACGGGAAATGTCTCTCTGATACTTAGCCACGATTGGCGCACGAACCAAAAAGGCCGGAAGCTGGCGGGATACGACGAGTCGAGAGAGCACATTCGCCTGATAGAGGAGGTTGGCTATACGCTTCAAACTTTCCCGATGAAGTACGCCAGAGCTGACGAGTCCGATGAACTAAGCGCCGCGAAAATTGACGGTTTTACCCCTGAGATGTCTCGCAAAACACTACTCAAGATAGGGGCCAATTGGTACGCGTCTGATGACGGCCTCGGCGAGCAAACGCCGGACGAGGCCGGTGCAGGCGATGCGCTCTTTGAGGGTGCCGTCAACCGAGTGCAAATGAACTCTTTTGAGCGAAATCCGAAGGCGCGGGCTAAGTGCCTTGAACATCACGGATACAACTGCATCGTATGCGATTTGAGTTTAGAGAAAATCTATGGAAAAATCGGGCGGCACTTCATTCACGTCCACCACGTGGTGCCGCTATCGAAAATTAAAAAGGAATACCAAATTGATCCCGTCAAGGATCTGGTGCCGGTCTGCCCGAACTGCCATGCCATTATTCATCGCGCCCAACCGGCATTGACGATCGATCAGTTAAAGCTGCATTTATCGACCGTCAGGGAATAGCGCAGTCGTTCGTATAAACTACAGGCAGGGATGCCGATGACCGCCATCAAGGGACCGGACCGAAATTATCTATATCGAAGGGCTCCGCAAATCATCTATATGCAAGCTTTAGTTCTGGCTGGTTTCTATCTAACGGCTGCATAGAACACCATGCTCCCTCCTTCTCCTCCCCCACAGGTATCGGTGGCAGCCCACGATCCTAATGCCGTATTCGCATCATATCCAGCATCGCTATCCGCAACACCACTTGAGTACGAATAAAAATATGAATTTGCACAGCTACTGTTCAAGTGGTAATAGGTTGAAGGGTTGTGGTGATCAAACCCCGCACTAGTAACAATACCAAAATCGCCGCCTGCGGTGTTTAAGTAGTTCGAATACCCCATGGCTGCGCTTGCGGTTGTTCCGTTATTTGCAGTGATGGTGACGCTCTTGTGATTGTGACTGTTAGCGGTATTTAGAGAAGCGTCAAACGGTGTGCCTGAGGCCTTAAGCCAAGTAGAATTGTTTCTCACAAGGATCATCTCAGTGGATATGGCTGAGAGCGACATCTTCTTGGCTCTGTTCAAGTTGTAGTGCTGAAAAGCCAACGGGTTCGCTGATGTGACCTCCGTATCGCTGACAAATGGCTGCTCGTTATCTCCGCCGGAAATGGCAGAAAATATCGTCCAGCCACCACCATCGGTTGTCATGTCACAATAAACACTGAACCCTGTCCCATCGTTTGCGGGATCGATTGGATACACACCATTCGTTGTTACCCCAGCCGTTCTGTAGGCTTTGCAAGATGCGAGTAAGATGGCAATTTGCGGCGAACCTGCGGCTGCATACCAAAGCGTGCCGTTGTACCACTCAAGGCGGTTGTTGGTGCTGTTGTAAATGACATCGCCCAAAACGGGTGACATTGCAGCCCTTTGGGCATTAGTTTTTGTTGGAATTCCTGACGAACCTGAGGCACCACCAACGAGGTTTGCGTAAACTCCGCCGTTTTCGGAGACTTTGAAGACGTTGGCCGTGGTGTCGAAATAGATGCGGCCCTGACCTGAGGCAGAGACAGCTGGCGCGGCCATACCGCGAACACTCAGTGCCCCCGCGACATCTAATGCCGTATTAGGCCCTGTCGTCCCAATCCCGACGTTGCCGGAATCCAGAATTGTAAGGCGTTCATTACTGCCGTTGTAAAACCGCAGACGTGGTGAGGATGCGTAATTTGTTACGTCCATACTCCAATCGTTACCGCCTACGGTAGCAGATTTCAGTACAATTTCACCACCTTCATTTGTGCTAGATCCCGCGAATAGGCCGGGGCCTTCAACATGCAATTTCGAACTTGGACTCGTCGTCCCGATGCCAACGTTGCCGTTGCCGAGGATGGTCATGGCGGTGGTGGGGGTGTTGTCGGTGGTGCCGGTGGTGCCTGCGGGGGTGGTTTTGAAGGTGATGTTGCTGGAGCCGGTGCCGGTCGCCGTGCCGGAGGAGAGCACGAGGTTGCCGCCGTTTTTATCGGTGGCTGCACTTGTGGCACCACCGGATTGCACGGTCAGGTCATTCCCCGCCGTGTTGGAGCCCGTATGCCGCTCCATCCCAATCGTCCGCCCCGTATTCCCGCCCAAGGAAAGCAGGTAACTCGGCGCTGTCGTCCCTATGCCCACGTTGCCGCCGAATGCGTTGAGAACAAGCGTTCCTGGACTACCTGAGGCCAAACCCTGGACGAGACCGTAGCCAGATCGTGACTGAATGCCCACTCCGGTGTTGTTTGTTGTGCTCGTAATCGACATCGCAGCAATTGACCCGGCGCCGTTGATATCCAATAGATTTCCAGGACTCGTCGTCCCGATCCCAACGTTGCCTGTGGAAGCAATGCTCATCCTAGGACCGCCGTTAGCATATATATCCAAACGAGCCGTGGCCCCTAAGGCACTTTTGGCGATGCCGTAGGTGTAACTATTTAGGTTGTCGATCCAGTAGCCGCGCTGATTGTCTCCGATAAATACGTTGCTGCCAAATAGTGCCGAACCCGCCACAGAAAGAAGAGCCGTAGGGTTCGTAGTCCCAATCCCGACGTTGCCGGTGTTGTAATAGATATCGGCCCCCGTCGTGGTCCATTGGCTCGATCCGCCGCCGCTATTAATCGTGGTCCAAGCCGTGCCGTCGCAAAGTTGGAGTGTATTGGTCGTGCTATCGTACGTCAGCGTACCGGCTTCGACGGCTTGGACGGTTGTCGGGCCAATAAACGGCATGTTGGTGCCGGAGGCGAGGAACGACACAACGCTGTCGTTGGGGTCGCCGACCGGATAGGTTGCACTACAGGCGGCTTGCGCCAAGGACGGCGCAAGCGTGATAACTCCAACAACTGCAACAATGGCCCACTTCACTTGGCCTCCGCTGTTGTGGTTTTCGTACTCGGGTAATACGCCTTGGATGTGACTTTCTCGAACTCGATGCGACCTGCAATCGTATCGGACAGGCGATTGTCGAGTTGGGCCACGGCCTCGATGAGGCAGAGCAATGCTGTTCTGTCTGTCGAGGAGTCTTGCGAGCGCAGAGCCTCGCGGGCCATAGCAATCGACGCTTTGGTGTCGGATGGACAGGGCTCGGCAGCGCGGACGGGTGCGGCGATTAGCAAAAGAAGTGCTATCAGGGCGGGTGCTTTTAAATGGCCCAATCGTAGATTATCAAATTGACAAAAGCATTCAGTTCTCAAAATTCCCCCTTGGTCATTCAATATATTAACACGGTTATGATTCGCTGCGCAATCGTGGCCTACGTATTGGCATATTTCGAATTGCGTAATCTATGAGATATCGGGTACAATTGCCCCACGGTACAGGCAGGGATGCCGATGACCGTCAAGGGCGAGGGGCGGGCGATTTGCTCGCCTTTTGCTTGTCTGGCGCTCGCACGCTGGCCCGCCCTGCCCTCGCCTGCCGGTTGCGGTTCTCATTTGCGGCCTTGGGCACCATTCTCCGCTTGCACCTGATATCGCCCAAGCTCTGCTCGTAGGCCGCGCAGAATGCGCTCATGCGCTTCTTGATGAGCCCAAGCCGCGCCACAATGCCGGTATCGGGATGCACGAGATTGGCGACGATGTGGACGTGGGGCCGTCCGGTGTCGGTGTGCGTTACCCATACGGATTGCCGATCATTTAGCCCCATGGCGTGCAATGCGGATCTGACCGTTTCGGCCAAGTGCTCGCGCGTCAGCCATTCCAGATCGGAAGGATGCCAGCCGAGGATGGCGTGCAGGACAGGGCGCTTGGCTTTAGGGCCGCGCCTGTTGCTGTCGAGATGTTTGTCTCTGTACGTGTGCTCCATCTCGATGGCGGCGTCGCCAATTGGCAGCGTCAGGCCAAACGTACCGCGCCAGCTTTCCGGCCCTGCATCGCGCAACACATAGGTCAGAATACCTTTGAAGCTCGCTCCTCTGCCCGTCTGCCGTCCTGCCTCGTCCTCGACCATTACAAACACCCGCGCCATCAACCACGCTCGATCTCGCGGAGGTAGAGCGCATGGAGCGACGACAAAACCGCCTCGACGCGGGCGGCCTCGATTGGGAACCCGCCGTTGATGGCGTGCATCAACTGATTGAGGTTGTTCCCCTGCCGCTTGAGTTCCGCCAGATGCGCGGGATCGGCCACGGCGACAACGCGCACCTTGGCGCGGTTCATGGTGGTCCGCACGTATTCCGATAGCGAGAGGTCAAAGCGGCTTGCCTGCCGCCGCCATCGGACCAGCTCGGCGAGCATGACGCGGATATGCAGATAGGCCAGCTTGGAGCCTCGGCGGTGCCGCCTTCGGGGTTCGGGGTGTCCCCGACCAGTGGCAGTTGTGTTAACAACTGCCCATCTGGCTACATCACGAAATTTCTTCAATACGGCTTCCATAATCGAGCAGAGTACAGAGTCATCGTGTGGGTCATAGGCGGCGCTGAAAGTTATGCTCAGATTTGTCGGGTGATTGCCATAAGGCGCGTTGGGTTCGAATTGCGCATCTCCGCTGACGCTGCGATGCGCAGCGGGGTTTCACACCCCGCACCCCGTGGGATATTTAAACAAGGGCGAGTGTTGATTGGGGCGCGATTTAAATTGCCGGATCGGTATTCCAAAAGTTTCCTGTGAATTGTTTTCCCGAATACACTTGCGCTAATCATTGACCGTGGTCTGCTGGTGATAATATTTCATCAATTTTATTCGAGAGGTTTATTTCCATGTCACAGAGCTATCCACCATTTGCCGTGTTCCCCGATCTCAACTGCGTTTTGCGTATGCCCTCCGGCACCGAATATCGCGGCAAGCTGCGCCAGCATCCATCGAACGACGTCGAGGGCGAGGTCTGGTACGAAGGCTATTTCAGAGGCGAGCAGAAAGACCACATTACTGCGGACACCAATCTCAAGGACCGCTTCAACCGCGATGGTTTGCGCCCTGCGTACTTCCATCCGCAATCGAACGCCGAGCCGCTGCGCGTGAAGCTCAACCGTATCCCGAAAGCCAAACGCACCGAGAAGAGCGCAGACACGCTGATCGGCGAAGTCTGGAACCACGAGGGATTGTGGACAATCATGTCGAGCCCGTCCGTGAGCCCTGCCCTGCATATGGCCGGTACGGTCGTGCCGTCCAAGCAGGAAGTTGCGTTCGATGGTAGCGCTATCCGTCAGTATCAACCCGAGCCTGCCGCAGTGGAGCAAGTCGAGTCGAAAGCGGCCCCTGCCCCGCGCAAGGGTAAAGCCGGTGGCTTCAACGCTCGCCCGTCTTGAGCATTGCCGGTTCCGTCATGCAGCGTGAAGGGTCTAACGACGATGTACTGCGCGAACTGTACGAGTTGATCGAGCATGCCGACAATTCGTGCAGCGAGCCCGACGATTTTATCCGAGGGATGCGCTTCCTGTTCGAGGCGGCGGCAGAACGGTTGGGAACACCCAAGATCGGAAGCGAGAAAAAAATAGAGGCCAATGGCCTTGGTGTTCAAAAGCCAAGACTTGCGGCGCGTCCACTCTGAGAGCGATTGATGACGTTGCCTATTCGAACGAATACGGCAGACTGGTGATACATGGGTTTGTATTCCCGCAAAACCATATTCCCGTATGTTTGTATTTCTGTATTATTGAAAGGCAATTTCATGATAATCACTCTCGCATCTTCAAAAGGTGGTGTCGGTAAATCGACCACGACAGCCGCACTCGGCGGGGCGCTCGCTCACGCGGGCGCTCGCGTTCATATCGTCGATCTCGACAGCAATCACACGGTATCGCGGTGGCTTGGTGACGGACGCGCCAGCCCTCGCATGAGTGTCTCGGCTGCCGATCCGCAAGACTTGACCGAACACCTCACGGCCATGACAGCCAAGCACAAGCCAGACATCACGATCATCGACATTGCCGGTAGCTATGAGCGGGCCCTAACGGTTGCGATTGCGCGTGCGCACCTCACCATCATACCGGCGGGGCCTTCGGAAGCCGACATCTTCGAGGCGGCTCGCGTCGCACGGCATATCCGATCGGTGTTTCAGGCATTCGGGCGGGAGCCGTTGTACCGGTTGTTGCTGACAAGGGTGCAGCCGCTGGCAAGCCATGCGCAACTCTACGCCTGCGCCGAAATCGAACGTTTGAAAATGCCGGCGTTCTCGACCGCCATCCATCACCGCGCTGCTTATATGGAGATCGGGTTGTCCGGCCTGACGCCGCATTTTTCCGATCGGAAACGGACGCCGGTTGCAAAAGCGGTCACTGAGCTGGACGCACTCGTGGCCGAGATCGACGCGCTTGTTGGCCTCTGGCCGAAACAGACACGGAAGGGAGCTGCGTGATGAATACCAAACCCCTTGGCGGATTCCGATCGATAGCAGAGCCGCTCGATGTCGATGACGCAGCGCTCGACCGGCTCAATGGCGAACTCGGTGTGCCGACACTAACCCACTCCGTGGCCAATGTTCGGCGAGAAAAATCCCGAGAGCCGTTACCGGCGAAGGCTGCGCCTGTCCGGTCGTCTCTGGAAAAGCTCACGATCGAGCTGCCGAGCTATCTTATGGACGCGCTGCGCCGGTCGGCGCTCGATGAGCGGACGACGGTTCGGCATGTTGTCATGCTGGCGCTTCAAAAGAAGGGCTTCAAGGTCGAGAAATCCGATCTTGTGCCAGATGGCCGTCGCCAACGCGCGAAGAGCCAGTAGTACGCAATCCTGTAAGTACGGGAGTACGGTGAAACGGTGGATCGCGTGTGCGTCCTTGGCGGAGCCGCACCATCTGCCGAATGAAAAGACAATTTTGGCTTTAATGGCTATAGCCGCGTTGTCAGAAGCGAGCGAATAAGGCACGCTTGGGGAGGCCGAGTCGTATTTCGGCACATTTCGAAAGGTATTTATTTTAAACAAACAAAAACCCGCTAGAAGCGGGCCTTTGATAAACTGAATTCTGGATGGATGTGATCTCGCAGTCCCATCTTCCTAAAAATCAGACTTTCTTGCAAGTCATTTCTTGCCACGGATTTCTATTGTCTGTGACTGGCCGTTTTGTGCGGGTTCCAAGGAAGGGACCGCCCATGCTTATTTTGCCCAAGCCGTTAGTCAGCTCCTTGCTGCGCGAATCATCGCCCGCAAGGCCGACGCCGCCACAACTTGCGGATTTGATGGCACGCCTCAAACGTAAGGCGGCGCGGCTCGATCTGCGCCATGCTGGCGCGGTGCGAGGTGTTCCGGTGCGTTGGTTCCAGCCAGAGCCGCGTTCGTCCGTTCAGTATGCCGGACACATGGCGACCACGGCGGCGCGGGATCATCGCCTGACGCCCCAATCCAAGGCCGTCCTGCAAGTGCTTCGCGCCCGTTGCGGCAACGGCACCAGAACTGAAACATGCAAGACGACGCTCGCACATATCATGGGCGTCTGCACGCGCTCGATCGGGCGCTATATCGCCGATCTGATCCGCTTCGGCTATATCGAGGCGAGGGCGAGGCGAGGGGCCAACGGCCTCTATACCGGCCTTGTCGTCACCATCACCGAGAAGGTGCTGCCAGCTTTCCGCAAACTGCCATGGCTTGCCGGTTGGCTTGCGCAGAACCTACCCGAAAATGGCGCAAATTCCGATAGGACAGAATTGTCCTACATAAACCATCCCTACAAAGAACCTTCTATCAAGACGGCTCCGCCGCCGTGGCGATAGCAGCAAGCATCCCGCACGACATTCATCAAGCCGATCATTCAACCATACAGCTGCCTCAAGAGTAGGGCGGGCGGG
>JBEBJA010000221.1:0-3322 GCA_040080145.1 Hyphomicrobiaceae bacterium
CCCGCCCAGCACCTTTGACCCGCTGGCTACACCCTCACGCCCCGCACTTCAAGCGCTTCGGGGCCGCATCACATGCCAAGGCCCGAGCAAGGCCAGAGCAATAGGTGTGGGCGGGCTGGCTCCGCACGGGGACAGGCACAAATTCGTTCCACGATGACTTTTAGGATAGAGACACATCGAATTGGTGCCTGTCCCCAACCCAATCCTGTTGCAACTAGTAACCTTCACCATGAATGCCCGACACTAATGCGGCTTAGGGCTTCCGATGTTGACCATTTCAGATAGTCCCGCTCAGCAATCACTTGTCCACTTGTTGAGCCGTTTGTGGAGGGGGCGGGCCATAGTCGCGCGGATTGTGGACGCGGTAACCCGACTATTGTGCAGATGCCCAATCAAGTCTGCCGCTGCGCCTTGGATCTCTAGCGCGCGATTGAGATCGGCCTTGCGGGTCGGTTTGAGAAAATCGCCACCTGTAATCGCGTCGGCCAACTTCCCAAATCTTGTGCTGAGAAGCGTTGTGTCCTGCGGCAGGCACCATGTTTGGATTGGTAGTTGAAGTGCTTCCAAACGCATTAGGCCACCACGGACGCGCATTACGTCTGCTGTGAGTTTTGTGTCATCCTTTTTCCGTTCAGCCAACCAGAACTCGGATGCTGCATCTGCCAGCTTAGTTACCTCGGCGCAAAACTCAGTTGTTCGTGAAGACCACTGGTCAACCGAGTAACGCCATCTTTGAACAAGTAAAGAAACACCGCCGCCAACAAGCGCACCCATCATCGCGACGAAGAATGCCTCGGTCCAAGTCATGCAGCGGCAGAAGTGCTGCTTATGTAGTCTCGAATGTTTCCGGCCAGATAGCGAATTTTGGGATCGCTAACTCGGATCTCCAAAATCCGATCGAGCTGGTCTCGGGTAAAGCTTTTCAACCGCACTAAGCCGCCAAAAGCTTCCTCCAGGAATGAAGACGTGTACCCGCGCGCGCCATCGAGGACGATGACAACCTTACCGCCGCTCTGAACCGCGTTAGTAATGCGCGGAATCAACATCGTATCACGGAACTCTTCGCCACTCTTCGGGCCGTCCTCAATGTGGCGCGGTCCCGGGTAGCGCGTAAAATCGCTCGCAATATTGATCACTTGGTCTGCCATTTTAGACGCTCACGCTTGGGGTGGTCTACGCTAAACCCACACATCCCATTGTACAAGAGTACCACGAATTGGGCTTGAATGTGTAAACCGTGTTGCATCGCCAGCCGCATAGCTGACATATTCTCCATTACGACTTAAAACGCTCAGGCGCCCCTTGCTACAGGTTCGCATAAAGCTCTCCATGTCGGCTAGCCCTTTTCCTCTATGAGACAACCTAGTCTTCGACCGTCCGACCGCCATAGCCCCAGCGATCAAAGCACCGTCATCGTTCTCGAAATTCCCCCAACTGGTAAGCCTTTTGGCCGCGTCGACCAATGCCGGAAACCAGGGGGCCCGCATAATGGTATCCGGAATCGAGGCACCTTGGTCGTAAATGATGGCGCTGACACGTCTCTCCGCCTTATCTATAACGCCCGTTGCCCACCAACGTTCCGTGAAGCGGAAAGACTTCGCCAACTCCGCTGGGTAGGCGTGCTGCTTGGTGTTGGTTATGCCTTCTAGGACTGCTGATGCAAGTCGATCAAAATCGACTGATGAGTCGGGCAAATGTTCGTTAGCAATGCGCTCAAGCGCATCGATAAGTTTACCGCTCTTCGAACTATCTGCCATTCTGGCAGAGCGAAATTTCAGGGCTATTGTTGCTGCCGATGGATTTCCTGTAGGGCGGCTACGCCTGATGTCCAGAAGGCGGAATTAGCCAATTTCCTCCAGCAGCGAGAACACATCGATATCCCACTTGTGAACATCAATCGCTGAAGACCGCCAGCCGGTATGATCGTGGAGTCGCTCGTACTCGGCAGCCAGCATTAAGGCAACTGCCGGACTGATTTCATGAACACAGCTCAAGTCCCAGTAGTTGCCCACGCTTGCGGGCGGGCTATGCTGGGCTTTGCGACGGCGACTTCGATTGATGAATTGCGATGCGGCGGCCTCAAGTCCCGCCCTCACCTGAGACAAAAAATGGAGCGTTTCGTCGCGGTTTTTATCCAGGCATAGCATTGCGGGTGCTGCCTTGGCCTCGCCTACGACTGATACAGAATAGTTCGAGCCCCGCCACGTCGCGGATTTTGTCTCTGGGGCTACAGCTGAGCTGCCACTTAGTGGTAAGTGTGTGTGGCGTTTTGCACTGCGATAGTTGTTGGATTTTCTATTCCTTCGTGTGGCGCGCTTTTCAGCTAACCGACGGAGTCGAATGCGGTGCTTGAAGGAAAGACGGCGCACGTAGCTCAAAATCCTTTTCGAGTAAATCGGGACGGAGTAAATCGGGACAGCCACCCCTAAAGTCACCAGCCACCATTAAAACCAGCCACCGAACCGTCACCCTCCACCACACGTCACTTTTCGCAGCCCCCTACCCCTCACCCAAACGGATCGACAATCCGCATCTCACGCACCATGCGCCCGGGCGTCAGGTCCTCGCTCAAAAACACCGCGCACTCCGCGCGCAGCGCTGACGCCAGCAGCAAACTATCCCACCACCCATAACCGGTCTCGTCTTCGATCTCCCACGCAAGCGTCGTCGTTTCCGCGTCGAGCGGCGCACGCGCCCACGCGGCGAGCGTGCCGAGAAAGCGACGCGCATCGTCGCGCGGGATCAGCCGCCGTCGCTGGCTTAGAACTCGATACGCTTCATTTAGACTTTGGGGACTTAGGCTCAAGAGGCCGCTGCTGATCGTCTCCCTCAGCAAATCCGCGGCGATCTTCCGCTTGCGCGGATCGGCCGGGTCGAGCGCGTAGATCAGAATGTTGGTGTCGAGAAAGAGCCGCGCGGTCATGAAGGTCATCCCGTTTGGGCAAGTTGACGGCGAGACCCGCGTACCCGGGGCCGCTGAGGAACGCTTCAAGGGTGTCGAGCTGTTTGTTCCCGCGCCCCATCTGACCTTCGAGCAGAGTGCTGACGTAGGCACTCATGCTCTGGCCAGCCTTGGCGGCCTCGACCTTGAGCCAAGCGGCAACATCCTCGCGCAGTGTGATGGTAACATTCTTCATCACACGAAAATAATAGAACACGAAAACCGTGTCAATACTCAAGTTGCATCGTCCGGCTTTTTCCGCGCCGCCAAAAACTTCTTCAAGTTGTCCGCAAGTGCATTGCTGCTTTTACTGCTGCGCTCTCCTGCGGGATGTGCTGCGCGCGGCGGTTTAGGCGGCTGCACGTCAGCACCCGTTTTCCC
>JBEBJA010000183.1:0-60738 GCA_040080145.1 Hyphomicrobiaceae bacterium
CCAATCCGTTCCTGATCCAATCCATTCCTGATCCGAGTAATGCGTTGCCACGATGATGCGAGTTCTTTTGTCAGTGCTGATGACTGCGCTCGCGGGCTTTCCCTGCCAGGGACGGGCGGAACAATTTCCCGGAGACGCATGGCAGTCGGGCTACGTGCCATCTACCCGTCCAAAGTCGCCGGGAGCGACGTCCGACCGCCTCGCTCCACTTGCCAACACGAAGCGCTTCGTTGTGCGGCAACCCGCCGCCGAGCCGAACCTGTCGGCGGTCGACACCATGATCGCTGAGCAGCTTCGCGCGGCCCCTCTAAGCGAGGAGCGCGCTGCCGCACTCTGGTCCTACTTCGCCGACCAGAACAACACGGCGATGATTTCGCTTCCCATTGTCAAAGCGCTCATCACGGCAAGCGCTACGCCCGATGCCCGCGAGGCGATGTGGGCCGACCTTGCCGGCTTGGCACGCGAATATGCGCGTGGCCACCGCTGGCAAGAGCGGGACCAATCTCTGTTAGGCATTTTCGAACGCCACCGGCGCGAACTGCTGCCCCTGTTGACCGAGTTGCAGGAGACCGAACCCTCGACTGGCGCCATGATTCAGTTGATGCTGACGAGCCGCATCTTCGGTTCCGAGGTGACAGCAAGCGTCGCAGCAGTCAGCGAGCGCATACCTGCAGCCGTCGCCCGCTACATCGAAAACGAACACGGCTTTAGTCGCAAAGCCTATTGGGAGCCAACGGCCTTCGCGAACATGCTGCGGTGGCGCAACTTGCGCCTGTTGCCCGGCGCGCCGAAAGCCCCGGCCACCCTGGCAGCCTACGACGCCGCGTGGGAAACCTTCGCCGCTATGTTCAACAGTCTGCAGGCGCTCGACACAGACTACCGGGACGGCTTTCTGCGCGGGCTCGGGCCGGTCGAACTGTTTCACGCCGCCACCGCTGGCGAAAAGGAGCTGTATCGCGTCGGCACCTCCGGCTACCGCGATGTTTTGCACAAGGCCGTCATGCGCGGCATCACTGATGCTGGGTCATTCGAGGCCTTCAGCGAGCGCGCCATCCCCCGCCAATTTGGCACGGATGCCACCGAACGGATGGCGAAACGCCGGATGGCCTTTTTGCGTGTCGCATCCTATTTCGACCTCATCGAACCCGTGCTTGAGACGGTTCGTGACCAGGATCGCTTTACGGACGACCTGATTGCAGCGCTGGATGACCCTCACGAATTTGAGCAGAATGGCCCGGTCGTGATGGATGTGCTCACCGCACAATCGAACCAGGCGCGAGCACTTGCTTTCAAGCAGACCCTGTTGGATCGCCTTCACGATCGCTATCGTACCGCAGACAGCGCGGCCCGCCGCACCGCATACGGCAGCATGCTCTCGGTCTACCAGACCGTGACCGGTGACCGCCGCGACATCGCCATCGACACCCAGTTCGCCCTGGACGGCACCGTATTTCATATCCCCTTCGACCGGCTGTTCAGCACCGATGGTCAAGGCGGCGTCATCCACCGCATGTTCATGCGCATGGACCGTGACGATGACGCTTACAGCACCTACCAGACATTCCGCGACCTTATGAAATCGCTCGATGCCTCTCAGCGCGAGGACAAGGATTTCGACGTCTTCACCATTGCCGGTCCTGATCGCAAAATCGAGGTCTACGCCAACAAGCCAACTTCGCGGGGTGCCAGCGAAGGGATCGCCGCCATCGCGCAGGCGCTGCGGGGACATCGCATCGAGACCGTGATCGGCCGCGGCCATACCGCCATCATTGCGCCGCTGCAGGATGACGCCAAACGCGTCCTCGGCGACCGGATCAAGGACGTCGCCGCCGTCATCGTCGGGTCGTGCGGCGGTGACGCCTCGGTGCGCGATCTCATCGCGACATTTGGCTACAAACCCTTCGTCACGACGAAGTCCACGGGCCGTCAAGTCATCAACAACGCCATCATCAAGTCCTACATCGCAGCCCTCATGTCGCTGACGCCGCACGAGAAACTCCCGTTTGCTGAAATGTTGCAGCAGGCGACGGCGCGATTTGCCCGTGCTGGCGGCGATGACGACCTCCGCCGCGATGCCAGCCTCTACCAAGCCAACAGGGCAACTGTTCTGACCGCCGTCCTATATGATGCCGGCATTGCGCAACAACCTGAACGGGTTCAGCACGCCGCATCTGATACCAAGCCGCATAAGTAGGCTGCCCCGGTGTATGTCAACGGCATGAAGGTCGACCCTCCGCCTTTGCCAGTGAGGGCTCCGTGCCACAGCCGGTTCGACACCCCATCGGTTTGCTTTGCCGCGCGTTCCCGCTACACTCAGCGCGCAAGAAGGAACCCAAACGCTATGATTCGATGGCTGCTGAGTGTTGCGATTCTGGCGCTGCCCCTGGTGGCAGGTCCGGTGCGCGCGCAAGAGGAAACCCAAATCGGCACGGGGTATCTCGAGCTGTACCCGGCCGGCGACGTCTACCAGCTTCAAGTCGTTGGCGATAACGCGGCCGACGGATTGCTCGGCGGCATGATCGAAGCGTTTCGCGGCGACCAGCGGGTGCAAATCAAGCCCAAGGCACTCGATCTGACGACGCTCATGCGGCCTGACTTCAACGACCAGCTCAAAGGCATTGACGATGCGCTGGCGCGCGATCCGGCGACCATCGCCGTTGTGATGCTGGGGCCGCAGGATAGGGTTTCGATCAAGGGTCCGCAGGGCAAGCGGATCTGGATCGACCACGACGACTGGAAAGCCGAATTCGGCCGTCAGATTGATGTTGTTATGAAAACCCTGAAGCGCCGAAAAATTGGTGTGTATTGGGTCAGCCTCCCCAACGTCCGCCGGTCTGAACCCAACGAAGACGTGCAGGCGCTGAATGAAATCATCCGCGAGCGCGCCTACCTCAACGGCCTGAAGTATATCGACGCGTACGCCGGTTTTGCCGACGAAGGCGGCGGGTACAGCGTCATGGGCCCGGACATTGCCGGCAAGATGCGCCTGTTGCGCGAATCCAATGGCGTGAGCTTCACCGATGCTGGCAATCGTAAACTTGCCCACTTCGTCGAGCGCGAACTCCGCCGCGATCTGACCCAGGCCAAGACCGACCGTACCATTCCGCTCGCAGGCAACGAGGCCGAGCAGGCAGCCATTGATAACGGGCGTCAGGCAGCACTGCGTGCCGCCAAGCTGGCGGCCCCGACAGGCCAGTCCGGCGCTGCGGGAATTCCAACGGCGGCCACCCCAGCAGCCGCGCCCCTGAACGCCAACGCCGACCAAAAAGCCGACAGCGGCCGCATCAACCTTGCCCTCGTGGGTCCAGGGGGGCGCGAAGAAATCGTCGCCGTTGACCTGCTCCGCCCGTCGATCCCAGCGACGGTAATCGCCCTCGTCAATCGCAAGGAAAACGCCGATAAGCCGACACAGCTTGGCGACCTGCTGATCGACCAGATTCCCGGCGGCCTTATGGTGATGAGTTCAATAACGCCCGCAACCGACCCCGCGACTGGTGAAGCGCGCCGCCGCTTGTCACCGACTCAAACGCCGTACTTCCGCGTGATGGTGAAAGGCGAGCGCATTACGCCGCGCGCTGGCCGCGCCGATGACGTGAGTTGGCCGCGCCCCGAACCTCCCACGACCGTTCAAGCGGTGGCGCCTGTCGCAGCGCCAGTCGTCCCCGTGACGCCGGCCAAGCCCGCCGCTAAAGGCAAGAAAGCTGAAAGCGACCCGCCCAAGAAGCGCCAGTCGCAAGAGTAACAGCGAGGCTTCCAACCGCCGGTATAAATTAAAACAGGAAGGGGTGGCTGCGTGTTCCACCCCTTCCTATTTATGTCTTTGCTCTTTTTGCTGTGACCTCAGCGGTCCCGGTCGTCGAACGCTTGATCGCCGAGCAACGGCGTCACGCGGCGTACAGCGACCCGGCGGTTGAGGCGCTCGGGACCACTGGTCAGCACTTTGGGGAATTGTTCGCCATACCCCTGGGTGACGATGTTTTCAGGCGGCACGTCGAACACGCCCGAAAGGATTTCGGCAACGGACTGGGCGCGCCGATCCGACAGCGTCAGGTTGTCGACGTCGGGACCAACGGAGTCGGTGTGCCCTTCGACAAGGAACACTTCGCCAGGATTGCGGTCGATGATCCGCAACATGGTGTTGGCAAGTCGCTCAAGTTTTGAGAATTGTTCGGAGGTGACTTCCCACGAGCCGGACTCGAAGCTGACAGCGTCGACATCGAGGCGGCGCATGCGGTCGCGGAGTTCGACGTTGTAGCGGATCTCTTCGAGCGAATACGCACGATCCAGGCTGTCGACGGGCGGTGCCGAGAGCGCCTCGTAAATGTCATCGTCGGACGCAGTGTCGTAGTCCACGATGTAGCGTTCACGCGGGATGCGAACGTCGGGCGCACGCAGGCCAAGATAGATTGCTCCGATGCCAAGTCCGGCAACGCCGATGAAGGCAGCGTTGCGATAGAAACGCCGGTTGTCGATGATGTTGATCTCGCGGCCACGGTCGTCGCGGCGATAGCGGCGCACCAGCCGTCCGTTGTTGTCGACGATGTTGAACAGCTGCGCGCCGCCTGGACGCATCACGACAGTCTGCGTCGTGCCATCGTGGCGGCGGCTGGAGCGGATCGACGTCGCGTTCTTGGCGAACCGCTGCGTTTCGTCGTGGCGGATGATCGTCGTGTTGTTTTGTTTGACAATGACCCGGTTGTCGGTTTCCTGGATCACGGTGCGCCGGCCGCCGGCTTCGACCCGCTGTGTCCGGCCTCTTTGAATATCGTCAAGACGGTTGACGGGAGCACCCGGGCGGCTGAAGCCCGGTGCAAATCCACCCGCACCCGCGCCGCGTCCCGTTTGGGGAGCCGCAGGCAACACGGCAGCCGGAGTCTGGTTCTGCGGCCTGCCGAAGCGGCGCTGCTGAGCATCGGGTGCCATCGGGGCAGGTGCTGCTTCAAGTTTCGCTGGTGCAGGCGGCGGCGCGAACTTCGACCGGTCGCTGGGAATGCCCGATGGGTTTGGCCGGAAGCCGCCCCGTTGGCTGGCATCGGGCTGTTGTTGCACGGGGGGGGCTGCTTCAAGTTTGGCCGGCGCAGGCGGTGGCGCGAACTTCGACCGGTCGCTGGGAATGCCCGATGGGTTTGGCTGGAAGCCGCCCCGTTGGCTGGCGTTGGGCGGTTGCTGCGCGGGCGGCTGCGGTGTCGCGCGTTGCTGCAGCGGCGGGCTATCCGGCACCGGCGGTTGAGCCTGAAAGCGGCGCTGAGGAGGTTGCTGCACCGGAGGCGGTGTAATGGTTGCCGGTGCCGGTGCCGCTTTGGGCAGGAACGGAGGCGGTTGCGGTGCGGCGCGCTGCTGCGGTGGCGGGCTGGGCTGTTGCACCGGTGGCGGCGCTTGCATGCGGCGCTGCTCGACCCGCGGCGGTGGCGCAGGTTTAACCGGGGGCGGAACTGCGGCCTTCGGCGGGGGCGCCTTCGGCGGCTCGCCTGGCTTCACAGCAGGCTTTTGGTGTTGTGGACCTTTGGGCGCGTTGGGGTCGTTCGCAGGATCGACGCCGCCCCGTTGCGCCGTGGCGGCGTCAAAAGGAGCAGCGACAGCAATGGCAAGTCCAAGGCCGGCGAGTAGTCCGAATTTTTGGCGCACGGATGTATCCCTTTAGGCGTCCAACACGAGAATCGTTCGATCCTAGCAGGACTTAGCAATTGCGGCAGAGTTGCGCCGCCCTAGGGCTGTGTACAAAACAAATATAGTGACCCGTATTCGCCGGTATTCAGTTTGCGTTCAGGCAGAGCGCAGATCAGCGGCGCGCCGCCCTGTTGATCACAACGGCGAGTGCTGCCCTCAACGCCGGCTTACTCCGCAGCCATGCGCTGCGGCGGGTTGGTATCATGGTGGTGCGACAGGGCTACGAGCAATCGGCGAACCCGGCTTTGTGGGCCAAGATGATTGCGCTCGCCTGCAATCAGGCTGTCGAGGGCGCGGCCAAGCAGACCTTGAGCGTCGTCCATGCGGAACTGTTCGGTTGCGATGAGCGCCAGCGATAGCATCGTCTCAATCGTGTCGGGATGACGGTCGCCCAGCGTGCTCTCGCGGATCTGCAGTGCATGCTGCTGCATTGTGCGAGCGGCATCCAGAGCGCCGGCATGGCGGTAGAGTTCACCGAGCAAGCCATAACCGCTTGCGCTGACGGGATGGTCGTGACCACACACCGACGACAGGATCCGTGTGCCGGCGTTGAGCAGATCTTCGGCTGGGCCAAAGCGGCCAAGTTCACCTAGCACTGTGCCGATGCTGGTCATGCTGGCGGCAGCATCCAGACTGTCCTGGCCGCTGACTGCGATGAACAGCGACCACGCGGTCCGGTGTTCGGCCTCTGCGGCAGGCAACTGGCCTTGCGCGCGCAAGGTTTCGGCAACGATCGACAGCGTCACCGCATATTCGCGGCTCGACGCACCGTTGGCGCGGCGGATCGTCAGCGACTGGCGCGCCGCGCGTTCGGCTTCCGCGCCGCATCCCTGTTTGAACAGGCAAACCGCATACTCATCGAGCACATCGGCAACCGCGGGGTGGGTTTCACCAACGGCAACCGTCATGGCCGCATGGGCACGCCGGTAATGAGGTTCAGCCGCTGCATAGCGGCCCTGTTCGCGCAAGCTGTCGGCAAGCTGCCGCTCCGCATACGCCGTCAACGGATCGGTGGAACCAAGTGCCTCGTCGCGCGCGGCAAGCAACTGACGATACGCACCTTCGGCAAGCCCGTATTCATAGGCTTCCATGTGCGCAACCGCTTCGTCGCGCAACTCGTCCATTGACTTGCCAATCGGGCGGCGCGGCAACAGCGGCAATGCAATGACATTGTCGAACAAAACCGGTGCAGCAACGCGCGCAGTGGTTCCTATCGGGCCCGTCATTGCAATGGCGCTTGCGGTGCTGGCTGGTTGCAAACGGCGGCTCGACGTTCGCGTGCGCCAGCCCAAAGTCGCGGCGCTCAAAATGCCAAGCGCAGCCAGCAGCTGCTGCCACATCAGCGAATTGGGCACCCAGGGACGGGCAAAGGATGCGTCGTGCGAGACGGCGCGCGGCGTCACTTCCAGGCGTGGCGCATGCAAGTCAGGCGAACTGACGTGCTGACTGACCCTCGTTTCAAGGCTGGCCACCGCAGTGGCAACCTCGGCATCGTACGCTGCGACGATGGCCACGGCAGGCCGGCTGGCAGCCGCAATCGCCTGTGCCGACGCACGAGTCTTGAGCGTGTTGCCCGAACGCGCATCGGTCACGACGATGGCAGGCCCCTGCGTGCTCACCCAAAAGCGGGGCGTGTTGAGGATAGCGGCTTTGACCTTATCCTTGGTAACAGCCGCAGCGTTTGCATACGCAGGCAGCGCGCCGAGGCTTACAGTGGGCGCGGTCGATGCCATGATCGTCGTGTCTTGGACGTTGCGCGATGCACCGGTCGCGATCAGCCGGGATTTCAAGGCAACGAACTGGTCATAATCGAGACGCCCGACGTAACCTTCGACCGTTGGATAGGTGCGCCGGCGGCGGTAACGGGCAGCCTCCGGGCTTGGTGCCCAAACCACGGCGACCCGTAACCGCGCCACACCTGTTTTGTTGAACTCGAGCCGCTCGGCGACCCGGCGCGTCACGTCGATCGTGCGCAGCATGTAGAACGGCCCAAAATCGTTGACGCGGATATGCGCCGCATGCCGGTTTTTCGGGTTCCAGATCAGCAGCTCCGTGCCGTCAGGATAGAGGGAACTCGCCGCATGGCTGTCGCTGTCGGCGTCGAACGCCTCGCCCGACGACGTAATTGTCCCAGCGTTCATCGGGTCGCGATCAGCGGTATCGTAGAATGATGTAATCGCCTCGCTTTCGGTCCCGACCAATTGCGCCATTTCGGCGACGGTCTTCACGCGATGGCAAATCCCGTTATAGCAATGGAGTTCACCGGGCGTCTTGGCGAGCGACGGCGTGGTCAGCGATAAGGCTGCAGCGTAGGCAGCCAGCAACGGCGCTGTTGCCCCGGCGGCTTGGTGCCGGCGCAACAACGGCCAACGATCGGCGCGCAACCGCCGTTTACCCCCGCATTTCAGCACCGCGCCCCCTCACTCGATCCACGAGGTCGTTCTAGATAACATGATTGTAGGCCACCGCGCATCATCCTCCAACGATACATGTGCGTTTCGCCTCAACACATTGTAAATAAACACATGTTCGTAAATGACGTATGAATGGCGTCCCGAATCGATTTGCACGTTGCAACGTCAAGGAGAAAACGTGAGGCGTGTGGAAAGCGGGTATGACCTGAATTTGGGCACGTTTCCCTGCAGACAATAGCCTCGTCGCTACATTAGCTTTGTCGGAGAACAACGAATGGAGCGCTCCAGCCCATTCAGGAGGCAGTCATGCTCATCATCGAAGCCGACATGGTCGTCCAGGGGCAGTTGACGATAGTCGGCACAGTGCTGATCGAAGGCCGCTTTGAGGGCTCGATAGTCTGTTCGCGGCTGGAAATCGGCGTAGATGGCTATTTGAATGGCCGC
The DNA here is from genome assembly GCA_040080145.1 of Hyphomicrobiaceae bacterium. Classification (GTDB taxonomy): domain Bacteria; phylum Pseudomonadota; class Alphaproteobacteria; order Rhizobiales; family Hyphomicrobiaceae; genus JANXVY01. The sequence goes on from JBEBJA010000183.1 coordinate 8,526, forward strand.
GCGATCGCAGGCGAAATTGACGTCGCAGGACAAGTCGTTGGCGAAGTCCATGCGCGTGAGGTCTACTTGCGCGGCACTGCGCTCGTCGAAGGAGAGGTTCGCCACGAGCAATTGCGCATGGATGAAGCGGCAGCCCTCGTCGGCGAAAGCAAGCGCCACAATCGCCTTGAAATGCCACCCGCATTCCTAGCTCTCGAGAACCGCGCGCGCATGGCCGAAAGCGACTTCCGAAATTTGGAAACCACAAGTCGCGTACGTCACGCCCAGGAAGCCCTGAACGCCAAGGCCCAGTTCGAGACCCTTCGCGCGCGCTTTCCCTCGCCAACCGGTCCCGCCTCCAGGGCATCGGCGTGATTCAGCGCAGGAACAGCCGGTCCGCAATGTTGCCCCGTGCCTGCCAACCGTGGCGGACGAGTTCGGGGTCCTCGTGTTCTTCCTCTGGGTACCCCATCAGAATATAGCCGATAAACCGCCAGTCGGCAGGTACATCGAGCAGGCGGTTGAGCTCTGCGGTCTCCAGAATCGAGACCCAGCCAAGACCGACGCCATGTGTCCGCGCCAGCAGCCAAAGGATCGTGATGTACCCCACGCACGAATAGTCGAGCGCTTCGGCCATCGTTTGCCGCCCCAGGCCATGTCCACGGACCGGATCGGGATCGCAAAATACCGCCAGATGCACCGGTGCCCGGTCAAACCCGGCGAGCTTCAAATTGCAGTATTGCGCGCCACGCGCCTCGTCATAGCGCTTGGCCGCCGCCGCATTTGCAGCCTCGAAATTCGCGCGAACCGCTTGCCGCCGATCTGGCGATTCCACCTGTACGATCCGCCACGGCTGACTATTGCCGACCGACGGCGCCAAGTTGGCAACGTCAAGCAGGTGCGCAAATAACTCTGCGTCAATTGGGCCCGTCTTGAATCGGCGCACATCCCGCCGCCAAGCAACAAGCGTCTCGAAGCTGGCAGGACTGGGAAGCTCTGCCCGCTCCGCCATGTCAGGCCGGTCCGGTCGCGATTGGCGGCCCGCCCTCGGCGCCCCATTCGGCCCAGCTGCCGTCATAAACCGCAGCATTCGTCTGGCCGATTACAGCCAGCGCGAGCGACAAGATGCTGGCAGTCACACCCGAACCACACGTGGTCACGACCGGTTGGCTCGGGTCAATGCCGGCTGCCTTGAAAATGAGCGACAGCTCATCGCGCGATTTCAATGTGCCGTCTTCGTTTAGCACTGTCGTCGAAGGCACGTTGCGCGATCCTGGGATATGCCCGCTGCGCACGCCGGGCCGGGGCTCGGGCTCGGTCCCTTCGAAGCGCCCCTTCGGCCGGGCATCGACAAGCTGGATATGCCCTTTGGCGACGATGTCCTGGACATCGCTGAGATCGCGAATGAGGCCCATGTTCTGCAGCGGGGTGAAGTGGCGCTCGAACCGCTTCATCGGCAAACCATCTTCAAGATCGCGGCCTTCGGCCTTCCACTTGCGCAAGCCGCCGTCCAGCACCGCGACGTCCTCATGCCCCATGGCACGGAATGTCCACCACACGCGCGCCGCCGAGAACAAACCGTGGGTATCGTAGACGACGACCTTCATGCCATCGCCGATGCCCATCTTCTTCATCCGCGACGAAAACTTGATCGTCGACGGCAGCATGTGCGGAAGCGGTGATTTCTCGTCCGTTAGATCGTCGATGTCGAAAAAGACCGCGCCTGGAATATGTTCTGCGAGATACTCAGCCTTGGGGTCGCGGTTGGCCGTCGGCAGATGCCACGAGCCATCCAGCACGATCAGGCCAGGCGTTTGCAGGTGCGCGGCGAGCCACGCGGTGTCGACGATCCAATTCTTGGCACTTGCGGGCACGTATCCTCCAGGCGTCTTGCCGGAAACCAGATAGCAGGTCGGTCCGGGGCGTTTGATTTATTAACAGTGCAGACGGTGATGGCAAGACGGCGCTGTGGCGAGCTATCCGAAAGTCTTCAATTTATCCCCGTCACCTCATCGTTACCAGTGCATGATGCTGCGCCGCACGGCTGGACCACCGGGCGGCGCAATTCCATCAAAGCAGCTTTTTAAGTTCAACTTTGAGTGCCGGCGCGAGATCCTTCCGGGCCAGGGCGTATGCCACATTGGCCGTCAGGAAGCCGATCTTGGAGCCGCAATCGTAGATGTTCCCCTCAAACCGAACCGCATGAAAATCCTGTGATTTCATGGCCTGCAATTTAATCATGGCGTCGGTGAGCTGGATTTCTCCGCCCTGCCCGCGTTCCTGTTTTCCCAGTAGCTCGAATATCTCAGGTTGTAGGATGTAGCGTCCGGTAATGTGCAGGTTGCTGGGAGCAGTCCCGCGCTCGGGCTTCTCGACCATTTTGGTGATTTCCGACACCTTGGCCTTAGCGTCCTTGACGCCCACGATTCCATACATGTGGGTCTGGTCTTCGGGCACCGGCGACACGGAAATATGGTTGCCGCCCACCTTCTTATACGCTGCCATCATGTCGGCGAGGCATGGCGACTTCGCATGATGCAGCATGTCTGGCAGCAGCAGCGCGAACGGCTCGTTGCCAACGATCTCGCGCGCACACCAAACCGCGTGACCAAGCCCGAGCGGCGCCTGCTGCCGCGTGAAGCTCGTCTGACCCGGACCCGGCAGATCTGCCATCAGTGCTTCTAGTTCGGCCATCTTCTTGCGGCTGGAAAGCGTATGTTCGAGCTCATACTGGCTGTCGAAATGATCCTCGATCACGCCCTTGTTCCGGCCGGTCACAAAAATAAAGTGCTCGATGCCTGCCGCGCGCGCTTCGTCGACCACATGCTGAATGACAGGACGATCCACAACCGTGAGCATTTCTTTGGGCATGGCCTTCGTAGCTGGCAAAAAGCGCGTGCCGAGCCCCGCGACTGGAAACACAGCTTTGCGGATCGGGGTATTGGCGGCTGACATGTGGTGTGGTCTCCTGAAAGCAAAAAGAGTGTTCAATGAGCGCTTGATATGCCGATTAGCGCGTTGAAAATGTGTTCGTTAGCGTCCTTTTGAGAATTTTCAGTTAGCAAAGCAAGGAGTATGCAACTCAGCGCGTGATTTCGGTGTCTTACAGCCGCAGTGCCACAAGGCGCCGATGTCTCATTTAGATTTGGAGTTCAGGTATGACGGTACTGGTTACGGGCGGAGCAGGCTACATCGGCAGCCACATGGTGTGGGAGTTGCTCGATGCGGGCGAACCCCTCGTTGTAATGGATAACCTGGTGACCGGGTTCCGTTGGGCAGTCCCCTCGCACGTCACGCTCGTCGTCGGTGACATCGGCGACCAAGACCTGGTCCGCACCGTCATGCGCAAACACAACATCACCGCCGTCATCCACTTCGCGGGCTCCGTCGTGGTACCCGACAGCGTATCCGATCCGCTCGGCTACTACTTGAACAACACCATTAAATCCCGCGCTTTGATCGAAGCCGCCGTCCAGATGGGCGTCAAACAGTTCATCTTCTCCTCGACCGCCGCCGTCTATGGCAACCCAAAGGAAGTCCCGGTCAGCGAAGAAGCGACCCCCGCTCCCATGTCCCCCTACGGCTCGTCCAAGCTCATGACCGAGATCATGCTCGCCGACACGGCCCGCGCCCATGACTTCCGCTACACCGCACTGCGCTACTTCAACGTCGCTGGCGCCGATCCGCAAGGCCGCACCGGTCAATCGACCCGCGGCGCAACCCACCTTATCAAAGTCGCCTGCGAAACAGCGCTCGGCAAGCGCAGCCACATCGACGTGTTCGGCACCGATTACCCGACCGCCGACGGCACCTGCGTGCGCGACTATATCCACGTCAAAGATTTGGTCCGCGCCCACACCTCGGCGCTTGCCTACCTGCGTAATGGCGGCAAAAGCGACATCTTCAACGTCGGCTATTCGAAGGGCTATTCGGTTCTCGAAGTGCTCGATTCCGTCAAGCGCGTGTGCGGCAATGCCTTCGACGTCCGCCTGAGCCCGCGCCGCCCGGGCGATCCCGCCGGTATCGTCGCCGCCTCGGCAAAAATCCGCAGTACACTCGGCTGGGAACCCAAGCACGACGACCTCGACGCAATCGTGCGCCAAGCCCTCGCCTGGGAAGACCACCTCGCCCGCTTCAAGCTCGCCAGCTGAAACTTCGCCCCGGCCCAGGGGCGAGCCCCATAGGCGCCAAGATAAGATTTGCACGGGGTTTGCGCGAAGCGCAAACCCCGCAATAACCGTCATGGCCGCGCAGGCGCATAGGCGCTAACATAGCGAAACGGTGGCCCCCTCTCCCCCTGGGGAGAGGGTTGGGGTGAGGGGGCTCTTCTGCAAAGCCAGCCGAGTGAAGGCACCCCTCATCTGCCCTTCGGGCATCTTCTCCCCAGGGGGAGAAGAAAAGTAAGGGCTTATTTTAGCGCGTATGCGCGTAGGCGGCCATGACGAAAATGATTACGCTTTGTCAGCCCGCCGCGCGGCAAGGTCGATGATCTTGTCGATCGGCCCGTTGATCTCGACGAAGTGCGTAACCTTGTTGGAATCGCACACATAAATCCAAGTCGCGTTGAACAGTTCTCCCTCGCGGATAAAGCCGAGCGTCGCGCCCTTGCTCGGCCGCCAGAACAGCACGGGCACTGGCGGCGGCCCCGCCTTCTCCCAAGTGGGTTCGGTGAACGCAGATATGGGCTGCCAGTCAATCATCGGCGTCTCCGGTCAAGCGATGTCGCGATCATACACCGCTTTCGCGCAATTAGCCTACAGCCAGCCCTTCCGCCGGAAATAGATGAAGGGGATAACGCCCGCCAGCAGCATTAGGCCAAGTGCCATCGGATAGCCGTACTGAAACTCAAATTCCGGGATATGCTTGAAGTTCATGCCGTAGATCGAGGCGATCAAGGTTGGCGGCATCAACATGACGGCCATCACCGAGAACAGCTTGATGATCTGGTTCTGCTCGGTGTTGATCATCCCCAAGGTGGCATCCAGCAGGAAGTTGGTCCGGCCCTGCAGAAACTTCATGTGCTCCATGAGTGAAGTGTTGTCGCGCCGCGCCGCGTCGATCCGGTCGGGCAAATCCGGCTCATCCGTTCGATCACGGAGTCCGCTACTGAAAAACGTCAGCGCGCGGTCAATCGAAACCGCACTTTCCTGGGCCCGTGCGATAATGTCAGCGCCTCGGCCCGTGCCTTTCAGCAGGGTGCTGAAATCTACTTTCTGCTTTCCTTTGTGCGTGCCGTTCAGGTTGAACAGCGACTGCGCCATCTTATCGACCTCGTCCTGAATGCGTTCGATCAGGTCCGCCTTGCGGTGCAGGAGCGTTTCGAGCAAGCCGATCATGATGGCAGGTCCCGACGTGCAACGCGCTTCGCCGCGATCGACCCGTTGCAGAAAGAACGGAAACGCTTTCGGTTCGCAATAGCGCACGGTGACAAGGCGCTTCCCCGACAGAATGAACGTCAGGTTTGATGATCCGGGATTGGCCTGATCCAGGCCGTGCATGATGTATGTCGTCATGTATTGAGCGCCGTTCTCGACATACAGTCGGCTCGATGCTTCAATCTCGCGCGCCTCGGCCCGCGTCGGAATCTCAATACCGAGCGCGGCTTCGACGTGCTTGTCTTCAGCAGGCGTTGGATCGAGCAGATCGAGCCACACCGACCCCTCCGTCAGCGCAACAAGACCTTCGCGCTTGGTCAGCGTCCCGCAATTGAAGTCATAGATCGTAAGCATGAATTCCCCGCAATCAGCAGCACTGGCGCGTTGACGGCCCCGTTGGCGAACGTCGAATGCCCCCGCACCGCCGTTCCAGCCGACGCTATCGCCGGGACGCCAGCCCGGCAAGCGATTTGGAGACACAAACCAAATGGGGCAGGTCTATTGCGGCGTGATCGTGATCGTCAGGGTGTCGGCATAACTGCCACTCAAGAGCCGCAAGCCATTGGCTTGCGGTGTGATCGTCACCGTCAATGTGCCAGTCGGAAGCGTGCCGGTCGTCGAGACGGCAGTCCCAGCCTCCGGTCCTATCGCTAGCGGATTGGTCGCCGTGTTGAGTGAAGCGGACGCGCCCGAAAAAACCGCCGTCGATGAATAATTAATGACGTTCGTGAACCCCGATGGCGGCGACGCAGCCGTCTTTACCGCGCCGTTCAGCGACGTCATCTGTACGTTCGATGGCGTATTGCACACAGCGCTCGCGTACGATTTGTTGATCACAGTCGTGTTCACCGCCCCCGCAGGCGTAACCGGGATCGTCGCCGTGTCAGCCGTTGGCTGCGCCACGCCGCCTATCGTGCACACCTTGGCAACTGTCCCGGTGACGGTAAAGCCGCGCGATGCATACCCCGATCCCGTCGCGAGATCGAAGATCCACATCGTCAGTCCGTTGCTGTAGGAGCCGGCGGCCTGAGGTGCGCCGGGCTGCATCAGGAAATAGGTCGTCAGGTTGACGCTGTAAGCGCGGTTCGTCAGATTGGCACCCGCCGATGTGAACGAAAACTGCTGAATGTTGGCGTAGCTGACCGAGTTGCCGCTGAACAGCAGCACGTTCCCCCCGCCCGCCGCAGTCCGAATGGTGTAGGGAAGCGTTGCCGCTCCTCCGCTCGTCTTCGCCATGGTTGCGGGCAGCGACGTGCGCTGAAACGAGATCGCGCCGTTGCACGTTCCAGCCGTCGCGTTGGTGTTATAGGTGCCCGTAAGCGTGATGGAAACGGCCTGAGCGACCGGCGCGGTAGGCGTCGTGTACGTCCCTGTGCTCGCGGTAAGCGGCGTTACCGTCAGACCCGCCGCATTGAACGTGCACGTGGCATGCGCCAAGCTCGCCCACGCAGCCATTACGGCGAAGGCAGCCGTTGTCACCACACAAGAGCGCCAAAACCTCATGGCGCGTCGCTCGCAATTGGCGAGAGCGCACCGGCCTTGAACAGGCCTTCCGTTCCCTTGGGAATGTTGACCGCAAACCGCAGTGGTGCCCCCTCGGTGGCCATTTCGATAATCCAGCGTCCTGGTGCCAATCCATCCGCCCCAAACTTGCCCGAAGCATTCGTGAACACCGCAACGCGCTTCGCTGGCTGGTCCGCCGCAAACGCAGTGCCCGTCACAAGAGCAACTGCTTCGCCGCGTTGGTCAAGCAGCGAGCCATAGACCGACACCGAATATGCCGACCCGGCTTCGAGCGCATAGCCTGACTTGTAGGCAGCTCGCACATCGAACGCGCCGGTGCCCAGGCTGTAGCCCACAGGCAGATCGGCGACGTCAATGCCAATGCTGGACCCCGAATAAGACGGCAGGTCGGTCACAACAGCAGGTCCCAGCCAGTCGGACTTTGCGCGCACATTGCCGACGTCGCCAACTGTAATCTCCTTGCCGGCAATGCTCTCGTGCGGCGCGATGATTGCAAACGATCCGCTGCGCACCGGCGCGCCAACAGCAACTGTACCGTCGGCGAATACAAGTGCGGAACTTGCCCGGATCAACGCACGCTGGGTCGTGGTCTGCGGCTCGAACTTACTGAACCCGACGCCACCCATGTCGGAGCCATACATCACGTGGACGTCGCCACGGTTCCCGTAATAACCCAGAGCCGCATTCGCGTTGACCGTATCGGTATAGCCAAGCTGCTGCACGTCGACGTTCGTATCCCAATGGCCGATGCCGTTGCCGTCGCTGCGATAGCCCGAAAGGCTGCTTTGACGATTGAGTGAATCATAGCTTGTGGTGATGGTCGTCTTGTCGTCGGGGCGGAAATTGAAACGCAGCGCAAACCGCAGATCGCCCTTGGCCTCAGACGTCAGGCTCTCAACGGCGCGCAGATATGATTCGTTCGAATAGCCAGCCAGGAAGCTCATGCTGGTGGACGGTCCAAGCGGCCGCGACAGCGCGATGTCTGCTCCATACCGGTCCCCCTTGATCGTGAACGGCGACAAGATCGCTTGCTGGTCATCGGCAAACTGATAGCGCGCCGACAGCGACAGCCCGACGCCATTGCCAAGCGGCGCCGAATACGAACCCGACAGCCGCAGCCAGTAGTTGAACTCGGGATAGAGAATGCCGGTCGCCGTCGTGAACCGATCTCCGGGCCGGTGGAATTCGCGGCTGCGATACTCAGCCCCCAGATGCACGCTTTCCCCGCGCTCGGCCATCAGGCCGCGGAAGTTGATCAGGTCATAATTGGCATCAACAGCAAGGCCCGTGCCCCATGTTCCAGTCGATGCGGCAGACTGCAGACCGAATACGCCCCACGGCGTGGAAGCAATGGCACCAATCGACCCCATGGCGACCCGATTGTCGGCCTGCAGGTTGGCCTCACCCGTCAGCGTATCGTTGAGCCCATAGCGCAGGAACGATGATGCGGCATACGCATTGCCGCCCTCATAGACGCGTTCGTTGTCGCGAAGATACGATGGAATCCCCGCCGTGATCGCCCACTCGTTCTTGCCCTCGCCGAGCTGCCGGTACGCCGAAAATGCCGTGAACTGTTCGACCCGCCTTGCACCGGTATCATCCGTGATGATGAGCTTGACCTCATTCGCGCCCGTGCCAAGCGGCAGATCGCGCAAATTGTAAGTGCCCGGCCGCAACTGCAGGTGCTGAATAGTGGCGCCGTTGACCGTGACGTCGATGTCGGACGGCCGTTCGAGGCGCAACACGGTCCGCCCCGATGCGCCCGTGTTCTCGCCCGGCGCAAGTTTGCCGGCCGATTTCTCGACCGAAACGCCGAACATTTCGATCGAGCGCTGCAGCGCGCCCGCCAGCGGATCGGTGTCGCCCACCTGAAACCGGGTCTGCGCTTCGGCAACGTCGTAGACCACGCGCGAACTTTGCCGTTTCAGTCCAGAGGCATGCTGATAGACGCACTTCGCCCCCGTCGGGCAGACGTTGGCGTCCACCTCGCCTTCATAGACGGCGCGGTTCTCAAACACCGCACCATGCAGTTGCACCGCCGAGTCGAGTTCGAGGCGTCCGCTGGTGGTTGGATCGCTCGTGGTGCCCTGTCCGCGCCAAGCCGTATCGAGGCCGGCCGTCACATTGACATAGCCAGAAAACGTCGCGGGCTTTGACAGCATCGCAGCTGCTGACTGCGCCGATTGTCCCTTGAGACTGACCTCGTTCGTTGGCCGCCCTTCCACAGCCAGCGCCATGTGCAACTCTTGCAGCCCTGAATCAAACCTCAATTCGATCCCGGCGGCTTGCGTCGCCGCAAGTGTCACGAAGCCGCCTGTGTCGCCAAGGCCTGTCAGGCGCGACCGGACGCTTGCACTGGAAGCTGGCAGGAGCCGCTCGATCAGATCGTTCTTGCTGACGGAGACCTGATCGTCGGTGGTGATGCGGACCACGACGTCGCCGAGCAGCGCCGTTCCGTCCTTGAGCGGCACCGGCATTGTAATCGTACGACCGGTCTGATTGATTTTATTGGTGACCTGCTTGGCATACTCGACCTCAGCCGCCATCGGCGTCCCTGCGATGGCCGCAGGGAGTAGCAACGTGGCAACAATCATCCAAAGCGGCAGCGCCCTTAAAGGCGACGACGGCAAAAGCCGCCACTGCCCTTTGCGGTGCTGTCGGTCGCGCGACAAATGCTCATGCTCCGGTCCACAGTGAGATCTCCTATGCAACTGACGCAACGCATCCTCTTGGCTGTACTCACGGCTTACGCGGTGTCATGGCGACACTGGCCTGAACGCTTGAAATGTTCGCGGGCAGATCGACTGGAAGAATAAAGCGGCGCTGCTTGCCCGGCTGGACCAGGCCGCTGCCGATCGTTTCGCTGAGCAACCCGGCTGGCACCGTTTGCGACCACCCTCCGCTCGAAAGTTTGATGGTCGCGTCCGGCAACAGTGCGTGGACGTTGGTCGGGTTCTGCACCGTGATCGTGGGGTGACGCTTGCCCTTGGCGTCCGTCGCGACGCCCGTTGTCACGACCTTCAATCCAGCTTGTCCCTGGGGCGGCGCGACGTTGACCATCACCCCCATGCTCATCACAACCTGCACCGCTGTTTTACCAGCAGGCTGTTTGACCGGCACCTGATTGAAGAAAATGTAGAAACTTTGGCTCGCGCCAAGCATCGGCTCGCCCAGCCATTGAATACGGAAATTCTGCGTCGCACCCGGCGCGATCATGGCTTGCGGCGGCATCACCAGAAATTCGTCACCGGCATTTGACGTCTGCGCCTTCCCGCTCTCGTCCAGCATCATGCGCTGAACGACGGCTTCAATCGGCATCGGCGCGGTTGAATTGTTGACAACCGTGACGGTCGCCCGGGCCTTGCCGCCAGCCGACGTCATCTCGACCTGAACCGGCGAAACCGTCAGCGCCTGTGCGGTGCCAACGGTCAAATACGCAACGGAAACCGCAACAAAGGTCAAAAGATTGCATAGGCGCTGCATTCTGGTCTCCAAGGGTCGAAACGAAAAAGGGTCGAAACGAAAAAGGGTCGAAACGAAAAAATGACTGAGCGCATCGGGATGGTCCCGCAGCGCCCAGTCCAATCAGAAAGCGCTGGACGATTACTGCGGGATGATCGAGACCCGCAGAGTGTCCGCATAGCTGCCGATGACCAATGGAAGGGCGTTCGTTTGCGGCGTGATTAGTACGCTGAGGGCGCCGGCGTTTGCTGCAGCGATAGGAGCAAGAGCGCCTGATTCATTTCCTGCCGCTGCCGGATCCGTCACCGTATCGACCGTAGCGATCGCGCCACCCCAGGTTGCGGTTGCTGAATAGTCGATGATATTGGTAAAGCCGGAGGGTGCTACGCCAACACCGTTGCGGACGCCGCCGCTGAGCGACGTCAACTGAATGTTAGACGGCGCATTGCAGACGACATTTGCGAACGGAGAGCCCACGGGTGTGATGGGCGTCGTCGTGACAGCACCTGCTAACGAGACCGGTATGACTGCAGTACCAGCCGTGCCGGCAACAGCGTTGTTCACAGTGCAGGCTTTGGTAACGGTCGCCGTAATGGTGATGTCTTGGGTAGCCGTCTGCGCATTGGCCGAACCGGCACCAACCAGGGCAAGGGCGGCAATCGCTGCAAACTTAAGGAAGGAACGCATGGATCTTCTCCGAACATGATCAATGATTTACTTGATTTACGCAGGCCCCTGCGAAAGGGCCGTCCACTATCAAGCTCTCGGACCACGGTGCGCGATCCTGATTCGCTCGATCGTACGCAGAGAAGATTTCGAAACGGTTACTAAAGCGTGGAGGTTTGTTTCAAATTGCGAAACATCTGAAAGCCAGGTTCAGGGCTCAGCCACGCAAACGCATGAGTTTGAACACAACGTCGACTGTGACGCGCAGGCGATCATACCGCGCCAGCGCCTCGCGGCCCGCAAGCGGTGCGCGATGGTCGTGCGGTGTCATCGCCAAAAGATCGCTGATTTGTGTACGGTTGTAAAGCTCAACCTCAAATTGAACGCGTTCTTCGTTCCTGATTTCATAATGGGCATGTGCCCCTTCCGGCGCAGCAGATGCAACTTCACTCCGATGGACGCTAGGGTAGATGATGGACCGCAGTTCGATCAGGTGGTCTGGGCCCGGATCAACCATCAGCACATGCCCGCACGGCGGCTGGACGGAAGCAAATGCCTCCCACACCGGAAATCCAAACATGCATAAAATGAGTTCGGCGTTGCCAGCGGCAATCGGCAAATGACGATTGGTGGCTACCGCCCAAAAACAACCCTTCGTCCGTTTGGCGGCCGCTTGAACGGCCCATTTCGAAATATCGACCCCAATAAGTGCGGGAGCAATACCGGCGAGCGAAGACATTGACCTTTTCGCCATACGCGCGCCGAGCGGCGAAGAGCCGCCGTCCGGTAGGACGGACTCAAAATCAATGACTTCCTTTCGGTCGTTCGTTTTGCAAAAGGATATAAGTCCTTCAGCAACCAAACGTCTCTCGATCTGCTGCAGATAATACCCTTCCCCGCAGCCAGCATCCACAACGCAGAATACCCTCTCCCTCTCCCTCTCCCTCTCCCTCTCCCGCACCAGTTCCATGACCTGCGCGGCGACGCGATCAGCAATCGGCGCATAGACCCCAGAGTCCAGAACCCGCCGCCGGGCCGCCACCATCGACTTGCTGTCGCCCGGGTCGAGCGACGCTTTGTGCTGCACGACCAGCAGATTGTAATACCCCTCGCGCGACCGGTCGAAGCTATGGCCCCGGTCACAAACCAGCGCCTCACCGATGCCTGATCGCAACGGCGTCCCGTCCATCGGGCAAACGAGTGTCCCCTCGGGCAACAAATTGGCTTGTGTCTTCTGAGGGATTGCGCGTCTCCGGCAGCGTGCTGTTATACCAGCGGGCATAAGTACGGACATATGCGCGTTGGTATCCGCGCGTGGGGTTGCCCCGCCGCCTGGAGATCTTTCAGATCGACGCGGCGTCGATGCGAACCATCGCGGGGCGATGACGCGCAAACAAAAGACAATGCCGTCGCGCAGCCGAAGAGCCAAACAGTCTAAACGTCTGCGAGACGGTATTACGTCTTGGCTTTCGCGAGCCAGTCTTCGGCCTCGTCAATCGAAAACGAAAACTCTGCGCCCGCAACACCTGAATGCGCCCGCGATCCTTCTGCCTTATTCACGATGGCAAAGCGACCATGATGCGGACCCTTCCCCACCTTCTCAAGCAGATAACCCTTGGCGGCCGCTTCCTTCATGACGCGCTTTTCGTGGGCGTTGGGCATCAGGCACACTCCCGTGTTTGGAACCACTCTACACCGCCGCCACCCTCCCCGATACGCCGTTCGCGCCATCCCTGCCTTAAACCTACCTTCGCTTGCGTTACGCTCATCATTGGGTTCCGCGCGACCCCCTCCTCGCCCGTCCCCACAGGGAGGGGCGGGGACGTTTTGCCTGATTATTTCAAACGGAGACATCACCAACTGAAGCAACTGCTTTCCCTCCGCCACTTGTTAGGCTATCACCACCCCAAAGCCGCCTTGGCACAGCTGGTAGCGCACCTGATTTGTAATCAGGGGGTCGGGGGTTCGAGTCCCTCAGGCGGCACCATATTCTTGATCGATCGGCGCTTTCCAGCACCGAACTCCAGCGCGGGGTTCGTCGCGGTCATGACCACGAACGCGGATTGACCACCCGGCAATAGGTGCGGCTGGTGCAGGAGCGGGTGGCCAGCTTCGACCTCGACCCGGGTCTGTACTCTCCTGTTACCGAAAATCAACGACGGCGCGAAACAATGCTAAGGGCCAGCCTCGCGGCCAGCCCTGCTTGTCTTATTCGTCCTTCTTGCGCGGCACGTTGGGAACCGCGCCGCCACTCTTCGCGGACGGTTTGCGCTCCTTAGGCCCCGGCAGCGCCTTTTTGGGCGGCGCGTCGGCTAGCGCGGGGATGATGTCGTCGTCATCCTCCTCGTCTTCCTTGGACTTGGCTTTCTTAGACGGATCAGCCGACACGTACTCGAACGCGAGCTTGGCATCTTCGCCCTTGCCCTCGACCAGCACTTTGACGATGCCGCCATGTTCCAGGCGGCCAAACAGCAACTCGTCGGCGAGCGGCTTCTTGATGTATTCCTGGATCACGCGCGACAACGGCCGCGCACCAAACTTTTCGTCGTAACCCTTTTCGCCGATCCACTTGGCAGCCGCTTCCGACAGCTCGATCATGACGCCGCGATCAGCCAGTTGGGCTTCGAGTTGGAACACGAACTTCTCGACGACCTTGGCAATGACCTCCTGCGGCAAGCCGGAGAACGGGATGACCGCATCGAGACGGTTGCGGAATTCCGGCGTGAACAGCCGGTTGATCGCTTCCGTGTCGTCACCCTCGCGCTTGGAGCGGTTAAAGCCCATCGCGGCCTTGGCAAGGTCAGACGCGCCCGCGTTCGACGTCATAATGAGAATGACGTTGCGGAAGTCGATCTGCTTGCCGTTGTGGTCGGTGAGCTTGCCGTGATCCATGACCTGCAACAAGATGTTGAACAGATCCGGATGCGCTTTTTCGATTTCGTCGAGCAGCAGCACCGAATGCGGATGCTGGTCGACGCCATCGGTCAACAGCCCGCCCTGATCAAAGCCGACATAGCCAGGAGGCGCGCCGATCAACCGCGAGATCGTGTGCTTTTCCATGTACTCGGACATGTCGAAACGCAGCAACTCCACGCCCATCAGATTGGCCATCTGCTTGGCGACTTCGGTCTTGCCAACGCCGGTCGGACCCGAGAACAGGTAGCAACCGATCGGCTTTTCCGGCTCGCGCAAGCCAGCACGTGCAAGCTTGATGGCCGACGCCAAAAGCTCGATGGCACTGTCCTGCCCAAACACCAGCCGCTTCATATCCTTTTCGAGGTTGCCCAGAACCTCGGCATCGCTCTTGGTGACGGTGCGGGCCGGAATGCGCGCCATCGTTGCAACGGTCGCCTCGATCTCCTTGACGGTGATCTTCTTCTTCCGCTTGGACTCGGTCACCAGCATCTGCGAGGCACCGGTCTCGTCGATCACGTCGATCGCCTTGTCCGGTAGCTTGCGGTCATGGATATAGCGCGCCGACAACTCGACCGCCGACTTGATCGCTTCGTTGGTGTAACGCAGCTTGTGGAACTCTTCGAAGTATGGCTTGAGACCCTTCAGGATCGCAATCGTGTCCTCGATGGACGGCTCCTTGACGTCGATCTTCTGGAACCGGCGGACGAGAGCGCGATCCTTTTCGAAGTGCTGGCGGTATTCCTTGTAGGTCGTGGAGCCGATGCAACGCAGCACCCCCGACTGAAGCGCGGGCTTCAACAGGTTGGAGGCGTCCATCGCCCCGCCCGACGTCGCACCCGCACCGATCACGGTGTGGATTTCGTCGATGAACAAAATCGCGCCCTCGTGAGCTTCGATCTCCTTCATGACGGCCTTCAACCGCTCTTCGAAGTCGCCGCGATAGCGCGTGCCAGCCAGCAACGAGCCCATGTCGAGCGAGAAGATGGTGGCGTTGAGCAGCACCTCGGGAACTTCCCCACGGATGATTTTACGCGCCAAGCCTTCGGCGATGGCCGTCTTGCCAACGCCCGGATCGCCCACAAACAGCGGATTGTTCTTCGACCGGCGGCACAGCACCTGGATCGTGCGCAGCACTTCCTGTTCGCGTCCGATCAACGGGTCGATCTTGCCGTCGCGCGCCTTGATGTTGAGGTTGACGCAATAGGCCGACAGCGCATCCTGTGCGGCCTTCTTCTCTTCCCCCTCGCCAGACGACGACGAGTGGGGCTCCTCGGCCCCGCGCACCGAACGCGGCTCCGACATGCCGGGACGTTTGGCGATCCCGTGTGAAATATACTGCACGGCATCGAACCGCGTCATGTCCTGCTCCTGCAGGAAAAACGCCGCATGGCTTTCGCGCTCGGCAAAGATCGCAACCAGCACATTCGCCCCGGTCACTTCCTCCCGGCCCGACGACTGCACATGCACGACGGCGCGATGAATGACGCGCTGGAACCCGGTTGTCGGCTGCGCTTCGGTGTGATCCTTGATGACCAGCGAAGCAAGCTCGGTGTCGAGATAGCCGATAATCCGGGCCTTCAACGCATCCGCATCGACAGCGCAAGCCCGCATGACCGACGCGGCATCCCGGTCGTCCATCAGCGCAAGCAGCAGATGCTCCAGAGTAGCGAACTCGTGGTTACGCTCGTTGGCGGCTTCCAGGGCGCGATGTAAAGCCGTCTCTAAGCTCTTCGAGAATGATGGCACGTGAACCTACTCCTTCTCCATAGTGCATTGCAGAGGGTGGTTATTCGAACGTGAAAAATCCATGACCTGGGTCACTTTTGTTTCCGCAATCTCGAATGTGTACACACCGCACATGCCGACGCCCTTTTGATGCACATGCAGCATGATCCGTTCCGCGTCCTCGCGGTTCTTGCCGAAGTATTTTTGCAGCACATGGACGACGAATTCCATCGGCGTATAGTCGTCGTTCAGTAATAACACTTTGTAAAGTGAAGGTTTTTTAGTCTTTGGCCGCGTTTTGGTGACGAGACCGGTCTTATTGCCGCCACCACCGCCGCCACCCGCGCCATTCTTGTCCTTGTCGCCATTGGCCGTTGCCGGCAGCAGTGTTGCCGCCGCGCGTCCCCTAGCCCGAGCGGCTGCTCCGGCGAGAGAGCCGTCGTCATGCGCTCTTAAAAGGTTCGTCATCGTATTGAACTCGCGCATCGTATCTCTGTGCTTCGTGCCGGAACGCTGCGTTCCGCCATGCCGCTTTATCTTAGCCGGTCTGGCGCGATCCGTGAATGCCATTGAATGCGTTGCGCTTCGGATCTTCCCTCGAACACGCTATATGGCGCTCGATCAGGACACAAAAAAGGCCCGGTACGACCGGGCCTTGATTTTTTATTGACCACATCTTCAAATGCGCTGGCAGCTCAGCGCTGCCCGGCCAACATGAGCGCCTGCATGGCGCGCGTCTGGTCGTTTGCAGCCGACGCATACATGTTCCCCATGCGAAGCATCTGTTGCATGCTCTCTTCCATGGCCCGCTTCGTGAAAGCCGACATCAGTTCCACATACTCGGGTACCGTCTTTGCCGCCGTCATTTGGCTAAACGTCGCCGTGCCATCGGCAAGCAGGCGTTGCGAAAAATCGTTGAACTCGGCCGTCATCGCCTGAAACGCGCGGGTGGCGTCGTCCATAACCGCCAAGCCGCGGTCGACGCTTGGCAAGCCGCGGTCTGTGTTTGGGGTGAACATGTTCGTCTCCTTCGTACCCATGAGAAGCGCAATATTAACTCTTGCGCCCCGCCGGGTCCACAAAAATGCTGCGCTGCACAATAAGGTGTCTTCCCCACAAGGCTAAGACTAACGCCGCGTTAATAAGTTGGCGCTAGTGTTTCGGTTCTGACATTTGCTTCCCGGTTCGGCTAGGTTTTGAGCAAATGTCAGAACCATAAGGAACACTAGCAAGCCTATGATTCTAGTGTAGCTTTAGCACCTGACGTTTGGTTTTGAGACGAGCCGCTCGCAGGTACCAAACGTAAGGTGCGCTACACGAGCGTGCGGACGTTCCGACACGAGTGCGCCGCAAAGCCGCCCCAAAACGACGGCTTTTGCTTCGCATTAAACAGTGCAGTGCAAGTGATTGATTGGCGTGGGTGGTTGGCGTCATGGGGTAGGCGCTGCGCGGCATTGATCGCCGTTGCAGGTATTGAAGGTCAAACGGGGTTTCATGATTGCGACTGTGCGGAAAGCTTTCTCGTCGTGTTTGCCACTCATCGCGATCCTGGCCGTCGCAAACACAGCCGTCACGCCGGCCCATGCTGGCGGCGCACACGCGCTCTTCATCATGGACGCCAACACCGGCGCGACACTCACCGAGCAATCCGGAAACGAGCAGCGTTATCCCGCTTCGCTCACCAAGATGATGACGCTCTATCTCGCCTTCGACGCCATCGAACATGGCCGCGCGTCGATGAAGACAAAGATCAAGATCAGCCAGACCGCCGCCAACGCTGCGCCGTCCAAACTCGATCTGGCACCGGGCGATGAAATCTCGCTCGAGGACGCCATCCTCGCCCTCATTACAAAATCCGCCAACGACGTCGCCATCGCCATCGCCGAGCACTTGGGCGGCACCGAAGCCAACTTCGCCAAGCTGATGACTGCCAAAGCCCGCGAAATCGGCATGAAATCGACGACGTTCCAAAATGCGTCTGGCCTTCCAAATTCGAGCCAGCACACGACCGCGCGTGACATGACCACGTTGGGCGTCCGCCTTTACGACGATTTCCCGCGCTATTTTCCGCTGTTTTCAACCCGTTCGCACAATTACAACGGCTCGAACTTCCGCAATCACAATACGCTCATGCTGCAGATGCCGGGCATCAACGGCATCAAGACCGGCTATACTCATGCCTCGGGCTTCAATCTTGTCTCCTCGCTGCAATTGGACGGCAAGCATGTGATCGGCGCGATCTTCGGAGGCGAGTCGGCTGGCTCGCGGAACGCCCAGATGCGCGTCGCCCTCACCCGCGCCATGGCCAAGGCCTCAACCGTCAAGACCCGCAAGCCGGTCCTGGTCGCGCGCGCCGAGGCGAAAGCCGCCGGAGAGGCCAAAAAACCCAAACCCGCACCCGTGCAAGTGGCGGCAGCGCCCGCCCCCCAGCCGGTCGCAAAGCCGCAACCAGCAGCAAAGCCCCCATCCATTCCAGCCAGCGACGTTCCCGCAGCGCCCGCCGCCGTGGCCGTGAATGCCCCGCAGACGGCGCTCAAGATCGACGTTGCAAAGGTCCGTTCGATCGACCACGCCAACGCCGTACCGCAGCCGCCACAGCAGACGTCAGCGCCCGGCAGCAAACCAGCGCATTTCGCCCAGGCATCCGCGGCACCCAACCTCGCCGATGCCATCAAGTCCCGTGTTGCTCCACAAGCGGCGTCGGCCAGCGCTCCAGCCAAAACGGTCCGGCAGCCGTCGAGCTTTGAAAACCAGATGGCAGGGCTCGCCCAGAACATCCAACCGGCCGAGGCACCGTCCGCATCAGCGCCTCAACCGGTCGCGCTCCCGGTCGAACCCGCGCGTCCGCCGTCTTCGCTTGGGGCCCAGCTCGCCGCGTTGACCCAAAGCGCACCTGCGGCAATGGCCCAGCCCTACCGTTTGAAAGGGCCTGATGCCCCCGTGCAGGCCACGTCTCCGGCCCCCACTGGCAAAGGCTTTGAGATCCAGGTCGGTGCGTATGCATCGGCGGCGGAAGCCGATCGGCAGCTGAGCCAGGTCCAAACTCAGTCGCCAATCCTTGCCGGCTACACCCCCAAGCGTCACACCGTAAAGCTGGGCGACAAGATGCTCTACCGCGCGCGCTTTTCAGGCTTCGATCAGTCGTCCGCCCAAGCGGTGTGCGCCGAGTTGATCCGCGATAAGATCAACTGCCTGGCGCTCAAAGCGGATTAGAGTCCTTCCCGCACGGATTGAAACGGGCCTCCCCCAACTCCCATCGCCGGGTGTGACCCGGCCATCCAGGTGCCGCACGGCTAGGGCTCGTCGCGCGCTACCGCAGCATGCTGAGTTGCGTCCGCCCCGGCAGCTTGCGCACGGCGACCGGCACAAGGCGGATTTGATTGTTGGGAGCGGGCACGATTTCGCTGACGTCGACGCGATTGATGCCGAACGCCCAAGCCTCCGGTCCGCTGGCGAATCCAGGAATGGGGCGCGCGCGGATCTTGATTTGCGACAGGATCGACGCTTGATATTTGCCCGATACGACGGCCAGCGCGGCGCTGGCGTCCGTCGCGCTCTTGAAGGCGATATCGAAATAGATGTCGCGGGCTTTGACGGCACGCATGACGACAAATAAGCGCGCGCGCTGTTGCTTGGGCTTTGCGGCTTCGGTTTGCAGCCGGGCGCGCACGAGATCGCGGCATGTCTGATCGATCAGCGACGCGCGCAAAGATTGCGATGGCACGCGCTGCTCCTCCACCCCGCGGAGCGCGATTTCGACGCTGGCTTCCTTGGCTTGCGCGAACGAGGCCCCGAACAGGTTGCTGAGCAGCGCTCCGTCGGCATGAGAACGCACGACCGACACTTCGTTCACATCCGAAAGCGCGAGCGTCCGCAATCCGTTCGGAAACAGATTCTGGCAAACGTCATTCACGAAAACAACGCCATCGGCGTCCTTATCGAGCGAATAGACGAGGCCCGCCGAATACAGCAGCGACGGGCCGGAAAGCGCCGTCGCATCGTAGCGGTCCTGAACGGCCTTCTTAAACGTCGCGCGCGCGACCAGCCGGTATTTCTCCGCCTGCACCTCGGCGCTGGGCGCGCCGCCACCTGCGCAGCCGGTAACCGCGCACGCTGCCAGCATCAGACATAACAATCGGAACATTAAGGCACTGCGCATCAAAAACACCTAATCAAACCAATGCGCTGTTGCTTAACGCGAGAGGCCGAGATCCGAGAGGAAATTCAGTTGTTTCGCATTCCAGCCGAACACGAACCGGCCCTTCTTGGGCGTGATCAGGAGCTGATTGTCGCCGTTCGCTTTGTAATCGAAATTGGCATTGAGTTTCGCCAGCTTCTTCACCACGAGGTCCATGTTGGCTTTGAAGTTGTTGGCAAAATTAAACTTGTAAGTCAGCGTGTCGCTGCTCGCGGCCTTGAACACGGCAAAGTACGGCCCGCCCGCCGTCACGAGTTTCCCATCGGCACCGACGATCCGGTTGCGGCAGCTATCCGTCAGCAGCCTGTTTTCACCTGCCGGGATCGAGCGCGTGCCGACTTGGTCAATGACGATCTCGTAAGACTTGAGTTTGCCCCCGGTCAGCTCGGCATTCAGGTCGACCTTGCCAGCCATCTCGGGAAGGAAGCTCATTTTGAGCCCGCCGGTCCACTCTTCCTTGTAGTTTTCACTGGCGACGACGACGGCGGCATCCTTGGGCGGCTCGCGGAAGGCATACTCGCACACGATGTCGCGGAACTTCTTGCCCTGGTCGTCGACCACGTCGCGATAAATCATGCCCGCGCCCTCGCCCGATGTGGGCGGGTAAATACCGCGAAAGCCTGCTTCGGAAATGGCGGTTTTGAGGGCGGCGAGGTCTGCCGCGCGGCTTGGAGCGGAATCGCCCGCCAGCACGATAACGCCAATGCTCGCGGCCAGGGCCGCATACGAAAGAGTTGCCCGGACGCCGGACTTTGACAACATTCCTTCGTCTCCTCAAAATCGTACATAAAAAGCAGCGGACGCGGACGCCTATTGGGGATTTGACGCTCCCTGATGTCAAGGTGATTCGCTGGCTTTGCCCGGTCCTGACACCCTCATTCCACAGCAAATTTGCCGAAAAATTCAGCCGGAACAGCGTGTTGACCTACGGGTTGCGCGAATGCCACTCCCGTTGGGTAATTTGGCCATTCGCTGCGGCCCGGCTTCACGTTCCGGGACTCAGCTCTGCACTCTAAGCATTTGGCACGGTGGTGATTTCGGCTAAGGTGACGGCCTGATCCCCGAATCCCCCCATCGAAAGCGCTTGAGGCTTGGACGTATTGCCACCAGCCGCGACCCCCGGCCAGGATGCCGGGCCGCCGCCCCATCCGGACGCGCCTGCCTGGACCTCGGGCGCGGGCGAAATGACCGCTTACGCCCAAGGCTGTTCAGTTGCCGTTGAAATCCCAGCCTTGATCCTGGCGGCCACCGGCGCGGGCTTTGGCGCACTCGCCCACGATGCCGGCATTCAGTTCGGCCACACGGCGTTCATGTCGGTCATCTTGTTCGCGACCCCAGCCCAGGTCGTCCTCATCGACCAGTTGGCGCGCGGTTCCTCCATATGGGGCGGCACCTTCGCCGTCATGCTGACCGCCATCCGCCTGCTGCCCATGACTGTCACCGTCATGCCGCTATTGCGCGGACCCGCAACGGTGCGCTGGCAATATGCCCTCGCCTCCCACTTTGTCGCCATCACCGCGTGGACCGAAGCCTATCGCCGGTTGCCCAAACTCCCCGAACAGCTGCGCATGCCCTATTTTCTAGGCCTGGGGTCGGCGCTCGTGATGTGTCTGCTGATGGGAACGGTGCTGGGCTACCTGATTGCAGGCCTCGTGCCCCCGCTGCTGACCTCCGCGCTGCTGTTCATGACGCCGATGTATTTCACCATGTCGTTAGTTCTGAACGCGCGCCAGTCGATGGACTGGTGGGCGCTGGGTGCAGGTGCCGTCCTCGGCCCCATCATGTTCATCGCGGCCCCCGGCTTCGACCTGCTCCTGACCGGCCTCATCGGCGGCACCATCGCCTTCCTGGCCGGAAGGCCGCGCACATGACCAACCTGCCCGACGGCCTTTGGGGGTATCTGGTCCTGCTTGGGATGGCGCTCGTGTTTCATGAGCCCTGGCGCTGGCTCGGCGTTGTGCTTGGCCGCGACCTCGATATCGAAAGCCCGCTGTTTTCCTGGGTCCGCGCCGTAGCAACCGCCCTGGTCGCCGCCCTCGTTATGCGCCTGACGCTGTTCCCGGCGGGTGCGCTCGGCAAACTCCCGCCCGGTGTTCGCGTCGGTGCCTTTGCCGTCGGACTGGCGGTCTTCTTTCTCGCCGGCCGCAAACTCGCGCCCGGCGTCATCGCCGGAGCCTTCGCCCTGATCGCTGGCGCGCTGGCCGTTGCTTAGATCACTTCACCGTCTGCCGTTTGGTGACGTCGACCTTCAGCGGTCCCGTGGTGCCCGACACCACGTAATTGGTGCCATCGGCGGCGTCATAGCGTGCGGTGAACGCCTTCGCACCCTTCTTCTCGAAGCTGAGCGGCCCTGCAGAGCACGAATGCATCGTGATCGCCATATGCGGCGAGAGTTCACGCGCCTTGCCGCTGAAGCTGAACGACACCGGCTCGCTCGAGGTGTTCGACACCTGGAACGAAATCGACATGGATTGCGGCCGCCCGAACAACTGCACCGCAATATACTTGGGATCCTTGTCGGGCGACTTGGCGACCGCGACCCCGATTTCCGTCATCTCTGCCGTCATCAGGTTTTTGCGATGCCCCGGCGAATTGAGCCACCCCTCCATCGCCGATACCGCTAACGCACGCGATTGAAACCCGCGGCTGTCCTGATGCATCGCGAGGTTCTCGGCGATGGTGCAGTGCTGATAGCCGGCGCGCTGGGTGCGGTCTTCGAGCCGGCCGTCGGCGTCGTGGCTGAACAGCCCGGACTTGGCCAGCAGCACCGCATACGCCCGTGCAGCCGCCGTCAACTGCGGGCTGACGACGACAGCGCCGAGCTTGGCCTCAGTCCGCACCGTATTGGTGATCTCGATGATGGCGGCTTCGACTTTGGGCAAGTCAGGCAGCGTTGGGGCCATGGGCGCAAGCGTCTCGGGTTGGTCTTGATTTTGGTATCCCGCGCGTGGGGTTGGTGGAGCGGCCACGCGCAAGTAGAATGACGGGAGGTGTTACCGATCCATCACTGGATGGCGGCATTCCAAAGGCAAGGCCGAAAATTGCGGAACGAACCGCATTGGAAGGCGTTTGCCGCTCGCATTGACCCACCTGATCTGGACCACAAACGACCATGAATCGCGCCGTACTCATCCTCGCCAGTCTCATTTGCTTCGTCTGGGCCCTGGTCTTCGTCAGCGTGCAGTCTGCACACGCCGGAACGAACAACGGGGGCTTCCAGAAGCTCTGGGACGAGACCACGGCCGCCCTCACCACCAACCCGAATAAGAAGGCGGCCGCAAAGCAAAAGCCGACGGTGAAGCAAAAGGCAGACGAGGAGCCCAGAAAGATTAAGCTGCGCAAAAAGAAGCGCGTAGGTTCAGGCACGCCGCCGGAACGTGTGAAAGGCCAGGATCAACGTCAATCCGAACGCGCCGTCTGCCGCTCGCAGTGCAACCTGCAACGCATGGGCTGCGACCAGGGCAACAACAGCTTCCAAAACCGCACCGACCAGCTCCGCGCCGCCCAATCCAGCTGCTTCCTTGCAGTGCAGTCGTGTCTGAGCAGGTGTTGAACATCGCGACGGTGGGTGGGGCGTGAAGGGTTGAGATCACGGGGTTAGACCCGGAATTCCAAGTCGTGCGTCCAGCAATTCCAAGTCGTGCGTCCAGCAATTCCAAGTCGTGCGTCCAGCAATGTCGAAACAATCCGATCGTCAGCCTTGTGTTTTCTGACTTGCGTGACCGCAAAATTCAGCGTCAAATATCTGACATAAGTCATTCACTTGTGGGTCGTTTCAACGCGCTTGCCATGCCAGTGACCGGCTCGACGTCTGGTTGCTTGATATGTCGCGTAATTTTATTTGGGGCAGGGGGCATTTGTGCTGGATGTATCAGACGCGCAGGCAGCACCGCAAAAGGCCGCAGATCCGGCCAATCATGGCGACGAGATCATCGAACGGCTGCGCAGCGGTGAGCTGCCGCAGATGGTCGATTGGTTTGATCCGGGGTTGCTGGCCAAGGTCGGCGTGCGATCGGTCCTCTCGGCAACGCTCGGGGCCTATACCGATCAGCGGCTGATGCAGGCTGCCACCGACGAGGTCAAAGAGAGCGATCTGCGAGCCCGTTACGATTACAGTGGCACGGGGGCTGCCAATCCACGGCATGCCGTTACCCCTGACGCGAACGGTGCCGTCTGGGTCGACTACATCGCCGACCTCGGCGACGGCTTCGAAGCGACCTACACCATGGCCTATCTCCTTTCGAGCGACGAACTGAAGGTGCGTGGCCTGGCATCCCCGGTTCCCGCTGGCCAGTTGCTCATCATGGGCGGCGACCAAGTCTATCCCGACGCGACCAAACAGGAATACCACGCCCGCCTGCGCGATCCCTACGACTGGGCGTTTTCGCCCGAACAAAAGCCTATGCGCAAGCTGTTCGCGATCCCCGGCAACCATGACTGGTACGACGGCCTGTCCGCCTTCAGCGCCTTGTTCTGCTCGGCACGAGATCGCATTTCGCGCGGCAAGGGTACGCAAATCGGCGGCTGGCGCTGCTACCAGCACCGCAGCTACTTCGCGATCAAGTTGCCGCACAACTGGTGGATCTGGGGGCCAGACATCCAGCTTGCCGACAATCTCGACGACAGCCAGCGCGACTATTTCGACTTGATGTCCGAACAGGCGATCGAAGGCCACAAGATCATCCTGTGTCTCGCCGAGCCAAGCTGGTTGCACGAAAATTACGACAATATGCACGAGATCAGCATGCTGGCGCGCCAGCACGGCGCTGAGATTTATGCGGTCATCGCGGGTGACTGGCATCACTACAGCCGCTACGCCTCCGACAAACTCGGCGTCCAGTTCATCACCTGCGGAGGCGGGGGAGCTTTTGCCCATGCGACCCATGGCCTGAAGCAAGATCTGGCCTTGAACTGGGCTACGCGCACCGGTTTGAAGCGCACGTCCAGTACAACCGATAGCGAGCGGTTCAACCGGATCGAGAAGGCCGTCATCGCCCCCGACGGCACCGACTTCACGCTCAGTCCGGATGATGCGTCCTTGCAGGCATCCAAAGCCCCCTCGACGGGTGCCGCGCCGACAGCCGCCCCCGCCCAATTCGCCCCGGCTCCCGACCCCAAGCCGATGACGGACACCGAGGCTGGGCCTAAAGGCTTTCGCCGCTCTAAGCGGCTGCGCGCCGAAGATATTGAACGCCATAGCGCCAACTACAACTACCGGGCGGCGCAAATCTATCCAGCGCAATGGAAGAGCCGCCTGCTCTGCCTGAAAAACCTCGTTCTACCCTTCCGCAACAAGCGGTTCGCAGTGCTCGTCGGCGTCGTCTACTTTGTCTTTGCCTGGGCCTGGGCATCGTCCGATCCACGCCAAGCACCGGCGATGCTGAGGATCGCGGACGGCTATGGATATGCAACCAAGCAGGCATGGAATTCCTACGACAAAGTCGTCAAGGAGATTGGCAACGTCAAACGGCAGATCAAAGAATCGGAACTGGCCGGCACCGCAGCCAGTTCCAAACATGCGATCCTCACCGACCGGCTCGCCGTGCTTGAGGAGAGCCGGCAGCCCGCCCAGCTCGCGGCCAAGCAGTTGGAGGCCCAAAGCGAGACCGTCGACGGGGCCAAAAAGCTCGTGCTGGCCACGCAGATCAAGGAGCTGGAGGGCCTGAAGGGGCTCGAACTGGGCGAACGGCTGTCCAATTTGAGCGCCTTCTTTTTCAGCTTCAGTCCCCTGAATGAAATTCTCGATCTCTCGGCGCTGATCAAGGCCTGCGAACAGGGGCCCCTGTTCGCCTTCCTTTTGCTCGGCCTGTGGGTCGCGCTCGTCGGCTATGTCGAGACCGCGCCCGGATGGCTTGGCGCACTGGGCAAGTTCGCGATTGGAACCCTTCACTTCACCGCCCACCTGTCCGCGCTCCTTGCCATCAGTTGGCTCGTGACCGGCATCAGCGTCCCGTTAGGCATGGTGCTGCAGCAGCACGTGGATGCGCCATGGCCCGATGTCATCCGCGTGAGCTTGAACTTCTTCCTCACGCTCACCATCGGCGGTGTCGTTGGCGGCTTGGTGATGGGGCTCTACTGGACGCTGACGTCCACGTTGCTCAACATGCACACCGGCGACGCCTTCGGTGCTCTTGGTATCAAGAACTACAAGCATTTCCTCAGGATCAAATTGGAGAGGGATCGCGCCACGATCTATGCCATCGCAATCGACAAGGTTCCAGGCCGCAGAGGGTGGCGCTCCAAGCTCGAACCCGGCGAGGTGCGGCCGTCCCACAACCCGCAGATCCTGCCGGTCAAGCAGCTAGATCCCTTCCTGATCGAAGAGATCCATATTGATGCAACAAGGCCGGTATCATGACGCCGGTTACTATCGCGTCTGACATCGTAGCGGACGAGATCGGCGCGTTGAGTAAGGCCAACGATATTCTTGGTCTTGCGGCGATCATCCGTCAGGCCGTCGCTGATGATCCGCGGGTGCTCGCGGTCCCCGAGGTGAAGGCGTGGTGCGCGTCCCGCTGGCGGTTTTTGTTTCTGCGTGAGGCCGTCGAGGACCCTGTGGCGCTGGAGGCGGCCAGCGTGCGGTCCGACCAACGCTCGCCGCGCCAAAGGATCGCCGAGCGGTTTCTGGCGGAAAACATTGATGCCTGGAAGGACGAGCAGCCCGATCCCGTCGAGCGCTACGTAACCAAGACGGCACTTCTCGTCTGCCCCGGTCTGCTGAACGGTCTGTTGCCAGTCCGCGAGTTCAGCGACGATCTGCCCAAGGTTGAATGGCGCTACCGGATGCGCGTGTTGCGTGCAGCCTCGCACCCGGCCCGTGGCTGTGAGGCCAACGTCGCCGATATCAT
Organism: Hyphomicrobiaceae bacterium; assembly: GCA_040080145.1. Classification (GTDB taxonomy): domain Bacteria; phylum Pseudomonadota; class Alphaproteobacteria; order Rhizobiales; family Hyphomicrobiaceae; genus JANXVY01. The sequence continues at coordinate 35,219 of JBEBJA010000183.1, forward strand.
GAGGGCGCTCAACGAAGGCAAGGGGCATGATGCGGCGGCAAAGCCGATCCTTGACGCAAGTGCGCGAGCGCCCGGCGACGTAATGATCCTGGCCTATAGCAAGGGCGCGCCGGACACGCTGACCACCCTCATTGAGCACCCGGAGATCAAGGATCGCGTGCGGTGCATCTTCACGTGGGCAGGTGCCATCGGCGGCTCACAGGTCGCCGACGGTGTCGAGCGCAAGTTCAAGGCAACAGGCCAGGACGTCCACGCCGCCAAGATCAGCAGTGCGTTGAAGGGCTTTGCTAAAACCTTTCTGAGCAAGGACGCCATCTCAAGCCACCGCCTCGACGAATACGACACGGTCGCGGCAGTTCGCGATCTGACGACGGGCGTTCGAGGGGCCTTCCTGGCGCAGCATGGCCCAACGATCGACCAGCTCAATATTCCAATATTCACCCTGCGGGGCGTGACCAGCCTCGCCGAGGTGCCCTGGAGTCAGCGTGGCGGCTGCAAACTGCTGTCCGGGGTCGAAGCCCAGCACGATATGCAGGTCCCGGGGTCGTGCTCCAAACTGCCATTGCCCATGGCCACCGAGCTTGCCGTCCTGCACGGCCACCATTGGGATCTCGCCTATCCATCGTTCCGCAAGCGGCGATGGCTCAACAACACGTATCACCCGTTTCCCAAGACGGCTGCCGTCACCGCCATGGTGCAACTGGCATCCGAGCTTGGCCTTGTCCGCTGACCGGCCCGGAAATCTCGAACGCTGCGCTTTAAAACGCCGGTCCGAACTTGTTGCTGCGGGGGAAGCCCTTGGGCACGGCCTTGCCGGCCTGCGCGCGAACGCCCGCCCATTCGGCGAGATCTTTGCCCGCGAGCGTGAACGTGCGGCCGGCGCTGTCGAGCCAGGTCAACCCGGCGTCCGAGGCAAACACCCGTACATCCGACAGCACGCCGTCCTTGATGCGCTGGAGAATGACGCCCTTGCCGCGGTTCATCTCGTTGACCTCGGACAACGGGAACACGAGCAGTTTGCGATTGTCGCCAACGGTTGCCACGCTATCGCCGTCGACCGGCACGATGCACAGCGCTTCCTCGCCGTCCGAGACGTTGAGCACCTGCTTGCCCTTGCGGGTTGAGGCGATCACTTCCTCTTCGGGCACCACGAACCCGTAGCTCGCGGTCGAGGCGATCAGCAACTTGCGCCCCGGCGTGTAGACGAACATCTCGACGAAATCGCTGGTCTCTTCGATGTCGATCATCAGCCGCACGGGTTCGCCATGCCCGCGTCCGCCCGGCAGCGTGTTGGCCTCAAGCGTATACAACCGGCCGTTCGTCGCCAGCACGATGAGCTTGTCGGTGGTCGAACATTGCACCGCGCGTTTGAAGCTGTCGCCCTGCTTGAATTCGAGCTTCGACAGGTCGTCCTGATGGCCCTTCATGGAGCGGATCCAGCCCTTGTCGGACAAGATCACCGTGATGGGCTCCTTCTCGATCATCGCCTCATTGAGATCGACGTTGATCGTGGGTGCCTCTTCGAAGGTGGAGCGCCGCGCACCCAACTTGGTCTTCTTGGAATAACGCTCGCGCGTCGCCTTGATCTCATCGGTAATCCGCGACCACTGCAGATCATCAGACGCCAACAGTTCGAGGATGCCCTTGCGCTCGGCAGACAGCTTATCGTGCTCGGCGCGGATCTCAACCTCTTCGAGCTTCGACAACGACCGCAGACGCAGGTTGAGGATCGCTTCGGCCTGCACGTCCGATAGCTTGAACTTGGCGATCAGCACCGCTTTGGGCTCGTCCTCAAAGCGGACGATGCGGATCACTTCGTCGATATTCAGATACGCAATCAGATAGCCGTCGAGCACTTCCAAACGATGCTCGATCTTGGCCAACCGGTGCTTGGAGCGCCGCACGAGAACTTCAATGCGATGTTCAAGCCACTGTTGCAGCACTTCCTTCAGCGACAGCACGTTGGGGATCTGCCCGCCCGACAGCACGTTCATGTTGAGCCCGAAGCGGACTTCGAGTTCGGTCAGCTTGAACAGGCTCTCCATCAACACGAGCGGATCGACCGTGCGCGCCTTGGGCTCCAATACGAGGCGGATTTCCTCGGCACTCTCGTCGCGCACGTCGCCCAGCAACGGCAGCTTCTTGTCCTGCAGCAGCTCAGCCAGCTTCTCGATCAGCTTGGACTTCTGCACCTGATAGGGGATCTCGGTGACAACGATCTGCCACATCCCGCGCCCGGTCTCTTCCTTGGTCCACCGCGCCCGCTGACGGAACCCGCCTCGCCCGGTGCGGTACGATTCAATCATCGACTCGCGCGTCTCGACGATCACCCCGCCGGTCGGGAAATCCGGCCCCGGCACGAACTCCACGAGCTTCTCGACGGTCGCGTTCGGATGCTTGATGAGGTGCAGAGCTGCCGCGCACAACTCGTCCGCATTGTGCGGTGGAATGTTGGTCGCCATCCCGACCGCGATCCCCGCCGACCCGTTGGCGAGGATGTTGGGGAAGGCGGCCGGCAAAACCGTGGGCTCGCGCTCCTTCTCGTCGTAGTTCGGCCGGAAATCGACCGCGTCTTCTTCCAGGCCGCTCAAGATGTCGGCGGACGTGTTGGTAAGACGCGCTTCCGTGTACCGGTCGGCTGCCGCGTTATCGCCGTCGATGTTGCCGAAGTTGCCCTGACCATCGACGAGCGGGTAACGCTGCGAGAAATCCTGCGCCAGACGCACCATCGCTTCATACAGCGCCACGTTGCCGTGCGGATGGTACTTACCCATCGCTTCCCCGACGATACGCGCGCACTTCATGAAGCCCGACGGCGGCTCAAGGTTGAGCGTCTGCATCGTGTAGAGAATGCGCCGGTGCACGGGCTTCAAGCCGTCGCGCACGTCGGGCAGCGCCCGGTGCATGATCGTCGACAGCGCATACGCGAGATAGCGCTCTTCCAGCGCCTTCTTCAGCGGAATGGCTTCATAGCCCGGACCCTCGGGTTCATCGGGCGGCGGCAGAATCGGTTTTTTGCTCATGGCGCTTGCTAGCGCAAGCTGCGGTCAAGACTCAAGAGGGCCAGGAGACACAGCCGGCACTTATCGAGAGCCAAAGGCGACACCGATTGAGCACCACAGGGGAGGCAATCGACGGCCTGTAAACGGGCGTTCTGATGTATCTTGCCGGAATCGCTCACGAATCAGATATATCCTCCCCTTCAAACTGATTAGCGCCTGGAGGTCACTATGAGCGACAAGACCACTCTCGTCATGCCCGGCAAGAAGATGCAGGTGATAAAGCCGATCAAACGCGGGATTCAAGTGGCAGCCTCCGTTGCGCTGACCATGGCCGTAGCACTCGCGCTGATGGTGAGCAGCGGCTTCCTTCAGGCCAAGGGAACAACCATTCAGTCGTGGACCGTCTGGCTCGCCTTCATCAACCGCCCCGACATTCAAGCGACGATGGTGCTGACCGCCCTCGTCACCGTCCTGTTCGTCTACTGGCAGCGCGACCAGGAACGCGGCGGACGCTGACGCAAGTCGACTTTACTTTCTTCTCCCCCGGGGGAGAAGATGCCCGAAGGGCAGATGAGGGGTGCCTTCACTTGGCGGCAGTCCTGTCCGAACCCCCTCACCCCAACCCTCTCCCCAGGGGGAGAGGGGGCAGGACGCCCATTGGGGCGGAGTCTGGGTGCTCCAAGTGAAAAATCAGGCAAGGGGTCCAGGGGACGAGTCCCCTGGCCTTCACTGCACTACCGGTGTAACATCGCACACTGAACTTTCGAGCGATTGCGGTAGCGCGGATGGAGGCAGGGGTGCCGGTGGGGACGGAATCTGGCCGGTTGCGCCTGTTCATCTCCTATTCGCGCGCCGACTTGGCCTTTGCCGACGAACTGGCCGGCGGACTTGAGATCGACGGCGCGTTCGACATCGCCATCGACCGCCACTCTATCATCGAAGGCGAGGACTGGAAGAAGCGCCTCGGCGCGCTGATCGCCGATAGCGACACCGTCGTGTTCCTGCTCTCGCCATCGTCCGCCAAGTCCGAAGTCTGCCAATGGGAGGTGGACGAAGCCGTCCGCCTGACCAAGCGCATCGTGCCGGTGCTCGTCACGGCGCTGGGCGCGCAGCCAGCCCCCACGGCGCTCGCCGCCCTCAACGCGCTCCACCTCGACTTCATCGCCGCCAGCGAAACCGCCGAAATCGCCCGCGCCAGCGCCGCCGCCCACGCACTCGCCGAACGGGAGCGGCTCGTCGCGCAGGCCGAACAGGCGGCGCGCGAACGCGAAGCAGCGCTCGACCAGCAACGCGCAGCATTACGGGCGAGCGCCAGGATGCAGCGCGTTGCGAGCGGGCTGATGGCCTGTGTAATCGTCGGACTTGTGGGCTGGATGAACCAGTCCCGCATCGCAGAGGAGTGGTTCAAGATCCGGCATGTTTATCCGTATGTACTGAGCGCATCGCAGGAACGTGCGCTACAGCCGCTCGGCCCGCCGTTCAAGGAATGCACCGATTGCCCCGAGATGATCGTCGTGCCCGCCGGTGAGTTCTTGATGGGCTCACCCGAAGGGCAAGGTAGTTACGACGAGCGGCCACAACACAAGGTGGTGATCGCCAAACCCTTCGCTGTCGGTCGGTACGCGGTGACCTTCGACGAATGGGACCGGTGCTTTGCGCTTGGCGGTTGTAAGAACCCAGCATCGGACAGCTCGTGGGGCCGTGGGCGGCGTCCGGTCATCAACGTCAATTGGTACGACGCGCAGGGATATGTGGCTTGGCTTTCCAAGCTGACCGGGCAGCCGTACCGGCTGCTGACCGAGGCGGAATGGGAGTACGCGGCGCACGCAGATCCGGGATCTTTGCCACTCTCATTGAGGTAAAGGCCCCGGATCGGCAAGTGCAAGGCCGTCCGGGGAAACAGTGGGGCTGGTGGAGCGGACGAAGGCAGCCGTACCGGCTGCTGACCGAGGCGGAATGGGAGTACGCGGCGCGCGCAGATCCGGGATCTTTGCCACTCTCATTGAGGTAAAGGCCCCGGATCGGCAAGTGCAGGGCCGTCCGGGGAAACAGTGGTTGGTCGGGATCTTTACGTCAAGCCATTCATCACGCACACTGACGGCATGCGTTATCTCGATCCCAAGTCCTTCTTCGTTTACATGACGGCGAGCCGGCCGCGAGGAGTCATCTATGTCGGAATGACGAGCGATCTGCCTGGACGCGCGTGGCAGCATCGCGAACGTGCCATCGAAGGCTTCACCAAGAAATATTGGGCAGGCCGTCTCGTCTACTTTGAGTATCATGACGACGCTACAAAGGCGGCCCGTCGTGAGTGGCTCATGAAAAGATGGCGTCGTGATTGGAAGATCAAGCTGATCGAAACGAGCAACCCAACTTGGGCCGATTTATATGATGAAGCACTTCGCTTGCATGGGCTCGAACCTTGACGACGGGTGAAGCTCTTATTAAGTCGTAAAGGCCCCGGATCGGCCAAGTGCAGTGGCCGTCCGGGGAAACAGTGATTATTCACTCACTCCCCCTTCCGTCGCGTCAGAAACGCCAGCCTTTCAAACAGATGGATGTCTTGCTCGTTCTTGAGCAGCGCGCCATGCAGCGGCGGAATGAGCTTGCGCGGGTCCTGCTCGCGCAGCACCTCTGCGCTGATGTCTTCGTTGAGCAGCAGCTTGATCCAGTCGAGCAATTCAGACGTCGACGGCTTCTTCTTGATGCCCGGCACGTCGCGCACGTCGTAGAAAATGCGCATCGCTTCGGCGACCAGCTTTTGCTTCAAACCGGGGAAATGCACCTCGACGATGGCCTGCATGGTCTCGGGATCGGGAAACTTGATGTAGTGGAAAAAGCACCGCCGCAGAAACGCGTCCGGCAGTTCCTTTTCGTTGTTCGACGTGATGATGACGATGGGCCGGTTTTGAGCCTTGATGGTTTCGCCGGTCTCGTAGACGAAGAATTCCATCCGGTCGAGTTCCTGCAACAGGTCGTTGGGAAACTCGATGTCGGCCTTGTCGATTTCGTCGATCAGCAGCACAGGGCGGCCGGCGTTGGTGAAGGCCTCCCACAGCTTACCGCGCTTGATGTAGTTGGCGATGTTGGCAACGCGGGCATCGCCCAGCTGGCTGTCGCGCAACCGCGATACGGCATCGTATTCGTAGAGCCCCTGATGCGCCTTGGTGGTCGATTTGATGTGCCACTCGATCAGCGGTACGCCAAGCGCATTGGCGACCTCGTGGGCGAGCACCGATTTGCCGGTGCCAGGTTCGCCCTTGATGAGCAGCGGGCGCTCGAGCGTGATGGCGGCGTTGACCGCGACCTTGAGGTCTTGCGTCGCGACGTAGCTGGCAGTGCCCTTGAATTTCATCGTCCGTCCCGAGGTTGGAATGCGACGGCTAACCTATGAGCGCGGGGGCGGGAGAGCAACCAACCAGCATGCCGCAGCGCGCGCGTGGGGTTGGTGGGGCGGCCACGCGCAAGAAAAACGAAAACGCCGCCTCCGGGAGGGCGGAGGCGGCGCTTGGGCGCAGGAGGGTACGCCATACGAGACAAGGGGCGAAGTGCATGCTGTAGGCAAACTGGCGTTGTGCTGGGGAGCGGAACACCAAGGAGGGAGGGGTGCGTTTGCTGGTCAACAGGCACGTCGCAACGATTGGAGGAGCGTGAGGGCCCTTGTCTCGTCTTCTCGAAATCGCGGGGTGTAATCCGCGGGTCAACCTCGTTCGTTACGTTGCGGATGGATGCAGGGATGGCGAGTCCAGGAGGTACAATTTACAAGCGCAAGCGTTTCGTTTGCACACTCATAAGTTGCATGAAATTGGTTAATACACCCTTAACGCCCTGCTGAACGTCAGTCAGTTTTTCACAACACTTTGGAAAAACTCCGGGATTTTCTTGACAGTTTCGCAGTCGCACAGCAAGACGAGGCACGATTTTTGCTCGCCCAATCGGCGCAGCCTTTTGACTGGCAAGCGGCGCAGCCTTTTGACTGGCAAGCGGTGCAGCCTTTTGAGTGGCTCGGCGCTGAGGGAGGGCCTCATAGAGGCGGATCGATGAGCAAACGAGACATAAAATCGAAGTCGGGCTCGGAAAAGAGACCCGAGGCTGTGGCATCCCCGGCGAAACCCGCAAGTGAAGGGCTTCGCGCCGATTATCATCCAAGCGACGACGAGCCGTTCATGAACGACCGTCAACGCGCCTATTTCCGCAAGAAGCTGTCCACTTGGCGCGACGATATTATCCAGCAGACGCGAGAAACTCTCGCCGGTCTGCACGACGACACCTCCCAGCACGCCGACATAACCGACCGGGCCACATCTGAGACCGATCGGGCGCTTGAGCTGCGCGCGCGCGACCGTCAGCGCAAGTTGGTCGCCAAGATCGAAGCGGCCATAGAGCGGATTGATAACGGCAGTTACGGCTATTGCGAAGAGACCGGTGAACCTATCGGCCTGAAGCGCCTTGATGCCCGCCCCATCGCCACCCTCTCGCTCGAAGCCCAGGAGCGCCACGAACGCCGCGAGAAGGTTTACCGCGAAGAGTGACGGGCAGCGACTTGAACGATCAGAAAAGCAAACGCCCTGCCATCGTAAGATGCCAGGGCGTTTGTTGTTGTCTGGGGTCCAGGGGGACACGTCCTCGTTGGAGGACGTCGGTCCCCTGGCCTCTTCGCTTACGACTTGAACAGGTTCACGCCGCCGGTCGCGCCCATGGCGATCTTGAGATTGTCGTCAACCTTGTCGAGGAAGCCGGTGGTCGATAACCACTTCTGGTCGGGACCGACGAGCAAGGCGAGATCTTTGGTCATGAAGCCTGCTTCGACGGTGTCGACGCACACTTTTTCCAGCGTATCGGCGAACTTGGCGAGTTCCGGATTGCTGTCGAGCTTGGCGCGATGAGCCAGGCCGCGCGTCCAGGCGAAGATCGACGCGATTGAGTTGGTCGACGTTTCCTTGCCCTTCTGGTGTTCGCGGTAGTGGCGCGTGACGGTACCGTGGGCCGCTTCCGCTTCCACTGTCTTGCCATCCGGCGACATCAGCACGCTGGTCATCAGGCCGAGCGAGCCAAAGCCCTGCGCGACCGTATCCGACTGCACGTCGCCGTCGTAGTTCTTGCACGCCCAGACGTAGCCGCCCGACCACTTCATGGCCGACGCGACCATGTCGTCAATCAAGCGATGTTCATAAACGATCTTTTTGGCATCGAAGGCGGCTTTGAAATCCTTCTGGTACACCTCTTCGAAGATGTCCTTGAAGCGCCCGTCGTAGGCCTTGAGAATGGTGTTCTTGGTCGACAGATAGACCGGCCATCCGCGCAGCAGGCCATAGTTCAGTGAAGCATAGGCGAATTCGCGGATCGACTCGTCGAGATTGTACATCGCCATGGCAACGCCAGCGCCCGGCGCATCGTAGACGTCACGCTCAATGACGGTGCCATCTTCGCCGACGAACTTGATCGTCAGCTTGCCCTTGCCAGGAAACTTGAAGTCGGTCGCACGGTACTGATCGCCAAACGCATGACGGCCGATGACGATCGGTTGTGTCCAGCCTGGGACGAGACGCGGCACGTTTTTGCAGATGATGGGTTCGCGGAAGATAACGCCGCCCAGGATATTGCGGATCGTGCCATTCGGCGACTTCCACATCTGCTTCAGATTGAATTCCTTAACGCGGTCTTCGTCAGGCGTAATCGTGGCGCACTTGACGGCAACGCCATGCTTTTTGGTCGCGTTCGCCGAATCGATCGTGACTTGGTCGTTGGTGGCATCGCGATGCTCGACGCCCAGGTCGTAATACGCGAGGTTCACGTCGAGATAGGGATGAATCAGCTTGTCTTTGATGAGCTGCCAGATGATGCGGGTCATCTCGTCGCCGTCCATCTCAACGACGGTTCCGGATACTTTGATTTTTTGCATGGGGTGCTGTGTCCTGGTCACGATGAAAATCGCGGCGAACCTACAGGCTCGCTCGCAGTGCAACAAGTAGGCCTGCGTAGGGGGTGGGAATTCCCTTCGTATACTCCTCAGTCTGCGGCGCAATAGCTCAGGCTCGCGTGGTTGCCTTAATTCTGCCGAACGGCTCTACTCAAAGCCGTCTCATGTCCGGGGGGAAACCTCGCTCCGCGACGTCTTTGTCCCACGCTGAGCCATCGGCCCGGCCCGGACACTTCCCAAGCTAGGGATCGGCTGGCGATTGCGGCCCTTCCTCATCAGTTTGGTGCCATCGCGTGTACGGCACGCGCTTTCCAAAGACAATTCGCGATAGTGGCCGGGCGCTCATGTCCGGCTCATCGACGCTATGATTTAAACGGAGACCACATGCGCAAAGTCCTCTTCGCAGTTCTCGTTACAGCCTGCGCCGCACTTGCCCCGCTTGCAGCCCACGCGAAGCGCTATCACGGCGACACCAACGACCGCGGACGCCAATCGCAACGGCACAGCCCAAGCCGCACCGGCGGCGAAGCCTCACGCTCCTGCCTCACGAGCGAGGCGCGCTCCGTGTTGAATAAGATCGAAGCCAAGTTTGGCCGCGTCGAAATCGTTTCGACCTGCCGCCCCGGCGCCCGCATCGCAACCTCCGGCCGTCCCTCCAAGCATGCGTCCGGTCGGGCGATCGACTTCAGGGTTCGTGGCCAAAAGAGCCAAGTCATTCAATGGCTGCGGAATAATCACGGCGGCGGCACCATGACCTATTCCGACATGGACCACATCCACGTCGACGTCGGACATCGGTTTGTTGCCCTGAACCGTGACTCGGGCCACTAATCGCAGCCAAATGCAGACATGACGGCTGTGGGCCGCGCGTTAGGCGTGCGGCTCCACCGCTTAAGCCAAGCCTTGACCGCTTAAGCCAAGCCTTGACCGCTTAAGCCAAGCCTTGACCGCTTAAGCCAAGCCTTGACCCCTTAAGCCAAGCCTTGACCGCATGCCGCGTCCCTTCTAGCGATGGAGCACATCGAACCGAAAGGATCCGCCATGCCCATGGCTGCGACTGAAATCGAACACCTCATCAAGTCGACGTTCCCCGACGCGGAAGTTAAACTCATCGATCTCGCGGGCGACAACGACCACTGGGAAGCCCACGTGGTCACGACGGCGTTTGCCGGCAAATCCCGTGTCCAGCAGCACCAGATGGTCTATGAAGCCCTCGGCGGGCGTATGGGAGGCGTTTTGCACGCTCTCAAGCTGACAACCTCGGTTCCCAAAGCTTGACAGCCGCCGCAACGCCGCCACATCTAGCAGGCATTCGGGCGATACTCCGCCTCCGATCAAAGGGACATTAAGATGAGCGATCAGCAAAAGGTGCAAGACTGGATCCGCAAAACGATTGCGGATAACGATGTCGTGCTGTTCATGAAGGGCACAAAGACTGGACCGCAGTGCGGCTTTTCGGCCCAAGTGGCCCAGATCCTGGCCCACCTCGGCGTGCCTTTTAAGGATGTGAATGTGCTCGACGACGCGAGCATCCGCGATGGCATCAAGGCCTTCACCAACTGGCCAACCATCCCGCAGCTGTACATCAAGGGCGAATTCGTCGGTGGCTGCGACATCGTCAAGGAAATGTTCCAGGCCGGCGAACTCCACGCCATGATCCACGACAAGGGCATCGCCCACACCGCTCACGCTTGATGTTCCCCCTCGCCCCGTTCTTCACGGGGAGAGGGTTGGGGTGAGGGGCGGCGCAATCGGCGATCAATAGATTGCCGCAAGGTTCAGCATCAGTTTTACGGGCGAAAGACGCGTCATGAGCCTTAGCGACGGCGCGAGCGGCCGCCCCTCACCCCAACCCTCTCCCCATGCAAGGGCAGGGCATGGGGAGAGAGAGTAGAACATGCGGCTAGGTGGGCGTCGGTTTCTGTTGAGCCTCGCGATTCTGTCTGCGAGCGTCTGCTTGGCGCTGGGCATTTCGCTGCCGATCATCCGCCTTACCAAATACGTCTTCTGGTCGACCGACCACTCGCTGCTCTCGACCGTCACAGTCCTGCTGAACGACGGCCAAACCTTCCTTGGCACGACGGTACTCGTGTTCTCGATCATCCTGCCCGTCGTGAAACTTCTTTACCTGTTGTTGGTCTCGACCCTTCCTGCCGTCGAAGTCATGCGCCAGCGGCGGCGTCTGCGCGCCCTGGAATGGCTCGGCAAATGGTCGATGCATGATGTCCTGGTACTGGCGCTCACGATTTTCTTCATCAAGAGCCAGGGGGTCTACGACGCCGCAAGCCTCTCGGGCGTCTACTTCTTCACCGCCGCCGTTGTGCTCATGATTCTGTCGTATGCTTGGCTGCGCCAGGACAATTCCAACGAACAAGTCCTGCGCCACGAACCCGACCCCGCCGATGAAAAGCCGCTCTCGGCCTTCCGCAACTTCATCTTGAGCTTCTTGATTATCATCGCGACGGTATTTTTCGCGCTGGGCATTATTTTGCCGGTCATCCAATTCACAACCATCTATGTCTGGACCGACAAGCACTCCATCGCGACGATCATCTATGCGCTGTACCAGAACCAGGAGTTCTTCCTGTGCACGGTCGTGTTTGCAGTTTCGATTTTCTTCCCGTTTCTGAAGCTGTTCTACCTCTTGACGTTGGTCACATCCCCCGACCTGTCGAGTGAATTCCGCGCCAAATCAATCGCCACCATGGAATGGCTCGGCCGTTACTCCATGACTGATGTGATGGTGCTGGCCTTGATGATTTTCTATGTGAATTCATCGGGCTACACGACTGCCACGGTCCTGCCCGGCGTTTATTTCTTTGCAGCCAGCGCTATCATCACCATGCTTGCCTACGGCTGGGCCAACACCGTCCCTGCCCGCCGCAGTAACCGCGTCGCCGCCGGCAGTAGCCCCGTCGCGCCAGCGAGCCTCACCCCGACGCCGGTATCCCTCTCCACCTCCGCATCGGTCCCAAACCGCCCTGCCAACAACGCCCCCGCCAACGCCAGCATCGCCACCGGCCCCCTCGTCCTCCCCAAACCGGACGGCAAGCGGCGCGGCCGGTAAATTCTAATCTATGTCACGGGTCCAGGGTCCAAGACCCTGGCGGGGGAGTTCGAGGGGCGCGCAGCCCCTCGACTTCCCTCGGCATGGGACCAGCCACGCGCCATAAAAAAGGGCCGCCTCTCGGCAGCCCTTTGAAATCTTACACCCGTGAAACCAGATCAGCGCGAGTAGAACTCGACCACCAGGTTCGGTTCCATCGTGACCGGATACGGCACGTCGGCGAGCGCTGGAATGCGGATCATCTTGGCGACCATCTTGGCGTGATCGACTTCGATGTAGTCTGGCACGTCGCGTTCGCTGCTCTTGACGGCTTCCATCACCATTACGTTCTGGCGGGCGCCTTCGCGCATTTCGATCACATCGCCAACGCGCACGCGGTAGCTTGGGATCGTCACGCGGCGACCGTTCACGGTCACATGGCCGTGGCTGACGAACTGACGCGCGGCAAACACGGTCGGCACAAACTTGGCGCGATAGATCACAGCCGACAGACGGCGTTCCAGCAGGCCGATCAGGTGCTCGGATGTCGAGCCCTTCATGCGGGACGCTTCTTTGTAGGCCTTGAGGAACTGACGCTCGGTGATCGAGCCGTAGTAGCCTTTCAGCTTCTGCTTGGCTTTAAGCTGCTGGCCGAAGTCCGACTGTTTGGATACGCGGCGCTCGCCGTGCTGGCCGGGGCGCGATTCGCGGTTGTTGAGCGGGCTCTTAGGGCGGCCCCAGATGTTCTCGCCAAGACGGCGGTCGATCTTGTGCTTGGCCTGAATACGTTTCGTCATCGTTTATAGCACTCCAATAGAAAACGCCCGCACCCCAATGGTGCGGCACGCGGAGCGCCCCCTCCTCTGCCTCCGCTCGCCTTTCGGTCGGAACCAAAGTCGAAACATGAAAATGTTTCGACGTCAGAGACCGAAAGCAGGAAAGAAGGCCGACAGAACCAACGGCAAATCACCAATGGTTCACGGGTGCGCAAAAAGCGAAGGCGGACCGCTGACCGGCCCGCCTTCAGAAGGAGTTCACTACGCAACCCCGTGTGCGCAGTCAATCCCTTATTTCTTCTTTTCGGCCGCAGGCTTGACGGGGGCAGCAGCAGGTGCCGCCGCAGCAGCGGCAGGTGCGCCAGCAGCAGGTGCGGCAGGCGACGCCGTCGTGAGCACTGGCCCAGCCTTCACGTAGGCCGTGATGACTTCCTTGACCTTGCCCTTCTGCTCAGGCGTGCAGGTCTGGTAAACATCCTTGCCTTCTTCCACGACGACCTGCTTGTCGCCCTGGTTCTCGACCAGCTTGATCTTGCCGGTCAGCAGCATCACCGTCGTAAGGTGTAGCTGGCTGACGTACAGCAGCTGCTGATCGGTCCACTTCTTCTTGTCGATCTCGCGGCGCATCAGCGAATTGTAATTCATGACTTGATCTTCGAGCAGCTCGCAGATCTGCGCATGAGCCGACAGACGTCCGACGCGCACGACTTCGCGCGCAACGTCGAGCGGCACCATCACGTCCTCCTTTTTCTTCTTGTCGACGGTGATCGTCTTGCCGTCCGGCTTGGTGAACTGCTGCGGCACCAGCGACCAAGCATAATCCATGAACGTCTGGATCGACTTATCGCTCAGTTCTTCAGCCGCGCTCGCCATGCCAGCCGAGCCAATCGCCAGCCCCAGCGTCATGGCTGCGATCAAGCTCGCCCGCGCTGTCGCAGTCTGCCGCAAAACCCAAGTCATTCGCATCTCCCAAAAGCCCCTTGTGTATTGGAATTCTGTCGCCTTCACGGTGTTCAGCGCGTTAGCTGTTAGTCGAGCTGAACGGCCCGAGTTCGTCTCGTGTTCCGTGATCGAAACCGGTCATGGCCGTCAGCATGTGCATCAGGCCATCCCCGGTTTTAAGCGTCGCTGGGGAATTAACCACCCGCGCTCTTCGGCAGCGACTGGCTCTGACTAAAACATGTCCAGATCATGGCGTGTCATGTGGACGATTTTCGAGCAGCCCCCTTGCCCTTCGCAAGCGTGGCAACAATACCACGGAAAGTACGCACCTCCTGCTCGGTCGGCTCGGCCCGCGCTATCATCGTTTCGACGGTGGCCATGACCTTCGGCACCTTCTCGTCTGGGTTGAAGAACCCAAGTTTATCAAGCTCTTGTGCCATATGGGCCGTAAGGCCGGCCACCTCGTCTTTGGTCGCCCGCCGGTCGTGCCCCATGTTCAACCCGCTGGCGACCGGTCGCTCGAACGTCGTGACACGGCCAAGTGTCGCGGCTGGACTTGTCCTCATCCATTCGTACCCGGCAATGAGGACCGCCTGGGCAAGATTGAGCGACGCGAAGCGGCTGTTGACGGGAATCATCACCAGCGCATCGGCCATCGCGATTTCGTGTGTCTCAAGTCCGTTGCGTTCCCGCCCGAACAATATCCCGCACCGCTCCCCTGCCGCGATCCGCTTGCGCATCTCAGCAATAGCTTGTTCCGGTGTCAAAACCGGCTTGCGCATGTCGCGCTGCCGCGCCGTCGTTGCGCACACCCACGTAAGGTCCGCCACTGCTGCCGGCAGCGTGTCGTAGGCCACCGCATCGTCAATCACATAGTTGGCCCCTGATGCCGCAATCCGCGCCTTCTCGTTGGGCCAGCCATCGCGCGGCGCAATGAGCCGCAGGTCATCCAACCCGAAATTCGCGCATGCCCGCGCCACCATGCCGATGTTGTCCGGCAACTGAGGTTCCATGAGCAGGATCGCTGGCGTCTCGCCCTCACCTGCAAACGCCTCCCCCTGAATGTGCGCGCGCCGGATGCCATATCGCAGCTTGCGCAGCACCCGCCGCGCCCAAAACCAGTAATTCTCGCCCGACCACGTCTTAGCCAGCGCTTCGAGCCCCGGCGTCGACGCAACTGCCGTCCCCTGCCCCATCAATCGCACAGCCCCATCGCCGACCACGATTTCCTTGTGGCGTGCAATGAACGTGTCCAGGCTGTCGATCCCGTCCATCTCCGTCCGCCGCTTGCACTGCGGGCACGTCGCGTTATCCGCCTCGCACCGCAACTCCGCACAATAGGTCAACACCGGTTCAAGCCGGCCCCGGTCCAGGCCCGGCACCGCCAGCTCAACAAGCGCAACGTCGATCGTCCGGTCATGACAGACATGCGCAATCCGCCCCACCGGCAAACCGGAGCAGGTCTCCACCGGCGTCAGATGCCCGCTTGCATCGGGCTGAATTTTGATCATGTCGGACAAGGGCATACCTCTCCACTGTCGTCCCGGCCCCTCCCTTGTCATCCTCGGGCTTGTCCCGAGGACCCATCAAGCCGGAAACGGAGAGCGCAGCGCCTTCTAACCCACGAGCGCGCCAACCGCACTTTCGAACACCCCACGACCGTCTGCACCGCCGAGCGCATCTTCATAGAGCCGTTCGGGATGGGGCATCATAGCCACCACGCGCCGCCGCTCGTCACAGATCCCGGCGATGTTGTTGAGCGCGCCGTTGGGGTTCGCCGCAGCCGTCACCCCGCCCGACGCATCGCAATATCGCACCACCACGCGCCCCTCGCCTTCGAGCCGCGCCAGCGTCTCGGGGTCGGTGAAATAATTCCCCTCCGCATGCGCAATCGGCACCTTGATCACCTGCCCCGGCTTGTAAGCATTCGTGAACACCGTATCGGTCTGCTCGACCTTGAGGAACACGTCCTTGCAGGTAAACCGCAGCGACGCATTCCGCATCAGCACACCCGGCAGCAACCCGGCTTCCGTTACGATCTGGAACCCGTTGCAAATGCCAAGCACCGGAGTACCAGCCTTGGCCTTGGCAACCACGTCGCGCATGATCGACGAATGCGCCGCCATCGCCCCGCAGCGCAAGTAATCGCCATAGGAAAACCCGCCCGGCACCACGATGATGTCCGACGCAGGCACCTCGGCGTCACCATGCCAGACCATGGAGACTTTGGCCCCCACGGTCCGCTCAAGGGCCACTTTCACATCCCGGTCACAGTTCGACCCAGGAAAAACAATGACGGAAGCTTTCATGCGCAGCAAACCTCGTAAATCCGTAGGTTGGGTTAGGCGCGACTTCGCACCGTAACCCAACACCTTCAACCTTGCCCCGCTCTATGCCACCAACCGCCGCGAACGTCCAATGGGGAGGCGGGCGCGGTTAATCGTCCAAAGTTAGATCAACTGTGCCTCAACCGCCACGTACCCAAAGAGTCATCTGCGCACGTCTTGTTTGTGACCGGATGGTCAGGCTACGAGTTAATCCATCAGAGTCGTTGGGGGGGAGTTTGCAATGTCGTTTGGTGAATGTTTGCTTCGGCGCAGCGCCGTTGGCGTGAGCGTCTTGGCCCTAACGGTCGCCCTCGGTGGCTGCGGTGGCGGTGGTGGCGGTGGCGGCGGAAGTAGCAGCGCAGGCGGCGGCGCAGCAGCTCCAGTAGCTCCGGCAGTCTCATACGCGACCGGCACCTATGGCAAAGCCCAAGCGGTCTATCTTCCAGATGTCAGCGTTTCGCTTGCGATTGGCGACCGGTCCGCTGCGGGCGGCCAGTCGGTGACCTATACTGGAACGTCGCCATCCGGCATTACGGCACCTGGAAACCCAGCCTCGTTTTCGGTTGGGCAGATGGCAGGCGGCGCAACGATGACGGGCATTAACTCCGGCACACTTTACAACCTAAGCAGTAGCTCCGACCAGTACATCAGCAGCGATAGCTATACAGATGCGTTCGTTACCAAAATAACCGGCGCAGCCCCCCTCACGGATGCTGTCTACGGATCGTACTCCTCTGGCGCGATGCCTAGCGGCCAGCTCGGGGGCTTTTTCACGGGCACGCCGACCAGCCAAGCGCAGATGCCCGGCAATATCACGGCGACCTACTCCGGTGGCTTTGTCGGCTATGAGGTTACAAATTCCACTGTTTATGAAGTCGCTGGCGCTTCAAGTGTCACCGCCAATTTTGGCGCCGGAACTGTCAGCGGAGCGGTAAGCAGCCTAACGAACCTTTACGGCACACCGTCGGCCTACGGATTGAGCATGACCGGCACGATTACCGGCAACACCTATAACGGCACGGCCGGCTTCACAGGAGCGGGCGCGCCCACCACGACAACTTCGGCCATGAACGGTGCTTTCTACGGCAGCGCAGCGACGCAGACTGCCGGTGCCCTGTCAGTCACCGGAACAGGCGCTGGCGGAGCAACGACGGTTGTCGGTGGTTTCGGCGGCCGCCGCTAATCCCGTCATGTCAGTGTGCGTCATCAGGGTGGATGCGAAACGGCGCTGGGTTGCCCAGTTTGCCCTTTCGCTCGCCCTGTTTCTTGGCAGCGCTTGCGCACCCGCCTTAGCCGCCGATCCGTCCCCGCCCGCCCAGTCAGCCCCGCCGCAAGGTTGGTCGGCTGTATCGGTAGAGGACCTCAAGCAGCGCTGGCCCAAGCTCGCGCTGGAGCACAAAGTTCTCGCAATCGACCAGCTGATCAAGATCGGTGAATTCGACCTTGCCGGTGCCTATCTCGCCGCCCTGAAACCCACCCAGCCGGTCGCCGCCCTCGACGTCCGCTTTCTCTTCGGCAGCCTCCGCAAGGCCCAGGGCCGTCTGCCCGAGGCCATCGACATCTTCCGCGACGTGCTGGCCCGCCACCCCGGCCACGTCCGGGCCCGGTTCGAACTCGCTCAATCCCTGTTCCTGGCCCAGCAGGACGAGAGCGCACGCCATCACTTTGACCTCGTGCGCGGCTCGTTGACCAATACCGGCCTCGACCGCGTCGTGCAGGGCTACGTCGATGCCATGGACCAGCGTCGGCGCTGGAATGCGTCGGCTTACTTTTCCATCGCGCCGTCGACGAACTTAAACCAGGGCACGGATTCCAAGACCGTGAGCCTGAACGGACTCGATTTCACCATCGACGATCACGCCACCAAGAAGAGCGGCGTCGGCGCAGTGACCGGCTTCAATGCCGGATACCGTCAGCCGCTGACGGATCGGCTCGACCTCGTCATCGGAGGCGGGGCCAACATTCGTCAATACGACCAGGACGTCTTCAACGATTACGTCGCGACCGGCGAGCTTGGCCCTCGCTACCGCTTCGATTGGGGTGACATCGGCCTCTACGCTACCGGTTCGCGGCGCTGGCACAGCCGCGACGAATACCAGCTTGGCACTGCGCGCGCGTCCGGCCACCACTTCGGTGCGGACCCCTATGCGGTGTTCCTCGGCGGTCGCTTTGCAATAAACGCCCGCTTTGGTCCGCAAGACATCGCCAGCGGCAACTTCGCGTGCCTGGAGAAGCGCTTCGACACCTTCGTCTGGCAGAACGGCGAGAATTGCGCTGTTCAGGTGTCTTGGGACCACTTTCTCGACAGCACGACGTTTATCCGCGTGCTGGGCGGGTCTGAAATCGAACGCACCCGAACCGCACACGCAAACTTCATCGCCGCCAACGCTGGTTTCGGTGCCTACCACGAGTTCGGCTGGGGTATGACGTTCTATGGTCAGGCCATGTATACCCGCCGCGAGTTCGACGGCATTTATCCTGCCACGACAACCGCCCGCGAGGACGACCGCCTCGACCTGACACTGATGGTGACCAAGCGCGACTGGACCATCTTCGGTTTGGCCCCAAGCATCCAGTACACCTACTCGTTGCTCAACTCGAACGTCGCCGCCGCCGCCTTCGACGCCCACGGCGCAACCTTCACCTTCACCAAAAAATTCTAGCCTGAGCCCGGCACATTGATTTCGCTCGCAGCAACGCTGCGAATTCTGGTCTGCACACTACCCCAACTTCCACCAAACCATCACGACTGCCACCACCAGCGGCAGCAGGATAAACACCGCTGCCTTCACGGCCATGAACCGGACCGCGATGGCCGCATCCCGTTTGGTCCGTGCAGCCCGTTCGGCGTCGATCATTGCGTTCGTTCCCTTGGTTGCAACTCGATGAGTCTTAGCCGTCACTTCCTTCTCCCGGTAGGGGAGAAGGTGCCCTGACGGGGCGGATGAGGGGCTTCGAACCGCCCGAGCGCCGAATATGCCGCAAGTCCCTCACCTGTCACTTCGTGACATCCACTCCCGTACCGGGAGAGGAAAGCTTACGGTACCACCGAACAGGTCCCGTGCTCCAGCGCTGCAATCTCCTTGTCGATGAACGTCGACGCCCGCAGCTTCATCGTCGCGCCGTCGATGACGGCGACCGTCAGCGCTACGCCAGCGCCCAACGATCCCGGAGCCGCTTTCTTGGGCGCCCACAGCTCAAACGACGTACCCTTGACCAGCGCGAATTCGCAGCCGTCCACGCACAACGCCCTATGCCGCCCGGCGAACGATGCTGAATGTTGCGTGGCAACCTCCGCCGTCGCCCATGTCCCACCTGACGTGGCTCCCGCCACTGCCGTCAATCGAACCTGGATGGTACCCTTTGTCGTCGCAGCCTCCGGCGCCACCACAACCGATTGCGTCTCGCACGACAGCACGACCGCCTTGCCGGTATCCAGGCTCAGCCCGGCAGCCAGCACCGGTCCAGCACTGCCGGTGACGCCCGCGACCAGCACAAGCGCCCGGCAGATCACCGGATGATCTCGTAGGCGTAGTTCTCGATCACGGTGTTGGCGAGCAGGTCCTTGCACATCCGCTCGACGGATGCCTTAGCGGCCGTCTCGTCGGTTTCGGCCAATTCGACCTCGATGTACTTGCCCTGCCGCACGTCGTTGACGCCGCCAAAGCCCAGCGAGCCGAGTGCCGACTGTATAGCCTTGCCCTGCGGATCCAGGACGCCATTTTTCAAGGTGATTTTGATACGAGCTTTCATGGACTGGCCCTGAGGTGAGTTAACGTAGGTTGGGTTAGACCGCCCGCTTGCGGTCGTAACCCAACACTTTGGGCCAACATGCCCGGCGCTGCCACCCTACACTCCATGGCCGGGCTTGACCCGGCCATCCAGGGGTAACAGCATTAGGGCTCTCCATTTGCAGCCCACTCGTCTTGGGTCAACCCCGGCAATGGTGCCGGAAGACCTTAGTTCGGCTTGCCGTTGCCTGTCCCGTTCGGGTTCGTCGCAACCAGCACTGGACCCGCACCCTTCGGCGGCCGCGTTTCGGTCAGTACGCCCAACCGGCGGGCGACTTCCTGATAGGCCTCGAGCACGCCGCCCAGATCCTTGCGGAACCGGTCCTTGTCGAGCTTCTCAGCGCTTTGCGCATCCCACAGGCGGCAGCAGTCGGGGCTGATTTCGTCGGCCAGCACGATCCGCATCTGCCCGTCTTGATCAAACAACCGTCCGAACTCGACCTTGAAGTCGATCAGGCGAATGCCGATGCCCAGGAACAGCCCGACGAGGAAGTCGTTGATCCGCAACGCAAGTTGCATGATCTCGTCGATTTCCTGCGGCGTTGCCCAGCCAAACGCCGTGATGTGCTCTTCCGACACCATCGGATCGTTGAGCGCATCCTGCTTGTAGTAAAACTCGATGATCGAGCGCGGCAACTGCGTGCCGTCCTCAAGCCCGAGCCGCTTCGACAGCGACCCCGCAGCGACGTTGCGCACGACAACTTCCAGCGGAATGATCTCGACTTCGCGGATCAGCTGTTCGCGCATGTTGATGCGCTTGATGAAATGCGTTGGCACGCCGATTTCGCCAAGCTTTACAAACACGTACTCCGAGATGCGGTTGTTGAGAACGCCTTTGCCTTCAAAAATGGCGCGCTTTTCGCCGTTGAGCGCGGTTGCGTCGTCTTTGAAGTGCTGGATCAACGTCCCGGGTTCGGGACCCTCATACAGCACCTTGGCTTTGCCTTCATAGATGCGGCGGCGCCTCGTCATTGTTCGTCCTTTACCGTCGAAAAACATACTGGGCGCTGCAGCCCGTGCGGGTCTGCAGCATTCTACACGTTCGCTGAGTTCGGGAGGTGGTCGCGGGTGTCCTTTCAGCATTCTCGGACCACCAGCCCACCAGACAAATTCTGTCCAGACACTAGCGGAACGCGCCTCTCGACACAATCTCCTGCAAGGATCTGGATGAATTGACTTGGGAAAGCCATGCAACTCGCGTTAATTTGTAGCAGATGGCCACGTGCTAAATTCTAGGGGAGATAGTAATGACGAGCTTCGACAACCGCAAGAAAGCCTTCGAAGACAAGTTTGCTCACGACGCAGACCTGAAATTCAAGGCCGAAGCCCGGCGCAATAAGCTCCTGGCCGTATGGGCGGGCGGAAAAATGGGTTTCGAGGGTGCAGCCCTTGAAGATTACATTAAGTCTGTCCGCAAGGCTGATCTGGCCGAAGCGGGAGACGACGATGTGTTCCGTAAGGTTCGTGAAGACCTCAAGGCGAAATCTATTGCCGTGACCGACGCAGAAATCCGTACAGCCATGCAGGAATACTTGGCCGAAGCGGTCAAACAGATTGAGTCCGGAAGCTGACACCGCCAACAGCACCGGATTGACTAGTATGGAATTTGGCGGACGAAGCAATATCCTTGGAGATTGCGATGACCACCTTCGACCAGCGAGAAAAAGCCTTTGAAGACAAGTACATCTACGACGCGAACCTAAAGTTCATGGCGCAAGCCCGTCGTAATAAGCGCCTCGGAGCCTGGGCGTGCGACAAGTTAGGCCTGAGCGGCACCGCTGCCGTTCAGGCCTATGTCAGAGGCATCAATCAAGCGGATTTGGCTGAAGACGGGGACGAAGACGTCGTTCGCAAGTTGAAAGCAGATTTTGCGGCCACGTCGATCACCGTAAGTGACGGCGAAATTCGCAGGCAAATGGACGAATACTACGCCCAATCCCTCCGCGAACTCGCGTCGGGACTATAATCGTCCGTGTTATAGGTTATTTCTGCGCTGTCCCTTCCGACAGCGTACGCATGAACCAGCCAAACTGCATCAACCCGTCCGGCCAAGGACCGTGGCCGGACGCCGCGTTAATGTGTCCAACCTCGCCGGCCTCCATCAGCTTTGACCCCCACAATGTCGCAAACGACCGCGCCCGCGGCAGGCTGCAATACGGATCGTTCGCCGACGCCACCAGCGCGCTCGGGCACGGCAGTGGACGGTGCGGAATAGGCGAAAACCGGCCATCGTCCGGCGTCAGCGTTTGCCCCTGCGTCACCGGCCATTTATCGGCGTGTTCAATATCAGCCATTGCCACGAGGAACGCGCCGGCCACCCCGTGAGCTTTGCCGCCCGACAGCGCGTGTACCGCCGCGATGACGCCCAGGCTATGCCCAACCAGCACGACCGGCCGCCCGCACGCCGCAATCGCGCGTTCGATATTCCCGACCCACGCCTGCTTGTCAGGATTGAACCAATCCTCTTGATGCACGCGCCGGGCCGTCTTCAGGTTGCGCTCCCACCGGCTCTGCCAATGGTCCTCCCCCGAACTCGACCAGCCCGGAATAATCAGGATATCGGCGTCTGCTGTACGCATCACTCATGTCCCAAAAGCTGAGGGGTCCGGGGAGCTGTGCTCCCCCTGCGGGGCGTGGGGCTGGCCCCACTGCTCGCGAGAGCGAGCAACTCAGGCCGCGCGCCCGAAGACCCGTTTGAAGATCGTATCCACATGTTTGGTATGATACCCAAGATCGAACATGGCATCCAACTCGCTGGCCTTAAGCTTGGCGGACACCTCTGGATCGGCCTTGAGTTCAGCGAGAAAGTCCGCCCCGCGCTCCCAGGTCTTCATCGCATTGCGCTGCACAAACAAATACGAATCCTCGCGCGAACACCCGGCCTGCGTCAGAGCCAGCAGCACGCGCTGCGAGTTATGCAACCCGGCAAGCTTGTCCAAATTCTTCTTCATGTTCTCAGGATACACGACCAGCTTCTCGATCACGCCCGCCATCCGGTGCAACGCGAAATCCAAAGTCACCGTAGCGTCCGGCCCAATCATCCGCTCGACCGACGAATGCGAGATGTCCCGCTCATGCCACAGCGCGACATTCTCCATCGCAGGCAGCGCATACGCCCGCACCATCCGCGCCAGCCCGGTCAGGTTCTCAGTCAGTACGGGATTGCGCTTATGCGGCATCGCCGACGAGCCCTTCTGGCCCGGCGAGAAAAACTCTTCCGCCTCAAGGACTTCCGTCCGCTGTAGATGGCGAACTTCAATCGCCAGTCGCTCGATTGATGACGCGACGACGCCCAGCGTCGCAAAATACATCGCATGCCGGTCGCGCGGGATCACCTGCGTCGACACGGGCTCCGGCACCAAGCCCAGCTTACCCGCGACATACGCCTCGACATACGGGTCGATGTTCGCAAACGTCCCGATGGCCCCCGAAATTGCACACGTCCCGACTTCCTTGCGCGCCGCCACCAGCCGTTCGCGGCTGCGCTGAAATTCCGCATGGGCATAGGCGAGCTTCACCCCAAACGTCGTCGGCTCGGCGTGAATGCCGTGCGACCGCCCGATGGTGATCGTATCCTTATGCTCGAACGCCCGCTTTTCCAGCGCCGCCAGCAACCGGTCCACGCCCGCAATTAACAGGTCCGCCGCCCGCACCAATTGCAGGTTCAAGCACGTATCGAGCACATCCGACGACGTCATCCCTTGATGCACAAACCGCGCGTCCGGCCCCACGAACTCCTGCAGATGGGTCAGGAACGCGATCACATCATGCTTGGTGACGCGCTCGATCTCGTCGATCCGGTCGATATCGAAAACCGCCGCCGACCCCTTCTCCCAGATCGTCTTGGCGGCCTCCTTCGGGATGATGCCCAGCTCCGCACACGCCGACGCCGCATGCGCCTCGATCTCAAACCAAATCCGGAACCGCGTCGCCGGCTCCCAAATAACGGTCATCTCAGGTCGTGAATAGCGCGGTATCATCGCAGGTCTCTCATCTCATCTCATCAAGCCGCGAGGCCTACCACCCCCAGCCGCCGGGTCAACCCCTCCCCTCCTTTCGTCATTCCGGCGTCATCGCACAGCGCTTTCTGCATCGAAGGCCGGAACCCAAGCGACCATCAATCAGGCACCACGCGCGCCACGCACACCGACACCCTAAAACGCGAATGCCGTCCCAATGCCGACGTTGCCCAAACATTTCAGCCAACGAAGGTGGACCGTTCGTGTTCGATGCCATAATCTGACGTAAGAATATAGAAGCGCAGGTCGCATAAGTGCATTTATGGGAGACGGTATTTGCGCCCATTCACAATCCAACTTTCCCTGTTGATCGGACGGCAAGATTTTGATGGGGCTATCGCCTACCTTCGCGCTCACCTCAAAGGCGATTCATCAGACATATCTTCCCTTGAAATGATTGCGCATTGTCAACTTTGGGCAGGACGCACTGATGAAGCGGAAGCTGCCTGCTATAGTGCTCTGGTTTTCGATCCAAATGCATTCGACATGCACGCATTGCTGGCCCAGCACCTCGCTAAGAAGGGTGAGCACAAACGTGCTGCAATTCACGCCAGTAAAGGGCTCGAATTTTATCCAGAACCCTTGCCAAAGATGCCTCGATTTATGATCTCAGCAATTAGAGGCTTAAGCCGTATTTTTTCGAGCCTTCGTGGCCTTGATCCCGATGAAGCACTTCACCGCGTCGAAACGGAACGTGCGGAGTGGCTTGGCTGGGCGAAGCAATACCTCAACTGGTACGATTCCGGTCACGGCGCGACGCTCAGCCCTACCGAACATTGAAGTTAAACCGATCCAAAGCCGACAACCACTACATCGGCACCGTCGTCCCAATCCCGACGTTGCCGCACATAGCTGTTCGTACGTTAACCGCTCCAGTGTGCGTCGCTTGTTTGCTGCTTGTTGTGCAACACGCTCAAGTGTTGTACAAAACTCTGTGCCACTCGGAGTCACGCTATGAAAACCACCCCACTCAACGAAGCCCGCGCCGACTTTTCCAAACTCGTCGACCGTGCGCTAGCCGGTGAACCGCAGCGCATCACCCGCTATGGCAAGGAAGCCGTAATCGTCGTGTCTGAAGCCGCCTGGGAGGCGCGCAGCCAGTCCGCTCCTACCCTTGGCGCACTGTTGGCCCAACACGCCCGCGCCGGCACGCTCAGCGACGACATGCTCGACCGTCCCTGGAAGGACCGCTCGCTCGGCGCGGACTTCGAGTAGCGATGTATCTGCTCGATACCAACATCGTGTCGATGCTCGATCCCAAGCGCCACAAACATGAGCCCACGCTCGTTGCTTGGATGGACCGCAACGGTGCGAGCCTGTTCCTGTCCGTCATGACCATCGCCGAAATGGACAGCGGCGTCTTAAAGCTCCGGCGTGACGGCAAGTTCGAGCGCGCCGATGAGATCGCCGCGCTGGTATCGGCGATCCTTACCGGCTTTGCCGACCGAATTTTGCCAGTCGATGTCGAAACGGCCCGTCACCTCGCACGCCTCGGCGCGCTTAGTTATCAACAGCAGGTCCCGTTGCCGGATCTTATCGTCGCCGCGACCGCCGCCCGCCACGGTCTGACCGTGCTGACGCGCAATTTGAACGACTTCGCCCGTCTCCCCGTCTCGGCGTTAGACCCATTCGCATCGCTGCCACCGGACCACTAAGGTCCCAAAAAACAGCCGGGGTTTGGGGCAGCATGCCCCAAG
>JBEBJA010000205.1:0-3292 GCA_040080145.1 Hyphomicrobiaceae bacterium
TGGGGTTTGCGCTTCGCGCAAACCCCGGTGCCAATGTTATGTTAGCGCCAATGGGCCCTACCGCCCTCGCTTCTTGTCCGCACGGTGGTCTTCCTCGAACAGTTCGACGAGTTTGTCGGTCATGGCGCCGGCGAGTTCGGAGGGGTCGGTGATGGTGACGGCGCGTTTGTAGTAGCGGGTGACGTCGTGGCCGATGCCGATGGCGACGAGTTCCACGGACGAGCGGTTCTCGATCTCGGCGATGACTTGGCGCAGGTGAACTTCCAGGTAGCTGCCGTTGTTGACCGAGGTGGTGCTATCGTCGACGGGGGCGCCGTCTGAGATGGTCATGAGAATGCGGCGCTGTTCGGGGCGCGCGATCAGGCGGGCGTGAGCCCAGGCGAGGGCTTCGCCGTCGATATTTTCCTTGAGCAAGCCTTCGCGCATCATGAGGGCGAGCGAGCGTTTGGCGCGACGCCAGGGGCTATCGGCCTTTTTGTAGATGATATGGCGCAGGTCGTTGAGGCGGCCCGGCAGCGGTGGTTTGCCGTCCTGGAGCCATTGCTCGCGGGCTTGGCCGCCTTTCCAGGCTTTCGTGGTGAAGCCGAGGATTTCGACTTTGACGCCGCAGCGTTCCAGCGTGCGGGCGAGGATATCGGCGCAGCAGGCGGCGACCATGATGGGGCGGCCGCGCATGGAGCCCGAATTGTCGATCAGGATCGTGACGACGGTATCGCGGAAGTCGGTTTCACGTTCGCGCTTGAAGGAGAGCGCGTGCATGGGGTCGATGACGATGCGGGTGAGGCGGCCGGCGTCGAGCGCGCCTTCCTCCAGGTCGAAGTCCCAGGCACGGTTTTGCTGGGCCAGCAGCTTGCGTTGTAGCTTGTTGGCGAGGCGAGCGACTGCGGCGGATAGATTGCGCAGCTCCTTGTCGAGGAAGCCGCGCAGGCGTTCCAGTTCGTCGGGCGAGGCTAAATCTTCGGCGTCGATTTCCTCGTCGAAGGAACGGGTGAAGACCTTATAGCCGAAGTGTTCGGGGTCATCGAGCACGGACGGATTGGGCCGCCAGGGAACCGGGCTTTCGGCTTCCTCGGGTTCGTCGTCGCCTTCGTGGTCGAAACTGTCGCTTTCGGCGCTGTCGGTCATGTCCTCGTTTTCGCCGATGTCGCCGTCGTCTTTGCTGCTGTCCTTAGGCTGGTCCTGGCCGTCGGAGCTTTCGTCGCCGGGTTCAGTTTCGGCGTCGCCACCTTCGGAGGCTTCGTCGGATTCTTCTTCGGACTCAGCGTCGTCGCCTTGTGCTTTGTCGTCGGCGGTGAGGTCGAGCGTCTTGAGCAGTTGGCGGGCGAGGCGGCCAAACGCCTCCTGGTTTTCGGTGAGGGCGGCCATCTTTTCGAGCGTCATACTCGCGCGGCCTTCGATGCTGGAACGCCAGAACTGGACGATGTTTTCAGCTGTCGCTGGGACGGCTTGACCGGTCAGCTTTTCGCGAAGGAGGAGCGCGAGGGCATCTTCGAGCGGGGCGTCGGACTTGCTTTGGATGTGGGCGAAACGGGCTTGCGCGTAGTGGTCTTCCAGGCGCGCGGTCAGGTTTTGTGCCATGCCGGCCATGCGGTTCGAGCCGACGGCTTCGATGCGGGCGCGTTCGATGGCATCATAGACTGAGCGGGCCAGGCCTGCGGGCGGGGCGAGCTTGTTGTGCAGCTTCTGGTCGTGGCAACCGGCGCGCAAAGACAGGCCGTCGGCCCATCCGCGCAACACGGCGATTTCGCGGGCGCTCGGCAGCCGCGAGGGCTCGGGCAGGTGCATGCTATGGCCCTGGACATCGGGTTGTCCGGGGCCATAGTTGACGTTCATCTCGTGGTCGGAGGCGATGGCGCGACACGTCACACCCAGAGCGCGCTTGAAGGGCTCGACTGGGGATTCCTTGCGTTTGGCTGGTGGTGGCGGGGCCATGACTTCTCGTCGCGATGAATTTAGGTAATCAGCTTGCTGGGATGAAATCCAGCGGGGCGGAGTAGTGGGTGACGACGACGCAGCCCGTCGTTGTTGTATGGGGGCCATGTGCCGTGCCCGCAACCCCATAAAACACGGTGCCGGGTCCATAGCTCGTGCCGGCTTCAACGAAATCGCCGGAGACGACGTAGACGAATTCATTGGCGGTCGAGTGGCTGTGCGCGGGAATGGTCGAGCCCGGTGCCATGGTGGTCATAGCATAGAGGCCATTGCCCTGGGCATCGCCGGTCAGGAGTTGCATCGAGACGCCAGTGAAGCCCAGTTCGACTTTTTCGAGTGTGGCTGGATTTACGGTTTTCGTGAACATGAGACGTTTCCCCTGATTGGCTGCATTCTTATGGCGCGCGGCCGCCCTACCAACCCCGCGCGCGGGTTCCAGACTGCGCAACCGTGCAGTTTAGTCTCGCTCAGGCGGCGGGCGGTTTGTCCCATACCACGGCTTTGCCGTTGGCGGACACGTATCGTTTACCATCCTCACCGGTAATTGCGCCCTCACACAGAACAATCGTGCCGCCGAGTTTGGCGTTGGGTTCAAGACCGGTGATGACCCATGTCAGGTTGGTCTGGGTGCCGGCGGGAATGGCGCGCTCGAAGCGGAAGGTGAACTCCAAGCCGAGACTGTCGTGGTTTGTTGTCAACATAGTCGCGCCGAAGCCCGTCAAGACTGCGGTCATGTGCGCACCGCTGGCGATGATGACCTTGAAGCGGGACTTTGCCGCCTCATCGTGGTCGTGATGGAGCGGGTTGCAGTCGCCTGCGCCGTGGGCAAAAGCCATGATGCCGGCCTCGTCGAACAGGTAAGGCTTCGTGCTGGTGTCGCCGATGCGGAAGGTCATGATTTACGGGGCCCTACTACTCCCCTCCCCCTTGCGGGGAGGGGTCGGGGGTGGGGGTGAGCGGCGAATGAACCGCATCGTCGTTCGTGCCTGACAACGCGGCTACGATGGTGTCCATGACGCTTTCTGAGTTGTGATACACGTCAGTATTCCAGAACCGTAAGACGCGAAAGCCTTGGCTTTCAACATAGGCCTGTCTCGTCCTATCGCTGGCGATTTCATCATCAGTGCTGTGGGTGGTGCCATCGAGTTCGATCACGAGACGTGCAGAGAGGCAGGCAAAATCAAAGATGTAGTGGTCGATGGGAACTTGGCGGCGGAATTTGTGGCCTTGGGGCTTGAGGCCACGAAGGAAGTACCAGAGGCGGCGCTCGGCGTTGGTCGAGTTCCGGCGGAGGGATCGGGCGCGTTCGTTGGCCATCTTGTCGCTGACGCCTCCCGCGCAGCACCCCCCACCCCTAACC
>JBEBJA010000049.1:0-14696 GCA_040080145.1 Hyphomicrobiaceae bacterium
CTCCCCGCAAGGGGGAGGGGAATTAGAGTGGAGCGTGGGGCAAAGTGCTGGTTTGAGACGCGAGCGGCGGAAGAGCCCACCTTCCAGTGCGCGCGGTATGTGTTGGGTCGCACGCTGACGGGGCGCTTGACCCAACAAGATTGTCAGCCGTTGGGGGCGGTTTTGGCGCGGCCGCGGAGGAGGTCGCGGTCGAGCTGGAGGGCGTTGGCTTCGTCGCCGAGGCGGGCGCGGTAGATCTGGATGTTGGACAGGACTTTGGAGACGTATTCGCGGGTTTCCTGGAAGGGGATGCGTTCGATCCAGTCGACGGGGTCCATCTTGGGGTCGCGGGGGTCGCCGAACGCGCGGATCCATTCGCGCGAGCGTCCGGGGCCTGCATTGTAGCCGGACAGGCCGAGGATGTAGGAGCCGCCGAATTCGCGCATGCGGTCGCCGATGTAGGCCGAGGCGATCTTGGCGTTGTAGGCGCTGTCGGGCAGCAGGCGGTCCAGTTCGCAGGTGATCTTGTGGTCTTTGCAGACGTGCTGGGCGGTGATGGTCATGACCTGCATGAGGCCTTTGGCGCCGGCACCCGAGACGGTGTCTTTGTTGAACTCGGTTTCCTGGCGGGTGATGCCGAGGAGGAAGGCGGTCTCTGGGGGCGTGCTGAGGGGGGTGAAGCTCGGGAAGGTGTGAACGGGGTAGGCGTAGACCAGCATGTTCTGGCCGCGCGCGACGGCGGTCTTGGAGGAGCGCAAGGCGAGCTGGGTGTCGCCGATGGCGTCGGCCAAGTGGGCGGCCATGGCGACGTCGGTTTCGTTGTCGAAGTAGGTCTTCAGGTGGGCGATGAGGTTGCGGGTGATGCCGATGTCGAGGCCGGATTTGCGGGCGACGACGACGGCTTTGACGGCGTCCAGTTCGTTGAAGCGCCTGATCTGGGCGGCAGACGGCGGCGCTGGCATCTTGATTTCGATGCGGCGGTTGTTGGGGTCGAGTTTCAGCTGGGCGAGCTGGCCGTAGAAGGTGTCGATTTCCTTGGCGGCCTGGCGGTAGTGATCGGCGGCCTTGGATTTTTCGCCGGCCTGTTCAGCGATGCGGCCAAGCCAGTAGGCGGAGCGGCTGCGTGAGAGGGGGCCGTCGGCGGCCTTGGCGGCAGCGGTGAAGTGCGCGACGGCGGCGGTGTTGTCTTTCAGGAAGCGCATGGCGAGCCAGCCGGCCATGAAGGCCTGTTCCTTCGCCGGGTTGACGCCGAGGGGGCCTGCGTTCCTGACGAGATCGTAGGCGAGCTTGGTTTTGCCGGCATTAAGGGCGGCATAGGCGAGGATACGGCGTTCGGCCCACCATTCGTCGAGGTTCGAGACAACCTTAGGATCGACGGGGATGGTCAGCAGCAGCTTGGCGGCGTCGTCGATTTTGTTGGCACGGCGCAGGAGCTGGATGCGGTGGTAGAGGAAGCCGTAGTCGGTCTTGGCGGCGTCGTACATGACCTTGGCCATGTCGTACTTGGCGTCGTCGTCCTTCATGAACACGGCGAGGCGGGCTTCGGCGAGCTTTTGATGGTCGGCGGGGAG
Organism: Hyphomicrobiaceae bacterium; assembly: GCA_040080145.1. Lineage (GTDB taxonomy): Bacteria > Pseudomonadota > Alphaproteobacteria > Rhizobiales > Hyphomicrobiaceae > JANXVY01. The sequence goes on from JBEBJA010000049.1 coordinate 1,551, forward strand.
GCGGGCGATCTGGCGTTGGATGGCGCTGGCGCGGTCGGTGCGGTCGGCGGCCCAGCGGATGTCGTCGATCAGCAGGCGGTCGAGACGCCACTTGTGGTCGGCGACGGTGAGGAACTTGCCGAAGCGCTCGATGAAGCCCTGCTCGTAGTTGGGCGGGATCGTCATGTCGCGCCAGATTTTGACGGCGCGGGTTTTGGCGGCCTCGGTGTCGCCCAGGGCCATGTCGGCGGAGGCGAGCGCTGCCCAGCCGATGCCGTTTTTGGGTTCGGCATCCTGGAAGTGAGCTTTGATGCTGGTGGCATTGCCGCCTTCGGAGAACAGCAGTTCCTCGAAGCGCTGATTGAGGATGCCGCGCTCGGGCCAAGCCGGGTTTTCGGCGAGGAAGGTTTTGTATTCGCCGATCTGGCCGTAGCCGCCGCGCAGGCGATACCAGTTCACGAGCTTGAGACCAATGGGGTCCTTGATGCCGGCGCGGAGGTCGAGGGCTTTGGTGATGTCGCGGGCGGTGATGGCTTTGATGGCGTCACGAATTTTTGCGGCTTCGTCGGCGCTGAGGTCGTAGCCACGGACGGGGGCGATGGCGGCGTCGAAGGCCTTGAAGTGTTCGGCTTCGCGGGTGGTCGGCGCAATGGCTGGTTCTTTTGCGCTTGCAGGAGATCCAGCCAGAGCGAGGACGGCCAGGACCGACAGACCTGCGCACCGGAGATTGTTTGCGTTGGCTTGCGGGGCACGGGGCAACCGCCTAAAGTCAAAGATCACGTGGGGGAATTCCTCGACGGTTGACGGTTTTGTTCGCTTTTTGCACGCTAGCAATGCAAATGGGGCGGAACAAGGATCGGCGTACTGTTGGGGTTGATGCGGATGACTGGCGCGGGTTGAGCCCGCTGCCTTTTGATATGCATGACGCTGCCAAGATGCATGACGCTGCTGAATTAATGATAAAAAGCCGGAGACGGACGGACGTGAAAATTCGAGGTTCTATTACGGCATTGATCACGCCGTTTGCCGATGGACAGGTCGATGACGACGCATTCGTGCGGTTCATCGACTGGCAAATTGCGGAAGGTACCCACGGTTTGGTGCCGACAGGGACGACAGGGGAAAGCCCGACGCTGTCGCACGAAGAGCATCAGCACGTGATTGATTTGTGCATCAAGACGGCGCGGGGCCGGGTGCCCGTGATCGCGGGCACGGGGTCGAACTCAACGGACGAGGCGATCGAGCTTTCGGTGTTTGCCGAGAAGGCCGGCGCGGACGCCGTGCTGATCGTGACGCCGTATTACAACAAGCCGACGCAGGAAGGCCTGTATCAACATTTCAAGGCGATCAGCGACGCGATCACTATCCCGATCTTCATCTACAACATTCCGGGCCGTTCCGTCATCGACATGAAGGTCGAGACGATGGCGCGGTTGCGCGGGCTGAAGAATATCGCCGGCGTCAAGGATGCAACGGCGGACCTGCAGCGGGCGTCGCAGCAGCGACTGGCGATGGGGCCGGAGTTCGTGCTGCTGACGGGAGATGATGCGTCGGCGCTCGGGTTTATGGCGCATGGCGGGCATGGCTGTATTTCGGTCGCGTCCAACATTGCGCCACGGCTGTGTGCGGAGTTCCAGAATGCGTGCATGGCGGGCGATTTCGCCAGGGCGCTCAAGCTGCATGAACAGCTCATGCCGCTGCACGACATTATGTTCATCGAAGCCAATCCGGGTCCGGTGAAGCACATCGCGGCGCGGATGGGATTGTGCCGGGGAGATATGCGGTTGCCGCTTGTGCCGGTGTCGGATAGTGCGGCGCGTACGATTGATAGCGTTTTGCGCGACATGAACATGCTGCGCGCGGACGCGGCAGAGTAACGACGTTAGGAGACCTTTGCGTGGCTAAGCCTGAAGACGGCCGGAAAGTGGTGGCCGAGAACCGTAAGGCTCGCTACGAGTTCAAGATCGACGACGTGTACGAGGCCGGGATCATGTTGACCGGGACCGAGGTCAAGTCGTTGCGCAAAGGCCAGAGCAACATCGCGGAGAGTTATGCAAGCTGGGAAACCGGCGGGCTGTTTCTCATCAACTCGTATATTCCCGAGTATCAGCAGGCCGGGCGGTTTTTCCAGCATGAGCCGCGCCGCAAGCGTAAACTGCTGATGCATGCGCGCGAGCTTGTGCGCTTGACGCAGGCGGTTGAGCGCAAGGGGATGACGCTTGTGCCGCTGCAGATCTATTTCAACGCCAAGGGGATCGCGAAGCTCAAGCTGGCGCTGGCCGAGGGCAAGAAGCTGCATGACAAGCGGGCATCGGATAAAGAGCGCGATTGGAACCGGGAAAAGGCGCGGGTGATGCGGGATAAGGGGTAGGTACCCAGAGTCGCTAACAAAGTGTCTATTCTGCCCCCTCTCCCTCCGGGGAGAGGGGTGGGGTGAGGGGGCTTGCTTGCAAGTGAAGTTACCCCTCATCTGCCCTTCGGGCATCTTCTCCCCAGGGGGAGAAGGAAAGGAGCCTAATGTTTTCGCGCGTGGGAGAGACTGCATGACCAACCAAGTGAATTTGCAGGCGGTGGATTGGTCGGCGATACCGGCGCCGGCGGATGATGGGGCGATGACGCATCTGGCGGGAAAGCGGTTGCCGGCGGTGGCGTTGGCGGCGACGGATGGGTCGAGCGTGATGTTGAGCGAGCTTGCCGGGCGGGTCGTCGTGTACGGGTATCCGATGACGGGGCAGCCTGGGACGGCGTTGCCGGACGGGTGGGATCAGGTGCCGGGTGCGCGGGGGTGTACGCCGCAGAGTTGTGCGTTTCGCGATCATCATGCCGAGTTGATTGCGGCGGGTGCAACTCGCGTGTTTGGGATTTCGACGCAGGACAGTGCGTATCAGCGCGAGGCGGTGGAGCGGCTGCATCTGCCGTTTCCGGTGCTGTCGGACGCGGGGGTGGCGTTTGCGACGGCGGCGGGGCTGCCGGTGATGGTGGTCGACGGCAAGACATTGTTGAAGCGGTTTGCGCTGGTGGTCGATGATGGGGTTGTGAGCCAGGTGTTTTATCCGGTGTTTCCGCCGGACCGGAATGCGGGCGATGTGCTCGCGTGGCTGGCGGCAAATCCGAAGGTTGCGTCGTGAGCGTGGGATTGCCGGTAGACGACGGTGCGGCGGATCATCTGGTGGCGGGGGTAGCGCTGCCGGATGTGGCGCTGGTTTCCACGCAGGGCGGGAAGGTGTCGCTGTCGTGGGCCGACCGGTGTGTCGTCTATGTGTATCCGTGGACCGGGCGGCCTGGGTTTCCCAATCCGCCGAACTGGGACGATATTCCGGGCGCGCATGGATCGACGCCGGAGGCCGAGGGGTTTTGCGACCGGTATGGGGAATTCGAGGCGGCGGGATACGATGTCGTTGGGATCAGCGGGCAGACCCGCGAGGAGCAGGCGGAGTTTGCGGGGCGGATCGGGTTGCCGTTTGCGCTGTTGAGCGATGCTGGGTTTGCGTTTGCCGATGCGCTGTCCTTGCCTCGGTTTGAGACCGGCGGGGTGGCTTATCTCAAGCGGTTGACGTTCATCGTGCGGGACGGGGTGATTGCGGAGACGATCTATCCGGTGGAGCGGCCCGGTGAGCATGCGGGCGCGGTTTTGGCGCGGTTGGCGGCCGGATGACCGCTTTGCGGTCAGCGAGGCCAGCCTCGCGCTCCGCCGGAGGAGCACAGCTCCCCGGACCCCTCAGTTTTTATGACTTTTTCGAGCGATTGAGATGAACCGGCTTAGGCGGCCGGTGCGCCCAGAAATGCTTTGACCGAGGTGAAGACGTCGCGGAACATTTCGGGGGTGAGGACGCGGGTGCTCGTGTTGTAACGGGAGCAGTGGTAGCTGTCGAAGAGCGCGAGGCCCGGTTTGATGTCATGGCGCGCGGCGTGGGCGAAGGGGAAGGCGCTGCGTTTGTGGCCGAGGGCAACGACGGTGCTGTCGTGGGCGATGCGTCCCAGGGCGACAATGGCTTTGAGGTTTGATTGAGCCGCGATGCGGTTTGCCAGGAATGTTCGGCAGGTGTTGACTTCGGCGGGGGTTGGCTTGTTTTCGGGGGGGACGCAACGGACGGCGTTGGTAATCATGGCATCCGTCATCGTGAGGCCGTCGCCGGGGTGGGCGGCATAGGACCCGGTTGCGAAGCCGAGTTCAAGCAGTGTGCCGTATAGCAATTCGCCGGCGTAATCGCCGGTGAAGGGCCGGCCAGTCCGGTTGGCGCCGCGTAAGCCGGGCGCGAGGCCGACGATCAGCAGGCGTGCGGACGACTCTCCGAATGATGCAACCGGGGCGTTGTGCCACGACGGTTCGGAGACGCGCGATTGAACCAGAAAGTCATTAAGGCGTGGACATAAGTCACACCTCGCCGACGGCTCAGGGCCGACATTCGACTCGGGGAACTCCGGCATGGGGGTGTCCGTCAGACTTCCTCGATGTCGTGTGGAAGTTCGCGCGGGGCCTGGGGAGTACGCGATGTGGTGTAGGTGCGCGGGGCGGCTTCGCGCACGGGCCGTTGCTGGCCAGCGTCGCGGCAGATCAACTGTTCCAGGTCGGCGATGTCAACGAACTGGTCCGCTTGACGGCGTAGTTCGTCGGCGACCATCGGCGGCTGGGTTTGAAGCGTGGAAACGACGCTGACGCGCTTGCCTTTTTGTTGCAGCGCCGCAACGAGGCTGCGGAAGTCGCCGTCGCCCGAGAACAGGACGATATGATCAAGGTTATCGGCCAGACGCATCGCGTCAACCGCCAATTCAATGTCCATGTTGCCTTTGACTTTGCGGCGGCCAGTGGCGTCGGTGAATTCTTTGGTCGGCTTGGTGACCATGGTGTAGCCGTTGTAATCGAGCCAGTCGATCAACGGGCGGATGGACGAATATTCCTGATCTTCAGCAAGCGCTGTGTAATATAATGCGCGGATCAGCTGGCCCTTGTTGCGGAAAACACCGAGTAAGCGCTTGTAGTCGATGTCGAAACCGAGCGATTTTGCCGTTGCGTAAAGATTGGCACCGTCGATGAAAAGCGCAATTCGTTCATTCTGATAGATGTGCACTGCAATATCCTTTTGCTCTTCACGGGTCAGCAATCGCTTCCCTCGTCAACGGCCTGAACGGCCGCGTTGAATACAATTCGTCACGACAACCTGATACGGCCATACTTAGGGCGCGGACCACCTGTCACAACCCGCTGGATTTGAATAACTGCTGTGCTCTGTGCAACTAACCGGTGTAGAAAATGGATCGTTCTCTTTCTGGGTGTAGGCTGGCGACGCCAGTTTGAAAAATCAAGGATAACTTGGTGACTGCGTCAAGGACTATTTCCCGAATTACCACGGGTGTGGAGCAAAACCGGGTCAATACCAGCCCTGAACGTATTCGAACTCACATCAGGTGCTGCTTCAGGACTTCATTCTTCGAGATATATGTTGTTGGTGCGATTGACCTGCAAGGCGACGATCGGCCATTGGGGCGGGTTTTATTGCGGAGTGGCTGCGGAACGGACGGAGCTCTTAACCGCGCTGATGCAATCGGGATAGCGCGGCGAACGCTAGGCTACTAAGAGTATTCATGGAATCGTATTTTGTGTTCAACGGTCCAGGAGCCTTCGCCGTGTTCGATAACCTTTCCTACCTCGCCATGATGGCATTCGGATTTGGCCTCAGTCTTGCGACCTACCGGTTGTTTGCCTTGCGCAACAGTTGGCCGATGGGCGCGTTTCATGCCGATTTACCGGCGGTTCCGATCATGATCGGGTTGGTGTCGCTGGTCGTGGGCGTGTTGTTTGCGGCATCCGTTGGCGATGGGCGCGGGTGGGTCATCATCGGGTTCGGGTTCATGCTGTGGCTGGTGTGGACGAGCCTGCTTCGGGTCGGGTCGCAGCTATCGCTGTTCTTAGCGCCGCTTGCGACAGGGTTGCTGCTGCTGGGGTGGCTTGGGTCGCTGTTTGGGTATGACCGGGCGGCGAATATCATTGAAAATCCACGGGATTTGTTGAAGCGACCCGGGATTGAAGCTCCGGTCCGGCCTTGACGCAAATTGTTGGGTTACAGCGCTAAAGGCGCCTAACCCAACCAACGCGTGTCCGTTATTCGTCTTTAGCAGCGGTCGGGCGGGTGTGGCGGTCCGGTTTCTTGCTTGCGGGGCGGTTCCAAGGTAGGGACAGGGATGCGGCGGGTTTGGCGCTGCGCTCAACGCCTTCGGAGCCTTCAACGATGTCGAACCGCCGCTTGCATCCCGAGCAGCCGAGCCATTTTGCTTTTTCGCCGGAAAATCTGGCTTGGGCGAAGGAAACCATCGCCAAGTATCCGGCCGGTAAGCAGGCGTCTGCGGTGATTTTGCTGTTGTGGCGCGCGCAGGAGCAGGAGGGCTGGTGCACGGAGCCGGCGATCCGGCATGTCGCCGATATGCTCGGCATGGCGTATATCCGTGTGTATGAGATCGCGACGTTCTACACGATGTTCCAGTTGTCGCCGGTCGGTACGGCGGCGCACGTTCAGGTGTGCGGCACGACGCCGTGCCTGCTGCGCGGGGCGGACAAGTTGATCGACGTGTGCAAGCACAAAATCGCCGATCATTCTCATGAGCTGTCAGCGGACGGCAAGTTTTCGTGGGAAGAGGTCGAGTGTCTGGGGTCGTGCGCCAATGCGCCGATGGTGCAGATTTTCAAGGACACTTACGAGGATCTGACGCCGGAAATTCTCGAAAAGATGCTTGAGGATTTTGCTAAGGGGACGCCACCCAAGCCCGGTTCGCAGATTGGCCGCACGGCGTCATGCCCGAAGTCGGGGCCGACTTCCTTGTTGGCGCCGGGATCGGCGACCCTCAAGACGCCGGTTGGCGCGTAATGAGCCGCGAGCAGATGATCGAAATCGGTTTGAAGACCGTGACGGCGGCGGCGTTTTTCTTTGTGCTGCAGTATGTGATCCTCAAGGCGTCGTTCGACACCAGCTTGTTCTGGGCGATTGCACTGGGCGGAGGGGCGGGGCTGCTGGCCTGGAGCCAGCAGACAAGGTGAGGCGGTGACGGTGCGAACGAAGTGGTGGTCAGGGGGCTATCGCTTTCGTTAGAGTAGTGAGCTTGATGCTCAACAAGGCCTCCCCCGGCACGACGGCGCGACTTAAGATTTTGGGAACTGCTGATATGCTTGCTGACAAAGACCGGATCTTTCAGAACCTCTATGGCTTCCACGATTCAAGCCTGAAGGGTGCGCGGGCGCGGGGGGCCTGGGACAATACCAAGAGCTTCATCGATAAGGGCCACGATGCGCTTATCAACGAGGTGAAGGCATCCGGGTTGCGCGGGCGCGGGGGGGCGGGCTTTCCGACCGGTTTGAAGTGGAGCTTCATGCCAAAGGCCGATGCGCGGCCGTCGTATCTCGTCATCAACGCGGACGAGTCCGAACCTGGTTCGTGCAAGGACCGCGAGATCATGCGGCACGATCCGCATCTGCTGATCGAGGGCGCACTGTTGGCGTCGTTCGCGATGCGGGCGCATGTGTCGTACATCTACATTCGCGGCGAATACATCCGCGAGCGGGAGCGGTTGCAGGCGGCGATCGACGAGGCTTATGCGGCCAAGCTGATCGGGAAGGGCAATATCCACGGCTGGGATTTCGATTTCTACATTCATCACGGCGCGGGCGCTTATATCTGCGGCGAAGAGACGGCGATGCTTGAGTCCATCGAGGGCAAGAAGGGCCAACCGCGCTTGAAGCCGCCGTTCCCGGCCAACGTCGGGCTGTGGGGCGCGCCGACGACGGTCAACAACGTCGAGAGCATTGCGGTGGTGCCGGATATTTTGCGGCGTGGCGGGGCGTGGTTTGCAGGGCTTGGCTTGCCCAACAATACCGGCACAAAGCTGTTTCAGATTTCCGGCCACGTGAATGAGCCGTGCGTCGTCGAAGAGGAAATGGGTATTCCGTTCCGCGAGCTGGTTGATAAGCATTGCGGCGGTATTCGTGGCGGATGGGATAACCTGCTTGCGATCATTCCAGGCGGATCGTCGATGCCGCTGATTCCGGAGAAGGATTGCCAAGACCTTACGATGGACTTCGACTCATTGTCCAAGCTCAAGTCGGGCATGGGGACGGCGGCGATCATCGTCATGGACAAGCAGACGGATATTCTCAAGGCGTTCGCGCGGCTTGCCTATTTCTATAAGCACGAGAGCTGCGGGCAGTGTACGCCGTGCCGTGAAGGTACCGGCTGGATGTGGCGCGTGCTGGAGCGGATGGCCAAGGGTCAAGCTGAAAAGCGCGAGATCGACCTGTTGTTTGATGTGACGAAGCAGATCGAAGGGCATACGATTTGCGCGCTCGGCGAAGCGGCGGCGTGGCCGGTGCAGGGGTTGATCCGTAATTTCCGGCCTGTGATTGAAGCGCGGATTGACGAATATCACGCGAGCCAGAAGGTGGCGGCGGAGTGAGGGATGCGCGGCTGGATTAGATCATGGTTTTCAAAAGCCGCGAATGTCCCAAAGCCAGAAAAGACGCGCTATCATGATCCGCGGTGGGATCTCGTCCCTACAGAGGCAGAGATCGACTACGTCGCCGACTGTCTGCAGACGTTTGCGAAAAACGGGCTGATCTTGGTCGAGCCAGGCAACAGGGATGTTGCTGTGAGTGTGGCCAGGGAAGCCGTTCGATCACTCGTTGGAACCTCAAGACCATTGTTACGATGGTGCCGAACCTGCCGATTGGGCTGATCTGATTGCTGATGTTTGCGAACTTGCAGGCGACACTTGGCAATTTGAAGGCGGTGACGACGCTGAAGTGTACGAAACCGGCGTTGAGGTTTCAGACGAATACGTCGTCTCATTCAAGGCGGCACCACCGATTGCTCCGTTTTCAATCATACCGGCAAAAGACGTAGACTGGTCGCTCATAGGCCGGTTGAACGAGCGCCTTCCCGTCGACTGCCAAGGACGATTTGGCTGGATTGGCGATGGTGGAAGCGCCCTCGTTGTTTTCTTGGGGCCGGATCAGATACGAAGAGTGAGTGAGTTCTGCGGGAATGATTTCGAAGTCCCAGGTCATGCAAGCTGACGGATGACTAGAGTGCTTCCGGTTTTGATTGAATCAGAACCACCCAACACATTGTTTCCCCGGACGGCCCTGCACTTGCCGATCCGGGGTCTTTCCTGGATCGTTACGGGTAAAGATCCCGGATCGGCGTGCGCAAGGGCGCACTTGTCCGGGAGAACAGTGGAGGGAAAAGCGCTTCCATCTAAACTGCGAAAAACTCTAGTGGCAAACTCGGCCCATTAATTCTCAACGCTTCGTCGTTTGATGCAGGTTTGTTGGGTTACGCTGCGAGAGGGCAGCTAATCCAACCTACCAGTGACTACTCAGCAGCCGGTAAATCGGATAACCGGATGGTGAGTTCCGGTATGAGGAGCGGGGTGATGGGTTCGGTTGCTGGGATTTCAAATTTGGTTGTGTAGCCGTCCGGGCCTGGGTTGCGGTGGATGAGGGTTGAGCGGGTGCGGGCGTTGATGACCCAGTATTCGCGGACGCCGCCGATGGCATAGGCAGCGGCTTTGATCGTGGTGTCGAGCTTCAGACTTGTGTCCGCGATCTCGACGACTAGGAGCATGTCAGGACCGCGTGCGTCGGGTGGAAGTATTGCGAACGGAACCACGCCGATGTCGATGACGGGCTGGTGATGGTCCGACAGACGCAGTTGCATCTCCGGCATGACCAACACTTGGTCCGGCGCTCGCTTCGTCCAGTGGTGAGCGAGGTAAGCCCTAAGCACTTCGTGGAACCGGCCGGCTGGCGACATGATGCAGATTTCCCCGTCGATCAATTCCACGCGTTCGTCGGGGCCGATGATGCCGGCCGCGCCCATCTGCTCGAACTCGTCGACGGTGAAGCGACGGTGAAGGGGGAGGCCATCCTGGGTGATGTTGCGAAGCTGGTTCATGAAGAAAAGTTATCATGAGGCGGCGCGGTCGTGAAGGGCTGCAGCTTTTTGCGCCTTGAGCGGTTGGCTGGATTGATTGTTCAGGGATGTGCTTTTTGTTGTCGCGCTTGCGCATACAAGGTGTTAGACTTTAGTTTTACGGGGGAGGATCTAATGTCCGAAAACCCTTCAAGCGTGCCGCTGGTTCGAAGGCCGAGAGGAACCGGGCCGAAGCCGCTGGATGCTGTGCCCGTTCGTTACACCGTTCCATCGCGATATGACGCGCAGTTTCCGCCGCCTGACGATGAGCATGACGACGTCGATCAGGTTGCCTTTGCCGGGCAATATTTGGGGTTTGTCATCCTGCTCATTGTGGCGACAGCGGGTTTCGCAGCGTTCGTGCTCGTGCCGATGGTGGGCGTGTTTTTGTCGGCGTGACGTGCTGCGCGGCGCCCCTCACTCTCACGCTCTGCCTGTGAAGGTCTGGGAGAGGGAATTTTCTGTGGCACCGATGCGGACTTTGGATTCGGTGAGTTCGGGCGCTAAGAGCTCGATGAAGCGATAGGTGTAATCGCGCTGGGTGCGACCGCGGCGGACGGCAATGCGGGAGACGTTTGAGTCGAACAGGTGGGTCGCGTCGAGCAGGGTCAGGCCTGCGTCGCGGACGGGGTCGTAGGCGATGGACGTGATGATGCCGATGCCGAGGCCAAGTTCGACGTAGGTTTTGATGACGTCGCTGTCGAGGGCTTCGAGCACGATGTCGGGGGAGAGTTCGGCTTTGGCGAAGGTTGCGTCGATGCGGCTGCGGCCCGTGAAGGCGGCGTCGTAGGTGACGATGGGGTAGTCGGCGATCGCGTCGAGCGTTAAGCTTTGGAGGGGCATGGTTTGGCCGTTGGCCAGGGGGTGGCCTTTGGGGACGATGACGGCGTGGCTCCAGCGCAGATAGGGGAAGGTCGCGAGCAGCGGTTCTAAGGCGAGCGTCTCAGTGGCGATGCCGATGTCGGCGGAGCCGTTGAGCAGCATCGTGGCGATTTCGATCGGGTTTGCCTGGTGGAGGACGAGGCGGACCTTGGGGAAGCCGATGCGGAATTTCGCGATCACGGCTGGAAGTACATAGCGGGCCTGGGTGTGGGTGGTCGCAATGCGGAGTTCGCCTTCATCGCGCTGGCTGAACTGCTCGCCGATGCGCTTGATGTTGCGGGTATCGGTCAGCATGCGCTCGACGATGGGGAGCAGTTCGCGGCCGGGCTCGGTCAGGCCGAGCAAGCGCTTGCCTTTGCGCTCGAACAGGGCGACGCCGAGTTCTTCCTCAAGGTCCTTGATATGTTTGCTGACGCCGGATTGCGAGGTGTTGAGCGCGCCCGCGACCTCGGTCAAGTTGAAGTTGTGCTTGACGGTTTCGCCGATGATGCGGAGCTGCTGAAAGTTCATGCCGCTGCCCTTAGCATTTGATTCTTGAGGTATGCAGGCGGGGGAAGGTACCCCCACCCCTAACCCCTCCCCGCGTCGTTGCGGAGCATCGCTGCGCGATGACGGGGAGGGGAATCCGGCCTGTCTTATTCCGGGGCACCGTGACTTTTCAAGAAATCCCGTTTCATTGGCCCGGGTGCGTCAGCCGATCATGGGCGGCTTAGGCGTCGGGTTGCGGGGTCATGCGCAGGTAGGGGCGCAGGGCATTGTAGCCCTTGGGAAAGCGGCGGGCGATTTCGTCTGGGTCCTGCAGCGAGGGCACGATGACGACGTCTTCGCCGCGCTTCCAGTTGCCGGGGGTGGCGACCTTGTGGCTGTCGGTCAACTGGAGGCTGTCGATCACGCGCAGGACTTCATCGAAGTTCCGGCCGGTGCTGGCAGGGTAGGTGATGGTCAGGCGGATTTTCTTTGCCGGGTCGATGACGAACAGCGAGCGGACGGTGAGGGTCGCGTTCGCGTTGGGGTGGATCATGTCGTACAGCGACGAGACTTCACGGTCGGCGTCGGCGAGGATGGGGAAGTTGACGCTGGCGCTTTGGGTCTGGTTGATGTCGTCAATCCAGCCCTGATGGTTGCCGAGTTCGTCGACGGAGAGGGCGAGGACTTTGACGTTGCGCTTGGCAAATTCGTCAGAGAGCTTGGCGGTGAGGCCGAGTTCTGTGGTGCAGACGGGGGTGTAGTTGGCTGGGTGCGAGAACAAGATGCCCCAGCTGTTGCCCAAGTATTTGTAGAGATTGATGGGGCCGAGGCTCGAGGCCTGCGTGAAATCGGGGGCGGTGTCGCCAAGGCGGAGGGTCATGGGTCGCTCGCTTTTTTGCATAGGGGCACGATTGTTGGAGCGCAATCTAACCGGCTTGCTTAGCAGCGCAAACGCTTATTAGTGCGTTGCTTATGTGAAAAAGTGATAAGGCGGTATTAGGGCGCCGGGGTCTTCGAAAGGATTTCGGCGATGATGGCGAGGGCGATTTCGGCTGGGTTTTTCGCGCCGATGTCGAGGCCGACAGGGCTGTGGATGGCGTCAGTGAAGGCTAAGGGCACGCCGCGCATCGCGAGCAGGTCGCGGCGTTGGGCGTGGGTGCGGCGGCTTCCGAGGGCACCGATGTAGAAGGCCGGGGAGGCGGCGCATTTGGCGAGGATGGCTGGTTCCCAGTCGTGGTCGTGGAAAACGAGGACGACGGCGGAATGGGCGTCGATCAGGGCCGGGTCGAAGTCGTCTGGCTGGGTGAGGTGGAACGTGCGGGCAACGGTGGTCAGGCGGGCGAGTGTTTGCTGGTCGGGGGAGGCTGCGATCACGTCCCATTCGAGGGTGTGGGCGAAACGGGCGACGAAATCGACGCTGACGCCACGGCCGGCGACGATGATACGCGGCACCGGGTCGTAGTTGCGGGTGAATTGGGCGGGTGCGGTGGCGCTGGCGAGGTCGAGGGTCAGGGAGGCCCGGCGGCGGGCGGCGATTTCGGTTGTGAGGTGTTTAAGGGTGCGGGTGGAGAGTGTGGCGTCGAAGTGGATGTCGATGCCGGAGCCGCAGGGGAGCACGACGTCGATGTACTTGGAGCCAGCGCCGTAGCGGACGGTGCGGTTGGTGGCGAGTTTTATGGTGCCGATGGCCTCAGTGACGATGGCGGCTTCGGCGCAACCGGTGGAGATGGCACCGAGATAGTCGCCGTGGATGTTGACTGCCATCTGGCTGCCGACGCGGCGGGGCGACGAGCCGTCGATGCCGACCAGGGTGACGAGGGCGCAGGGGATTGAAGCGTTGCGCCAGGCGAGCAGTTGCGGG
>JBEBJA010000216.1:0-14669 GCA_040080145.1 Hyphomicrobiaceae bacterium
TTTGAGGGGTGACCCCTCAATCTCCCCTCTCTTTTTTGGCCGAAGCGGGCTCGTCTAATGCGCGGCTGGGTCCTGTGTCTGCGCTCCACCGTGAAGGACGCTGCAGCGCGCACGGGATCACAGTGTTTTGCTAGCCGCGATAGTGGCTGAACTGGCCGCGGGGTTTGAAGCGTTCGAGGTAGGCGGGGACCTGCGCTTCGATGGGGGTTGCTTGGGTGATGCCGAGGTCTGCCAGGGTGCGGCCATCGGCTTTGGCCTGTTCGCTGACGACGTTGTCGGTTTGCAGCGAGCGGACCTGATCGACGGTGAGGGGGCGCAGCGCGTTCGGTAGCGGCCAGGTCAGCAGGGCCTGGAGTTTTGCGGCCCAGAACGGCAGCCACATGTACATGCGCTTGTGGTCGCTCCATTCCTGGGTTTTGTCGAGCAGTTCGCGGAAAGTCAGTACGGCAGGACCGCCGATTTCATAGGCCTTGCCGGGTTGACCCGCGCCTTCGGTTGCGGCCTTGATGCTAGCTGCCAGGTCGCCGACGAACACGGGCTGGAACTTGGTTTTGCCGCCGCCGATCAGGGGCAGCATGGGTGACATGTTGGCGAGCGCTGCGAAGCGGTTGAAGAACTGGTCTTCGGGGCCGAACACGATGGAGGGGCGCAGGATGATCGCGTCGGGGAATTCTTCGAGGACGGCACGTTCACCTTCGGCTTTGGTGCGGGCGTAGTTCGATTTTCCCTTAAGGTCTGCGCCGATTGCCGAAATGTGGATCAGGCGCTGGACGCCGGCTTCGCGGGCGGCTTTGGCGACGGCGCGGGCACCGTCGACATGGAGAGCATTGAAGGTCTGGGAGCCGGTGTTGGCGAGGACGCCGACGGTGTTGATGACGACATCGGCACCAGCGACGGCGCGGGCGATGGAGGCGGGGAAGCGCAGGTTCGACTGAACCGCCATGATCTGGCCGACGCTGCCAAGCGGCTGGAGGTGGCCTGCGAGGTCGGGGCGGCGCTCTGCGGCGCGGATGCGCCATCCGGCGCGTGCGAGCGCACGCACGGTGTGACGGCCCACAAAACCCGATCCGCCGAATACGACCGCCAATTGTTCGCCTGCGCGCCCCGCCATGGTCTTCCCTCTTCAATCGCATTAGGTGTTGTTGCGAGCAATACACATGCCTGCCCACGCTGTGAAGGCGACCAGCGTATTATATGGAGTGGCACGGCGGGTTCTGCGACGGGCGTCAAACGACCGGATCATGCGACCGGCATGAATAAAGTCGCCAACTTTTCGAAATGCGGAATTGACACGGGGCGAGGCTGCCACTAACCACAGCGGCTTGGTTGCCCTGGTGGCGGAATTGGTAGACGCACTAGTTTCAGGTACTAGCGCTTAACGGCGTGGAGGTTCGAGTCCTCTCCTGGGCACCATTTAATCATACATATCATTGAATTTGGGGTTCGGGTGGTTCGCGGGCGGGCTGGGACTCACCGTGGCCTTGCGGCGGTTTCAGGAGTTCGGCGGTAAGTGGCGTAGGCTGTACCTTGTAAGCTTTCGCGAGCTGACATCGGACGCTTGGTTTGTGCGATGGCAGAGGATCACTTTTAAGCCGGCCCAAGACGTGGACGCTACTGGGGATCATCCGGGCCGATGATCCGCCGCAAGATCTGCTGCTCTAGCGGACGGGGATCGGGGGTCGGCTGCTGGGCTGCGGCACTAGCACTCAGAACGCATGATGCGCCAAGCAGGATCAGTTGTAGTAGGTTGCCGATGCGGGTCATTTGCGCAACAGGTTCAACAGGTTGGAATTTTCCATGGTCTCCCCACTCATTAAGCTGCATCAGGGCGATCTGCCCGCAAATCTGACGTTTACCGGCAGTGTGGCGATAGATTCCGAGACGCTGGGGCTCAATCCACACCGGGACCGGCTCTGCCTCGTGCAGCTTTCGGCGGGGGACGGCACCGCGCATCTCGTGCAGTTTGACGGGAAGGACTATTCGGCACCGCGATTAAAGGCGTTGTTGACCGATCCGAAGGTGTTGAAGATCTTTCACTTTGCGCGGTTCGATGTGGCGGTGATGCAGAAGTATCTAAGCGTTACCACGTCACCGATCTATTGCACAAAGATCGCGTCCAAGCTGGTGCGGACCTATACCGACCGGCATGGGCTCAAGGATTTGTGCAACGAATTGCTGGGAATAGAGTTGTCCAAGCAGCAACAAAGCTCGGACTGGGGAGCTGAAAAGCTCACCGATCAGCAGCGGTTCTATGCCGCCTCTGACGTGCTGCATCTGCACGCCATGAAGGCGAAGCTCGATATGATGATGGACCGTGAAGGACGGCGGGTTTTTGCGGAAGCGGCGTTCGGGTTCTTGCCGACGCGGGCGGCGCTCGATCTGGCGGGCTTTCCCGAGGATGATATTTTCTCGCATTGAGCCGCTTAACTCAGTCCATTTTTTGCAATCTAAGATGGAATAGGTTCCGTGCCGGATCGTTATCCGGCGGGGTATGCGTCGTGTTGACTAGTACTGCCCCGGACGAAGCAGTTTTTGCTGCGGAGCAATATCAGGTCATCAACACTCCAAATGGTTCTGCCATGAACCAAGCGGGGTCGGGCCATGGAGCATAATATGCCAACGGATTTCATTACCAATCAGATTGACGCGACGATCGGCAAAAACTTGAGGAAGATCAGGGTCGAACGGCAAGTGAGCAGGGCGCAAGTGGCGCGCTGGTTGCATCAGGACGAAGCGTTCGTCGCTGGTCTGGAGCGTGGTCATGTCCGGCTTCGGGCTTCGGCAATGTTCGTCCTGGCAGAACGGTTTGGAGTGCGGATTAGTACGTTTTTCTGCGGTGCCCCTGGTCAAATGACCGCCAATGAGGGGTGCGGGGACGTGCGGCGTGATCTGAAAGCCGCAAGTTTCTAGCAAGGATCTTGCCAGCTTGAGTTTAGCCGTACAATCGACCAAGTTGACGGCGAAGAGGGGGAGAGATTCGTAACCCCTGCCCGCTCCTGGTTCATTCGACGGCATTCATGGCCAATCTAGCGATATTGACGGACGACGATCAGGCCCGTGCGCGCGACGACCGCGTTGCGGGGCATGGCATCGTGCTGGCCGGTGACCGGACGCGGGAGTTCCGACGGGCGCGGACGCACAGTGTTCTGGTGCGGCTGTTGCGTTGGGGATGCCCTTTGTCGGCGGTCGGGATGGCTGCGCTGTATGTTTCGACGATGCTTGAGACGGCGGGCTATGGAAAGCCTGCGATTCCACCGAGTATTACGCCGACGCTCTCCAAAGATTTCGCGATGGACAACCCCCGGTATGAGGGGTTCACGAAGGATGGCGGTAAGTATGTTGTCACCGCCAAGACCGCACTGCCGGATTTCAATAATCCAACCCAGATTCAACTGAATGGAATCGTCGGCGAAATGTTCGACGCGCGGAAGTCGCGAACGGATTTTACCGCAGGGCGCGGCCTCTACGACACCAAAGCGGATCAACTCGATTTGACCGAGGGGATCAGCGTCGTCACCCAGTCCGGCATGAACGTGCAGCTGCAGATTGCGACGATGCACACAAAGGCTGGCACGCTGACTTCGGATGCGCCGGTCAAGGTCGAGATGCCGACGGGGGTGATTACGGCGAACAGGCTGAACTTGAACCAGAAAACGCGCGATATTGCATTTGCTGATTCGGTTGTTGCGCACCTCCTGCCGCCAGCGAAGCCTGAAGCTGTGGGGGGCACCGCTGCTCCTGTTGCCAAGGGTAAGGAGTTGGCGGCGTTCGGGAATGCGAATGCGCCTGTCGATGTGACGGCAGACCGGCTCGATGTGCATGACAACGCTAAGAGTGCGCAGTTTTCTGGAAATGTCCGGGCGGTTCAGGGGGCGGCGCAGATCGAGACCAATGTGCTTGAGATCGCCTACGAGAGCGGCAAGGCGAAGGTTGAAAGCGGTGCAGAGCCTGCTGGTGATGGAGCTGTCGCGCCGGTGGCTGCCGATCCCGCGGCGGCGGCAAAGATCAAGCGGATCGTTGCGCCGGGGCCTGTTGTCATGACGCAGGGGACCGGGGATCGCGTAACCGGCAATTCGGCCGAATTCGATGCGGCGGCCTTGTCGGCGACGGTGACCGGAAGCGTGGTGATGACGTCGGGCGTTGATAAGCGCGCGACAGCGGAAAAGGCCGAGTTTCAGTCGAAGACGGATGGAATCGAGCTGTCGGGCAATGTGGTTGTGAATTCGGGCCGGAATGAGCTGCGGGGCCGCCGGTTGAGCGTCAATCGCAAGGCTGGGACGACCTTGCTGACGGCGGCGGCGGAGAACGGCTTGCCAAAGAGCCGGATCTTTGCGCGACTGTATCAGGGTGACGGGCAGCCGGCGAAGGCTGCGCCGAAGAAGTCCGAAGTTGCCGAGGCGGCGGCTGCAGCAGGGGCCGCAGCCGGGATGGGGTTTGCGACGTTCAAAACCGATCCCAATTCGCCGGTCGATATAGAGGCGGACAAGCTCGCGGTCGACGATGGGAAGAAGCAGGCGGTGTTTTCTGGCGACGTCAAGGCGGCGCAGGGCGATTTCGTGATCCGGACGGGAGAGTTACATGCGGTTTACAGTGGCGAGGCGGGGCTTGCGAGCGTGTCGGCCCCAGCCGGTGACAAGCCGAAAGTGCCGGCGCAGCTGACGAAGATCGAGGCCAAGGGCAAAGTGATCGTGGCGTCGAAGCAGAACCAGCAGGTGACGGGCGATTGGGCGACGTTTGATATGAAGGCCAACACCGTTGTGGTCGGGGGGAAGGAAGTCATTCTGACCCAGGATAAGAACATCGTGACTTGTAACAAGCTCTTGATCGACATGACGTCTGGGCTGAGCCGCTGCATTACAGAAAGCGTTGCGGGCAAAGGGGAAACGGCGGGTCCAGGTAAAAGAGGGCGCGCGTCGGTGATCTTTTATCCGCAGGAGCGGCAGAAGGGGACGATTGCGCCGGTCAAGCCTGCTGCGCCGGTCAACCCTGCTTCAAGCAGTTGGGAGTCGGCGGTGGAGCCCAACAAGAATTGACGGTCGCCCGGCCCCCAACAGGACATAGTGTTGGAGCGCGTTTGTGCGTAAACAATAGCGGGCGATGTATGAGGGCTGGTTTGTGAGATTTTTTCCACTGAAGACGCAGATACCCGACGATGGCGGTGCGTCACCGTATGGTGCAGATCAGGGCTATGGGTCCGAAGGGTCGCAGGTGAGCTACCTCGATGAGGCGGTTGGCGGCGAGGGCTGGTTGACGGCGTCTGACGTCAAGAAGTCGTACAAGAAGCGTATGGTCGTAAAAGGCGTGAGCCTTGCGGTTGGGCGCGGCGAAAGCGTTGGGCTGCTGGGGCCTAATGGCGCGGGTAAGACGACGGTTTTCTACATGATTACCGGCCTCGTTCCGGCCGACGAAGGTGCGATTACAATCGACGGGCGCAACGTCACGCGGTTGCCGATGTACCGGCGGGCGCGGCTTGGCATCGGGTATCTGCCGCAAGAGCAGTCGATTTTTCGCGGTCTGACGGTTGAGCAGAACATCATGGCCGTGCTTGAGTTGGTCGAGCCTAAGAAGAAGGCGCGCCAGGAACAACTCGATAGTTTGCTGGAGGAATTTCATATCACGCGGCTGCGGAAGTCGCCGTCGATTGCGTTGTCGGGCGGCGAGCGGCGGCGGTGTGAGATTGCCCGCGCGCTGGCGTCGCGGCCGTCTTTCATTCTGCTGGATGAGCCGTTTGCCGGCATCGACCCGATCGCGGTGGGCGATATTCAACAGCTGGTGCGGCACTTGACCGATCGTGGCATCGGGGTTCTGATCACGGATCACAACGTGCGTGAGACGCTGAGCCTGATCGACAGGGCGTACATCATTTATGATGGTCAAGTTCTGACACAAGGTAAGCCTTCAGAAGTGATAAATAACGAGGACGTGAAGCGGGTGTACTTGGGGGATATGTTCGTTAACGACCGTTGAGTACGCTGACGCTCGTCAGTTGGAAGAAAGGGTCAAGGGTTCAAGGGGATGGCACTATCGGCGAAAATGGAGATGCGGCAGGGCCAGCAGCTGGTGATGACACCACAGCTGCAGCAGGCGATCCGTCTTCTTCAGTTGTCCAACCTTGAACTGAACCAATTCATAGATTCCGAGCTGGAGCGTAATCCCCTGCTCGAGCGCGAAGACCCCAATACCGCGCCGGTCGAGCGGCCTGATGTGCCGGTTGAGGCGGTAGAACGGGTTGACAGCCGCCCAGAAGCGGATGCGTCCGAGGATTCCTGGCTTGATCTTGCCAAGCCTGCGGCAGATCCGGTGGCTGCGCTCGATACCGATCATGAGAATATCTGTCCCGACACGGCGCCTGGCGATTATGCGCAGGAAGCGGGAAGTTCAGCGCTTGCTGGCAGTACGTTTGCGAATGCACGCCAGGTTGGATCGAGTTTTTCAGACGACGACTATAATTTGGAGTCGTTCGTTGCTTCCGAGATTTCGCTGAAGGATCATCTTACGCAGCAGCTGCCGCTGGCGTTGCCGGATCAAGCCGACCTGATGATCGGGCAGAATTTGATCGATCTGGTGGACGAGGCAGGATACATGCCCGCTGACCTGGGGGTGATCGCCGAACGGCTCGGGACGGATGATGCTCATGTGTCGCGGGTTCTGGCGACGCTGCAGACGTTTGACCCGCCAGGGGTGTTTGCACGTTCGCTAGCTGAATGCCTTGCGCTGCAACTCAAAGAGCAGAATCGCTATGATCCTCAAATTGCTTTGTTTTTGGCGAATCTGAATTTGCTCGCCACGCATAACATGGCCGCGCTTCGTAAGGCGGTCGGGTGCGATATGGACGAGCTTGATGATATGATCGGCGAGATCAAGCATCTCAATCCGAAGCCGGGATTGCAGTTTGGCTCGGTGCAAGTGCAGCCGGTGGTTCCTGATGTTTACGTGCGGGCGGCGTTCGACGGCAGTTGGCACATTGAGCTCAACAGCGATACGCTGCCGCGCGTGCTGGTCAACCGGAACTATTTTGCCCGAGTCTCGAAAACATCGACCGCGGATCGAGATAAGACGTATCTGCTGGAGTGCCTGCAGACGGCGAATTGGCTGGTCAAAAGCCTGGATCAGCGCGCCCGTACAATCCTGCGTGTGTCGGAAGAAATCGTGCGCCAGCAAGACGCATTCTTTATGTATGGCGTGCAACACCTGCGACCGCTCAATCTCAAGACGGTTGCGGATGCGATCTCGATGCACGAATCGACCGTGTCGCGGGTGACGTCGAATAAATACATGGCGACGCCGCGCGGGATATTCGAGCTGAAGTATTTCTTTACATCGTCAATTCAATCGGCGGGCGAAGGTGAAGCCCATTCGTCGGAAGCCGTGCGGCACCGCATCAAACAGATGATCGAGGCGGAGACGGCGCGCGGTGTACTGTCGGATGACAAAATCGTCGAAAAGCTCAAGTCCGACGGGATAGATATAGCCCGGCGGACGGTTGCAAAATACCGCGAAGCCCTGCGAATTCCGTCTTCGGTGCAGCGCCGCAGAGAGAAGAAAATTACCGAACATGCGATGCGTTCGGCATGATGCCAGGATGGCGTTCAACGTGCGTTTGCTGTGCGTGATGCGATTTATGTAACGGAGAATTCTGTCACAATTTCAAGACATGCGTGAATTGACAGCATTGACGACCCACTCTAGCCTTTATCAACCCGCCTCGTTCGATCCGTTGAAAATCTTAGATTTCCGCACGAAGTTACCGTTAGCGAGACCTCGATGATTCCACCCCATAATCTGCGAACCGCCGAAACTTCTAGCCTCACTCCCAACTCGCAGCGTTAGGACCACTTCATGACACTCCAGGTCACGGGCAAAAACGTCGAAGCAGGCGACGCCTTCAAAGTCTACATCACGGACAAATTGGGCGACTCGCTGGAAAAGTACATTGGACCGGAAATATCGGGCCATGTGCGCTTGGAAAAGGAACGCGGGCGATTCCGCACCGATTGCTCGATCCGCCTAAAGACCGGCCTGCTGCTCGAATCTCATGGCGAGGGTAACGATGCCTATGCCAGCGCGGATGCTGCTGTCGAACGGATGGACAAGCGGTTGCGCCGGTATAAGCGCCGCCTGAAAAGTCATCACAATGGGCATGCACGTGGTCAAAAACCGGACGAAGTCCAGGCCAACGATTATACGGTTCGGGCCGACGAGGACGACATCGACGTCAACGAGGCATTGAGTGAACATCCAGTCATCATTGCGGAAGCCGAGCGCAGCATCAAAGCGCTGCCGGTCAGCGAGGCGGTGATGCAACTCGATGTCACAGACCGCGCTTTTTTGGTGTTCCGCAACGCCGGTCACGGGGGATTAAACGTCGTATATCGCCGGTCTGACGGGCATATTGGCTGGATCGACGCGAAGGAAACGGTACTTGAGGGATAGCGTAACGGCAGACTTGATTTCGTTGCGTTCGAGTATGATCTGACATATCGGCACTGCGTGGTGCCGCCGGGAACATCCGGCGGCACAATTAATGCATATGCGTGAAGGGGTCAAATTCAAACCATATTAGCGTTCAACGCGAACGCAGCATTCACGTCGAAAGAACACTCGGAAAGAACATATGGACCTTGGCGATCTGATGACACGGGATGCCGTGTTGTGTTGCCTCAGAGTGGCGAACAAAAAGCAGGCGCTTGAAGAGCTGGCGCAGGCTGCTGCTCCCCTTACCGGGATTGAGGCAAAGGAATTGTTCAACTCGTTGCTTCAGCGTGAGCGGCTCGGGTCGACCGGGCTCGGCCGCGGGATTGCGGTGCCGCACGTGCATGTGCGCGGCTTGAAGCGAATCGTGTGTTTGTTCGCCAAACTCGCGACTCCCGTCGAGTTCGAGGCTCCCGACAACCAGCCGGTCGACTTGATGTTCCTGCTGTTGTCGCCGGATCATGCGAGCGGCGATCACTTGAAGACGCTGGCGCGGATTTCGCGATTGGTGCGAGACACGGCGACCATCGACCGGTTGAGGGCCGCGAAGGACGTTGAAGGTCTGCGGCATGTGTTGATGCCGAAAAAGGCGCCGCACGCCGCTTGATTTGTCTCTCTTGGCCTCACGCGCTAATGGCGCTCCGGCGGGGCGCGGCTTGCCGCGGGTCGCGTGGCTCCCTTGGCGCGTTTTGCGCCGGGTCCGTGACTACTGCGGGTCGCGTTGCGTCCTGCCCTCCCGGCGAAGGGGGGCCGTTGCTACTTTCTGCTGGCGGCGAGGAGGGCGCGAGCTAGGGTACGCCAGACGGGTTCGCTGGGTAGCGGGCTGTCTGTTGCCCAGTTGCCGAGGGCGTCGAGGTAGCTTTCCAACGATTGGTTGGTCCAGTTGGCGCGGTTTGATTTCAGGTCGGTTTGCAGAGCGGCGATGAAGCAGACGAACTCTTCCCGGGTCGAGATCGAGCGGGCGGCGGCGTCTAGGCTGTCCAAATGGCTCGGGGCTGCTGTTGGCTGGCCGGGATTGGGAGGGCCGAGGGCCTCGCGCTCGAACAATGCAAAGGCCTGCGCGCGATGGGAGATTGCGTTTTTGCGGACTGGGTCCATTTCGCCGAACGTGATGGTTTCGCCATCGGCCTGGAACATGCTGTCGTAGCCAAAGCCGTTGTTGCCGCGCGGGGGCCAAACGAGGTGACCGTGGATGCGGCCGGCGTATTCCTGCGTGGTGCCGTCGGGCCAGGCGAGGCTCAGGACGGAGATGAAATTGGCGCGGGGGCCGGGATGTACCCAGCCGTGGCGGGCGGTGATTTCTTCGGCGACTTTTTTCATGGCTAGGCCGAAGTCTTTGGTGGGACCAGCCCAGCGGGCCGAATAGATGCCTGGCGCGCCGCCGAGGCATTCGACTTCGAGGCCTGAGTCGTCGGCGAGCGCTGCCAGGTTTGCGCCCTTGGCGGCGGCAAGCGCTTTGAGGCGGGCGTTGCCTTCGAAGGTTGGTTCGGTTTCGTCGGGTTCGGGGAGGTTTAAGTCGCCCGCCGAGATGGCGTCGAGGCCGTAGGGGGCGATCAGTTTGCGGATTTCCCAGACTTTGCCGGGGTTGTGGCTCGCGACGACGAGCTTGGTGCCTGATTGGAGACTGCGCATGTTCGACCTCGCATGACGATTTGGATGAGCTTTCGATCCTGATCGACGCCTTGGCCGATGCAGATCACCCTGATCAATGTTGTCGTGGGTGGCCGCCTGCGCGGCCATGACGAAATATGGGTGGCTTGCGCAAGATTTGGCGGGCTACCGCCCGCACCCGTTTGGGGGATTGGCATCCCCCAAACCCCCTGCTTTTTTGTGACTTCATAATAGTTTAGGCGACGGTCAGCTTTTGGAGTTGGGTGAGTTCGCCGATGCCTTTTTTGGCGAGGGACATGAGTTCCAGGAACTGCGGTTCGCTGAAGGCTACGGTTTCGGCGGTGCCCTGGACTTCGACGATGCCGCCGTTGCCGGTCATAACGAAGTTGCTGTCGGCGTCGGCGTTGCTGTCTTCGGCATAGTCGAGGTCGAGGACGGCGGTGCCTTTGTAGAGGCCGCAACTGACTGCGGCGACGCTGTCGCGCAGGACGCCGTCTTTGACCATGTCACGCATTTTCATCCAGGTGATGCAGTCGTGGAGGGCGACCCAGGCACCGGTGATGGCGGCGGTGCGGGTGCCGCCGTCGGCCTGAATGACGTCGCAGTCGATGTTGATCTGGCGTTCGCCGAGCTTTTGCAGGTCGACGACAGCGCGCATGGAGCGGCCGATCAGGCGCTGGATTTCATGGGTGCGGCCGGACGGTGAGCCTTTTGTGACTTCGCGGCGCATGCGCTCGTTGGTGGCGCGGGGTAGCATGCCGTATTCGGCGGTGACCCAGCCTTTGCCCTGGCCCTTGAGCCACGGCGGAATGCGTTCTTCGAGGCTAGCGGTGCACAGGACGTGGGTGTTGCCAAATTTGATGAGGCACGACCCTTCCGCATGCATAGATACGGCGCGTTCGACTGATACGCGGCGCAGTTCGTCAGGCTTACGTTTTGAAGGGCGCATGTTTTTTCCAGTTTTTGATTTGTCGCGCGGACGTTAGTGCTGCCCTTCATGCGGTTCAACCGGTATTCCCACTTGTGGGAGGTATTCGTCGCGCTTGCGTCTGCGGCCATTCCTGCTCATCTTAGGGGGATGTCCGAACCAAAAACTGCACTGTCCCAATTGAACGAGCGGTCGCGCACGATTTTGCGGCGGATCGTGGAAAGTTATCTCGAAACCGGCGAGCCCGTCGGGTCGCGGAATTTGGCGCGGGCGCTGCCGATGGCGCTGTCGCCGGCGTCGATCCGCAACGTCATGTCGGACCTGGAACAGAGCGGGTTGATCTTTGCGCCGCATACATCGGCTGGGCGGTTGCCGACGCAGATGGGGTTGCGGCTGTTTGTCGACGGGCTTCTGGAGATCGGCGGGATTTCGCCCGACGAGCGGCGTAAGCTCGAAGCACAGATTGGGATGCGGCCGCAGAATTCGGTCGATCAGGTGCTCACCGAAGCCAGTGAGTTGATTTCGGGGCTGTCACACTGTGCCGGTGTCGTGCTGGCGGAAAAGCAGGTTTCCAAGCTCAAACATATTGAGTTCGTGCCGCTGGAGCCGACCAAGGCGCTGGTGGTGCTCGTCGGGGAAGATCAGAGCGTCGAAAACCGGGTGATTTCATTGCCGGAGGGCTTGCCGCCGTCGGGATTGGTGGAGGCAGCGAATTACCTTAATTCGCACGTGCGTGGGCTGACGATGGTCGAAGCGCGGGCGCGGATCGAGACCGAGTTGAGCGTGGCGCGGGCCGAGCTTGACGTTTTGACGCAGAAGGTCGTCAAGGCAGGGCTTGCCGAATGGTCGGGTGCGTTGGGCGATCAGAAGAGCTTGATCGTGCGGGGGCAAGCGAATTTGTTGAAGGATGTCAACGCCAACGAGGACCTGGAGCGGATCCGGCAGTTGTTCGACGACCTCGAAAATAAGCGCGATCTGGTGCAGTTGCTGGGGTTGTCGGATACGGCGGAGGGCGTTCGGATTTTCATTGGATCGGAAAACAAGCTGTTTTCGCTGTCGGGATCGTCGCTGATTGTCGCGCCGTTTCAGGATAGCACGCGCAAAGTTGTCGGTGTCTTGGGCGTCATTGGCCCGACGCGGCTCAATTACGCACGTATCATCCCAATGGTGGATTATACCGCGAAGCTTGTTGGTCGTCTGCTGACTTGATTTTATCGTGTTAACAGCCGATATCCGGGTCAAACTTTGCAGCGCAACAACCAGCGCCTTAACTCAACCCATGAGACCTCATGTCCGACGAACCCAAGATGACGTCATCATCGGCAGCCGCTGCTGCCCAGGCGGCCCGTGATGCGGCTGAGCATGACATGGCTGAGACGCTCGATCACGATCCGGGTCAGATCCCGCCGCAGCAGATGCGAATGATGATCGAGGCGTTGCAGAAGGAACTTGATCAGGCGCATGCGCGGGTTGCGGCGAAGGATGCGCAGCTCGAAGCGGCCAACGACAAGGTGCTGCGGACCTATGCCGACCTCGACAACATGCGTAAGCGGGTCGAGCGCGAGAAGGAAGAGACGGCAAAGTACGCCATCACAAAGTTTGCGCGCGATGTGGTCAATGTCGCCGACAATTTCGAGCGGGCGATCCAGTCAGTGCCAGCGGACGCCAAGGCTGACAATCCGGCGCTCGTTGCGCTCATTGATGGCGTGACGCTGACCGAGCGCGAGTTCTTGAACGTGCTTGAACGGCATGGTGTGAAGCGCGTTGCGCCGCAGGGCGAGGCGTTCAATCCACATCATCATCAGGCGGTTATGGAAACGCATAATCCTGACGTGCCGGCGGGGACGGTGTTGCAGGTGTTCCAGCCGGGTTATCTGATTGATGACCGGGTGTTGCGTCCGGCGATGGTCGTGGTGGCTGCTGGCGGGGCAAAGGCTCCCAAGCCGCAAGCCAAGGCGCCCGATGACGATGAGGCAGCGTAAGAGTCTGTCCGGAAAGTTTCTTCATGATTTCAATGGTTCCTTTTTGTCATCCGCGGCGTCGAACCCCTTGTCCGTAGCGAAGGCTACGGCCTTCGGGCTTCTTCTGGCGGGCTGACGAAAAATCAACTCATTGAAATCGCAAAGCTCTTTTCCGGACAGGCTCTAAGCCACTTTCGATTTCGTCCTGGCTGTAACGTATGGAGCCGGTTGAGCGTATCTGGCTTGAGTTGATCAAGCGAGGTGGGTGTAATGGTCCGGTTCTGGCGCGCGTTCTTGGTGGTTGTGGCATTTGCGGCCGGGGTGGCGGGGCCTGTGAAAGCTGGTGACGAAGCGTCCTTCGATGGGCTGTTGCGGCGGTATGTTGTGGCAGGCGCCGATGGCGTCAACCGCGTGGACTATGGGCGTTGGCGGGCGACAGCTGCGGACCGGGCCGCGCTTGAGGGTTATATCGCGGGACAAGCAGGGTTGAGCCCCTCGAAGTTAGGCCGCCAAGAGCAGTTTGCCTATTGGGCCAATCTTTACAATGCGATCACGCTGAAGGTCATTTTGGACGCCTATCCGGTGGCGTCGATCCGCGACATCAAGAGTGCCGGGGTGTGGCTCGATCCGAAAGCGTTTACCGGGCCTTGGGTTGCCAAGCGGGTGACGGTGGAAGGGCGGGCATTGTCGCTCGATGAGATCGAGCACTCAATTCTGCGGGCGACATTCAAAGATCCCCGGGTGCATTATTCGGTGAATTGCGCGTCGTACGGGTGCCCGAATATCGGGTTGCAGGCGTGGCGGGCGGAAACGCTCGAGGCCGAACTCGACGCGGCGGCGCGGGCATTTGTCAATCATCCGCGCGGGGTTGCCGTTGGCGGGGATGGGGCGTTGAAAGTTTCCAGCATCTATTCGTGGTTCAAGGCGGATTTCGGCGGGACCGATGCGGCATTGTTTGCACACTTCAAGCGGTATGCGGGGCCTGAGCTGGCGAAAGCGCTGGACGCGGGGGCCAAAGTTGCGGGCGATGACTACGATTGGTCGCTCAACGATGTTGCAAAGGCCAAGGCAGGGGCGAAGGGTTGATGTCAAAGCTACGTTGGATCGCTGGAGCAGGGGTTTTTTTTGCGGCGGTCGCTTTGGCTGGCGCGCTGGTGTTGTGGACCCAGGTGGGCGGGCTCGATCCGACCAATCCAAAGATTGGATTGTCTGATATCGAGGCGACGGTTTCGCGGCGTTACAAGGTGCCGGAAATGTCGAGCGCGGTGCTTGCTGGACGGATGAGTGCGCCCGATATCGTGTTGTTTGACGTTCGCGAGCCGGACGAGTTTGCACTGAGCCATATCGCGGGCGCCCAACGGGTCGATCCTGGAATGAACGCGCAGGCTTTTTTGGCGCGATATGGCCGCGAGCTCAAGGGTAAGGTGGCGGTGTTTTATTGCGCGGTGGGCGTGCGTAGCGGGATCATGCTCGACCGTGTGCAGGCGGCGTTGCCTGGGTATGGGGTCAGTGCTGCGTACAATCTGCGGGGTGGGATTTTTCGTTGGCATGCGACTGGGCAGCCGGTCCGGTCGGAGGCGGGGGAGGCTGGGAGTGTTCACCCGTATGACGAGGACTGGAAGCAGTTGCTAGATCGCACGCTGCCGCCGCGGGGCCGCTAATGACGCGCGACGGCACCCCCCACCCCTCTCTGGCAC
>JBEBJA010000192.1:0-3269 GCA_040080145.1 Hyphomicrobiaceae bacterium
GATATGCTGTTGCCGGGTATCGAAGTCTCGCTCAGTCCGGATGATTTCCGGACTTACAAAACACTGCAAATGATGCGGTTTGATGGCCAGCGGTGGAACTTGTTCGGCGCGGCGATTACGGAGTGAGTGGGGGCTGCGGAACCGCTGCGGTCAGTTTATGGGGTTAGCATTGGGTGGAGGGGGCCGGAGCGTGCTGTCAGGGATCGTGCGGGCAGTGTACCCCCACCCCTACCCCCTCCCCACAAGGGGGAGGGGAATTGAAGGGAGCGGGTTCAGAGATGGCATCGATTTTCCGATCCCAAACGTGCTAAACTGCGTAACAACGCTTTGGTCGAAGGCAGACACACACGCATATGTCGATGGTAAAGTCACTGATAGCTCGCGCGATCAAAAACTCAGGGTCTGAGGCCCGCTATTTTTGTCGAATGAGCCAGCATCCAACTCTGGTACAATATGGGAAGTTACCACAAAAATTTGTTGATATCGTAAATGAGGATTCACCGTGGTTTTGTCACGGTTTAGCATTCCGACTGGCAACTTACTCAGACGAAAGCGAAGTCCTTTTCACTCGGTGGGAAGCGTTGCTAGAGGCCGCTCAAGGGGCTGACGGTTGGAAGAACGAGTACAAACATTGGAGCAACACCGCAGATCATTGGGCCGAAAAGTGGGACAAGTTTTATCAATTGCTCTGGCTTCTCCAATGCTATGAATATTTTTCTCAACGTGGCTACAGTGTTACATTCCCCGAAAATTCAAATGTAGCAGCACCAGATTTGCGCATAGAGCGCCCCGGAAGTGAGCCGGTTTTCGCTGAGTGTTTTTTCTATACGAAATGGTGGGCTCGAGAACACTTTATTGAAGATGTCTTGGGGCTCGTGGATCGAAACCTGTCGATCAGGCGCACACACAATGTTGCTTACAATGATGTAAGCAATCCCTTCTCTGACGGACTATTCACTCAAACTCTGGGCGATCTAACAGCATCGCTTGCGCCCGAAAAATTGGCAAAAGCGGTCACCGCAGCCAACAATGCTTCGCCGCAAATAATTCGCGATCTCGGTTCGGGGGTGATGCTACTTCTAAATGGCTCCGGAGACTATCAGCCTAATCCGGATAATGCTCACGGTGATCCAAAAAAATCGCTGTCGGCTTTTATCAGAGAGATCGTTAAAGCGAAGAAGGGCAATAACAACCTTCTTAACTCGCGACCCAATATTCTCATGACCAACGCACTAGGCGTTGACTTTCAACTGGGTCTGATTGAGCAGGTGCAAGCATCAAATCATGTTGAGCCTGACGACGAAATCGATGAGCTTTGGATTTCGGCTTGTGGTGTCGATGAGGCGCTGGAAGACTGTCCGCGCGTTATCAAGTTGCGACGCAATGGCTTCCCTGCTTTAGCGCTATAGTAGATTTGGTGTCCTAGACACACTTAGACTACCTATCACAACCTCGCCATGTTGCCGCCCCTCAACCTAACCTCCCCTTGAAGAACGGAGAGAGGGGATTAGAGTGCCAAGGCTTCGCCGGATTTGTGGCCGTCGAGGGGGAGGCCGAGGCGGATGATTTCCCAGTGGAGGGGGATGCCGGAGTGCGCACGGACGCGGGCGCGGACAGTTTCGCCTAAGGTTTCGATGTCTTCGGCTGTGGCGTTCTGATCATTGATGAGGAAGTTGCAATGCATCTCTGAGACCTTGGCGCCGCCGACGCGGAAGCCGCGCAGGCCTGCGGCGTCGATCAACTTCCATGAGCTGTGTGGCAACGGGTTTTTAAAGGTGGAACCGCCGGTGCGTTCCTTGATGGGCTGATTGGCTTCGCGGTATTCGGCGACTTCCTGCATCTGCTTTTGGATTTCGACGGGGTCGCCTGCATCGCCCTTGTAGGTGGCTTCGGTGAAGATCCAATCTTCGGGAATGCCGCAGTGGCGGTAGGTGAATTGCATGTCGGCGAGCGTGAGTGTGTGGATGTTGCCTTGGCGGTCGACGGCGCGGGCTGAGACGAGGCCGTCTTTGGTTTCGCGACCGTGGGCGCCTGCGTTCATGCGCAGAGCGCCGCCGATGGAACCCGGTATGCCGCGATAGAAAGCGAGGCCATCGATGCCGGCGGCGGCGGCGGCGCGGGCGACTTTAACATCGGGCACGGCGGTGCCTGCGGTGATGGTGTGATCGGGGCCGGTTTTGATGTCGCCGAAGCCGCGGCCTAGGCGGATGACGACGCCCGGGACGCCGCCGTCGCGGACGAGCAAGTTGGAACCGAGACCGACGACAAAGACGGGAAGATCGGCGGGGGCGTTTTTGAGGAAGTGGGCGAGGTCGGCTTCGTCGGCGGGCGTGAACAGGATTTGCGCGGGGCCGCCGACTCGGAACCAGGTGATGTCGGCCATTTTGGCGTTGGCGATGAGGCGGCCGCGCAGTTCGGGACAGCGGGTACGGAGGTCGTCGGTGAGGTCAGGGAAGGACATGGTATCTGGGACGGACATGGTGGTGATGCTCAGCTTCTTCTCTCCGTCATCCCGGCGAAGGCCGGGACCCACGGCATCTAAAACTCTTGCTGGGTTCGCCCTCGCGTACGCTCAACGTCAGCGGGGCCCGATTCTAGTTCGCCGGTATCACGATTATACAAGTCACGCCACTCTGGATTAAAGTTTTGGATGAGGCGGGTTTTCCATGCTCGTTTCCAGTCTTTGATGCGTTTTTCACGCTTGATCGCATCGTCCATGGTGACGTGCATTTCGTAATAGACGAGTGTTTTTATCGCGTGCGTCTTCGTGAAGCCCGAGTAGAGGCCGTTCACATGATCGGACATGCGGGCGGATAGATTGCTCGTGACGCCCGTGTATAGGACGCCATGCGGTTTGCTGGCGAGAATGTAGGTACAGGGGGCACTTGGGTTTGCGATCGTACAACATTGGCGGGCTCGTTTTGCCACTGGTTCCAAGTCATAAAGAGCGAGTTGGATGCGAATCACGTGGGTCCCGGCCTTCGCCGGGATGACGATAAATGAGAGGCTTGCGAATTGGTAGCTGTCATGGCCTTGGACGGGATGACGGGTGGCGGGGGACGTCACCTGCACCTTACCCTGCAGTGACGATTGCGCCAGGATAACGAAATTCACGATCGGTGGGGGACCTGTCCTTGGAGTATTACACCTGTTGCATTGAGAGCCAGATATCCCCCTACCCCCTCTCCGCTTCATGGCTTAGCCATGCTCCCGATGGACGAGAGGGAATTTAGAGCGGAACGAACATGGGGCCCGTGCCTGCACTGCAT
>JBEBJA010000159.1:0-14605 GCA_040080145.1 Hyphomicrobiaceae bacterium
TCATTGGTGACGCGGGGTGGAGCAGCCCGGTAGCTCGTCAGGCTCATAACCTGAAGGTCGTTGGTTCAAATCCAGCCCCCGCAACCATCGATACAGCCACCCCTGTTCCCGGGGTGTTCTCAACAAGTAGCGCCGCAAGGTTGCCTCGAACCCTAAGATCAACCGGGGCGGGTCGATCTGTGGGTCTCACTTCGATGTAGTCGATGAGATCCCGCAGGATCGTGATGGCTTCGCGTGAGGCCGCATCCCCCTTGGTCAAGGCTTCATGGATCTGCGCCACTTTGGCACGGTAACGCTTCCCGGCCTCAGGATGAATCGCAACTCCGTGGGGGCCGTCCATCTCTGCCTGTTCCGCGTTCAGGCGGTTTTGTTCTACCTCCAATTCGTCGAGCTGTCTGACCAAGCGTTTTCCGTCCGGGGTCCCATCCATGATCAAGTTGAGGACATGCTTGATTCGGCGTTCCACCGTCGCCGCTTCGCGACTGAGATCATTCTTGCGCCGTTGGTGCGCTTTGGCCAAGCGCTCGCGCTCAATCCGATAGTCCTCAACGGCCTTTTCCACCACGTCAGGCTCCAGGAGATACGTTTGCAGTGCGACCAGGACGCGCTTTTCGACTTCTGAGCACTTTACCGTTCTTGTGTTCGTGCACGATTTGGAGTTCTGCACGGTTGAGCAACGCATCCGGTCGTCTTGGAGAATCGTGAACGCCCCGCCACAGCAGCCGCATTTCAAAAGACCGGAGAGCAATCTCTTGGGACGCCGCTGATGATGGAGTTGCGGTCCACCGCGCGTTGCGCGTCGTTCCTGCACTCGCTTCCAAATTTCATTGTCGACGATGCGTTGGTCAGGGACATCCTGGCGCAGCCACTCGCTCTGTGGATTTTCCCTCGACACGCGCTTACCGGTCGTTGGGTCTTTGAGAAACCGTTGGCGATTGTAAACGATGGTCCCTCGGTAGAGTTCGTTGTTGAGGATACCATTGAGGCGGCGCGGATTGCCAAGCAAGGCAGACGCGTTCCATCTGCCGCCGCGCGGGGCCGGAATACTTTCTCGATTCAAATCGGCGACGATCGCGATAGGCCCCTTGCCGTCCGCATACTCAGCAAAGATCCGACGGACGACGTCTGCCTCGAATTCGTTGATGGAACGCCTTCCCCTATCCTCACCATCTTTGACGAGATCGTAGCCGTAGCTCTTCCCGCCAGGAATTCGACCTTCCTTGACCCGACCAAACTGCCCGCGCCGCGTTTTCTGAGCTAGATCCTTCAAGAACAGCGCCGACATGGTCCCCTTTAGACCGACATGAATCTCGGAAACTGCGCCGTCAGCCAGGGTCTCGATGCGAACACCGAGAAAAGTCAAGCGTTCGTAGAGAGCTGCAATATCTGCCTGACTGCGCGACAGGCGATCGAGACTTTCTGTGACCACGACCTCAAACTTTGATCCAGCGGCATCAGTCACGAGTTTCTGCAAACCGGGCCGGTTTAAAGTGGAGGCGCCAGAAATCGCAGCATCCTGATACACTTCGGCAACCGTCAAGCCGCGTGTCTCGGCATATTTTCGGGCTTGCGCGATCTGATCAATGATCGATCGTTCATCCTGCAGGTCACTGGAGAACCGGGCATAGAGCGCACTCCGCATGACTTCCTCCGGGTTCGATGCCAGAACGGACGGTCAGTAATGCGCTTGGCTTCTCAGCGGATCTCTTGCGGATTACTGTTCGCGCCCCAATGAGGTTCTCCAAATTCGGAACTTTGATGAGCCTCTGCAGCATCATCCTCCTGAGCCGCCTGACACGCAAGTACTTTGGCAATCGCCAGGATTGCCTCGCGTGCTGCAGCTGGTGAGTGGGTATGGATGTCTCGTTGGGCCGCGCTCGCTCGCATCTTTGCGGTTTTGCGCGACGATCCGTGGTGTTCTTGGGGCATGGACTTGGTTCCAGGGGTTGAGCTGAAACCATGCCAAAACAGCCAGAGTTTGAAGACGATCTATCGCGGTGATTTGCGGGTGCTGGTGTGCATTGAGCGGTAAGGCTCAACCAATCCTGAGTTTCATTCACCGGCCCCGGCCACCGCATAGTGCCAATGGATAAAAAATCCCAATTGCAGACCTCACGGATGTGGAGTCGGCGACACTCAAAAGCGCGCCGACTGCGTCCGGTCCCAGGGGCATCGCGTCTTACAATCAATACCGGTCTTTTCCGCCCATGGATCGCGTCGCAGCCGATGTCTAAGTTCTCGATACGCAAATGATACAAAAGCTGCCGCTGTCGCCGACAGGAGGCCGTTGCTTCCCACAAAATGTTGTCAATCGACGAGCGGTATCCACGTGCGCGTCTTGGTTTCGATCACGCCGTAACCATCGGGCATGATCGCGAACTCGAACTCTGCATCATCGGGACAAGCAAAGCCCGCCGCCGCCAATCTCTGCTTCAAGTCGGCAATCCGGTTCGTCCATTCATCCTCGAACGCCTCGATCTTCTCGAGCAGTCGGTCCGCCGCCACCGTTGCACCGATCGCGGTACCGGCGCCCGACATCCCCGCCGCCGCTTTCACGATGACACCGCCCCCAAGATCGAGCAGCGAATTGATGCCCGCCTTGCGCAGCTGTCCGCGCTCGGCCTCGGTCCGGTTGCTCACAAGCTTGGTCGGGTGGCCGGGTAGACCGGGATCCAGGGCATGAATGATGCCGGCCTTGGGCCACTCCTGGTACATCGTCCGCAGCACATGCTCGCTGTTCCAGTCGCCATGCCCCATCACATCGACGAGGTAGGCCGTCGCCGGCCGGAACACGGCGAACAACAGCGGCCCATCGCGCTTGACGAACCCGTCGCTCTCCACCTGGCTGGAGATGTGCAGGTGATGCACGCCCCATTCGGTCAGCATCAAATCGAGGTCCTGGCGCCGGCCGAGCTTGACGCCTGGAACCTGCGCCGCAACCTTGACACCGCGGCTCAGATACTGCTTGAGGTCGTTGCCCGCTTCGATGTCGGCGATGAGGGAGTCGAAATCGGATTTGCGCGCCGTTACGACCGGGTTCGCCAGGAATGCCGCCGACTTTGCAACCGAACGCGGTTGCGGCTTTACCAGCCGGCTCATCCAGTTGTGGCACACAACGAGCAGGCCGTGAGCGTCCAGGCTCTGCAAGTGCTGGTCCAGAGTGTTGTCACTCTTGTCGTAAGGAAGATGGGCGAGAACCCAGCTGCGAACGGATTGCTCCAACTTGGCCATGCCCATTCCTCTACGAATTGGGGATGATATGAAAGCATTCTGTTTTATGAGCGAAGCTTGAGCGCGCGCAACTAGGCGTCGACCGAAGGCATTCTCCTACCACTGGTTGGGCGAGCGGCCATCAAAGATTGCAGTCTCCTCGACGAATTAGCGAACTCAGCCTGGTCCATAACTGTCCACTGCTTTGGCGGCAATGTGGTCGTAGGAGGCCGCCGCCAGCGCCTTGATGCCAATAGTTGTCGTCGCGTGAAGCTTGATCAGCGACGCAGCGAGGGCCCCGATAACGCCGGGTCTCGGAGGACATGCCTCAATGAGAGTGTCCAAACCGGATGACAGCGTTCGCGTGGCAGATTACTGGTCCGGTGTCCATTGTCTGGCTGTCACGTGGCTGGCGACGCTCGCAGGTGGCTGCTGCCTATACCTCTTCGTTCGCCGCCTCCGGTTGGGAAGATGACCTGGCACCACCGGGCTTTGATGGTGCCGCCACGATCTCGCCCGCGTCGCCATCCGCTGGCAGCGCTATCCGAGCAAACGGACGAGCTTGGCAGCACCGACGCGTGTCCAGACCACCTTGACGACCCGTCCGACTCGAGCTATCTCACGTCACAGAGGTGAGATGCATGAGGCACGTGACCATCCCCATAAAGGACCTAGCCGGGACCGCCATACTATCGGGCGCAGTTAACGGCAAGGCTGCCTTCGCCGCGATCATCGGCAAATCGAATCGAGAGCCGGAAGAGCCTACGCCATTGCTTCTCGACTTCGATGGAATTGAAGTCGCAACAGCAAGCTTCCTTCGCGAGGCGGTTTTTGCGCTCAAGAGCTACATGAGGGCGTCAAACTCCAGGTTCTATCCGGTCGCCGCGAACATTAACGCGGCGGTCCATGAAGAATTGGCCGTTGTCGCGGATGCCCGAGGAGACGCACTTTTCGCTGTTACAATCGAAAAAGGCGAAATTGTCGAGCAGTGCTTGATCGGCAACCTCGATCCCAAGCAGGCCATGACGCTCGAGCACGTAACTGCCCTGAATGGAACCGACGCCGGAACCCTCATGACGAAGTACGGCGCAGAAGAGAAGACGACCTCGACGACTGCCTGGAACAATAGGCTTTCGGCGCTCGTGTCTCGCGGATTAATTCGCGAGTATGCGCAGGGCCGGGCCAAGTTCTATCGCCCCCTCTTTGAGGGGAGGCAATAATGGGAGCAGAAGAACTCAAAAAGCGCCGAAAGACGCATGAGAAATTCGTTGATCGCAAGCGCGTCGAGCTTGCTACTCCCGATTTTTTCACGCACGCTCCGGTGAATGAGCCGCGAACTGCCATTGCCTCTCTTGAGATCGGCGTCGAGGTCCACGAGGGAGAGTGTCTTCTCGTAGAAGCGCGTGATGGCCGCCTAGCTGCTCATCGCGGCAATATCGTCGTCGCAACATTTAAGAAACCGCCTGCCGACATCATCAGCGCCATCTCTCAAGGGGCTGGCGCAGCGCAAGGGATCGTCAAGCGCGTTTACACCCTGTCGCGAACCGCCGAGGTCTTGTTCGCATGATGACGATCACCGCGCCCGACCGCCGGTCGGATGAGACCATCATTGCATCATTGACCGATGACCCGGGGACCAACCCTATGGCACTGGGCTGCGCGCCCTGCCATCTTCGCCCGACATGCGGCGGACTTTGCGTCGCCACATCGATCATTGATTGCCTGGATCTTTGCTGCGGTATTCCAGGAAACTGTAGCAGAGTTTGCCGCAATCGGCCGGCCGCCTATGTCGAGCAGCTCCGAGAAATCGACGGTTTCGATCTGCACAATATCGACCGTGCTCCAGTACGCCCTGTGCAGCTTGTCTCGAAGATTGTCCCGCTTGTCTACCACGGCAGTAGCCGCGCAAACGTCCTCGCACATGATGCCTTTGCCTTGCGACTTCCTGACCTCATAAACTTCAAGCTTGGGACCCTGCGCTTCGCCAGCCGTGCCCTGCTCTGCGCGGCTTACCGGATCAAGCCTGAAGCGCAAATTATCCTCACCGGCGTAAATCTCGATCACAAGATCGAACCCTGGTGGTCCTTGGGCGAGCGCCGGATACCACTCATCCGGGCGCTAGCCAACATCGGCATCGCGCTAGTGACCTCGCCTAACTTCAGCGTTGTTCTGGACCAGCCTCGAACAGACGACATGCACGCTATCAAGCGCATTGGGATCGTGTTTGCTGAATTCCTGAACAACGGTCTCCCGTGCGCCCTCCATCCAAATGGCCGCACTGACCGCGACTTCGAAAGATGGGCTGAGTTTATCGCGGCCCGTCCCGAGGTAACCGTGCTCGCCTATGAATTCATCACCGGGCCCGGACGCAAGTCGCGCACGCCTTTTCATCTTTCACGGCTGGCGGACCTCGCTCGCGCCGCAGGACGGGAACTCGACATCGTCGTCCGCGGTCATCCTGGGGTTATCCCCAATCTCCGTCAGCACTACCGCAATGTGATCTACATCGAAACCACAGCGTTCATGAAATCTGTTAAGCGCCAGAAGGCTGTTCGCTACGGCAACCGAGATCTACAATTTGCCCCGCACTCAACTGAAAGTACAGCCCAAGTTGATGCCCTCTTCACGCATAACCTGTCTGAGCGCATCGCGCTTATAGGCGACCAATACTACGACGAGAATCTCCACTCGTCAGAAGCGGCGTGAGGTGGGTCATCGAAACGCTATCCTTTGACCTTCTCGACGACATTTGCCTTGGACTCCAGTCCGGTGCACTTTCGTCATCTCAGATCCCGGAGACGCGGGCTGACATGCTGGGGCCTCTCCTTGAACTGCATCACGCGGGCGTTCTCCCCGCTACGACCAGCAGGTGGCTCAACGCCTGCGCGCTAGATCCTCTGCTCGTCAATATGGCGCCGCGAGGCAAATGGTTCAGTCCATCTCAGGGCGCGCAGGGCTTCGTGACAATCCCAGCCATCAAGAACGATCAGACGGCTGAAACGGAATTTGAGATGCGAGCCAAGAGAGCCGCGTCGTTCGCCGGTTTCAGCAGCGACGAGGCCGGCAAGCTCGCGGCGGCGATTGGAGAGTTTCGGTCCAACATCCTGGAGCACAGCCAAAAAGAAGACTCTGGATACCTAGCTTATAGCGCCCGTCTAGGGCGGTTCGAGTTCGTTGTCGCTGATGCGGGTATTGGGGTCCTCGAAAGTTTGCGGTCACATCCGGGGTACGCGCACCTGACCGACGCCGGCACAGCACTCGAGCGCGCCCTTGCGGAGGGTGTCTCGCGCATTCATGATCAACGGGATCGTGGCTTCGGTTTTCGACCCCTATTCGTCGGGCTGGCTAACATAGCCCGCCTGATGCGCTTTCGATCTGACGATCACTGCCGCGAGGTTATCCGCGCAGCCGACGGCTCAATAACCGCGTCAACATCGCAAAAGGCCCATTTAAAAGGTTTCTTCTGCTCTGTCGCGTGCGAGATCACGAACAATCGGAAAAGGCCTGAATGATGCACATTTCCAGGGTCCAGATACGAAACTTCCGAAACTTCGGTGTACTCGACGTCGAACTGAATCAAAACACCGTCCTCGTCGGCGAGAACCGCGCTGGCAAGAGCAATTTCATTCACGCACTGCGCCTCGTCCTCGACCCTGGTCTCCCCGATCAGGCGCGGCGACTCAAGATCGCAGACTTCTGGGACGGCATCCCAGATCCGCTCGCAGCCAGTGGTGTATCGATTGAGATCGACATCGACTTCGTCGGCTTTGAGCAAGACGAGGCGCTCAACGCCCTGCTTGGCGACTTTCGGCTTGCACAAGACCACAAGACGGCCAGATTGAGCTATCGCTTCCGACCCGAATGCGAGGGCGCTCCCAAAAGCGAAGCAGATTTTGATTTCGTCATCTACGGCGGCGGAGACGAAAAGCGCTTCTTGCCGCCAAGGCTGCGCCGACGAATCGTCCTCGATGTAATGGGCGCTCTCCGAGACGCCGAGGGGGACCTCTCAAACTGGCGCAGATCGCCACTTCGTCCCCTGATCGAGCATGCATTCTCTCAAGAAGAGCAAACAAACCTCGTCGTTATCTCAGAAGCTATTGCGGCAGCGAGCGAAAACCTTCTTAAACTCAAGCACATATCAGCACTGGAAGCAGACCTCCGCCAGAAGCTGGCAACGCTCGCCGGACCCCGCCACGATATCGACGCTCGTTTCGGCGTCGTCTCTACCGATTCCTTCGCGCTGTTTCGCATCCTCAAGTTCTACATCGACGGGGGGCTGCGCGAAATCAGTGACGCGAGCCTTGGCTCGGCCAATCTTGCGCTGCTCACCCTGCGCCTTGCCGAGTACGAATGGCGGCGCGGACAAAACGACCAAGACTTTACGATCATTGCCATCGAGGAACCGGAAGCGCATCTCCATCCTCAGCTTCAACGCAAGGTCTTTCGCTCACTCTTCTCGCCCGGCACAACAAGCCATCAAAGCCTCATCGTAACCACGCACTCTCCCAACATCGCCAGCGTAACGCCGCTAGATCAGATCGTCCTCATTCGCGATCATGGACAGGCCGGGTCTAAGGCCCATTCGCTTTCTAAGCTCAGCCTAGACGAGTCCGACCGAGAGGATCTCCAAGGCTATCTCAATGCTACCCGGGCGGAGATTCTCTTCTCACGCGGCGCAATCTTTGTTGAAGGACCAGCAGAAGAGGCCTTACTACCAGCTTTTGCGGAGGCAGTCGGCCACGACCTCGATGCCCTCGGGATTACCGTCTGCAGTGTCGATAGTGCAAATTTCGGCCCTTATGTGCGAATGGCGGAGCTGCTCAAACTTCCGCATTGCGTGATCACGGATTGGGACCCCAACGAAGTCAAAGCCCCTTTGGGTTGGGCACGTGCCATTGAACTCATTGGTGATATTTGTGGTTCGCGTCCGCTTAAGCGCCCCACATCGCAACAGGCTACGCGGCTCAAATCGGATGAGGCGCACCTACGAGCCTGCGCGTCCAAACTCGGCGTCTTTCTGAATAGCTCTACCCTTGAGACCGAGCTAGCCCAGAACCAGGATCTGGCTTCTGCTATTCTTGCCGTGCTTGCTGAGCAAAGCACGTTTGGTCCAATCCTGCGCAAGCGCATCGCCAACTATCAAGCTGACCACTCCAACATCGACCCCGAACGCCTTATGCTCATGATCGGTTACGTCGGAAAGGGCCGCTTCGCCCGACGGCTTGCCGATCGCATCAAGGGCATTCCCCCACCGCAGTACATTGCCGCCGCGATCAAGCATGTTGTGGGGCAGCTGACATGAGTGGACTTCGCCTTCTCCAAGCAGCCCTCTCCTCGCTTGAAAAAAATAAGGAACAAGCGCTCGCAGCTAATTGCACTAAACACTGTGTTGTCCTGGCAGGTCCAGGCAGCGGAAAGACGAAAACCCTTACGACCGCGATGGCGCGCACCATCCAACAAGACGTTCGCCAGCCGCGCGGTGTGGCATGCATCACGTTCAACAACGAATGTGCCTACGAACTGGAGGAGCGTCTCTCGCGTCTTGGCGTGGAAAAAAGCGAAAGGATATTTATCGGCACAGTCCACAGCTTCGCCCTGACTCAAATTATTCTGCCCTACGGCCGCTGCGTCCTGCCGGAGTGGAGCAGAGATATCGGCGTTGCTAGCAAAGAGGAGATCAATGCTGCCATTGCTCAGGCATACGCTGACACGATTAACGGGAACGATAATCCGACCGAGCGTTGGAAGTTTGCAACCGAGAAGCGCAAGCGCGACATCGACCGCTCCCACCCGGAATGGCTCGGGCGGAACGAGGAGCTTGCGCGCTTCGTCAACTCCTATGAGGCGCTCCTCCGACAACGCTCCAAGATCGATTTCGACGATATGCCGCTTATTGCATACGAGATGGTCGCCCGCCACGAATGGATACGCGCCAGTCTCCGGGCCAAGTTTCCGGTGTTGTTCGTCGACGAGTACCAAGATCTAGGGCACGCCTTGCACGCACTAGTCCTAAAGCTCTGCTTCGAGAGCGGAATTCGGTTGTTCGCAGTGGGCGACATCGATCAGTCTCTCTACGCATTCAACGGCGCCGAGCCTGCACTCCTCGACGACATTGCGGCGCGCCAGGATGTCGAAACCTACAAACTGCGGTTCAATTACCGATGTGGTACCCGGATCATCAACGCGTCCATGGCCGCACTGGGAGAGGAACGCGGATATGTCGGACCGGCAGATGCTCATGAAGGCGAGATCCATTTCCATCCTGTCCAGGGATACTCCAAGCAACAGGCGGCTTATGTCATCGATACGCTCATACCCAAATTACAAGGGCAAGGCGTCGCGCTGAACGAAATCGGCATTCTTTATCGCTGGGCCAAGCATTCTGCCGACTTGGTGGCGTATGCAGAAGCAAAGGCAGTTCCGTTCGTCCGCGCAGATAATCAGGCATTGGTCAAACGTAGCTCCTCTGTATCGCGGTTCATCGAAAAATGTGCTCGCTGGACCGTAGGTGGCTGGATAACCGCTACGCCCAGGTTCTATCATCTACGCAGAGAAGCCATCGCCCTTGTCTACGGCGGCTCCGCCACAGAGGCCCAGATAAGGCAGATGGAGCTGGAGCTCATCCGATTCCTTCAACCTGTCGATAGGCACATCTCGACGCACAACTGGCTCACCTTATTTCGCGCAAATGTGCTTCTTGCCTGGCGGCAGAGAGCAACAACCATCAACGAGCAATGGGATGATCTTGATGAAATGATCGATCGCACCGATCCGTCCGGCAAGGGCTCTGATCTGACACTCGCCGCTTTCAGCGGCGATGCCACGGGAACCGGAGCGCTCAATCTCAGCACGTTCCACAGTTCGAAGGGGCGTGAGTTTCGCTCTGTCATATTGTTGGGTATGGACAGCGATGTCATTCCTGGCCGTTACAGTTTCCGCGATCCAAAAAGAATGCGCGAAGACCGACGTGAATTTTACGTGGCGGTTACACGCGCCAAGGAGCAACTTCACGTCGTCTACCGAAGCAACGGACATTCCCAGTTCGTAGCGGAGCTTTATCAGCGTTCAGCTCAGTAGAGTTGACCATTTCGGGTCGGCGTGGGCAATGGTCGACGCAGCCATCACGAGCGCTTCTAGCCCTCCCCGTCACGAGGGACGGTCGAGCTCTGGGCAACGCGACAATCGACACGGTCTCACAGGATGTCGCTCACCCAGCGTGCACCCGGCTTTGTGTCCGCACTCGGACGTTGAGCAGCCATCCCGAGACGATGATCCCAGCACGGATCGGCGCCGATTGGCGAGGTCGGCTTCCTCTGCCTTTCGACCGACGAGATGTTGATCGTCACGTTCGGGTGACTGCCAGCAGCG
This sequence comes from Hyphomicrobiaceae bacterium, assembly GCA_040080145.1. Lineage (GTDB taxonomy): Bacteria > Pseudomonadota > Alphaproteobacteria > Rhizobiales > Hyphomicrobiaceae > JANXVY01. Next base: position 10,579 of record JBEBJA010000159.1, read on the forward strand.
TTCGCTTCGCGCGCGGACTAGGCAACGCCCTAAACCTTCTTGCTTCGCTTCGGTCGAGAGCGCTTCTTCGTTGGAGCACTCGTCTCGGGTGAAAGGGTGAGTTGAGCCGGCGTGACATCGAGCCCGAGAACGCGCTCGAGCTGCGTGGCGAGTTCGGCGCGCTTGTTCTTGGTGATCTTGTCGAGATTGCGTTGCCGCCACTGGATGGCGGGCAGCTTGTCGATCTTTGGCAGACCGAGAAGGTCCCAGTCCGGAGCGCCACGCTCGAACGAGGCCAGAAAGCGGCGGTGCTCAGTCGGCATCTTGCCGACGATGGATTGGACGAGCGCAGTGCGCGCCGCGAGGAGGTCATCTAGCGACACGTCTTCGTCGGTCATCCCAACGAACTCGGCGTCGTATCTCCGACGAATGTCCTTTGGGCGAGCCGCGAGGACTTCGGCCATGGGCCGGTGGTGGCAGAGCAGATAGACGATGAAGGCAACGCGGATTTCATCGGTAATACCTTCATGGGCCATCAGTTGGTGCACGTCGAAGAAGTCGCGAGGGTGCTGCCGATCGAGGGCGGCGACGATCTTTCCGGCGTAGAGGTCGGCGAAGGAGACGACCGGCATTTCGGCAAAGCCGAACGCGTCCTCGACGGTCGGCGTGACACCGCGAACTTCGGGCTCATAAGCGCAGCCGCGCATGACTGGCGTCACTTCGATCTTGATCTGGGTGCGGCCCACCTGAACGAAGAGCTTCGTGACCGTGTCTTCGACCGTCGTCTGGGTGACGCGTGCGCCCCTGATGCCTTTCTCGATCCGGGCGGCAATCCGCTTCATGGCCTTGTCGATGGCACCAAGAGATTTGGCACGCGAGAAGACATGGACATAGGTCAGATCGATATCGACCGAGAGCCGCGGCAGGTCGCGGAAGAAGAGATTGATGGCGGTGCCGCCCTTGAGAGCGAAGCATGTCTCCTTGGCAACGAAAGGGATCGTACGCAGCAGCAGCTCAACCTGACGCCGAAAGTTGTCAGCCGACGGCATCGAGATCCTCCGGCACCGTGATCATGTGCTTGGCATCGTAGCGCCCGCCTTTGACGAGGCTGCGTTTGCCGCGGCCGAGATCGATGGCGCCGAGATTCAGGCGTTTGAGCCAAGCGTGTGTATGGCGATCGGCAAAAAAGAAGAAGAGCCGCTTCACCTTGATGTTGTGGCAGTCGACCAAGAGCGCCTGCAATCGGACAGGGCTCAAAGTGGAGAGCCCTTCCATCAGCATGTCGGCTTGATGAAAGCTTTCACGGTCGGGGAGTTCGTCGAGAAATTCGAGGATGGCGCGCTCTGGAGTCGAGACCGTCAGTGGCCAGTTCCATGGTCCCCACGGCATGGTCATGGCGCCATCGGAGCGCTTCGCTCGTCCGCCCGCTAACCCATCGAGCTGATGAGGGGCGGTCGAGGCAAGGGTGCTGGTGAAAATGCGCGCGTCATTGCGTGCGCGGAATTCGACGCCCGCCGGGAGATTTTTGAGCCACGTGGGAGGTGGCTTGGGACCGAATAGATAGACGGCTTGGGTCGAGGTTTCGAGGTAGTGGCTGAAACCATGGAGGTCGAGAGCGGTGCGACCTCCGACAACGAGATTGCGACCGAGAAGGGTCTGAAGCGCGATCACCGCCTGCTGCCAGACGATGGGGCCGCGGGGCCGAACATAGATGCGATGCGCCGGTTGGGTGAGCCAACCCGCAGCTTCGTATTTGCGCAGCAGGTTTGGGGTATATCCCTCAGATCGGAGCCACGCCGCATCCACCGGCAAGCCTTCGGGAAGGCGCTTGGCGAGACGGTTTAGCTTTTCTTGCCGGTGTGCACTCATGGTACACTATTAGTGTATTTTGTGAACTAATGTCAAGTTTGAAATCACCTATAAAAGCCTACTCATGGGACACTTTTTGGCCAACACGTAAACTCATTCGGATTAAGAGGCGGTACGGTCTGGTCGAGCGGTCTATGACGTCTTTGAGGTGGCGGGAGACTACGCCAGATCATGCTGCGCCGTTCGAGGGAAGAATGGTTTCGCCGATTTGAGTTCTGTGTCCGCTAACGGCGACCGCTATCCGCTTTTTGCGGAGCGGATTGACGCCAACTGCTTCGCATCTTTCGCAACAGCGAAACCACCCATCCGATGCAACCGGCGGCACGCAGTTTCGCGGTGAGATTTGTGTAGACTGGGGTACGGGGAGGTGGAGCCCGTGCAAGTGTCGGAATGTTTACTTGGCCTTCTTGGGGCGTTTCAGAAGCTCGATTGGATCGATTTCAAGGGCCGTGGCGAGCTGATCTAGAACGTCGACGCTGGCGGAATTCTCCTGGCGCTCGATCAAGCCGACATAGTTGCGATTGACGCCGGCAAGGTCCGCGAGCGCCTCCTGGGTGAGCCCGCGTTCTTGCCGGAGCCGTCGCAGGTTGTGCGCGAGGGTCTGCCGAAGTGTCATGCGGCGGCACCGCACCGCATGGGCAAACTTCTCTCCACCTAGTATATTGGTCTTTCGACGCTTTTGATCGAGTTGGACATGCCGGGGTCAGACACTACCAAGACTGTGAAGACGCACTTCGCCTTTCGGGACGAGGCGGACGGTTACGTTCTGGCCCTTATTGCCGATGGCATCCCGGTTCCTCTCCTTGAAGTGACGGTCAGCCAGGATGTGGTCGAGACATCGGTTCTGCGGCAGGCCGCCCTGGCCTTGGAGTTGCGTCCCAATGGATCTGTGGTCGCCTACAGCGATGCCGCAGAGGCGGCCGATCTGGTGACGATTTCCCTCGGCGATCTGGTGAACGAAGCACTGGCGGTTGCCGACGCCGATGACGCCGAACTCCTGGCATCGCTCGAAGTAACACTGCAGCAGGCGCTGGAGACGACGCGAGCGACACGCGCCCGTCTCGCGAAATCATAACGCTCATCAGTTCTGGTCAAGGCTCCGATCGAGAAACGCGTGCGCTGTGCGGGCGTTCTCGGTCGCAACGAGATACGGCACAGCCTCGCGAGCACCGACCACACCGACGAGCCCTGTCAGCATCAGGCAGAGCATCGCAGCGCTCAATGCCGCGCGCCGCCATTGCCCGCGCTCCACACGCCCCGCGCCGAGATGTTCTGAAAAACATGTTAGCGCCACGTCGTACGCGCTTGGACGCGAAGGAAGCGGCACAGGCGCGAGGACACGCAACAACGGGTGGCGGACGGTCAGAACTGGCACACTGCAGCGGCAACGCGCCACGATGAACCAAGTCAATGCCAGTGCTTGCAGCACTGCGATACAACCGAGCGCGGCTTGATAAGCTTCCGTCGGCGGATGGCCGTTGGTCTTTGGCCACTGGTTGATAAAGGTCCCGATGGCGGCTTGCACGCCGAAGGCGGTCAAGAGGTGCAGCAGGTTGAGTGCTGCGTTGGCACGCGCCGACATCCATGCAGCGAAATAGCCGGGCAGGATGGCGTAGCTGACCGTCGTTGCCGCGCCGGCAATCGCAATGACCGACCATGGAATGACCGGTGACACCGGCAGCTGCAGGACGAGTACGACCATGGCAGTAAGGCTTGCAGCCGCGATGGCGACGAGGACAATTTCCCGATCACTTCCGCGCGTTTTCAGTCGATCGGTGATCCATCCCAGTCCCGCAGCGCCAAGGGCGAGCGCCACTCCGATGACGAGCAGGTGTTTCACAACCGATGCGTGATCGAGCCCGGAGACGTGCGTGAGCCACGGCCCTGCCCATAGCCCCTGCAACGACCATGACGCTCCAATGGTCAGCGCCGACAATGGCGCGAGCGCCTGAAATCGGGGATCGGCATAGATTGTTGACAGCTTCACTGCGGATGACGGTCGATGCGTGTCGGATTGATGCCGCTCCGGCGCGACTATTATGATCAGTGCAGCCATGACCATCGCCAGAACGGCAGCCAGTTGGAAAAGTCCGCGCCAGCCGAAGATCGCCATGAGCCCGTCGGCCGGCGCGGTGACAGCGATCGCGCCTGACGCGCCGAGCATAATCAGAATGCCGTT
>JBEBJA010000236.1:0-14588 GCA_040080145.1 Hyphomicrobiaceae bacterium
GCCGAAATACCCTCGCCGCTCTGGCAGGGCGAAGCGGGCCTGACCGCCAAAACCTTATTCGAAGCCCTGCTCCAACCCGACCTCATCGCCCCCGACGTCGCAGCCAAAGATTACCCCGACCTCTACCGCGCGCTCATCGCCACCGAAAACGTCCGCCCGCGCATACCGGTCCACCCGCGCCTGTCGATCTGGGGCCCCTTCGAATCCCGCCTGCAGCACTGCGACGTTCTGATCCTCGGCTCACTCAATGACGGCACCTGGCCCGAGTCCGCCGACCCCGGCCCCTGGATCAACCGTCCAATGCGGGCCGCCTTGAAGCTCCCCGCGCCCGAAGAAAAAATCGGTTACGCCGCCCACGACTTCACCCAGCTCATCGCCGGCGAGCGCGTCTACCTCACCCGCGCCGAAAAAATCGACGGCGTCCCGACCGTCCCCTCGCGCTGGCTCATGCGCTTGGAAGCCCTCCTCGCCAGCATGGGCCTCAAAGACCACTTGCGTGCAGAACGCACTGCCTCCACCTATCTGGCCTGGGCCCGCCAGCGCGACCAGCCCTCTCACCGTTCGCCCGTCAAACGCCCGGCCCCACGCCCTCCGGTAGCGATGCGCCCGCGCAAACTCTCTGTCTCAGCCATCGAAACCTGGATCGCCAACCCCTACGCGATCTACGCTTCCCGCATTCTCAGCCTCGAAGCCCTGCCCCTGATCGGCACGCAGCCCGACGCTGCCATCCGCGGTGCGATCATCCACGAAGCCCTCGCCCGCTTCACGAAGCAGTACCCGCACACCCTGCCCAACGACATAGAAGCGAACTTGCTCGGCCACGCCAGCACCGTGCTGCAGGAATGGACCGGTCACCCCCGCGTCGCCGCTTTCTGGCTTCCCCGCCTCGAACGCTTCGCCAGCTGGTTCGCCGATACCGAGCCTGCCCGCCGCTCAGAGGGCTCGCGCACCGTCGCCGAAATCAAAGGCTCGACCATGATCGGCTCGCTCGATATGCCCTTCACGCTCACCGCTCGCGCCGACCGCATCGACATTGCGAACGGCACCGCCATCATTACTGACTACAAGACCGGCATCCCGCCGAGCGCTTCCCAAGTGGCAGCCCAACTGCGGCCTCAGCTACCCCTCGAAGCAGCCATCGCCATCGCAGGCGGCTTCGACGAAATCCCCAAGATCGAAGTTTGCGGTTTACGCTACATCCGCGCGTCCGGCGGCGAGCCCGCTGGTGAGGAAACATCCGTGACCGGCGGCAAACAAAACGTCACAGCGGGCGACCTTGCAGCCCAAACAATCACCGGCCTCAACCGCCACATCGCCGATTTCGACCAGCTATCAACGCCCTACGCCGTCGCCCGCCGCGAAGGCTTCCGCTACGACTTCGACGAATTCGCCCACTTAGCCCGCGTCGCCGAATGGACTGCCGCCAGCGACGATGAGGAGACCTGAATGACTGACCAAGCCAGAGCCCAGCCAGCCAGAGCCCAGATTGCTCAAGACCAGATTGCTCAAGACCAGATCTCACGAGCACTCGCCGAAACCACCCGTCTGCAGTCGCAGGCCGCCGACCCGACGGCGTCCGTCTGGGTCAGCGCCAACGCGGGCACCGGCAAGACCCACGTCTTAACCCAGCGCGTGCTGCGCCTGCTGCTGACTGGCACCGCGCCCGAGCGCATCTTGTGCCTCACCTATACCAAGGCCGCGGCCGCCGAAATGTCGAAGCGCGTCTTCGATACCCTCGCCGGCTGGATCGGCCTTGATGACAATGCGCTTACCGCCGCCCTCACCAAGCTACTTGGCACTCATCCTTCGACCCGCGAACAAGACCTCGCCCGCACCCTGTTCACCCGCGCCATCGAAACCCCCGGTGGCTTCAAAGTCCAGACCATTCACGCCTTCTGCGAACGCCTGCTCCAGCGCTTCCCGCTTGAAGCCGGCGTCGCCCCCGGCTTCAAGATCCTCGACGACCACCTTGCCCGCACGCTCATCGGCGACGCCATCAACGACACGCTCACAAAAGCCACCCAAGACCGCGAAAGCCCGCTTGGCCGCGCCTTGACGGCCACCATCCGCTATGCCGCCAACGACCAGTTCGACGCCGTCCTGACCGATGCCATCAAACACCGCGAACTCCTCTCCAGCCTCGTGCGGTCCGGTAACGGCGAAGATGACGCCGATCCGCTCGACTTCGCCAGCGACCTGCTACGCTCCACCCTCAACGTCCGCAAATTCGCTCAATCGGGCGGCATCCGCACCGAACTCGCCAGCGTCCTCGACGGCCCCACCTTAAAGCGCCTCCAAGACGCCCTTTCCGGCGGCACCAAAACCGACATCGAAAAGGCAACCCTCTTGGGCCTCGCTGCCAAATCGGCCGGCCAGCAACGCATCGACACGCTGGCCAAATACTTCCTGACCGGCACCCGCGAGCCGCGCGCCAGCTTGATGACCAAGGCCGTCCGCGACGCAAGCCCCGATCTCGAACTCAAGGCCAACAACGCGCAATCCAGATTCGTCGCCCTCGACCAGGAACTGACCGGCCTCGACGTCGTGGAAGCAACGCTCGCCCTCTACCGCCTCGCCGACGCCGTGCTTGGCCACTATCAGTCAGCCAAAGCCGCCCGCGCCGCCCTCGACTTCGAAGACCTCATCGTCAAGTCGGCAAACCTCCTGAGCGGCCACGACGGCGCAGCCTGGGTGCTCTACAAACTCGACGGCGGCCTCGACCATATCCTCGTCGACGAAGCCCAAGATACCGCCCCCGCGCAGTGGCAGGTCGTCGCCAACATCGCCAAGGAATTCTTCTCCGACCGGGGCGCGGGCAGCAAAGCCGGAACCCGCACCGTCTTCGCCGTCGGCGACGAAAAGCAATCTATCTACAGCTTCCAGGGCGCACGCCCCGAACTGTTTGCCAGGACCGGCGAGGAGTTCAAAAAACTCGCGACCGGCCTTGGCATGCCCTGGCACGCAACCGCCCTCACGCTCTCGTTCCGCACCGTCGGCCCAATCCTGTCCGCCGTTGACGGCGTTTTCGCCGACCACGCCGCAACTCCAGGCCTCGCCACCGACCACAGCCGCGTCATCAAGCACGCCGTCAAGCGTTTGGGTCAAGCAGGCCTCGTCGAAATCTGGCCCACCGAACTCCCCGAACCTAAACAGGACAACGACGCCTGGTCGCCGCTCAATGAAACCGCCCGTTCGTCACCCGTGGTTCGCTTGGCCGACCGCATTGCCACCACCATCAAGGGCTGGATCGACAGCGGCGAAATGCTGGAATCAGAAGGCCGCCCGATCCGCGCTGGTGACATCCTCATCCTCGTGCGGAAACGCGAACCGTTCGCCTCCACCATTGTCGCCGCCCTCAAGGAGAAAAAAGTCCCAGTCGCCGGTGCCGACCGCATCGTGCTGATAAACCAGATCGCGGTCCAGGACCTGCTGGCACTTGGCGACTTCCTCACCCTGCCCGAAGACGATCTCTCGCTCGCTGCCATCCTCAAAAGCCCCTTCTTCGGCCTCGACGACGGCCACCTGCTGACCCTCGCCCACGGCCGCAAAGGTACACTCTGGCAAGCGCTCCTCAACTTAGGCAAAACCGACCCAACCTTCGCCAGACCCGCCGATCTGCTCAAACGCTGGCGCAAGGAAGCCGACTTCCTGCCCCCGTTCGAGTTCTACGCCGCCGTCCTCGATTCTGACGGTGGCCGCATGAAAATGCTGGAACGCTTGGGTCCAGAAGCCGCTGACGGAATTGACGAATTCTTAAACCTCGCCCTCACGTACGATGACCAGGCCCCGCCCTCGCTGACCGGCTTCCTTGGCTGGTTGCGCGACGGCGACCGCCAGATCAAGCGCGACATGGACCAGGGCCGCAACGAAGTCCGCGTCCTGACCGTCCACGGCTCCAAGGGCCTCGAGGCCCCCATCGTTTTCCTGCCCGACACCTGCGCCATGAAATCCGGCCGCTCCGCCAGCGGCCTGCTGACCCTCACCGGCGCAAACCTGCCCTCCAGCGTCACCGAACTTGCCGTTTGGCCGGTCAAAGGTGCCTCGCGCCTGCCAGCCATCGAAGCGGCAAAGAAGGCCCTGCGCGACGAAGACCTCAAAGAGCTGAACCGCCTGCTCTATGTCGCCCTAACCCGTCCCCGCGACCGCCTCTACATCGCCGGCTTCCAGTCCCGCGATAAACTCGCCAGCGGCTGCTGGTACGACATCGTCACCCGCGCCCTCGGCGGCACCCTGATAGACGTCACGCACGGCGGCCGCACCGTCAAGCGCCTCGCCGCTGATCAAACTGCAACGCCCGAGCCGCGCAAGGAACACCTAGCCCACGACACGAAGCCAGCCCCCCGCCCGGCCTGGATCGACGCCGCCGCTCCACGCGAAGCCCAACCCGCAATCCCGGTCGCCCCCTCGCGCCTCGCCCCCTACGACTTCGACGACGCTGGCGAACCTGTCGCCCACCCCGTCATCGAAGCGCAAACGACGAGCGAACGCGCCAAACGCGAACCCACCGTCGCCTCCCCTCAACGCAACAAGGACAACCGATTCCTGCGCGGAACCCTGACCCACGCCCTGCTCGAACACCTGCCCTCGCTCCCTACATCCGCTTGGCACAAAGCCGCGAGCGCCTTCCTCGACCTTCGCGCCCCCGAACTCACCAAGTCCGCTCGCACCAGCATCGCCACCGAAACCCTGCTGATCCTCAACCACGCCACCTTTGCCCCCCTGTTTGGCTCATCAAGCCAGGCCGAAGTCCCCATCGTCGCCGAATTGACCAACCCGTCCGGCAAAGGCCCGCCACTGAAATTGAACGGCCAGATCGACCGCCTCGTCGAAACCGCCGACTCTGTCCTGATCGTCGATTACAAAACCAACCGCCCACCGCCCACGCACGTGAGCGAGGTCGCCGAAACCTATCTCGTTCAGCTTGCGGCCTATAGGCTGGCCCTTGCGGCAATCTTCCCCGGCAAGACCGTCCGCGCCGCCTTGCTTTGGACCCAAACCCCGAGCCTGATGGAAATCCCATCGCAGACGCTTGATCTCTATGGTTCACGACTCTGGGAGTTTGGAACTCAAAGGGTTGACGTCGTAGGCTTGCCTACCTAATTACCAGCCAACTGAGCGCGATCGGATCCGCGCGCTTCCAACAGGAGAACACTATGTCGAATGCGGCTGCAGTAACCGATAAGACCTTCGACGCCGAGGTCCTGAAGTCGGCCGAACCCGTCCTCGTCGACTTCCACGCCGAATGGTGCGGCCCGTGCAAGGCGATGGCCCCGGCTCTCGACCTCGTCGCCGCCGAAATGAAGGGCAAAGTGAAGGTCGTCAAGGTCGACGTCGACGCAAACCCCGGCATCACCGGCAAGTACGCCATCCGCGCCATGCCGACCCTGCTCGTCTTCAAAGCCGGCAAAGTCGTCGCCACCCATACCGGTGCCATGGTCCAAAAGCGCGTCCTGGAAGACTGGGTCAAGAAATCCATCGTCGCCTGACCAGCAGACCCGACCCTATAAAAGACATGCGAGCCCCGCCCTCCCCGGCGGGGCTTTTTTAGTCTCCGCCGACCGCTGAAACCCACGAGAGTGATTCCGGGACATCCACGCCCCCGCGTAGGCGCATAAGCGCTATGATCGCCCCTATTCCCGGCCCTTCCCTTGCTTCCCCGGCAGCGCCGCCAACGCCTGCTGACATCCTGTCGACACCTGCGCCTGCTTCTCAAGCAGGCACTGCCGCCGCGCTTTGCCCGTTTCGGCCTCACCGCACAACGCCGCGATATCGCCCTTGCAGGCCTGCCTCATACCCAGCTGTAACGCCCTACGTTCGGCGAGTACGCCCTGACACGGCAGCGTCAGCTTCGCGGCATTCTCCCGCAAGCACAACCCGACGGCACCGTTACCCTTTTCAACGCCAGCACAAACGCTGGCAATATCGGCCCGGCACGCCGCCATAGCCTTGCCGCCCCGAGGTGCGTGACCACGTTTGCCGCCGCCCATCCCGTGCTGTTCCAGCACCGTTTGAATGGCACCTTGGCACGCGGCCGACAGTTTCGATTGGTTTTCCTTGAGACACGCAAATTTGCGCCCGCCGCCACGCGCAACGCCGCCACACAAGGCCTTCATGTCCCCTCGGCATGCGTCCAACGCAGCCCGTCCCGCGCCCTGCCCGTCGTTCAGGCGCGCCGACGCGGCTCCCGACTGAACAACAGCTGGCGGAGGCGGCGGCGCAGCACTTTGCGCCACACAAACCTGCGCCCCCCAGCCGAACAACGAAAGGCCAAGAACCGCGCCAAGCGTCATTCGAGCCATGAGCACACATCCTATTCGAGAGGTTCCTTTGTCCCTCTCAAACGCCCACGATCTCAACTTCCGTCGGTCAAGCCCCAACCGGCTCAGCGGCAATGGCGACCACTTCGCCCCGCATCAAAGTCAACGCCAAATGCCCCTGCTTCAACCGCAGAGCATCCTCACCAAACACAATCCGCCGCCAGCCGGTCAGCGTCCGCACGTCGCCAACGGCATCCGACGCGATCAGCTCCAGTTCGTCGTTATCCGCGATAAGCCGCGGAGCCACCCGATGCCGCGCAGCCGCTGCCTTCAACAACACCTTCAACAGCTCCACCGTCGCCGTTGCCTCTGCCGAAATCGGTGCGGAAACAGTGAGCGGCGGCACGGTCTTTGGATCGCGCTCGATGCCGCGCTTCACCGCGTCCAAGATCTCTTTCGCCCGCGCCGACCGCGCAAATCCATCGCTCAGCGTCCGCAACTCCGACAGCTTGTCGGCGGTCGTTGGCGCTTGATTGGCAATGTCAAACAGGGCTTCATCGCGCAAGATCCGACCACGCGGCACATTCTGCCCCTGCGCCAAGCGCTCACGCCATGCCGCCAGCTCGATCAAAATCGCCAGCGCCTTGCGGTTTTTGACCCGCAGTTTCAGTCGCTTCCAGGCGTCTTCAGGCAGCGTCTGATAGGTCGAGACCTGCATCAGCTCCGCCATTTCTTCCCCGACCCACTCGGTCCGCTTTCCCGCCGCCATCTCGGCGACCAGAAACTTGTAGACGTCGCGCAGATGCGTCACGTCGGCCAGCGCATAGGTGAGCTGCCCCAACGTCAACGGCCGCCGGCTCCAATCGGTAAACCGCGACGACTTATCGAGATCGAGCCCGGTGACCTTCTTGACCAGGTTCACATAGCTGACGCTCTCGTTGAACCCGCACACCATGGCCGCCACCTGGGTGTCGAACACCGGCTTGGGCACCTTCCCGGTCTGGGCAAACACGATCTCGACATCCTGACGGGCGGCGTGAAAAACCTTCACAACCCCTTCATTCATCATCAGCGCATGGAACGGCGCAAGATCAAGCCCCGGCGCCAGCGGATCGACGATGACTTCCAGATCCGGGCTCGCCATCTGAATGAGGCACAGGATCGGCCAGAACGTCGTCTCACGCATGAATTCGGTATCGACCGCGACAAAGCTCGACTTCGCGAGTTCGTCGCAGGCATTCTGCAGATCGGCAGTTGAAGTTATGACTCGCATGGATCGGCCCTATAGCGCAGCCGGCGCGCTTTGTCGCGAATTTGTGAAAAGCTGCCAACAAATCCATGAAAGCCGCGGACTTCCCGCACCAAAACCAAGCCTGCCCCGCCGTCCAACCCCATCCTGGCAAAATAGCGCGAACTTGCCGCTTGCAGTTTTCAAACGAAGCGCCTAATGAACCGCTTCTTCCGGTGCATGGTTTCCAGCCGCGCCGGTCAGACCCCGTGAAACGGGTCTTGGTATGGGGCTATAGCTCAGCTGGGAGAGCGCTTGCATGGCATGCAAGAGGTCAGCGGTTCGATCCCGCTTAGCTCCACCAATTCCCACCTGAGACAACAACATAACCAAACGCAATCAGTAGCTTGCGGATCAAACACGCAGCAATTGCAGGCCTATGGCCCGGTCCACACCCTCCAATAGAGAATGCACCCGCGCGTATTGTACAAAAGTCCAAAGTCCCAATATTCACCGAGTTTTGCCGTTGCACCCCGTGCTACGCATCGGCGCATCACGTAGCGACAGGGGACGACCACATGCTGATCCGGCCTTCTCTCGACGTCCCGGCAGTGTTGCGGCGCTCGCTTGAGGCCTTCCGGGCCTGCGACCCGGTGACTCTGGCCGAGGCCTTCACCCACGACGCCTCGCTTGTGACCCAAGTCGACTCCAAGCTCGCCCGCCGCCTCGGCCTGACCGATCTGAAAGGTGGTGGCCCGCTTCAGGCGCAAGGCGCTATCCAGATCATGCAATTCTACGCCCTGGAATTCGCGACCTTCGACGTCACCCATTTCGAAGTGCGCGACACCTTGATCGTCGGCCGCGATGTGGCCGCAACCTGCGAATGGGGCATGAAGATCCGCGACGGCGGTCCCTCATTCTACGGCCGCTGCCACAACATCTGGACCATGGACGCCAGCGGCCGCAAAATCATCGACGCCCGCAACCTCTGCAAAATCATCAGCCCCGACGGCGAGTTCAAAATCAACTAGAGTGCTTCCGGAAAAGCATGCCCCCGCGAAGGCGGGGGTGGGAACCGGTTTTCCGATAAGAAGCACGACCAAACAAAGACTTAGGGTCCGTCTTTGATTCCATCAAAGTCGGACGGACCCTAACTTCGCAGCCGGTATCCGGTCTTGAATATCCACCATATCGCGATCATGCACGCGCCCAAAAACGCGAGCGTGATGCCCAGGCTCACCCCCACCCCGACATCCGACAGCTCAAAGAAGCTCCAGCGAAACCCGCTGATGAGATAAACCACCGGATTGAACAGCGACACCGTCTGCCAGAATGGCGGCAGCATCTGGATTGAATAAAACGTCCCGCCCAGAAACGTCAGCGGCGTGATGACCAGCAGCGGAATGAGCTGCAGTTTCTCAAACCCGTCCGCCCAAAGCCCGATCAAAAACCCGAACAAGCTGAACGCCACGCACGTCAGCACCAGAAACGTCATCATCCACACCGGATGCGCGACCTGCAGCGGCACGAACAAACTCGCCGTGGCAAGTATGATCAACCCCAGGACCACCGACTTACTCGCCGCCGCCCCCACATACCCGAGCACCATCTCGAACGGCGAGACCGGTGCCGAAAGCAGCTCGTAAATCGTCCCCGTAAATCGCGGAAAATAAATCCCAAACGATGCGTTCGCGATGCTCTGCGTCAGCAACGACAGCATAATCAACCCCGGCACGATGAACGCACCATACGGCACACCGTCCACCTCCGGAATCCGCGATCCAATTGCCGACCCGAACACCACGAAATACAGCGCCGTCGACAACACCGGCGACACGATGGACTGCATCAGCGTCCGCCGTGCCCGGTTCATCTCGAAGCTGTAGATCGCCCAAACCCCATGGAGGTTCATTTGGTCTCTTTCACCAGTGTGCGGGGTTGAGACACGAGATCAACGAAAATATCCTCAAGCGAACTCTGGCTCGTCGTCAGATCGCGGAACGTAATTCCCGCCGCCCGCATCTCGTTGAGCAACAAGGTGATCCCCGTCCGCTCTGCCTGCGTGTCATAGGTATAAACGAGCTTCATCCCGTCTCCCTCAAGCGCCAGATTGTGCGACGACAACCCGTCCGGCACCGCATTGAGCTTGTGGTGCAGATCCAGCACCAGCTTCTTCTTGCCGAGCTTGCGCATCAGCTCATCCTTGTCCTCGACGAGGATCAACTCCCCCTTGGCGATAACACCGACCCGGTCGGCCATCTCCTCGGCTTCTTCGATGTAGTGCGTCGTCAGAATGATCGTCACGCCGGTGGCCCGCAGCCCGCGCACCACCGCCCACATATCCTTGCGCAGCGCCACATCGACACCCGCCGTCGGCTCATCCAGAAACAAGATCGTGGGTTCATGCGACAGCGCCTTCGCGATCAGCACCCGCCGCTTCATGCCGCCCGATAGCGTCATGATCTTGCTGTCCTTTTTGTCCCACAACGACAGCTCGCGCAGAACCTTCTCGATATGCGCCGGGTTCGCAGGCTTCCCAAACAAGCCCCGGCTAAAGCTCACCGTGTTCCAGACCGTCTCGAACATGTCGGTCGACAATTCCTGCGGCACGAGCCCAATCATCGACCGCACCGCGCGAAAATCGGTCGCGATATCGCGCCCATCGACGCGGACCTCGCCGCCGCTCCGGTTCACGATCCCGCACACGATATTGATAAGCGTGGTTTTCCCCGCCCCGTTCGGCCCCAGCAGCGCGAAAATCTCCCCGCGCGCGATGTCGAGATCAACGCTCTTCAAGGCTTGAAAGCCGGAAGCATACGTCTTGGACAGCTTGGAAACCGAAACAATAGAGGTCATGCCCTGTTATAGGTACGACCCCGAAACCTATCAACTGCAAAACTTCCGAACTACCGAAACAACACCACTCCTCTCACTGCATCTATTCCCCGCCATCCCGGCGCGAACCGAACCCAGTCAACGATCAACTTGCGGACAATCCAAGAATCCAACGCCCGGTAACCTTCTGTTTGCCCTTCCGCGCGATACTGAACGCGATACAGAAATCATCAATGTTCCCTAAGAGAGTTGTTCCCATGCGTCGCGTTGTATCCGTCATCGTCCCGCTTATGATCCTGGCCGTCGTCACCAACCACAATCTCGTCCGCCAGCCGATCAAGTCCTATGACCTGATCGCCTATTCCTGTGAAACCTGCGACCGCCAGCTTCTCAATAAAAGCGTTGCCTTCGAAGACTGCCAGAAAGCCGCCTACGCCATGAACGACGGCTCTGACGTGTTTCTTTCAATTCATCCGCGCAACACCCGGAAATTCGAGTGCCGCCCGGCGCAATAATCCGCGCTCGATATCGGCAGCCGCAGACTTAACGTGCTCGGGCGAGTGCGACCCATAAAATTTTCCGCGCCCCGCCTACGGCGCCATCGACGTCCTGATCGCATCGCTGAGCCGCAGCGGCTTGCCCGACACCGACACCAGAACCACCGTCACATCCGCCTCGCACAATCGCACGCCCTCGCGATGCACCTGCTGATTGAGCGTCACGCTTGCCCCACCCAGATCCGTGACGGTCGTAATCACTTCCAGCACGTCGTCCATCTTGGCAGGACGTGCAAAATCAAACGACATCCGCCGCACCACGAACGCTGCCGGCTCGTGATTGTCGCTGCCATCGATCAGCCGCCTTGCGTCCGTCCCAAGCAACCGCAAAAAATCCGTCCGCCCCCGCTCGCACCACCGCACGTAACTCGCATGATAGGCAACGCCGCCCGCGTCCGTATCCTCAAAATACACCCGAACCGGCGACCGGTGCCGCCGTTGCCCGTCGGCGACCTCAAGCCGCCCGGCCAAATCTGGCCAATCTGATTGTCCCGTCATGCGGCGTCCATATCCCCAAATTCGATGATCACAATCTCCGGCACCGCGCCAAACCGCACCGGCAGCAGCGAACACCCAAGCCCGCCCGACACGATCAGGTTCCGCTCGCCTTCGGGAAACCGCTCCGTCCCCCGCTCAACGAAATGCCCATACGCATACTGTTCGCGCCGGCCCGTCGGCGTAAACGGAATTTTCCCGAATACCCGGATCTGTCCGCCGTGAGTATGTCCCGAAATTGTCAGCGCGACCCTTGGCGGCACGCGCGGAAAGATGTCCGGCTCATGCGCCATCAATATAACCGGCGCGCCGTCCGTGACCTGTGCAAGCGTGCCCTTGAGATCGTCGACGCCCGTGCTGAACAGCCCCTTGGAACCCCGCCTCAGAAACGCATACTGATCCCCAAGCCCGGCAATCCAGAACCCGTGCCCGTCCTTCGACAGCCGCACGGCATCGTTTTCATAAACCTGGATCGCGACCGACGACAGCGCCACATGCGCCTCGGTCGGCCCATGCCCGCGCCGCTGGGCAACCTTATCGTCCCACCAATCGTGATTGCCAAGCACCGCATGCACCCCGAGCGGAGCGGTCAACCCGGCCAGCGCCAGCGCCCATTCCGCCGACGGTACCCGGCCCGAAATCCACTTGTGCGCAACGACATAATCGCCCAGTAACAGTGTCGCGTCCGGGGCCAACGCATTGGTGCGCGCCACGATCGACCGGATACGCCCCACACCCATCCACGGCTCGCAGGCATGAATATCGGCGAGCACGGCCAGCTTCAGCCGCAAGCCCTTGGGCCATCCCGGCGGCGTCAGGCGGTAGTGCGTTTCGATCAGCCGGAACGGTTCAAGTCCGAACGCATATCCGCTCAGACCAGCCCCGCCGGCAACAAACGCCCCCAGACCCTTGAGCAACGCACGCCGCGTAATCACGAGACTGCGGCCTCGCTGCCAAGTTCGATCAGCGCAATCTCGGGCGGCCGCCCGAAGCGGATCGGCATGCCGCTGCACCCAAGCCCGCCCGACACGATGATGCTGCGGTTGTCCTCGACCACATGCCCATACACATACCGCCGCCCATATCGCGACGGCACCACCGGTGCATACCCGGCAAACGTAATCTGCCCGCCGTGCGTATGCCCCGAAACCGTCAACGCAACCCGGTCTGGAACCTTCGGGAAAATATCTGGCTCATGCGCCATCAGCACGACCGGCGCATCATCGGTGACCTGCGCGAGCGTGCCGGCGAGATCATCCACACCCTCATATTGGCGCACCATACGCGGATGCTTTTTCAGTCCGCGCGGCCAGAACGCCCACTGATCGCCAAGCCCGGCAATCCAGAACGGCATCCCGTCCTTCACCAGCCGCACCGCTTGATTCTGATAAACCGGGATCCCGGCAGCCTCCAGCGCCACCGCCGCCGGAACCGGACCGCCACGGCGCGCCTGAACGGCGACATCGTGCCACCAGTCATGATTGCCAAGCACCGCATGCACGCCCAGTCGCGCGCGCAGTCCGCCAAGCGCGCCGGCCCAAACCGAAGCCTCGACCGGCTTTGAAAGCCGCGACAGTTTGTAGCCTGCCTCATAGTCGCCCAGCAGCAGGGTCACATCCGGTGCCAGCGAATTCGTTCGCGCCACAATTTGCCGGATGCGCGCTTCCCCCATCCACGGCTCGCACGCATGCAGGTCGGCAAGCACCGCACACCGCAGCTTCAACCCTTTGGGCCAATTCGGCGGCGTAAACGCATAGCGTGTAACATTCAAACGCCACGGCTCCGCCACGGCATAACCGCCAAGCGTCACCGTACCGGCCGAAAACGCCAGCACGCCCTTCAGAAATGTCCGCCGCGAAATCAAGTCATTCCCTCGATAATCAACGCCCGGTGTCCGCCACCAGACAGTGTCATCCATTACTTCGTCATGGCCGCGAAGGCGGCCACCCACGACAAGGTCGATTGGGCCGAAGCGCTTCCACATACCTCAGACTGCAACCCGAGCCACCGGGTTCGTAGAGTGATCCCTAGTTGTGAAATTACCAAGGCATTAGGAATCGAAAGGTCTTAACGATCCGTTGGTTCGCTGCCATCCGTTTCGTCAAACAGCGGAAACTGTGCACCGCCACTCGACCGCGACGGCCCCGACAACCCCAGATGCCGCCATGCCTTCAACGTCAAAACCCGCCCGCGCGGCGTCCGTCCGATGAATCCTTGTTGCAACAGATACGGCTCGACGATTTCTTCCAGAGCATCCCGCGGCTCCGACAGCGCCGCCGCCATTGTCTCGATGCCGACCGGCCCGCCTTCATAGTTCTTGGCAATGCACGTCAGATACCTATGGTCGAGCGCATCCAGCCCCTCGTTGTCCACTTCCAGCATCCGCAGCGCCTTATCGGCAACCTCGGCGTTAATCCAGTCTGCCCCCGCAACCGCCGCAAAGTCTCTGACCCGCCGCAGCAACCGCCCAGCGATTCGCGGCGTCCCACGCGCGCGCCGTGCGATCTCGCGCGCGCCATCCGCTTTCATCGGCGCACCCAGCACACGCGCCCCGCGCGTCACCACCATCTCAAGTTCTTCCGTCGTGTAGAAGTTGAGCCGGATCGGAATCCCAAACCGGTCCCGCAGCGGCGTCGTCAGCAATCCCGACCGCGTCGTCGCTCCCACCAGCGTAAACTTCGCCAGATCAATCTTCACCGACCGAGCCGCAGGCCCCTCGCCGATGATGAGATCAAGCTGATAATCCTCCATCGCCGGATAGAGGATTTCCTCAACCGCTGGATTGAGCCGGTGAATTTCGTCGATGAACAGCACGTCCCGATCTTCGAGATTTGTCAGCAGCGCGGCGAGATCGCCAGCCTTGGCAATCACCGGCCCCGACGTCGACCGGAACCCGACGCCCAGCTCCTTCGCCATGATCTGTGCCAGCGTCGTCTTGCCCAAGCCCGGTGGCCCGGCAAACAGCACATGATCCAGTGCATCCCCGCGCGTCTTTGCCGCCTGAATGAACACGCGCAAATTCGCCCGCGCCTGCTCCTGCCCGATGAACTCATCAAGCGATTGCGGACGGATCGACGATTCCAGCGCATCCTGCTCGCGCTTTGCCCCAGAGACGAGGCGATTGTCATTCGGTTCGGTCATCTCTACTTCCCCCTCCCCCTTGCGGGGAGGGTTGGGGTGGGGGTTGCGCGGCGGCATCGCCAGCCTGTCACCCCT
>JBEBJA010000162.1:0-3230 GCA_040080145.1 Hyphomicrobiaceae bacterium
GCATGTCTGCCGTGGTGGGTGCCGGTGAGCGCGGGCGTCGCGGTCCAGCCGTGGGCGGTGTAGGCGTCGACTGCGGAATGTGGGACGTAGCGCAGCCAGGCGATCATCACGGCCACCCGGCTTTGACCGCGCGGGGTTTCTTGGCCTTAGCTGGTTTGGCGGCGGGCTCTGGTTCCGGCTTGGGAAGCAGTTTTTGCAGCCGGTCGATTTCGGCGGAGGCGGCATTCAAGTCCTCAGCGTTGAGCGCGAGCGCGGCGACGTCGATCTTGGCCTGCTTTTTGAGTGCCAGATTACCGGCTTTGAGTGCCACAATCTCGTCCTTGAGTGCCACGACGCCGCGTTTGGCGATGGTGTGGCCGGTCAGGAAGCCGCCCAGCGCGACGGTCAGCATCAGCAGGCCGGTGAACAGCCAGCCGCGGCGGTTGCCTTTGACGGCGACGAAACTGGCCTCGACGTTGTCGTTGAACGCGGCGATGCCATCCTGCGCGTCGTCGAGGACCGGCGCGGCGGCTGCTTTAGCGGCGGGCATCTTGGATTGAATCCAGGCCGCGAATGATTGAATCCAGGCGATAAATGCGGTCAGCTTTTTAGGCATGATACGTTCCCCTCTTGTCTTCGTCGAAAATCTGGCGCGGCGCGTTGAGCTAGGCTCCGCGCGGCTTGGTCAGGCGGTAGATCGCGTAGGCGGTGCAGGCGAGCGACAGATAGGTCAGCGTCTGCGGCGTGAACGCGGCCCGCCCGGCCTCGCCCAGCAGACCGCCGACGGCCTTGATGCTGTCGAGCTGCGCCTCCACGTCGGTGGCGATGTTGGGCAGCGCCGCGAGCAGCGTGTCGGCCCAGCCGGCCACGAAGTCGCGGCACGTGGTCAACACGCCGCCCAGAGCCAGCACCCACGCCGACTTGGACTTCGCCAGCGGGCGTTCGGCAGATGCGGTGACGGCAGGTGGCAACTGTTCGGAATTTCCTAATAGTTGCGCGGGTGCGTGTTTCACAGGAATCGGCGCGCTCAGCGCGGACACGTCCAGCGCTGCGGCGATGACAGGCGGCTCAGCCAGCGCATAGGCGGTCACGTCCGCGAGCGGAAACAGCGGCCCGGTGTCGATTTTGCGGCCAGGGGAAATCTGCCAGTGCGTGGCGATCTCCTGGCAGGACGGGTAGGCGGTAACGATCGCACGGCAGACATCTTTCACGGCAGCGATCTGCGCATCGGTGTAGGGCAGCCACCAGCCCGCGCCGTGCTCTGGCGTGTGGCGGTAGTCCAGCGGCGTGCCAGCAGGCACGGCCTGGCCAAACCATGCGCCGCCGTCGCGGTCGAGCAGGCCAGGGCTGACAATCTCGATGCCGACAGAAAATCCGTTGCAATAGCGCTGGCCGTTCCAGACGCTTTCTCCAGCGTGAAACGCCTTGCGGTTCAGCGGCACCATCTGCACCACGGAACCGTCACGCTCGATGACGATGTGGGCGGAGGTCTTGCACTCTGGCGAGGTAAACCACGACACGCTGCTGCCCTTGTCGAGCCGCCCCGCCGTGTCGTGAACGACGATCAGCGACGGATTGAGCGGGCCACCCATATTGACGGCCGCACGCTGGCTCACCCCAGGCCCAATAAGCTGGTGGTCGTGGATGGCGAGGGACTTGAAATAGTCGAGGATACGCGGGTTATCTCCCGCCGTCCCGCTGATTTCCTTCTGGCCCTGCTCAGCCCAGGCGATGTCCATCCATTTCATCTGTTCGTCTTTCGGTTGAGGCTGTCAGGCGGCGGGCTTGTCGGCCAGCGGATGCTCGAACGCTTCGAAGATCAGACCCGTCACAAGCGGCAGTAGCAGGCTTGCGCCGACAAATTTTTTGACGAACGTCACATCGTCCTGCGTCAGGTCGGCAATTCCGCCAGGGGCAGCGCTGATCTTGGTGCCAAGCACAAACCGGCGCTGTGCGTCGTTACCAGCCTGACCAACCTGACCAGGGTGCTGTGGCTGATCAACGTAGCCATCGAGGACGTGCACGATTGCCGCCGCGAGCGTTGCATCTGGACCGTCAGCGGACAGCTTGATCGGCTGACCGGCGCGATTGAGTACGGGCTTGGAGAGGTCAAATTTCATTAGATGTTCCTTTTTTTAAATGCAGACCCATGCGCTGCTTGTACTCATGACGCGGACGATCACTGATCCTCCACCTGTAACGGCGCTGCCCCAAACCGGAGCTAAAGCATCGCTGACAGTCCGCTCCATATATTTGTTGGCTGCCGCAGGCGCAGGAAGTTCTGCGACAAGCCATGCGTTAACGGTATTACTTTTGAGGCCGATAAACGCATCCCCCATGTAGACAGCATCCGTGCCGATCCGGCCCAGCGTGATCGCGTTGTCAGCGTCAACGCCAAATACGCTCGCGCCGATGATGGTTTGGAAATTGCGCTGCGTTGCGGACGCGTTTGTGCACCCATATCCAATATAGGTGTTGTCGTGGCCGGAGATATTGGATTTCGTGCCATCACCGTCGCCAGCGCCGTAGCCAATGGCAACGCACTGATAGGCCGTTGTGCCGCGCTTCATGGCCGCAACGCCCATCGCTACACTGCGATGCCCAACAGTGACGCCTGACATCGCCTCGATACCAACCGCCGTGTTTTCATACCCGCTCGTCAGCGACGTGAACACCGATGTGCCGATGCCGACGTTTTCAAAGCCGGTCGAGCACTGTCCAAGCACCTGCGACCCGATGCCAATCGAGTTGCAGAGATACTGCGGCAACCCGTCAATACGCGCCGCGTCGGCGTACACCCCCAGCACGTTCGAGCCAATGGCGATGCAGTTTGATCCCACCAGCGAATTGGCGAGTGCTGCGTCACCGATGGCGATGTTGTCGTGCCCGCTGCTGATTTTGTTGCCGGTTTGGCGTCCGATACCGATGTTGTTGAGGCCCGCATTGGCAAGCAAAGACGCCTGCCCGATGCCGATGCCGCTCGCGGTCGCGCCCTGACCGGCAGCGTTGCCGATGTAGATTGCATAATTGGTCGCACCAAGCGTGATCCCGGCATTTGTGCCGATGCACGTATTTCCGCTGCCGGTCGTAATGGCGTTGCCCGCAAGATACCCAAACGTCATGTTGCCGGTGCCGGACGAAATATTCTGCCCGGCGAGATACCCGACGTTGGTATTGTTTACGGCTAACGCGCCAAGCTGCTGTCCGGCACTCGACCCCACGTTGGTATTGCCGCTGCCCATGCCGTTGCC
>JBEBJA010000226.1:0-3221 GCA_040080145.1 Hyphomicrobiaceae bacterium
TTTCACTGCAATGCAATGCAACTTCCGCAGCTGAGCCTACGCGAACTTGGCTACACCGTCATTCATGCGGAACTGTCAATCGGATTGGAACTTTGACCCCGGACCGAAGTGCAATTTTGCCCCCGGCTTGAAGTCGGTTTTCGTGAGACGGCGCCCGGAGTGAGGGACCAACTCTTGGCAGCGGGTTCGCTGACGCGCGCAGACGCCGTCAAGGTCGGCCGGCACTTTGGCGCTGATGCTGGGACATGTGTTTCCAGGCCGCCCCTTGATGGTGACGAGCACGTTGGCAGTCTCGGCGCCCAAGCGTTGGGGCGTTGCCGGCTGAGATCAGCGGCGGTTCTTGAACAACACCGAACGTGAGAAACACGCGCAGGCGCGAAAGCTATCTGCCACGGAATTGCTACAGGCCGCAGGCCGCGCCTTAGAAGCCGAGCGCCCGCCCTACGTGCCGGTGAAGCACAAAGCAACGAGCCGGAAGCAATGGTTGGACAAAAAGGAAATCACCGACCGCATGAAGCAAATGCGGGCCGAACTGGACAAGACTGCGAAGGCCGCAGGGGCGAAGATATGGGAGCAGCAATCAGCCGAGCGCGAATTGCTGGATGCCCGAACGGAAGCGGCCATCGACCAAGTGAAGGCACAGGCAAAGGAACACTACCGAAAATATTGGCGCGACCTATACCGCGCCCAGAAGCGCGAAAAGAAGCACGTGCGGGAGTTGATGGCCTACGAGGCCAAGCAGAAATCCAGCATGAAGCCATCGGCACGGTTGGCGATGGATGCAATCAACCGGCCCGTGGACCGTGTGCGCGACCTCGACAGGGAACACGAACAGGCGCGGCGCAGCCTTGCCCGCCAGCAGCGGCAAGATACCAAGCTGCACACCGACGCCATCGAGGCCGAACATAGGGCCGCTTTCGACATCATGAAGGAACGGCAGGCCATCGAGCGCGAGGCCGGACGTGCCGCCACGTTCGAGGAGACGAAGGGCGTCACCTTCATGGCTGCCAAGGAAGCCATACTGGACGAACGGCAGCGGGCGGCAGAGCGGCCCTTCAAACGTGCGCCGGAGCCGGAACGAACAGCCGAACCCAAGACGAAGGCCGACGACAAGGAATCACTGCTGACCATGGAGCAGCGCCTTGACCGGCCAAGCGAGAGGCCCACAGCGGCGCAGGACTTCGGCAAGGCGGCGCAAGGCGGACAAGCCGCGCCCTTGTCGCGGGCCGACCAGATCAAGCGTGATATGGCCGATTGGCGCGAACGCAATCAGGGGAAGGACTTTGGCCGAGAACTGTAGCCGCGTGGGGATGCCTGCCAGTGCCTCACAAAAGCACGCACATTCGCCAAACGGTTTTTGGGCGGCATAGGTAGCTGCAAGTGTGAAAAATGACACTGGGCCGCCATGCCGCTAAGAGCATTTGGCTTGACATGGCCGTGCAAATCGTTCCCTTCTTGTTCTTATGGCAGCGACGACCGAAATCGAATGGACAAACGCAACTTGGAACCCTGTAACGGGCTGCACCAAGATCAGTGCGGGTTGCGATTTTTGCTACGCCGAGCGGTTTGCCGAGCGTTTCCGTGGCGTACCCAATCACCCCTTCACGCAGGGCTTCGACCTCACTTTGAGGCCGGAGCGTTTGGAGCAGCCGCTTACATGGCGGCAACCCAAGCTGATATTCGTCAATTCGATGAGCGACCTTTTTCACAAGGACGTGCCGACCGCTTTTGTTGATCGCGTGTTCGACACCATTGAGCGGGCCGACTGGCACACGTTTCAGCTACTTACCAAGCGCAGTTCCCGCCTACGCGACTATATGAATAAACGCTACGCAAAGACGGCACCGCCGCGCAATCTGTGGGTTGGTGCCTCTGTCGAGGACAGCGGCAGGGCGTCGCGCATCAAGCACATGCGCGATACAAAGGCCGCGATCCGCTTCCTATCCATAGAGCCGCTTATTGGCCCGATGGGCCGTGTTGACCTTACCAATATTGATTGGGTGATCGTTGGCGGGGAAAGCGGACCCTCAGCGCGGCCCATACAGGCCGATTGGGTCCGGTCGATCAGAGATATGTGCATAGCCGCCAAGGTGCCGTTTTTCTTCAAGCAGTGGGGCGGCTATCGTCCGAAAAGCGGCGGGCGTGATCTGGATGGCCGCGAATGGAACCAGATGCCGGATTTTCAGACACATGCCACGCGCCAGCCTGTAGGCCGCAAGGCATCCAAAGGATTGCCAGTGCATGACGGGGTTGTACGTTGACCGTGAGCAGACACGGGCCAAGCACTTCATATTAGAGCACTACCTGCAAGAGCTGGCCTTCAAGGTCTTGCAGGGCGGCATGAGCGAACTCGCCTACATCGACGGGTTTTCGGGGCCTTGGAAGTCACGTGCCGCCGACCATTCCGATACGTCGTTCATGATCGCTATCCGCGTGCTGAAAGACGTGCAGAAGCGCATCATGGAATTGCGCGGACAGCGCAAGGTCATCCGGTGCTTTTTCGTGGAGGAAGACCCCACGGCATACGCGAAGCTCGCCGCCGCTGTGGCCCCGCATCATGACCCCGAAGGCGGTTTTATCATTGAAACGCGGCAAGGCCGCTTTCAGGACTTCATCCCCGACACGTTGCGCTTCATCGGGCGGGCCTTCCCGCTGATCTTCATCGACCCGACCGGATGGACCGGATACCCCTTCGAGGTCATCAGGCCCTTGTTAAAGCGCCGCCCGTCCGAGGTGCTTATCAACTTCATGTTCGATCACATCAACCGCTTCGCGGCCAGTGACGACCCGCCTACCATCGCATCGCTTGGCGAAATCCTTGGCGGCACGAACTGGCGCGATAACCTTGACCCGAACCTGCCACGAGGCATTGCAGTCGAGCAGCTATTCCGCGACGTGTTGAGGCGCGAGGGCGGCTACGACGCCGTGCTTTCTACCTGCATCGACAAATCGCTACAGGACCGCCCGCACTTCTTTATCGTGTACGGCACCCGCCATGCCGAAGGCGTCCGCACCTTCCGCGACGTGGAATACAAGGCGATGACGGAGCATGAGAAGCTGCGGCAGGACGCCAAGAATCGGAAGCAGGTGCAGCGCAGCGGCATGGACGACTTGTTTGGCGGGCCGGAACTACCCGCCGAAAAGTCACTGGACGCGACCATTGCCGAATTAAGGGCCTTTGCTGCCGACTGGATTACGGAACTGCTAAGGGCGCAAGGCGG
>JBEBJA010000143.1:0-59314 GCA_040080145.1 Hyphomicrobiaceae bacterium
ATCTAAGGGCGTTGGCAGTTTTTGCTCCAGTCTTGCTGAAACTTGTCGTGGGTGGCCGCCTTCGCGGCCATGACGTTTGTTGTGTGTTGGAGTGGGAATCAAGCGTTAGAGTCGGAACACTAGGTACAAAAGGACTGAAAGTCCGGGAGCTGCGTTCCCGGTGGGGTGTGGGGCGAGAGTGCATTTAAGCACGACCAGACCCTAAGCCCCACTCGCGAAGCGAACCGTCCCAAACGCTGGACGCCGAAAAATGACACAACCTCCCCTGACCGCACTCATTAACGCGATCCCGGCAACCGTCCCCTTCGTCGGCCCTGAGGCCCAGGAGCGCGAGCGCGGACATCCCTTTAAAGCCCGGATCGGTGCCAACGAAAACGGCTTCGGCCCCAGCCCGAAAGCACTTGCTGCCATGCAGGAGGCCGTCGCGGGCAACTGGCAATACGCCGACCCGACGAGCTTTGACTTGATCTCTGCCATCGCCAAGCTGCATGCAATCCCCGCAGCCAACGTCGTTGTTGGCGAAGGTATCGACGGCCTGCTTGGGCTCACATTTCACATGGCCGTTGAGCGTGGCGCGGCGGTCGTCACATCCAAAGGTGCTTATCCGACCTTCAACTTCCACGTCGTCAGTCACGGCGGAAATCTTGTTACCGTTCCTTATGTGAATGATAGGGAAGACATCAGCGGCTTGCTGGAAGCCGCCCGCGCCAACAGTGCTGCCATCCTGTATCTGTCCAATCCTGACAATCCGATGGGAAGCTGGTGGTCTGCTGCCGAAATAGAACGGCTAACGGCAAGCCTTCCGCCTGGCTGTCTGCTCTGCCTCGACGAAGCCTATATCGACACGCTGCCCAAGACCGAACATCCCTCGATCGACGTCGAAAACCCGCAGGTCCTGCGCTTCCGCACCCTATCCAAGGCCTATGGCTTAGCAGGCGCCCGCATCGGTTATGCCTTCGGCCCCGAGCGCCTGATTGCTGCGTTCGAAAAGGTCCGCAATCACTACGGCATCAACCGTGTTGGCCAGATCGGCGCACTCGCCGCCATCCAAGACCAAGCCTACCTCACGCAAGTCGTCGCCAACATCGCCCGCGCCCGCGACCGCATCGAGGCCATCGCCCGCGCTAACGGCCTGTTGCCGCTGCCGTCCGCTGCAAGTTTTGTTGCCATCGACTGCGGCCGCGACGGAGCCTACGCCAAGCGCATCCTCGACGGCCTGATTGCGCGCGACATCTTTGTAAGAAAGCCCGGCGTCGCACCGCTCGACCGCTGCATCCGCGTCAGTTGCGGCACCGATTCCGCGCTCGACCTCTTCGCCGCAGCTCTCTCCGCAGCGATCGCCGACGCGAGACGTTAAGCGATCATGCGAATTGTCGGGCGCAATAGCACAGCGTATTGCACCGTCTAAGTCTGATGCGCGGCGCAACACGCGGCGCAACACGGAAAGGGCCTCCAGCGCCCTACGAGACCTCAATGCGCCTGGAAATAGATCGGCCGGAAGCTCCCGTCGTCGCTCTGGACGAAAAGCTCCGCCAGCTTGGGATGCCGCAACGGCTCGCCCGACTTGTCGGCCAACAGGTTCTGCTCCGACACATAGGCGATGTATTCCGTCTCGGCGTTTTCCGCGAGCAGGTGATAATACGGCTGGTTTTTCTTTGGCCGCAGCTCTGGCGGGATCGACAGCCACCATTCTTCTGTGTTGTCGAACACGGGGTCGATGTCGAAAACCACGCCGCGGAACGGATAAAGCTTGTGGCGCACGACGCTACCCACACCGAATTTCGCCATGCGCGCACGGCGCTTCGTGCGCGGCGCAGCGGCTGGTTTGACGTCCGTCTTGACATGGGCCTTGGCGCTGGGCTTGGCCCGCGCCTTGGGAACGGCCTTCGTTGATCTTGTCTCGCTCATGGTTCCTACTTGCGAACGAACAGGCATCCGCTGTCAATATTCATTTCCGTGAAAGATGAACATCTGTGCCTCCCAGAGCACTGACTCAGCCACAAATGTTCCGTTCACATTCCGTAAGCTGCCGCCAGCGCCTTGTCCTTGGTCGCGACGATCTTAGCCAAATCAACGATCACTTTAGCCTGCTTCCACGTCGCGTCGTCCTGCATTTTGCCATCGAGCATCACCGCGCCGGTGCCATCTGGCATCGCTTCAAGGATGCGCTTGGCAAAAGCGACTTCTTTGGCGTCGGGCGAGAACACCCGCTTTGCGATCTCGATCTGCGAGGGATGCAGCGTCCAGGCACCGAGGCAGCCCTGCAGGAACGAGTTGCGGAACTGCGACTCGCACGCAGCCAGATCCGCGAAGTCGCCAAACGGCCCGTAAAACGGCTTCAATCCGTAGGCAAGGCACGCATCCACCATCTTGCCGACCGTATAGTGCCACAGATCCTGCTGGTAATAGACCCGCGCCGCCGCCTTGTCCGGCGTCTGGTCGGCGACCACCGCATAATCGGGATGTCCGCCGCCGACCCGCGTGGTCTTCATCCCGCGCGATGCCGCCAAATCGGCAGGACCCAAGCTCATCCCGTGCATGCGCGGCGAGGCGGCGGCGATGGCCTCGACGTTATTAACCCCTTCTGCCGTCTCCAAAATCGCGTGGATCAGGATCGGCTTTGTCACCTTATGCTTGGCTTCCAGCTGCGCAAGCAGCTGATCGAGGTAATGGATATCCCACGGCCCCTCGACCTTGGGCAGCATCACCACATCGAGCTTGTTGCCAACTTCCGCCACCAGCGTCGTGATGTCATCGAGCCCCCACGGCGAATTCAAGCAATTGACCCGCGTCCACAGTCCCGTCGAACCGAAATCGAACTCGCGCGCCATCGACACGAACCCGGCGCGCGCCTGTTCCTTTTCGCTGGCCGCAACCGCATCCTCCAGGTTGCCCAGCACCACGTCGACCTGCCCGATGGTATCCTTGAGCTTTGCCCGGATCTTCTCGTTGTGCGGCGGAATGAAGTGGATCATCCGCTCCAGCTTGACCGGCAATACCCGGTATGGATCGGGCGCACCAATCGCTAGCGGAGCGAAAAACTTGGCAGGAGTCCGTGAAGCGGCCATGAGCGATGCTTTCGATACCAGTGTGGGAAAAATGCTGCACTGCAGTTAAAGCGCACACGCCGGTCAGAAGTCAACGCGAACTGCGGCGCAACCTAACTCCAGCGCCGATTACTCCACATCCATTGTTCGGGAACTTCGCGCACCCACTCCTCAAATTGGCGGGTCATTTCTGCTGTCGCCCACCGGATATCCTCGCCTTGATTGGCGGTGCGTGGCACCCGCAACTCTTTCATTTCAATCCTGAACCGGGTCTCGTTGCCGACCCGCAAGCAGCGCGCCATCCAAATCCGTGCCCCAACGCGCCGCGCAATCATCGGTGCAATCGTCACCGTCCGCGCATCCTTCCCGAAAAACGGCACCGGCAATCCGTTCCGGTCATACAAGTCGCATACTAGCCCGAGCTTTTGCCCGCGCCGCACATGGTCCATCAGCAACCGGCCGGTCTTCTGGTCGTCGCCATGATCGCCCTCGACCTTGCCGCGCCCAAACAGGCCGCCCGGATACAGGTTCCGCCGCTGATGCCGCAGGTAAGCGTCAATGTAGGGATTGTTGACGCTACGATACACCGCCGCCGGCCGCGTCCCGGCGACCGTCATCGGCCACGCCGCCAGCTCATAATTCCCCTGATGCAAGGAAACCCCGATCACCGGCCCGAGCTTGTTCTTGTAACGGTCAAACACCTTGGAGGTGGCGATTTCAATTCGGCTCGGGTCGAGCACCAGCCGGTCGATCCACATCGTCTCGACCATAACGCGGCCCAGGTTCTTCCAATGAGCCCGCGCAATTTTCTTACGCCACTCCAACGGCTTATCTGGAAACGCAATCGCCAGGTTATCCAGCGCCCGCTGGTGCCGCTTCGGGTTGACGATTGGTGCCAGCCAGCACCAAGCGGCTGCCGAGAACCCGCTGGCCACCGGCAGCGGCAGCGCGCGGAAAATCCCGACCACAAATCGCAGCGCCACATATTCCAGCCGGAATTGCACATCGCGCCAGAACGGCAATGAGTAATGCGTCGCAGCCATTCAGGTACAGCTTCCCCAGCAATCCCGCGAGCAAACGCGGTTGAAGGTCCGGCTATGCCCATTTCCAGGCAATCCCGTCAAGGACGTTGGTCAATCAGATTACAGCGGCTGCGGCGTCCGCATCATCCTGGGCAATGCGCTGGGCGACATCCCCTGTGCAATGACGGCCCTCCGCAGAGGCCCGAAGGCAGACAGCAGATGCAACCCGATGCCACGCGCCAGATGAACCGGCACAAGATCGCTTAGCAGCGACCGGTTGAGCGCATCGACAGCCGACATGCGCGTTTCGACGTCCCCCTTGCGCGCTGTGTTATAAGCAGCCAGCGTGCCGTCGCCGCCAGGGTCACGACCAGACCTTACGGCATCGCTGATGCATTCCACCAGATGTCCAACATCCCGCAAACCCAGATTGAGCCCCTGCGCACCAATCGGTGGCATCACATGAGCTGCCTCGCTGACCAGCATCACGCGCCGTGCCGCAAAGGTCTTTGCCTTCATCCAGCTCAGCGGAAACTGGCCCTGGATCACCAGATCGCTCACGCCGCCCAGTAATCCCTTCAGCCGCGCCTCAAGTGCCGCAACGAAGGCCGCATGCTCCAGCGCCATTAACCGGGCACCGATGCTCCGGCGTTCGATCCACACGAGGCTAGACGCCCGGCCCGGCAGCGGCACTGTCGTGCATGGACCCGCAGGCCCATGCAACTCGGTGGAAATCCCCTCATGCGGCCTCTGGTGACGGAAATTAGCGGTTATGGCCACTTGGTCATACTCATGGCTATCAACGCCGATCCCCGCCCCTGCCCGGCATACCGACTTGCGCCCGTCTGCCCCGGCGACGAGCGATCCGCTGATCCTCCGCCCGTCGCTGAGCACAACGGTTGCCCGGTTGGCTTCTGGGATCATCGCCGTCACGCTGACGCCCTCCAGCCACGTCAAATTGGACCCAGCCCCGCGCAATGCCGCCCGCAAAGCGTCATTGAGGGCGCGATTTGGTACGTTGTATCCAAAGCTCTCAAGTCCGATTTCGCTTGCAAAAAAGGCAACTTCCGGCGCGCGCAGCAATCCACCCCGGTCATCGGTAACGCGGATTCCGCGCATCGGTGCCGAAGCCGCCTTGATAGCGTCGAACACGCCCGCGTATCTCAGAAAAGCCAGGGATGGCGCGAATAAGGCCGCAGTCCTTGCTTCGCCAGCAGTGCCGGGTGGCGGAGGCGCAGGAGTAATGAGCGTCGTCTCCACACCTTCTTTCGCAAGGGCGAGCCCGGCCAGCAAGCCAGCTGGCCCGCCTCCGACGACAATCACGCGCTTCTGCTCCATCTACGCATTCCCTTTGAGCGGAACCCCAGTCCTGCCGCAGGAATCCAGTCCTGCCGTAGGAATAGGGTGTGCTAGTGTTCCGGGTCAAACAGATGGTTCCCAGTCTATCCATTTTCGTCATGGCCGCCTTCGCGGCCATGACGTTTGTTGTGTGTTGGAGTGGGAATCAAGCGTTAGAGTCGGAACACTAGCAAACTACCCAATCCCAAATGGCACGCAAGATCGACAGAGGATAGCGCTGCAGCCCGCAGGTGTTGCAGCAGGCGCTGTTTGAGCCAAATGCCGCGAGGTGCTGGATCGAAGCCCTCGAAAACCAGCATTTTACCGCCAGTAGCGCCCGATAATCCTTGGAACACGCGGAGTCTGATGCGAATCAAGCACTAAATTAGCCTTATCCACGAATTCACGAATCACAAGCGTTGCAATCGTGCAACTGCGCAACGCCAGATGTCGTCACAGTGTCGTTTGCAGTTTACGCAGCTGAGGGCAGCGGCTAGGAATTGGGCAGGCAGAACGTGCTTCAGCGGTAATCGCTAAGTGGAGTTCGCTGAAATGGTGCCCGTACCGCGTTCGTGTCCGGTCGCTGAGTTGGTTAGTACAAGGGAGACAAGTGCATGTTCGGGGGACTTCTGAAGTCGACCAGTCTCGCGGCCCTGGTGGCCGTTGCAGGCGTAGCAATTTCGGGCGTTAGCGCCCAGGCAGCAGATTTGGGCGGCAACTGCTGCGCAGATCTCGAAGAACGTATCGCAGAACTCGAAGCCACAACCGCTCGCAAGGGCAACCGCAAGGTCTCGCTGACCGTTTCGGGTTGGGTCAACGAAGCTGTGATGTTCTTTGACGACGGCGTGGAAAGCAATGCCTACCAGGTGACCAACATGGTCGCTCAGTCGCGCGTTCGCTTCCTCGGTTCGGCCAAGATCAACCAGAAGCTTTCGGCTGGTTACCTGATGGAATTGGGCATCAACGGCGCCCGTTCTGACGACGTGACCAGCACGACTGACGATGGCACCGCTGCGAATGCCGTCGGTGTTCGTCACAGCACCTGGTGGATCCAGCACGCTGACCTCGGCAAAGTCTGGGTCGGTCAGACCTCGCAGGCTACCGACGCGATTACCGAAGTTTCGGTCGCTAACACGGGCCACTTCGTAGCCGCTCACGCTACTCAGTTCGGTGCCATGCAGACCCGCACTGCGGCTGGCGGACTTGGTTCGCGCTTGAACCTCTTCTTCGGCGGCTCGGGCTTGACCTCGACGGCTGGTACCGACACGGCGCAGCTCGGTGAAGGCAACCGCCGTAACCTTGTGAAGTATGACAGCCCGGCACTTGCTGGCTTCATCGCATCGGCTTCTGTCGGCGAAGACAAGTTCTGGGATGTCGCTCTGCGTTACGCAGGCGAATTCTCGGGCTTCAAGCTCGCAGCTGGCATCGGCTACGAAGTGACGACCGACGGCAACGTCACCCCAACAGGCACCGGCGAACGTAACTGCATCAACAATGTTGTCGGTGGTTCTGACGTCCAGTGCCAACAGCTCGGTGTTTCGGGTTCGGTGATGCACGTTCCGACCGGTCTGTTCGTCACTGGTGTCTACGGCCAGCGCTCGGATGACAAGGCAACGAACAACAAGGAATCGACCCACTGGCGCGTTGTGGCTGGTATCGAACAGAAGTTCACCAGCCTCGGCAAGACCACGGTCTTCGGTGAGTACGCTCAGTACGACATCGGCAACAACGCTGCTCTCGGCATCGGTTCCGCGGCTGCTGAATCCACAGTCTGGGGTCTTGGTTTGAACCAGACGATCGACGCCGCTGCCATGGACCTGTACTTCAAGTACAACAATGTTGGCGACCTCAGCACGACGTCGGTTGCTGGCGTGAAGACCAACTTCCAGGACGTCCAGGTCATCATGACCGGCGCTCGCATCCAGTTCTGATCTCTCAGTCCTGACAAAATAGAGAAAGCCGCCCCTCGTGGGCGGCTTTTTTGCGTTTGGCCCCCGTTCGAGTTTGCTATTCTCCGCCTTTCGTCGTGTGTCGCAGCTGGTTCGCGTGGCATGTCTGCAACAAGGCGACCCATTCAAGTCGGTCTAGCCGTCAAATGTTTTGTTGCGAATCGGCGAGTCACCTAACGCTAGTAGCTGAACCGGTGCTCAATCACCGAGCGATAGCGCTTAGCGCGACGTTCGGATCCGACAGCCCAGTTACCTGTTTTGTAGCGTCGCATAAGAGTACGTGAGCAATTTGTAAGCGCTGGATACGATGGTGTCCTGGCGTTCGCAGCTCCGAAGCGCTCAATTGCGTCCCCCGTTTCAGGGGTCGGCGCCAAACAAATGGAGACGACGTATGTTCGGGGGACTTCTGAAGTCGACCAGTCTCGCGGCCCTGGTGGCCGTTGCAGGCGTAGCAGTTTCGGGCGTTAGCGCCCAGGCAGCAGATTTGGGCGGCAACTGCTGCGCAGATCTCGAAGAACGTATCGCAGAACTCGAAGCCACAACCGCTCGCAAGGGCAACCGCAAGGTCTCCCTGACCGTTTCAGGTTGGGTCAACGAAGCCGTTATGTTCTTTGACGACGGCGTCGAGAGCAACGCCTATCAGGTGACCAACATGGTCGCTCAGTCGCGCGTTCGCTTCGTTGGTTCGGCCAAGATCGACCAGAAGCTTTCGGCTGGTTACCTGATGGAATTGGGCATCAACGGTGCCCGTTCTGACGACGTTAGCAGCCCAACCGATGATAGCGCCTCGGCAACATCGGCTGCCAACGCTGTTGGCGTTCGTCACAGCACCTGGTGGATCAACCACGCTGACCTCGGCAAGGTTTGGGTCGGTCAGACCTCGCAGGCTACCGACGCAATCACCGAAGTTACTACCGCCAATACGGGCCACTTCGTAGCCGGTCACGCTACTCAGTTCGGTGCCATGCAGGCCCGTAACAGCGCGACTGGCGCTGTTGGTTCGCGCTTGAACCTCTTCTTCGGCGGCACCGGCTTGACATCGACGGCTGGTACCGACTCCGCTCAGATTGGCGAAGGCAACCGTCGCAACCTCGTGAAATACGATACGCCGACGCTGGCTGGCTTTGTGGCTTCGGCTTCTGTCGGCGAAGACAAGTTCTGGGATGTCGCTCTGCGTTACGCAGGCGAATTCTCGGGCTTCAAGCTCGCAGCTGGCATCGGCTACGAAGTGACGACCGACGGCAACGTCACGCCAACAGGCACCGGCGAACGCAACTGCATCAACAATGTTGTTGGCGGTTCTGATGTTCAGTGCCAGCAGCTCGGTATTTCGGGTTCGATTATGCACGTTCCGACCGGTTTGTTCGTCACTGGTGTCTACGGCCAGCGCTCGGATGACAAGGCAACGAACAACAAGGAATCGACCCATTGGCGCGCTGTCGCTGGTATCGAACAGAAGTTCACCAGTCTCGGCAAGACTACGCTGTTCGGTGAATATGCTCAGTTCGACATCGGCAACACCGCAGCTCTCGGTATCGGTTCCGCAGCTGCCGAATCCACCGTCTGGGGCCTTGGTCTGAACCAGGCCATCGACGCCGCTGCCATGGACCTGTACTTCAAGTACAACAATGTTGGCGACCTCAGCACGACATCGGTTGCCGGCGTGAAGACGCGGTTTGAAGACGTCCAGGTCATCATGACCGGCGCACGCATCCAGTTCTGATCGTCCGCAAGCACTATGGGGGAGCCACGTCAAGTGGCTCCCCTTATCTCTTCCACGACTTGTACACGTCGCGACCTGGTTTTAGTGCATTGTTGCTGCAGTGCCACATGGCTTCAAAACAACACGTCCGCATCCAAATCTTCAGCGCGTCTTAACTGCAGTCGATTGAATCTTGTGCTCTAAGTCCGGCTCTACCATGCTGTTGAAAACGTGGTGATGCCTCGCATCGCAGGAAGTATGAAATGTCGCTGCTCAAATATATCGTAATCGGTTCCTCGCTCGTCGTGCTCAGCACGGCTGCATTCGCATTCCAGGAACAGAAATCCGGCAGCGCGCCGGCGCCCGCTCAGGCGCCCGTCGAAGCAGCAAAGTCCGTTGATCTCGCGTCGCCTTCAACGCCCGGTCTCAAGCCGACCGTTGGCACTGAGGTTCGCATTCCAGGCCTTGGCAAGCTCGGAAGCCTTCCAAAGATGGACTTCGGTCTTGAGCTGCTTTACGGCGCGGCCGAAGCCAAACAGCCGGATGCACAGACGCGCGAAGAGCCTCGCGACGATTTGACGATCCGCGGTTCCGTGAAGCACAGGTTCTGAGTCCACGTTTGAGGACTACGGTTGACCGTTCGTGCTCCGCGCACTTTAACATGGGCCAAGGTTTTAACCAGCTGAACAGCATAGAGCGGACGTCGCGGGCGAGACTCCGATAGGGATAGAGGGCCAGAGTGCCCACCAAATCGACGGAGAGTTTGTGCGCAGGGAAATGATAGCGCACCTTCTTGGAGCCGCCAGCGTGCTTTGCGCCCTGTTCGCGCTGCTCGCCGTTTTTGATCAATCGTGGGAAGTTGTGTACGGCTGGCTTGGGATTGCCCTCGTGTTTCAGGTGGCAAACGACCAGGACGCTGCTCTTTTACCCCTGCCAGATCACGTCGATAATCACGATCTCGACGATGACGGCCCCGATATTCCGGTTGCAGCTATTGCCATCTTCCTGACCACCGTGTTCGTGCCC
Organism: Hyphomicrobiaceae bacterium; assembly: GCA_040080145.1. GTDB lineage: Bacteria > Pseudomonadota > Alphaproteobacteria > Rhizobiales > Hyphomicrobiaceae > JANXVY01. The sequence continues at coordinate 10,085 of JBEBJA010000143.1, forward strand.
GTCGTCGCGATGCTTCATGCCGGTTTCCTGGATGGAATAGCTGGCGCTGGCGTCGCTGGCATCATTCTGCTGGCGGCACTCTACCGTTTAGCATTTCTCGCGCCGCCCCAAAAATCGGAGGCACGCTTCGCCGGCCTTCCAGCAGCTTGGAGCATTATCGGCTTCTACCTTCACGCCTTTGATGCAACTCCGTTGGCCGCAGTGCTGGCCATTGGCCTCGGCATCGTTTTGGGTTTGGTACCCCTGAATTGGCCCAACCCACTGTACAGCGAACGCTGGCCACTTTTCACCCGCGCTATCGTCGTGGTGTGGTTTGCCACCGCAGCTTATGCCCTTGCGCACGGGTTTCAGGCGACGTCCTCCATCACCAAAGCCATTCTGATTGCGATTGCAGCCTACGGGCTGCTGCTCACAGCGCTCTTGGCCCGCGAGCCCGCGATCCAATCCAACGATAAACACCGCGAAGAGTAATTCTGACCGTCCGCTATATCGCCTTCCCCAACGCGCGCTCGACAATCAGTTCGTCAATTGTTGCTGTGTTAGGACAGTAATGCGCGACGAGTTCGCTAGCATCCGGCAATTGGAAATCATGACGGCAGCGTTCCGTGTCGGTACACGTCGCGCAAACCCGTTTGATCTGCGCTACCACCTCAGGCAACACCGCCGACAAGTAGTCGCCATCCAATCCTGCAGTATCAAGCCGTTGAGGTACCAGTTCGTCGGGATGCTCAGGACCTGCTGAATCGGCGTGCCGTTGATGCTGGCCTGCTCCAAACATGGCTTACCTCGCAGAAATTGAGTTGCTACCCGATGCTAGCAGCCAGACCTCCTTGCCACTTGATGCAGATCAACCAGCGCCGATCATAATCTCACAATGCAATAAAATTCATGTGGCGCAGCTGCCACGCTGCTTTCAACCTGCGTTGAGCGAAAACTGCACGAAAGTACACTTTTCCCAGCATCCAACTGGCCGTAACTCTCGCAGATCGATATGCTTTATTGGGCATAACGAGTTGCCGCCAGCAAGGCGGAAACCACACCCTGGGAGAAACGGCCATGCTTCACGTTGCAATGGACAAGTTGAACGGCAAACTGGCGATCAAGTCGCGTTACGACAATTTCATCGGTGGCAAATGGGTTGCCCCGGTTCGCGGACAATACTTCGACAACCCGTCGCCCGTCACCGGCAAGACCATCTGTCAGGTCGCCCGAGGCACCGCCGAGGACATCGAACTGGCGCTTGATGCCGCCCACAAAGCCAAGGTTGCCTGGGGCCGCACAGCTCCTGCCGAGCGCGCCAAGCTGCTCAACAAGATCGCTGACCTCATGGAAGCGAACCTCGACGTTCTGGCCCTCGTCGAAACGCTCGATAACGGCAAGCCGATCCGCGAAACGACCCATGCCGACTTGCCACTCGCAATCGACCACTTCCGTTACTTTGCCGGTTGCGTCCGCGCCCAGGAAGGCTCGATCTGCGAAATCGACCACGACACCGTCGCCTATCACTTCCATGAACCGCTTGGCGTCGTCGGCCAGATCATCCCCTGGAACTTCCCGCTGCTGATGGCTGTCTGGAAGCTTGCTCCAGCGCTCGCCGCCGGAAACTGCGTGGTCCTCAAACCCGCCGAACAGACTCCCATGTCGATCATGGCGTTCGCCGAAGTCATCGCCGGTGTCTTGCCCGATGGCGTCCTCAACATCGTGAACGGCTTTGGCATCGAAGCTGGCAAACCACTCGCCACCAGCCCCCGCATCGCCAAGATCGCCTTTACCGGCGAAACGACGACCGGTCGCCTCATCATGCAGTACGCCTCTGAAAACATCATCCCATGCACGCTCGAACTGGGCGGCAAGTCGCCTAACATTTTCTTCGCCGACGTGATGGACGCTGACGACGCCTTCTTCGACAAGTGCCTCGAAGGTTTCGCCATGTTTGCCTTGAACCAGGGTGAAGTCTGCACCTGCCCCAGCCGCGTGCTCGTCCAACGGTCGATCTATGAAAAATTCATGGACCGTGCCCTCACGCGCGTCGCCGCCATCAAGCAGGGCCACCCGCTCGACAGTACAACGATGATCGGCGCCCAAGCCTCCAACGACCAGCTCGAAAAAATTCTGAGCTACGTCGACATCGGCCGCAAGGAAGGTGCGCGCGTACTCATCGGTGGTCAGCGCTCGATCCTGGGCGGTGAGCTTGCCGAAGGCTACTACATGCAGCCGACGGTTCTCGAAGGCCACAATAAGATGCGTGTGTTCCAGGAAGAAATCTTCGGACCGGTCGTGTCGGTTACGACCTTCGAAGATCACGCCGACGCGCTCAACATCGCCAACGACACGCTCTATGGCCTTGGCGCTGGCGTCTGGTCGCGCAATGGCACCACCGCCTATCGCTTCGGCCGCGAAATCCAGGCTGGCCGCGTCTGGACCAACTGCTACCACCTCTATCCGGCCCACGCGGCCTTTGGAGGCTATAAAAAGTCCGGCATCGGCCGCGAAAACCATAAGATGATGCTCGACCACTACCAGCAGACCAAGAACATGCTGGTATCCTATAGCCCGAAGGCCCTCGGCTTCTTCTAAGCGGCTATTGGGCAACACGTTGCAGGTTGGGTTAGCTCCACTTTTCCAGCGTAACCCAACCTCTTTTCGCAAGAAAATGCGCGGGTCCAGGGACAACGTCCCTGGTCAGGGAGTTCGAGGGGCGGAGAGCCCCTCGACTTCGACCCGCAAGCTGCCCGAAAGGCAAATGAACATGGTCGTCCGCGTGATCGCCACCGATGCCACCAAGACCCTGCTGGCCGCGCTCGAAGCCAAACACGGCCCGCTGGTCTTCCACCAATCCGGCGGTTGCTGCGACGGGAGCGCGCCGATGTGCTTTGCCAAAGGTGAATTCAAACTCGGCGGCGGCGATGTCCTGATGGGCGAGATCGCAGGCACGCCGTTCTACATGTCGCGTGACCAATTCGTATACTGGCAACACACGCAACTCATCATTGACGTCGTTCCTGGCCGAGGCGCGAGCTTCTCCCTCGAAATCCCCGAAGGTGTACGCTTCCTGACCCGCAGCCGCATCTTCACCGAGGCCGAACTCGACGAACTCGCACCCCCCTAAGAGAAGACTATACAACTAACGCATCAAACTCTTTCCATTGGCAAAGAGCGAGGGCAGGAGCGGCGCGACCCGCGGCGCTCCGCGCGTCATCGCGGAGCGATGTAAACCATCGAGCCCGGAGCGCCACAGCGCGTGTGGCCAGAGCAAAGTGTCGCGATTGACCCAGGTCAACGTCTCACATCTGCCAACCAGAATATGTGGTGCAGCGCACGCGGCTTGATCTGTCGCCCGTGCGTGCAGCCACGCCGCGCCGCGCCGCAATAGGGGAGCACACCGTGACACTTGCAGGCCCGTCAGACCAACCGGTCTTGGAACGTCCCCGCGAACCTAGCCGCAAAAACGGTCTGCTGACCGAGCGCGTGCTGGAAATTCACCACTACACGGATAAGCTGTTCAGCTTCAAGACGACCCGTTCGCCGTCGTTTCGTTTCGCGAGTGGTCAGTTCGCCATGATGGGCCTTCTGGTTGATGGCAAACCGCTGCTGCGCGCCTACTCGATCACGAGCGGCTATTACGACGACCACCTGGAATTCTTCTCCATCAAAGTCCCCAATGGCCCCCTGACGTCGCGCCTGCAACACATCGGGCCGGGCGATGAAATTGTCGTTAATCCGAAGGCGACCGGCACGCTTTTGCTCGGCAACCTCAATCCCGGCAAGCGCCTCATTCTGATGGCGACGGGCACCGGGTTTGCCCCGTTCGCCAGCATCTTGCGCGACCCGGAGACGTTCGAGAGCTTTGAAACCGTCGTGCTCGCCTATGGCTGCCGCGAGGTTGCTGAACTCGAATACGCCACCCAGACCGTCGTCGCCCTTCACGATCACGAACTTCTCGGCCCAATGATTGGCGAAAAGCTCCATTACTACGCCTCCGTCACCCGTGAAGCGTTCCACCGCCAGGGCCGCATTACGGACCTGCTTACCTCGGGCAAGCTATTCGCCGATCTCAAGCAATCGGCCCTGAACGCACTGTCGGACCGCGTCATGATCTGCGGCAATCCCGGCATGACGCTGGACCTGCGCAAAATGCTAATCGAGCGCGGCTTTGCCGAAGGCAACTCCAACAGGTCGGCCGAATTCGTAATCGAAAAGGCCTTCGTCGGCGGCTAAAGTAGCCTTCCCCCTCAGACCTACACGAACTGGACCCAAGTAGATGACGAATGATTGGACCGGCATTACGAAAGACGTCTCTGCAACGATGCGTGAGATGCGCGGCGGTGCGCCCGAAGTCATGAAGGCGTTTGCCGGCCTCGCGCAGGCGGCGCTGGGAACCAAAACGCTCGACCTCAAAACCAAAGAACTGATTGCACTTGCGATTGGTGTCGCCACGCGGTGCGATGACTGCATCGCGTTCCACGCCAAGGCAGCCGTCGAGCAGGGGGCCACGCGAGAGGAAGTTCTCGAAACGCTCGGCATGGCCGTTTACATGGGTGCAGGTCCAGCCATGATGTATGCCACCCACGCCTTCGACGCATACAAATCGTTCGCCGAACTTGAAAAGCACAACGTGGCCCCCGTCGCCCCCTGAACACGCATTCGTGAGCGCCATAGGCTTCAGTCCATGACGCTCACGTCAAGTCCCTGTAATTAGCTACGGCGTCCGTCCCGATCACGGTCGCGATCGTCCTTGTAGTTGCGGTTTTTATGGCCGTCATGGTCGCTATCTCCCGAGCGATCAGCGTTCCGCCGCTCATGGTGACGCTTGGATGGCTTAGCCCGGTCCCCATCGTCCCGATCATCGTGCGACCGCGAACTTTCCCCGCGCCGGTCGCCGTGACGCTGCCCGTTGTCGTCATCGGACGCCAGCGCCGCGCCGGACAGGCCAAGGGTTAAGCCAACAGCCAGAAGTGCAATCGCATTTCGCATCTTGAGATCCTCGGTCTAACGAGCCCACCGTTGGGCACGAAGCATTTTTCCACTATGGTGCCTGATGGCTTCCTGGCGATGGCGGTAAGGTTCCCGTCAGCTAACCAGGACTATGGGCGTTCGATACATTTCGGCGAGGATATGCGATTGACCTTTAAAACACGGATCGCAGCAGCACTTCTGGTCACCGTAGCGGTGGCCACGCTGGGGAGTGGCAAAGGCCTGGCCGATAGCAAGAAGCGCCTGAACCAGGATGAAGTCCGCGAGGCCGTGACGTCCGGCAGGATCCGCCCGCTCGAAGAGGTCCTCGCCGCAGCGGCTAAGGTGGTGCCGGGTCAGGTCATCAAGGTCGAGATCGAGCGCAAGCGCGGTGTGCTGATCTATGAGATCAAGGTGATTGCCGGCCAAGGCCGCGTCCGCGAAGTCGAGATCGACGCCGCCACGCTCGAAGTCCTTGAGGTCGAATAGTTCCATGCGCATTCTGATCGTCGAAGATGAACCCAAGATCGCTTCAGACCTGCGTTTTGCGCTTCAGGAGAGCGGCTACGTCGCCGACGTGGTGACCGATGGCGAAAAGGCCTGGTTTGCTGGTGACACCGAGGAGTACGACGCGGTAATTTTAGACTTCGGCTTACCCAAGCTCGACGGCCTCACGGTTCTGCGGCGCTGGCGCGAAGCAGGCCGAACCATGCCGGTCCTCGCTCTGACCGCGCGCGACAGCTGGCGCGACAAGGTCGACGGCATCGACGCCGGCGCCGACGACTACCTAGCCAAGCCCTTCCGCATGGAGGAACTTCTCGCCCGGCTCCGCTCCATCCTGCGCCGCGCTTCCGCCAATACCAGTGCGCAAGCCATCATCAAAGTCGACAACGTCGCGCTTGATACCCGTCAGCGCGATCTGACCGTCGATGGCCGCAAGATTGCTCTGACCCAGCTTGAATTCCGCTGCATCGGCTACCTGATGCACCACCAAGGTAAAGTTGTGTCGCAAGGCGAACTGACGGAGCACATTTACGCGCAGGATTTCCAGCACGACAGTAACGCCATCGAAGTGCTGATCGCGCGCCTCCGCAAGAAGCTGGGCCTGGGCTTCATCCGCACCAGACGCGGCCACGGATATATCGTTGGCGGCGGCGAATGAGCGGGCCCAGAACAGGCTCGCTCCGCCTCCGCCTGATCGCAGTCGCAGCCGCAGCCGTCGCCGCAGCGCTTGCCGTTTCGGGCTTTCTGCTGGCTGGCATCTTCAGCCGCTACGTCGACGCCCGCACTGTTGCCGAACTGACCAATCACCTGAACCAGATCCTTGCCTCCGCCGAACTCGACGAAACCGGTCAACCGCGTGTCACCACGGCACCCGCCGACCCCCGGTTTTCTTCCCCCAACGGTGGCCTGTACTGGCAAATCGACGGCCCGAACACGCAAGCCCAACGCTCTCGCTCCCTTTGGGAGACCGTCCTCACGCTCCCTGACGACTACCTTGCCGACGGCTTGATCCACCGCCATGAGATCCTCGGCCCTGCCAGCACGCGCTTGATCGCACTCGAACGCGGCGTCACGCTTGGCCCTTTATCAACACCTGTCCCCATTCGCGTCACGGTTGCCCTCGACCGCGCCGAACCCGATGCGGCCATGGCTGATTTCCGCTTCGTCCTCGCCCGCTCCCTGACCGTCCTGGGGGTCGCATTAATTCTCGCCCTGTGGATCCAAGTGCAAGTTGGTCTGCGACCGTTGCAGCGGCTCAAGTCTGCCCTCGTCAGTGTTCACGCAGGCAAGCAGGACCACCTCGAAGGTTCGTTCCCAACTGAAATTCAGCCCCTCGTCGATACTATGAATGCCTTGCTCGTACGCGAACGCGGCAACATCGAGCGAGCCCGTGAACGCGCCGGCGATCTGGCTCATGGCTTCAAAACACCGCTCACCGTTCTGTCCGCCGTCTCTCGCGACCTCGTGCGCGACGGCCATGCCAAAGCCGCCAAGGAACTCGACACCCAGATCGACCTCATGGGCCGTCACGTCCAGCGTGAATTGGCCCGCGCCCGCAGCGCCGGTGCGACAGCGCTCGGCCGAAGGTCCGTTCCAATCCTGCCCGTCGTCAACCGCGTCGTCAATGCCCTCGAACGCATCGGCGCCGACCGCAACCTCATTTGGGAAGTCGACATCGACGATGCCGCAACCTTCCCCGGCAATGAAAACGACCTCCTGGAACTCATCGGCAGCATCGCAGACAACGCCGCCAAATGGGCGAAGTCCCGCATCGCCATCATCGCAACCAGCACACAGGGCCGTCTGACGCTGGCCATCGCGGATGATGGTCCGGGCATTCCTGAAGGCTCCGAAACAGAAGTCCTAGCCCGCGGACGCCGCCTTGATGAAACCGGCGACGGCACGGGCCTTGGCCTCTCCATCGTTGCCCGCATTGTTGAATCCTACGGTGGCACCATCGCGCTGAGCCGTGCCAATCTCGGCGGCCTTGCGATCCGCATCGAAATCCCGTCCCCATGATGTCGCAGTCAGATCAATGTCGCCCGCCGCCAATGCCGTTACCAACGCTGATAACCTCCACCCGCGTGAGTTCGATATGACGGATGACATGACCGATCGCTTCTTCCGCCGCGCGTTGCTCGCCATCGCACTTACCGGCTTGCTGCTCGGAACATTCGCATGGTCCGTTAGCTACCCTAAAACCGCCTCCTGGATCTGGGCGCTCGGCACCATCCCCGTCATTATCGGCCTCGCTGTCTCGATGATCCGCGACCTCCTTGCGGGCCGCCTCGGTGTCGATGCCGTCGCCTTCGTGTCCATGTCTGCGGCAATCCTGCTCGGCGAACCGCTCGCAGGTGCGGTCGTCGCGGTCATGTACGCCGGTGGCAACCTGCTCGAAGACTTCGCCGTTGCCCGCGCCGAACGCGACCTGAAGTCCCTCGTTGACCGCGCCCCCAGCACCGCCCATCGGCGCATTGGTGCATCCATCGAAGACATCCCCGTCGATCAGGTCCAGATCGGCGACACGCTGCTTGTGCGCGCCGGCGAAGTCATCCCGGTCGACGGCCTCATCCTTGCTCCGAGCGCTACCATCGACGAAGCAGCATTGACCGGCGAGCCCATCCCCGTCACCCGCTCCAAAGGTGATGCCGTCCGCTCCGGCACAGTCAACGCCGGTGAAACCTTCGAGATTCAAGCCACCGCAACCGCAGGCGAAAGCACCTACGCTGGCATCGTCCGCCTCGTCACCGCCGCCCAAACCGCCAAAGCACCGTTCATCCGCCTGGCCGACCGCTACGCCCTCATCCTCTTGCCCGTCACCCTCGTCCTCGCCACAGCCGCATGGCTCATCTCTGGAGATCCCATTCGCGGCCTCGCCGTACTCGTCGCCTCGACGCCATGCCCGTTGATCCTTGCAGCCCCCGTCGCCTTCGTCGCTGGCGTGTCGCGCGCGGCCCGTCTCGGTATCCTCATCAAAGGCGGCGGCGCACTCGAAGCCCTCGCCCGCACGCACACCGTCATGTTCGACAAGACCGGCACTCTCACCGTCGGCGGTGCACGCCTTGTCGCCGTCGAAGTCGCCCCCGGCGAAGATCCAGCCGAGGTTCTCCGCCTCGTCGCGTCCCTCGAACAGGCATCGCAGCACGTTGTCGCTGCCGCCATCGTCTCCGCAGCCATCACCCGCAACCTGACCCTGTCGACCCCAGCCAACGTCAAAGAATCCATGGGCTCTGGCTTGGAAGGCAGCGTCGATGGCAAGCACATCCTGGCTGGGTCACGCCAGCTTGTCTGCGGAACCTCCCGCCTCGAACCTTGGGCCGTCCGCGCTCTGCGCCGCGCCTCCTGGCGCTCGGCACTGAGCGTCTTCGTGTCCGTCGATGGCCGCCTGACCGGCGCAATCCTGATGGCCGACGAACTGCGCAGTGAAACGCCTCGCGCCATCCAGTCGTTGCGCTCGGCCGGCGTCAAGCGCATCGTCATGGTCACCGGCGACCGCGAGGAGACAGCCCAAGCCATCGGTTCCGCCCTTGATCTCGACGCCGTGTTGGCCGACCGCGAACCCGCCGGCAAGGTGGAAGCCGTCGTATTCGAACAGCGCCTTCACCCCACCCTGATGGTCGGCGACGGCATTAACGACGCGCCAGCCCTTGCCGCGGCTGATGCCGGGATCGCCATGGGCGCGCGCGGTGCCAGCGCATCCTCGCAAGCCGCCGATGTCGTGATCCTTGTTGACCGCCTCGACCGCGTTTCCGATGCGGTCTCCATTGCGCGTCGCGCGCGCAGCATCGCCGTGCAAAGCATTGTCGTGGGCATGGTGCTATCGGGCATCGCCATGATCGCGGCCGCCTTCGGCTGGCTGACCCCTGTGGCGGGTGCGCTCACCCAGGAAGTCATCGACGTCGCGGTCATCCTCAACGCCTTGCGGGCGCTCACACCTAGCTGGCGTCCCGGACGTGCCACGATGCTCCCAGCCGCCGCCCGCGCTCTCCATGATGAACATCAGTCCCTCGACCAAACTCTCGACCGCCTCCGCCAGATTGCCGACGCGCTCGACGACGCCGACCCCCTTGCGGCCGTCGCGCTGATCGCGGAAGCCAACACCCTGGTCCGTGACAAGATCGCCGCCCATGAGCGCGACGACGAAGCGAGCGTTTATCCGCGCATGGTCAAGTTTCTCCACGACGGCCACGGCCTCGCTGCCATGAGCCGCGCCCACCGCGAAATCCTGCACCAGTCGCGCATGCTGTCCCGCCTCTCAGACGGCCTCAAATCCGAAGACGCCGACCACTACCTCGTGCGCGACGCCCAACGGGTCATCGAATCAATCGAGTCCCTCGTCCGCATCCACAACGCACAGGAAGAGGACATCTACGAACATGCTGTTGCAGTCTGAAACGAAGTCTTGCCGCAAACATTGATCCGTCGCCGGAGACATACGGCGATTCATTCGCAATTTCCTCCTGCGATCGCTTCAAAGATCTGGCGGCTACATGAATTCGAAACATACCCAACCCGAAAACGGACGGCATGCAGCCTTATTCCAACGAAACATGCGGCACTAAAGTGCTGACACAAAAAAGCCTGTTTGCCTGCTCACCGTTCGAATGCGGTTCGTTTCATACCCCTTTGTCCGCTCGTTCCAGCGCCGCCGCCTTTCGCGCTGGGTATCCGCCTACGAATTATTCGGGGAAATTCATGTCCAATCAAATTGCAACCGGCTTGGCCGGTTGTCGCCCTGCGCTCACGGCTATCCCGATAATGCCGTCGCACTGTTGTTTCGTGAGCCAGCTGACGGCGTACGCAGCCGGGATTTAAACGAAGCCAATAGGTCAGACTCATCTGATTTTTAAAGCCTCCTTCAAGCAAAGAGCCATTGGATAATGATACGAGCGACTATGGCCAATCTATTTGCCACACCTGTGACCAATCTCACGAACTCAGGGAATAAGCGCAAAACTGCAGCGTTGTCTGCTCGGCTGGTGGGGAGGTCTCTGTGAGCGACGACTTCCGCCAAAAAATGATTGAGTTGCTGCCACGCATGCGCCGGTTCGCACTGTCGCTAACGGGTGATCTCGATCAAGCCGATGATTTGGTGCAGGAGGCGTGTATGCGTGCTTTGTCCAGTGCGTCGCAGTGGCAGCCCGGAACAAGGCTCGATAGCTGGATGTATCGCATCACCCAGAATGTCTGGTTCGACCGTCTGCGCGCCCGGAAAGTCCGCGGCGAGGTTGTCGACATTGATGACAATGCCCATCTAACCGGTTCCGACGGCCGCGACATCGTCGAAAGCCGTTCGACGCTGGCGGTTGTCAGCGAAAAGATATCAAATCTGCCCAAGGATCAGCAACTTCTGATAGCCCTTATCTGCGTAGACGGGCTCTCGTATAAGGAGGCAGCGGTTTCTTTGGGTGTGCCGATCGGGACGGTGATGAGCAGGCTGGCGCGGGCGCGGGCCAGCTTGAATGATGCGATGCAGCAGCAGAGTCCGCTTGAAAATACAGCTCCCGGGGGGAAGCGAAATGTCTGAAATCACGGATGAAATGCTGATGGCGTTCGCCGATGGCCAACTGGCCACAGCAGACCGCCGCAAAGTGGCGGACTACATCGCCGACCGGCCGGAAGCGCGCGCTCGCGTTGAGATGTTCAAGCGCACGTCGGTAGAACTGGCCACGATGTTCAACGCAGCCCTCGTCGAGCCGGTGCCTGGCAAACTCCTGGCCACCATCACCAATGCACCCGCGCAGCCGTCCGGCCGCGCGTCTTTCGCCAGCACGGAAAAACTCAAAACGGCATCCGTCGTGACCTCATTCATTGAGGCCATCTTCCCGTCGTGGCCAACACTGATGACCACGGGTGCCTTCGCGGCAACCCTGGCAATCGGCGCGCTGATCGGATCGAACTGGCATTCGCCCCGACCATCCGCCATTCAATGGCAAGATACCGTCGCCTTGAACGAAGGCCGAATTTTGGCGAAAGACAATTTCCATGAAGGATTGGAAAAGACACCGATCGGATCAAAACTTGCGATGGATAGCGCTTCCGCTCGCTTGGTCTTCACTCCGGTCCTGACATTTGAACGCAAAGACGGCGGTTATTGCCGGAGCTACACGATCGAAAATGCCGCTGGACTGCTTTTGGCTGGCGTCGCATGCCGCAACGCGGCAGGTGATTGGACGCTCGAAATCCAACGCGACCTTGGCCATGTGGGCCAAACCCAAAATGGTGTTCAAACAGCTGGTAAACCGGTGTCGCCAGCCATTGAAGCGGCCATAGATAAGCTAATGAGGGGCAATGTCTTGACCAAGGAAAAGGAAGCTCAGGTCCTGGCCGGTCATTGGCAGCGCTAATCCCCGGTAAAAAGGCACAGCAGCACCCCTCGCTGTCTCCATAGCCTCGGCCACGATAAATGGCCGGGGCTTTTGCATATATATATGCATTTTCAAGCATGGCCCGAGCGACGGCCATCTTCGTGGCCAATCAATTGGCTTCCAGCTCCACAATTTTCGCAAGGATCGCGTCATCGCTATGCGATGCGGGGCATCGAGGGCTGCCACCCCCGGCAGCCATCGGAGAGGCACAAGTCAGCCCTTGTTTCACGGCGCGGCTGAGTTCGGAGCAAATGTCAGAACCATAAGGAACACCAGCTAGCCTATGCTTCTAGAGTGCTTCCGGAAAAGCATGCCCCCGCGAAGGCGGGGGTGGGAACCGGTTTTCCGAAAAGAAGCACGACCAAACAGAGGCTTAGGGTCCAACTTTGATTCCATCAAAGTCAGACGGACCCTAGTGTAGCAAATGAACCTGACTTGGCTTCGAGATTAGCCGCGCGCGGGGACGATACGTCAGGTGCGCTACACGAGCCTTGCTGAAACTTGCGCGGGGTAGCCGCGAGACTAATTCTTCACCGCCGTGACGTTGACCATACTGGGCTGTGGCTGCGGTCCTGGCTTCAGCGGCATGCCCGGTCCCATCTCGCAGCCATAAGGCGCAATGGCCAGCCCACGCCCGTAAACGGGATCGCGCCCCGGCACACCCAGATCGAGATAGGACAGCTTCCCGAGTGCTTCTGCTTTGGTCTTGGCATTCAGTCCGTTGAAGACTGAGGCGACCATGGCCGTCGCATAGGGCACGGCAAAAGACGTTCCTGAATGATAAGCCGCTTGTGCTTCCGGCATGGCGGTCCAAATGTCGACGCCTGGTGCCGCCAAGTCGACGTGATCCCCCTGGTTGGCGTACCGGTAGCTGCCATAGTTCTTGTTGACAGCGCTGACCGCCACAACGGGTGCATAGGCCGACGGATACGCTGGCGGTGCTCCCGGCCCATCGTTTCCAACCGCTGCCACAAACAGTATTCCCTTGCGCGAGAGGTCCTCGATTGCGGTCTTCAGCATAGCGTCGTGCGGTCCGGTCAAGCTCATGTTGACGATGTTGACGTTCCGGCTCGCGAGCCAGTTCAATGCTTCAAGAATACTTGCAGTATCGCTAACCGGCAGGCCGTCTGCATCGGCGTAAAAGACATCGGCCACATAGAAATGCGCGTCCGGTATCAGGCCCGGCGTATCGCTGTGGGGTTCGCCTGCCAGCAACGCGAGTACGCCGGTCCCATGCCATTTCGGTGCCACCGGACGTCGTAGCAGTGAACGAAGTTTGGGCTCCTGCCGTGCCTCGATCCGGCGCGACTTAAAGGCTGGATGGGTCTTGTCGATGCCCGTGTCGATGACGCCGATCCGCAAATTCTTGGTGCACGATTGCAGCTGCGGCCGCCAACCAATGAGGGTCTGTGCAAAGCACCGGTCACTGCCGCAGGTCGTCGCCATTGGTGTCGGCGGCGGCGTCATCTCTGCGGCGTCCGGTTTTATGGTTCCAGCCGTTGCCGTCTTATAGATCCGGTAGGCCTCGTTAGGCCCGCCCCTCTGCTCGGGAGCGAATTTCTGCAAAAATTCGAAAGCTTCGCTGGCACTCATCCCAATAGGAGCTCCGAGCTTCGTGTACTTCGTCGCCAGCTGCGTGAGTGTCGTCTCCCCGTTGTCCGTAAACCCCTTCTTGACCGCCAGTTCGCGCGTCTGTTGCGAAAGGTTCTTCACGAGAACTTCCGGGCGGATTACGTCGAGTTCCAATGGCTTGTCGCGCACAACGCGCGTGGAGGGCTTGGGCGCTCCCGGCGTTTGCGCCGCTTGACCCTTGTGTGCCGGTGCATCCGTCTGGTCAGGCTTGTCGGCCTGCACCGGCGCTGCTTGCGGTGGCTTTGGTCCCGTCAATCCCTTAAGCCATTCCTCAACAGTCTTGGGAGGTCCACCGTTATCTCCAGAATCGCGGTCAGCGGACTTACCGGTGCCCTCGCGCTTGGTGGCCTTCGTCCCCTCCTTGCCGTCATCCTTATCGCTAACCTTGACGTCTCCCTTGACGTCTCCCTTGCTGTCTTCCTTGCCGTCACCGGACGTGCCAGCACTATCCTGACCACTCGTCTCGGAGCCCTTGCCGGACTTGTCGTCACCATCATCGGATTTGCTGGAGCTCTTCTCAGCCGCCTGCTTCGCCTGTTCGCCGCTATCGGAACTGGTCTGGGTCTTCAACTGATCAAAAGCGTCCGGCTTTGGCTTGCGCTTTTTCTTCGCATTTGCTGGATCGGTGAGTAATGCAAACGACAGGGCAAGAGCGCACACAAAGGCCGCGACGATCACCGCTGCCCGGCCCAACTTCGCCCCCACACCACGCATAGTCCCGTCCCTCTCGCTTCGGTCTGTTCCCGCTGACCCAAACGCAAACCCGGTCAGCGGATAACGCTCCGCAATTGGAGTTATTCCCGGCCAAACCCGATAATACGAAAAAAAGCCCGGAGTGCCGGACTTCCTGAGCGGGAATAATCGCCTAGCAGCGTCGTTGTATTCTAAGGTCGTTGTGCTTCAAGAACGTCAACACAGGCAACAACTCAATATAGGATGGCAAATTCAAGACCGCAGCCAGCGTGCGGGGGCGGTGACGCCAGTCTGCAAGCAAGCGTTCGAACTCCACGAAGCTGCGGAACCAGCGCAATCCTCATACCCAACTCGTCAGTCTATTTCCCCAACAGGCCGCGGGCCACGATCAGCCGCATGACCTCGTTCGTCCCCTCCAGGATCTGATGTACGCGCAGATCGCGCACGATCTTTTCGATCCCGTACTCGGTCAAATACCCGTATCCGCCATGCAACTGCAGCGCCTCGTTGGCAACCGCAAACCCGATGTCGGTGCCAAACCGCTTGGCCATGGCGCACAGCTGCGTCGCGTCGTGATCCTTGCGATCCAATGCCGCCGCGGCCCGCCACAACAACGTCCGCGCGGCTTCGAGTTCAATCGCCATGTCGGCCACGCGGAACTGCAACGCCTGGAATTCATCCAGCCGCTTCCCAAACGCGGTCCGCTCCCGCATGTACGCGACCGACTTGTCGAGCGCTGCCTGTGCCCCGCCAATCGAACACGCCGTAATATTGAGCCGCCCGCCATCGAGCGCTGCCATCGCGATTTTGAACCCGGCTCCTTCTTCGCCGATGCGATTGCCAACCGGGATCCGGCAATTATCGAAATTCACCGCGCGCGTTGGCTGCGCGTTCCACCCCATCTTGCGCTCGTTGGCCCCGAATGAAAGCCCCAGCGTCCCACCCTCGACGACGAACGCTGATATCCCGCGCGGCCCCGCCCCGCCCGTGCGCGCCATGACAATGTAGAAATCATCCGCGTTCCCAGCCCCTGAAATGAACTGCTTCTGACCGTTGAGGACGTAGCAATCGCCATCTCGTTTTGCCTGCGTCTTGAGCGCCGCCGCATCCGATCCCGCATTCGGTTCCGTCAAGCAATAGCTCGCCAGCTTGTCCATTCTGCACAGCGACGGAACCCATCGCTCCCGCTGCTCCGTCGATCCATACGCATCAATGACCCATGCCACCATGTTATGGATCGAAATATACGCCGATACCGTCGGGCACCCCTGCGCCAGCGCCTCGAAAATGAGTGCTGCATCAAACCGCGACAGCCCTGACCCTCCAACATCCTCGCGAATGTAAATCCCGCCCATGCCCAATTGAGCCGCCTCCCGCAGCTCCTCGACCGGGAAATGCTTCTGCGCGTCCCATTCGACCGCTCGTGGCGCAAGCCGGTCCGCCGCGAACGCCCGGGCCATATCGCGGATCGCCAACTGGTCCGCGGTCAACCCAAACGCTGGGGCACTGTCATGTTCAGGCATTGCAGACCTCTTGGCCGCTGTGATCGTCAATGGTTACAGCCCCCCGCCATCGCAGCCAAGGTGGTCGGCACGAATTATACCTGCGGGCACAAGTTCTGACCCGCGCGGGCTGGTTTATCAGGTCTGGCGGGGCGCGGTGCCGTTACAGCTCTTCGCCTTCCATGTTGCGGGCAAAGTGGCGGCCGATGGTTTCGGATGTGGCTTGGAGCGCGGCGACGAAGCTTGCGTCCTGGACACGTTGAAAGTTGCGGGCAGGCGGCGACTTGCGCCAGGTCACGTAGGTCTGCAGATCATCGGTCGCGATGTCTGCATACATTGCTTGGAACGCCTGTGGCATCATCGACGAAAAGGCCGCCTGCATCATGACGCGCTGGCTGGCGATTAGTTCGGAAATTTCGTCTTCTGCAGGCTGCGGACGGTTCGACGGCATGGCCGCAGCGCTGCCTTTAAGGGAGCCGAGCGCCACGCCCATCAAGGCGTCGATCTGCCCCTTGACGGCGTCGGTCACCTCGACCAATTCGGCAATGACAGCGGCCCTGCGCGGGTCGGCGGCGAGAACCTTTCCAGCATCCGCGAGCTTGGCCATTTCGGCGGCGAGCCGGTCTTGAGACGGGGCTTCCGCCTTCCCCGGTTTCGTGCCGAGCGTGGCGGCGATGATGCGTTGGCCGAGATTGGTTTTGTCAAAGCCGACAACGGCTTTGAGGTCGGCAGCGGTTAGCTCGTCCGTCATGGCCGTCTGAATGCGGCTTGCCATCTTGCTTGCGTCGAAGCCATGGGCGACGGCCTGCAGCCAGGAGTTATTGAGCTTTTCGCGCGTTTTGGGTTCGACCTTGCAGCCGCAGGCGGCTGCTGCGTCCTGGGCGGCAAGCACGTCGCGCCATTTGTCGAGCGCGTGGCGCAGACCGCCGATCTCATTCGCTTGTGCGGCCAATGCGCGGCGAAGTTCAAGATCGGTGCTGGCCTGATTCTGGGGCGCGCCATCTAGGTGTGTGCGATCTTGGCCGAAACCGCTGGACGTCAAGGCAACAAACGAAACCAACGCAAACGCTACCCGCGACACCATACTTCCGCTCCTGACCACAATAGGTTGAGCCTCAAGTATGATGCACACGGGACTTGCCCCGAGTTAAAGAGCATCTGCTAATGAAAAACAGCGTTAAAAAACAATAAAATCACAACGAGGCGATCCAGGTTAGCGGCCCAGATCGCCTCCATTGCAGAGCGGTTAGCGCTTTTTGATTTTTTGCTTGCACTTGCCGCCAACGACCGTGTCGCCATCACCGGGGAGGCAACGGATACACCCGCCACGGGTGCTCTTCATCAGCGGTGAATTGCACTTGCAGCCGGTCGACAGGCTTTGCCCTTCGACACAGACCTTAGGCGGTACGCCACATTTGCCAGCGGCAATGACCTGCAACGGGGCCTCGCAGCGGCAACCGCTGGCGGTATTCTGGCCTGGTTTGCAGGTTGGCGATTTGGCACCGATTGAGGTGTCGGACGAGGTCTTCGGCTTGGGGTTGGCGGAAACGCACAGGTTGCCGGGAGCAAATTGCATCGGTGGACGGCAGGTACAAGCGGGCACGTTGCCCTTGCGCACCATCTCCTGACCCTCGGTGCAGACGGCGGCGTAGCTTTCTGTGCTGCCTGCAACGGCAAACAAAACAACCATGGCAAACAGGCTTAAGAGTGTTTTCAACATGCACGTACCCTTCTTGCTGGCAAAAAAATCAAATCGTGGTTCCAACCCTATCCGGCATAAGGAATTGCCAAATCGCAGTCCACCAAAATGAACAGCGTGCTTAGAATTCTACCACCTGCCCGTCATAGGCGGGCTCTACGCCGGGTGGAAGTTCGCGACAGAGGCGGTCGTAATCGAGGTCGCTCGTCATATGGGTCAGGATCGCGCGCTTAGGCTTGAGCTTGGCGATCCATTCGAGCGCGCGTTTGACGTGGAAGTGGCTTGGGTGGGGGGTGTATCGCAAAGCATCCACGATCCAGACGTCGAGCCCTTCGAGGTGGCGCTCGGACCCATCAATGAAGTCCGAAATGTCGGGTGAATAGGCGACGTTGCCGAAGCGGAAGCCAAGGCTTTGAATGTCGCCGTGTTGCTGCAGAATGGGGAGTGCCGCAACGGAACCGCCCGGACCGTGCATCGTGACGGGCACGCCGGGCAATATCGTGTGAGCGGTAAGTATCGGCGGATAGCTCGAGCCATCCGGAGACTTGAAGCAGTAGTCAAAGCGCGTTTCGAGCACGGTTCTGGTTGCCGCGTCGAGATAGACGGGAATGCGGCGCTTCATGGTGTAGGCAACCATGCGCAGGTCGTCGATGCCGTGGGTGTGGTCGGCGTGGTCGTGGGTATAGAGCACGCCGTCGAGCGCGGTCAGGCGGACGCCAAGAAGCTGTTCGCGCAAATCCGGTCCGGTGTCGACGAGCACGGTCGTGGTCCCGGCCGGTTCAATACGCTCAACGAGGACGGAGCAACGGCGGCGCCGGTTGCGCGGCTGTTCGGGGTCGCATTGGCCCCACATGGCAGCGACTCGCGGAACACCGCCCGATGCGCCGCAGCCCAATATGGTGAGACGACCGCTCATGCAGCCATCACCGGGCGCTTGGCCTTGGTGAACAGACGGAAGAAGTTTTCGGTTGTGGCCGTGGCAAAGTCTTCGTTAGAAATGCCACGGGCCTTGGCCAGCGCTGCAGCCGTATGGGCAACGTAGGCAGGTTCGTTGGGACGGCCACGGAACGGCTCGGGGGCTAGGAACGGTGCATCGGTTTCAACGAGGATGCGGTCGAGCGGGACTTCGCAGGCGAGATCACGCAAGGCTTGGGACTTCTTGAAACTGACGACGCCTGAGAACGAGACGTAAAGGCCGAGGTCGACGGCCCGCAGCGCGAGATCGCGGCCGCCGGTGTAGCAGTGCAGGATCGCGGGGAATGCGCCTTTCGCGTGTTCCTCGATCAGGATCGCCTGACAATCGGCGTCGGCGTCGCGGGTGTGAATTTCAAGCGGCAGGCCGGTTTCGCGTGCGGCGGCAATATGCGCGCGAAAGCCAGCGGCTTGGTTCTGCGCGGTCGACTTTTGGTAATAATAGTCAAGTCCCGCTTCGCCGATAGCGACGACTTTGGAGTGTTTCGACAGGGCAACGATTTCGGCGGTCGCAATGCCCGCTTCCTCATCCGCGTTATGGGGATGCGTACCGATCGAGGCCCACACGTTGGGGTGGCGGTCAACGATGCGTTCCAGGCGTTCGAAGCGGCGAATGTGGGTCGAGATCGTCACCATGGTGCCAACGCCGGCCACATGAGCACGCGCGACAACATCGTCGAGCGTCGCCTCGAAGTCGGGAAAGTCCAAGTGGCAGTGGTGGTCGACGAGCATGACGGCGGCTTTCAGTGACACGATGCTGGGGGGAACGGGGGACTTTATCCGCGCTGCCGCTTCGCAGTTAAGAGTACGGGCTTTTGGAGGATGACGCGCCATGAGCCCATTCGGCTTGGGTGTCTGCTCCCTAATTTACCTTTGATTTATCGGGTTGAGACATAGTCGGGAAGGTCCGTGTTCGCCAGCGTAAAAGGCATCCCCGTGTCAACGCAGTCATATCGCAGTTTTGGCCGGCGCAGCATTCTTGCCGCATCAACGGCATACGCGCAGCGGCCTGCCCGTCAGGCGGCAATCGGTCCAGTCCCAGTTCGCGGGCTACCGCTGACGGTCCGGTACCATTGGAAGATCGGCTTGGTTGGGGTTGCGGCGCTGGCGTTGTCTTATAAACTTCTCGCGTTCTCGCTTGCCTCCGCAAGCCAGGGCCGACAAGGCATGCATGGCAATTTCATCGACGGGGATAGCGGAAACTTCGTGATCGCCGGGATTATCGCCGGGTTGATTGGCCTGCTTTGGCTGACGCGGGCAATCAGCAAGTCTCCTGCCTTGATCATCAATGAACGAGGCGTGGAAGGGTTCACGCTACTTGGGACCAAATTCATCGCCTGGGAGGACGTCAAGAACGTGGAGTTGCATTACCACGCCTTCTACAAGGCACAGGTGACAATCCATGCCATCTGGGGATCGAAGACCGGCGGCTGGCTTGGCGTCACGGGCATCCCCATCAAAATCGCGGCGGTAGATCAACCGCTGGCGCGGGTTTTGGAATCCATCAAGTCATTCCGGCCGGATGTGGCGATCATACAGACCTCCAAACCGCCGTCGCCGCTGATGAGGCTGTTCATGAAGTTGGCCGAGAAGGGTTTGCCCCACCACTGAGGGCAGAGGCTGGAACAGCGGTTCTTACCCAACGTGGACTTGGCACCGCCCCTCACCGTGACCCTAACCTCTCTCCCATGCACGTGCAGAGCAGGGGGAGAGGGAGAAAGTGTTGAAACGGTCTTTCGTCGCAGGAACTGGGATTGCCGGATCAGCGCCCCATTTACACGCTCTAATGAGTGTTGGGATGATTCCTGATGAGGCGACGATTTATGAAGCTCGTGCGACGGCTGCTTTTCGTATGTGCGGTGATGGGCGTGATGGCCGGGGGCTATGTCGCGACGCCATTCGTGACGGCGTGGACCATACGCGAGGCCATCAAGGCTGGTGATTCGGAGTATCTCGAAGGGAAGATCGAGTGGACCAGCGTGCGGGCGACGTTGAAGGAATCGCTTGGGAAATTTGCGTTCAGTGCCTCGGGTGAGATGAGCGATGCCCCGGTGGTTCCGTCGGTTTGGCAGCGGATCAAGACCTACGTGGGCCAGGGGGCGCTCGACAAGTTCGTCGATACAACCGTGACGCCGACGGGAATGGCTGGCTTGCTCAATATGCGCCGGACGTATCAGACGAAGATTGCCGGTGAGGATTCGTCGGCGCGTCCGCCGGTCTGGGTGCGGATGCGGAAGGTCTGGTCGCGGGTGACCCGGGCCGAGTTTGCGACCATGGACCGGTTCGAGATGGACATGATCGACAAGACGGCACCGGAGCGGACCATTGCGTGCGTGCTCGAGCGGCGCGGCTTGTGGTGGAAAATGACCGAGTTGCGGGTGAAGTCGACCGATCCGTCGAAGCGGGCCCTGGTGCAGGCGGCGCTTTAATTGGCCTCACTCATTTGGCCTCACGCGCTGAGGCGCTCCGGCGGGGCGCGGCTCGCCGCGGGTCGCGTTGCTCCCTACGGCCTGCGGCCGTGTAGAAGGTGCTTTGCTGTTACAGCCTGCGCCGTGGGTCAGTGTGAGAGGCGGCGGCGGTTTTGGCCATCCAGCATTCAAAGGGGAGCTAAAAATGAAACTGTCCCCAATTGAACCGGTGGCAACGGGATGCAAGTCGGGGGTGCCATACGCAATGGCCGATCCTGAGGCTCGCCGCACCCGCCTGGGTGAAACTCCCAGGTCAACGCGTGTTAAACGCTGCGGGTAGGCCAAAAATCTTAGCACGGAGCAGCGCCACAAGTGCTCTCTACCCCACTCGGACGACCCGCGCGCTTGACGCGCTGCTCCTCCCCTCGATCTTCGCCGGATGTAGAATTGGGAACTGCTGCTTGTATAGGCAATGCCTGTTAGCGGATCACGGCCAAGGGTGTGGTTTGCGAAGGTGTTACAACTTCTTCGTCTTCGCTGGGTTCTGACCACAGGCGGCCAAGTTCAGCGAGTGCGCCGGTCACAGGTTCGAATTCAAAGGTAATCTTGTGGCGGCCTGCCGGGACCTGGACGGCATTGAACATGATGTTGGCTTTAAGGATTTCGGCGGGTTGGCCGTCGACGGTTGCGCGCCACCATGGGTGCCACGCGCCGTTCATGACCAGGAAGCCCGCGCGGTCAGCTTCGACCGTGACATCGACGAGGGTGTTTTCGAAGCGTTCGATGACGGCGGAGCTGGATGGTTTGGCGCTTGCGACCATCACCTCGGCTTGAAGCATCGGCGGGCCTTCTTCGAGGAGGACGGTCTGGGCAGGATCGAACTGGGGCCAATTACCGGACGCGGTCAGCTTGTCGAAGTCGGCGGGCTGCCAGTTGGTGGCAAAGGTCACGCGTGGCAGAGCGCGCTGATTTTCGTAAATGAAGGCTTCCTTGGTGCGGGCAATCAAGCGCAGATCGCCGGGTCGCAGTTTTTTGTCGATGCGCTCGATGGGAACGCCTGAAACGATATAGCGGACACCGAGCATATCGGCCAGCAGCGAGCGGTATGATGGAAATAGCGGTGTGAATTGGCGTTGATGCCAATCGGCGGAGTTGTCGCCGGCACCGACGGCTTTGGTGACGTCTTCCAGTCGAAGTGGATTATAGCCCAGGATTTGTTCGAAACCGTGAACGAGCGATATATTTGGCCATTCGAATCCAAGGCCGACGATTTCAATGCGGTCGCGTCGGTTTGAAACAGGACTTTGCTTTAATTTGGCTTTCAGAAATTTGATGGTTTCGTTGTCGCTATCGGGCTTCATCATCTCGTAGTAGGCGACGGGCAACGCGGTCGACCCATTAGGGCCATTGTTGATCCACAGGTCGGCGGTCATGAAGGCGGTTACGGCGGTCAAACCAGCGAAAGCATGTTTTGCGCCGTATTTGGCAAGGCCGGCGCAGATCAGGACTGCGGTGGCGACACAGGCGATGGCGATCAGGGCCGGTTTCACGGCATGGACGAAATGGCCCTGCCAGAGCGCAATTGAGAGGCCTGCGCCGAAGATGACGGTGAATAGGCCGATTTCGAAGGTGCGTTGGCGTTTCGATATGGGCTCAATTTCGCCCGTGATGACGAGGTGGACCAAATGAGCGGCGACAATTGAAAATAGTCCGCCGAGCAGGAAGGTGGCGTCCGCAGGGCGGCGGAAGAGATTTACCCCCGGCAGGTAATCGTACAGGACATGAAATAGCGGGGTAAAGCCGCCAAGCGCGTAAAGCAGCATGAAGAGAAAGGCGACGGTGAAAAAGCGGACGTCGGGGTGCCAGGAATAGCCGCGAATAATGCCCAGCGTCAGCAGCAAAAGAATGGGTAGTGCGCCGGAATAGACCTGACTCATGTTTTCCGACAAGGTCGTATCGGTTGGATGCCAGCTGTAGCTGTATGGGCCCCAGAAAGGCACGGCCTGATCGAGGGCACCGTAGAGGTCGCCGATGACGGCGGTCAGGAGCGAGGCTGGATGGAGTGAGCCATGGAGGGCTTCAGCGACGGCAATCTGAGGGCGGTTTGAGGAATGAAGGAAAAGGTAGGTCATCAACACGGGCAGGGATGCCACGAGCAGTGTGACACTGCCAGCGACAAAGAGAGTGGGTGCGATCCTGCGCAGTTCGGTGACGGGCTTTTGCAGGTGCCAAAGCCAGGCGACGACGTAGGCAGCAAGGACGTATGCACCCAGCAGAGCGATCTGATCGGGTTCGACGACCATAAGGCCGGCGGCTAAGCCTGCTGCCAATCCCCATTTGGGTGAACGGCGGTCGAGGGCGCGCGCCAGCAGCCAAAGTGCAATGCCAAACAGCGCATAGCTTTTGATCTGGCCGATATGCTGGATGCGCCAAGCGGCCGATCCACCAAATGCAAACATCAGGCCTGCAACCATGCCAGCAGTTGGATGCCAGCCGCGATCGCGCACGAACATCACAATCGCCAAACCGCCCAGTCCCAAGAGTGCGAGGACGTAGGTGTCGACGGTCGTGAAGCTCGGGGCCTTGTTAAAGATCGCGATCAGCAAGGCTGGTGAAAATATGAGCGATTGGGGGTCGGCGATCTGGGGTGCGCCTGCAAACACATTGGGCGTCCAGAACGGCGATTGGCCCGTGTGGAGGGAATTCGACAGGAATTGGAGCTGCGCCTGGAAATGGGCTTTCGCATCATAGGGAATGGTCAAGCTGCCCAGCAGCCAAGGAGAACTCAAGGCGGCCCAGGCGGCAACGTACATTCCAATGGCGAGTGCGCTGATCCAATCAATGGAATGCCGCATCAGCTGGCGATGACTCTTGAACATTCAATTCTTGCCCAGCGAGTGCGTTGCTGTCACCGGCTTGTTGCCGATGGCGCGCGACGGTTCGTCTGGCTCCCCCCAACTTGGTGCATTTTTATGCAGATATTGCCTGAACTGTTGTCATTGGCAACTGTGTCGCGATTACGTCGCGACGATGTAGGGCGCGGAATTGCTGATGTAGAGCGGTGTTGAGGGGTGAAGCGTGGCGTTATGGTTGCTTTTCGGGTGGACTGGCTTTGGGCTCAGGCGGGCCGAAGCCGCCGCCCGTCGGCGTTTCTATGACGATGGAGTCGCCTGCGGTGACGGCGAATTGGGCGGACGCGCCTAAATCCTCGGGGGGCCCGACGGCGCGTAGTATCGTATTGCGACCGGTAAGGCCTGGGTCGCCGCCAGCCACGCCGAACGGGGCTACGGACCGGCTACCCGACAGGATGGCACCCGTCATGGGGGCGAGAAAGCGGATTTTGCGGATGGTGCCGTCGCCGCTCGACCACCGGCCCTTCCCCCCGGTACCCCGGCGGATGGCGAAGCGTTCCAGGAGGACAGGATAGCGCAGTTCGAGGATTTCCGGGTCGGTCATGCGGGTATTGGTCATGTGGACGTGGACGCCTGCCGCGCCGTTGAAGCCGGGGCCTGCTGGGGCACCCGAACAGATGGTTTCGTAGTACTGGACCTCGTCGTTGCCGAAGGTGAGGTTGTTCATGGTGCCTTGGGCAGAGCCCAATGCGGAAAGCGCGCCGAACAGCGAATTGGTGACGATCTGGCTGGTTTCGGTGTTGCCCGCGACAACCGCTGCGGGATAGCGCGGGCTCAACATCGAACCGGGCGGTACGACGATCTCGATGGGACGCAGGCAGCCGGCGTTCATGGGGATTGCTTCGTCGACCAGCACGCGGAAGGTGTAGAGGACGGCGGCACGGGTGACGGGTTCGGGCGCGTTGAAGTTGTTGGCTTGCTGGGGCGAGGTTCCGGTGAAGTCGACGCGGGCGGACCGGTTGGCTTTGTCGACGGTGATGGCGACTTCAATGGTGGTGCCCTGATCGGTCGCGACGCGGATGTGTCCGTTGTCGAGGCGGGCGATCAGACGGCGGACGGCGGCCTCGGCGGCATCAAGGACATGGCCCATGTAGGCGCGGACGGTCGGCAGGCCGTGGGTTTCGATCATAGCCAGCAGCTCGGCTTGGCCTCGGGCGTTGGCGGCGACCTGGGCTTTCAGGTCGGCGATGTTTTTGTCCGGCGAACGTGCCGGGTATTTGGCACCAAGCAGGAGGGCACGGGTTTCGTCTTCGAGGAAGCGGCCTTGGGCGACGAGTGCAACATTGTCGATGTAGACGCCTTCTTCGTCGATGTGGGTGGCTTTGGGCGTCATCGAGCCGGGCGTCAGGCCGCCGATATCTTCGTGATGGCCGCGGCTGGCGACGTAGAACAGGATCTGGGTATCGTCGCCGGGGTCGAATACCGGAGTGATGACGGTGATGTCGGGAAGGTGGGTGCCGCCGTTGTAGGGCGCGTTCAGCATGACGGCGTCGCCGGAGCGGAGTGTTGCGGCGCGTTCGCGCACGACGGTTTCGACCGAGCGGTCCATGCTGGCGAGATGCACCGGAAGATGAGGTGCGTTGGCGATCAACTGGCCCTGGGCGTCGAAGATGGCGCAGGAAAAGTCGAGCCGCTCCTTGATGTTGACGGATTGGGCGGTGTTGGCGAGCGCTTCGCCCATCTGCTCGGCGATGGACATGAAGAGGTTGTTGAAGACTTCCAGAAGGGCTGGGTCTGGTGGGGCGGCAGGATCGCCTCGCGCGGCGGCTTGCGTCGCAACAGCGGCGATGCGCTTGATGACGAGGTGATCGTGGGCGGAGACGGTCATCTGCCAGCCCGGTTCGACGACGACGGTCTGGTGGGTTTCGATCACGAGTGCGGGACCAGCGAGGCGATGGCCTGGCTTGAGATTTGCGCGATGGTAGACACCGGCGTCGTGCCAGTGACCATTCGAGAAGAAGCGGGTTTCGCCATCGGGACGACTGCTGTCAGCTGGCAGCAACGGCCACGCAGGTTCGGTGACGGGTTCGCCGCCGCCTGCGGCTTCGACCATGACGGCCGCGATCACGATGGACTTTTCGGGGGAGATGAAGCCGAACCGTTGGCGATGGAGCGATTCGAAGGCGGCGCGCATCTGGGCCGGAGCGGCTGGCGTGATGCTGAGGGAGGTGTCGCTGCCGGTGTAGCGCAGGTGCAGCAAGGTAGTGGTTGCGATTGCGGCGGGCAGGACGCCTTGGCTGGTGAGTTCGTGCCCCACGGTCTGGGTCATGGCGGCGGCTTGGTCAAGAACGCAGGCCAGATGGGTGGTGTCGAGAGGTTTTTCGACCGATTGGACGCGCTGAGCTTTCACATTGGCGAGGCCCATGCCGTAAGCGGAGAGCAAACCGGACAACGGATGGATGAGGACGGTTTCCATGCCAAGCGTGGCAGCAATGGCGCATGCGGTTTGGCCGCCGGCCGAGCCGAAGCAGGCGAGGACGTAGCGGGTGGCGTCGTAGCCGCGTGCGACCGAGATGGTGCGGATGGCGCTGGCCATGTTCTGGACCGCGATCTGGAGAAAGCCATCGGCGACTTGCTCGGCACTGCGGCCGTCGCCGATTTCGACTGCGAGTGCGGTGAACGCCACCTTGACCGCTTCAACGTCGATGGGTTCGTTGGCGCAGGGCCCAAAGATTTTGGGGAAGTTCTGCGCGGAGAGCTTTCCCAGCATGACGTTGGCGTCGGTGACAGTCAGTGGTCCGCCGCGCCGGTAAGCTTTGGGTCCAGGGTGTGCGCCAGCACTTTGCGGTCCGACGCGGAAGCGCGTGCCGTCGTAGGCGAGGATCGAGCCGCCACCGGCTGCGACGGTGTGGATCTTGAGCATCGGCACCGCGAGCCGGACGCCTGCGACGGTTGTCTCGAAGGCCTGTTCGGGACTGCCTGCGTAATGCGAGACGTCGGTCGAGGTGCCGCCCATGTCGAAGCCGATAACGCGGTCGAAGCCGGCGATCTTGGCGGTTTCGATCATAGCGACGATGCCGCCCGCTGGTCCCGACAGGATAGCGTCGCGGCCCCGGAATGCGGCTGCGGCTTTCAAGCCGCCGGAGGACGCCATGAACTGGAGGCGCGTGCGCTGCGCGTTTGGGCTATCGCCCAAACCCATTTGGGGGAAAAAGTTCCCCCAAAC
This sequence comes from Hyphomicrobiaceae bacterium, assembly GCA_040080145.1. Taxonomy (GTDB): domain Bacteria; phylum Pseudomonadota; class Alphaproteobacteria; order Rhizobiales; family Hyphomicrobiaceae; genus JANXVY01. The sequence continues at coordinate 36,894 of JBEBJA010000143.1, forward strand.
CGCCTCCCTTTTTGGCAAAAGGGCGCCGGTAACCTGATCAACGTAGCGAGCGAGGATTGGGGACAGATAGGCGTCGGCCACCGTGGTGTCGCCCCGCGGGACAACGCGGATCAGGCCGGAGACGTCATGGCTGACGGAGACCTGGGTGAAGCCGATGCGGCGCGCGAGGTCAGCCGCTGCTTGTTCATGGGCCGGGTAGGCGTAGGCGTGCAGGAAGACGATGGCGGCAGAGCGGAGGCCGCTCTCGTAGGCTTGGCGAAGGTTGCGCTCAAGGGCGGGCTCATCGAGCGGGCACTCGATCCGGCCATCGGCGCGCATGCGCTCGTCCGCTTCGATGACGCGGGTGTAGAGCATTTCGGGCTTGACGACATGGCGCGCGAAAATGTCGGCGCGCGCTTGTGTGCCGATTTCGAGTTGATCGGCAAAGCCTTGCGTGATGACCAGGACTGTCGCGTCGCCTTTGCGTTCGAGCAGGGCGTTGGTTGCCACGGTCGTTCCCATCTTGACGGCCTGAATGCGGTCGTGGGGCAAGGGTTGCCCGCGCGGGACATCGAGCGTGAGGCGGATGCCCTCGATGGCGGCATCGGGATAGTCTGGGTGGACCGACAGGACTTTGCGGGTGTGTAATGTGCCGCCGGGGGCACGCGCGACAAGGTCGGTGAAGGTGCCGCCCCGGTCGATCCAGAATTGCCATTTGGCCGGTTCGGGTTTTGCCATCGCGGGATCGAGCTCTGCCGGGTGCTGGTGCCAATGAAAAAGCCCGGCACTAGTGTAGCGCATCTGACATTTGGTCCCCACTCGCGGCAAGTACCGAAACCAAATGTCAGATGCAAAAGCTACACTAGAATCATATGCTTGCTAGTGTTCCTCAAGGTTCTGACATTTGCTCTGCACCTAGCCGCAAGGGGAAGCAAATGTCAGAACCGGAACACTAGATGCCGGGCTTCAATTATGACGGACGGCTCTGCGCGGCAAAGTCTAATTTACCCGGCTCCAGGTTTCGCCCTTGCAAACGATGCCGCCGAGGACGCAGCCTTTGAGCGACAAGCCGCCGCCCGAGAGGGTGACGACGCCGTTGTAAGTTTGGCCATCTTCGGTGTTCAACAGGTCGCCCTTCCATGTGTTATCGCTGGTTTTCGCCGCGCCCGACATGATGACGGTGCCCACGGTGCCCTGTTTGCTCTTATCCTTCACGCCGACGATCTTGGCGCAGAGGTTCGAGCCGCAGTTGTAGAATTTCACGACGGTGCCGGTCGATGGGCGCTGCCAAGTTCCGGTCGGATCGGCGGCGTGCGCCGTAGAAGCTGCAGCCGTCAACATCATAGAGCCGATAATGCAGCGCATCATTGATCGCATGGAAGGTTCCTCTGCCCCGTTTGCCATTTTGTTTCTAGGCCAGCTTTGCAGCCAGCCTATGCAGTCTAATGCACTTTTGGGCGAACGTCATCGTCCATACCTGAATTTATTTTGAGGGTGGGCCTCTTCTCTAAGCGCGGGACATTGGCTAAGCCTAGTGTCCCGATTCCGGAGTTATCTGGGGCTTAATCTGCTGGATGAGGGTGTTGGAAAGCGCAAGAAGGCTGGACCAGGAATGCCGATTGTTCACATCAAGAATGCGTTAGGGTTGGGCGAGGGCGGTGCCGTGAGGGGCGCTTTCGAGGCGCTTGTGGCCCAGCTTGCGGCACTGGTCACGCCCGACGCGACGCCTGCTCATCAGCGCGTTGCATTCACAATCGCGTTTGTGGCACTTGCGGCAAAGATGGCGAAGGCTGATGGATGCGTTGTCCCGATCGAGGCGGAGACGTTCCATTGCATGTACGAGGTGCATGCCGACGAGGCCGTGAATGTGCGGCATGTGTTTGACCTTGCCGCTCAGGACACGGCTGGCTTTGAAAGCTATGCGCGCCAGATCGCTCATGCGGTGAGGAATGAGCCGCGGATACTGCGCGATGTGTTCGATGGCTTGTTTCATATCGCAGCGTGCGATGGCATTCTTCATCCTGGCGAAGAAAGATACTTGCGGACGGTCGCTGGTATTTTCGGGATCAATCCGGTCGAGTTCCGGGCGATCCGCAGCGCGTTCGTTCAGGGCGGCGCGGCTGCGGGCGAGAGTGGCGATAGCGCATATGATGTGCTGGGCGTGGATCGCTCCATTGCCACGGATGAATTGAAGTTGCGGCATCGGGCCCTTGTTCGCGATCATCATCCCGACAGTCTTACGGCGCGTGGCATTCCTGAGGCTTTCCATGCCGCAGCCGGGCGCAAGCTTGCCGTGTTCAATGCCGCCTATGATGCCATTTTAAGGGAGCGGGGTTTGAAGCGGAGTGCGGCCGTCGAAGGGTCCGTTTCATGAATTCTGCCGGTGGTGATGTGCCGGTTTCATTGCCGTTTGTGGCCGACACCAAGCTGGCGTGTGCGGTGGTGCCCGCGGTCAATATCGAACCGCGCCGCGATGGGGTGCTGCCGCGGTATCTCATTTTGCATTACACGGGAATGTCGAGTGCCGAAAAGGCGGTGCAATGGCTTGCTTGCGCGCAAAGCCGGGTGTCGTGTCATTATGTGATCGGTGAAGATGGTGCGATCACGCAGCTCGTTCCAGAAGGGTTGCGGGCGTGGCACGCTGGTGTTTCGCTGTGGGCTGGGGAGTGCGACGTCAATTCGGCGTCGATTGGCATCGAAATTCAAAATCCCGGGCACGAGGACGGTTATCCCGATTTTCCTGCAAGCCAGATGGCGGCAGTTGCGGCGTTGAGCCGGGATATTGTTGAGCGGCATGGCATACGTCCGCGTGATGTGCTGGCGCATTCAGATGTCGCGCCCGCGCGTAAGATTGATCCCGGCGAGAAGTTCGATTGGGGGGTGCTTCACGCGCAAGGCGTTGGGCACTGGGTTGAGCCGGCGCCCGTCGATACCGATGATCCGGGGTTTGAGCGGGGCTATTTCGGTCCAGCGGTCGATGAAGCGCAGACGGCTTTGAGGCGGTATGGCTATGGTGTCGAGGTGTCTGGCACGATGGATGCTGCAACGTCGTTTGCGCTGCGCGCGTTTCAATTGCATTTCAGGCCCGGCCGGATTGATGGTCGTTTGGACCGGTCGACGCTGGCGACGTTGCATCGCTTGATCGAGGCTTTGCCGGTGTGCTGAAGGGATTTGCCAGTCGGCTGGAGGGGCTTCCCAGTTGGCTGACGGGGTAGCCGCGCGACCTTTTAATTCACATAATGTTCTTGTTTGTTCTTGACTGTTTGGGGCGGTCATAATAAGAACGTAATGTGAACTCATGGTGAGGATGTCGTGGAACAGCTGGTCCGTACCCCTAAGTATCTCTCAACTGTTCCAAGACCATCGTTACTGCAAGCTTGCCCTTGTCCCCGTGTTGCGTCTGAAGCGTCTGTTGGTTTCGCGTCTGTTGCGTCAAATGCGTTGGTTGCGTCGCCAGGGGTAGAGTTTGCACACCGGAGTCAGATGGGCCCTCGTCTGGCTCCGGTGCCTGTTTCGGTCATTCATGAGTTGCGCGCCAAGGTGCGTGCCATCGAACAGCATCCTGCAATCTTCGATACAGCCGCTTGCGGGGGCGCCCTAGAAGGCTGGACGCTTGGTGATCTGGCCGTGGATCAAGCCTTGGGTGGCGTGCGTGGTGCTGCTGGGTTGGACTGCGCTGGCGTTCACGAAATCAAGCCTTTGCTATTGGACGGAACAAGTGCTGCTGCAAACTGGGCCGTGACCATTGGCTTTGCCGTGCGGCTGGCCGTGCGGCGTTGTCGTGATCAACGAGCTATCGTGTGGTGCTGGCCAACAGCGCTCGCCAATGAGCTTGGTCATCTTCATGGATCTGGACTTGCTCAATTGGGGCTTGACCCTTCCCGGATTATTTTCGTTGAAACAGCACGTGCTTCCGATGCGCTTTGGGCGATGGAGGAGGCTTTAAAGTCAAAGTCTGCTTGCCTCGTCATGGGGGTTCTTACCCACGTTGATCTGATCGGTGCGCGACGGCTCAGTCTTGCTTCTCAAGCCCATAACACGCCGTGCCTGCTGATGACGCATGGCGGGCGCATGGCAAGCGCGGCGACAGCGACCCGCTGGCGGGTGGGGCTTTTGCCGAGTGCGCCTCATCGTCTTGTATCCGGCCTATCGGGGGCTTTCAGGGTGAACGTCGCCCTTGAGCGTTGTCGCGCTAATCCTGCCCTGTCTCAATCGGTTCCTTTTGCGTTGGAGTGGTGTGATGAAGCGCATCGTTTCGGTTTATCTGCCCCAATGGCCGATAGAGAGATTCGACGGGATCAATCGTTGCGGACATGGGGCGCACCCTTTGCACGGGAGACGGGCTGATACGCCGTTTGCTCTTGTTGAATCGGGGCATCGTGGGGTCCGGCTTGCTTCGGTAAATAGTTATGCTCACGCTTCAGGTTTGTGTGCGGGAGATGCGCTTGCGGATGCGCGAACGCGCGTTCCCAATCTGGTGGTGGCGGAGGCGCAGCCAAGCGCTGACAGAGAGGGTTTGCGCCGTCTTGCCCGCTGGCTTGGACGCTATGGCATTTTGCGAAATGCTTATGGTCTTGCCGGTGAAAGCCCCTCTGGTCATCGTGTCCGGCACTATGGCTTGTGGGTGGATATTGCGGGCGTTGCTCATTTGTTTGGCGGTGAGGCTGCGCTGGTGGCTGATCTTCAGGGGAGGCTATCCCGGCTGGGTTTGACGGTGCATGCAGGTTTGGCTGATACTTTTGGCGCCGCACATGCATTGGCTTGGTCTGGTGGCACGCGGCATGGTGGCTGTTCCCGCATTGCGGAGCCAGGGGACAGCTTGGCAGCTCTAGCGCCGTTGCCGGTGGGTGCGTTGCGACTTGACGGTGCAAGAGTTCATTTGCTCCACCGGCTTGGATTCAAAACGATTGGCGCATTGGCTCGTGTTCCTCGTGTGCCGCTGGAGCGCCGGTTTCGTTCCGCGGATCAAAGTCAGCGGGTTTTGTTGAGGCTCGATCAGGCGCTGGGCCTTAAGGCTGAACCGCGACGTCCGCTTGCCGAGCCTCCTGAGCTTAGCGTGCGGCAAGCCTTTGCTGAACCGTTGATTTCGGCTGAGCCGCTAGAAAATGAACTCAAGGTGCTGGTTGACCGGCTATGCGGCCAGCTTGATGGGGCGGGTTTGGGTGTCCGGTCTGTCCGGTTGTCGTTGTTTCGATGCGATGGGAGTGTCGGAGAGATTGGCGTTTCACTCAGCCGGGCTGCACGAGAGCCGGGACATGTGAGCTGTCTATTACGCGATAAGCTGGGAAATCTCGATCTTGGGTTTGGCGTTGACCTGTTGATATTGGATGCCGTTTCGACCGAACATCTCACATTTCAGCAGAACTCACTGACGCAAGACGTCCAGTTCGATGCTTCAGATCTCAGTGCTCAGTTAGTGGACCGGCTGGTCAATCGTGTGGGTAGCGAGCGGGTGACACGTCTCGTGGCGCTTCAAAGCCATTGGCCGGAATGCAGTGAAACTCATCAATCTGCTCTGGCTGGTTCGTTGCCGCTGACAGTGGCAATGACTGATTTTGCAAAGCCTGCGTGCGCGCCACGGCCCGCTTTGATGCTGGCCTCTCCCGAGCCGATTACAGTTGTTGCCGAAGTTCCCGAAGGCGCGCCGCTGCAGTTTATTTGGCGACGGGTGCGATACAGTGTGGTGCGCTCGCAAGGCCCTGAACGGATCGAAGCTGAATGGTGGAAGCAGTTATGGCCGCATGCGGGATTGCGTGCGCGTGACTACTATTCGCTGGAAGATAAGACCGGCGCGCGGTTCTGGGTTTATCGTGAGGGGCGTTACGATGATGGGGAGGGTGAAAGCTTTCCGCTGTGGTTCGTTCACGGGGTGTTTGCATGACATATGCTCCCGGGTATGCCGAGCTTCATGCCATCAGTAATTTTTCGTTTCTCGAAGGGGCTTCGCATCCCGAGGAACTTGTCGCGCAGGCCAAGGCGCTGGGTTTGTCTGCTTTGGCTATCACCGATCGCAATTCGCTTGCCGGGGTTGTTCGTGCGCATGTGGCCGCAAAGGAGGTTGGCCTGCGGTTGATCATTGGTGCGCGACTTGATCTTGAGGATTCACCGAGCCTTGTGTGCTTGCCGCGTGACCGCAGAGCCTATGGGCAGTTGTGCCGGTTACTGTCGTTGGGGCAAGGACGGGCCATCAAGGGGCAATGCAGTTTGACGCTTGGCGATGTGGCACATCAGGCGGTGGGCCAGCACTTTATAGTGGTTCCGCCGTCTGGGTGGGAGTGGCGGCAGGCCCTGTCTCCTCAGTATCGTGGGTTTCGGCACGATCTGGATCGTATCAAGCACGCACTGGGGGGCGCTCCAGTTTATCTGGCCGCTTCGTCTGATTACCGTGGGGATGATTGTGCGCGCCTTGCAGCATTAGCGGCGCTGGCGGACCGTGTCCGTGTGCCTCTTGTTGCGACCAATGCGGTCTTAATGCATGCGCCACAGCGTAGGCGGTTGGCCGATGTTCTTGCCTGTGTGCGTGCTGGCAAGACTATTTCGGATGCGGGATTTGTCCTGTCACCTAATGCGGAGCGGCACATCAAGTCACCCGCCGATATGGTGCGGCTGTTCAAGGGGTACCCTGCAGCTCTTGCGCGAACCCTTGAGATTGCGCGCGACTGTACCTTTTCCCTTGACGAACTGGTCTATGAGTATCCAGACGAGCCGGTGCCTGCGGGACTGGAGCCTGATGTGCATCTTGCAAATCTGACCTGGGCGGGGGCTGCCGAGTGTTTTCCCGATGGTCTTCCTCGACGGGTTGCCGAGACGGTGCGGAAAGAACTCGGACTGATCGCGCAGATGAACTATGCGCCTTATTTTCTGACGGTTTACGACATCGTTAAATTTGCCCGGGGGCGCGGGATCCTCTGTCAAGGCCGGGGTTCTGCCGCCAATTCAGTCGTCTGCTATTGCCTTGGAATTACGTCGGTGAACCCGACCGAGGTCGATTTGCTATTTGAGCGGTTCATGACTCCAGAACGGCGCGAACCGCCCGACATCGACGTCGATTTCGAGCATGAGCGGCGTGAGGAGGTCATCCAATATATCTATCAGCGTTACGGCCGGGATCGTGCGGGGCTGGCCGCGACAGTCATTTCCTATCGGGCGCGGTCGGCGGTGCGCGACATCGGCAAGGTGATGGGGCTGTCGGAGGACACGCTTACTGCACTTGCCGGGATGGTGTGGGGGACCCGTTCGGGTGGTGCGCTACCAGAAAAGTATGTGCGTGAAGCGGGGCTTGATCCTGCCGATCCGCTGCTCGCGACGGTGCTGGAGCTTGCCGATGATCTGATAGGATTTCCCAGGCATTTGTCCCAGCACGTTGGCGGCTTTGTGCTGACGCGGGGGCCGCTGATTGAGGTGGTTCCTGTCGGCAATGGAGCGATGGCGGACCGCACGTTCATCGAGTGGGATAAGAATGATCTGGCGGCGGTCGGGTTATTGAAGGTCGATATTCTGGCGCTAGGAATGCTGACCTGTATCCATCGGGCGTTCGATTTCATTGCCCGGCATTACGATCAGCATTTCACGCTCGCCAATATCCCGCGCGAGGATGCTGCTGTGTACGACATGCTTTGCAAGGCTGATAGTATAGGTGTGTTCCAAGTCGAGAGCCGGGCGCAGATGAACATGCTGCCTCGATTGAAGCCGCGCACTTTTTACGACCTTGTGATCGAGGTCGCGATTGTGCGACCCGGGCCGATCCAGGGCGATATGGTGCATCCCTATCTGCGCCGCCGCGATGGTGTTGAGCCTGAATACTATCCAGCGCCTTCCCCTGAGCATGGGCCAGCGAATGAGTTGCGCCAGATCCTGAGCAAGACAAAGGGCGTGCCGCTATTTCAAGAACAGGCGATGCGGATCGCGATGGATGCGGCCAAGTTTTCCGATGCCGAAGTCAACGAGTTGCGCAAGGCGATGGCTACCTTCCGCCGGCGCGGTACCATAGGATTGCTTGAGGAGAAGATGGTCTCGCGGATGGTGGCGCGGGGGTATGATCAAGGTTTTGCAGCGCGGTGTTTCAGCCAGATCAAAGGGTTTGGCGAGTATGGTTTTCCCGAGAGCCATGCGGCGAGCTTTGCGCTGCTGGTTTATGTCTCGTCCTGGCTTAAGTGCCATTATCCGGAAGTGTTTGCCTGCGCGCTGCTGAATTCTCAGCCGATGGGGTTTTATGCGCCAGCCCAGATCGTGCGCGATGCCTGCGAGCATGGCGTTGAGGTGCGGGCTGTGGATGTATCTCGATCATATTGGGATAGTACATTGGAGCCGCCGCTTGATGCGCGGTCTGTCCGGCCCGGCTGTGGGTTTCCGATCCGGCTGGGGTTGCGTCAGATTGATGGCATGAGCGAGGTGGAGGCTGCCAGGATCGTCGAGGCCCGTGCGGGGCACGATGTTGAGCCATTGCCGCCATTTAAGGCTTTGCCGGATTTCATGGGTGGGACTGGTGTCAAGCGAGGCACGCTCGACAAGCTGGCGGCGGCCGATACGTTCCGCTCGCTTGGGCTTGACCGGCGGCAGGCGCTTTGGGAGGCGCAGGCTTTAACGTCCTTGGATGCGCTGCCGCTGTTTGCCTGGGGGACAACTCAGGAGGCGGGTTGCGAGCCGCCGGTGGAGTTGGAGGGTATGCCTCTATCAGAGCATGTGGTCGCCGATTATCAGACACTGCGATTGTCGCTCAAAGCCCATCCAATGAGCTTCTTGCGCGCGCAACTCGATGCCCATCCCCGACGACGGGTTTTGCGGGCGTCGGCGCTTCAGGACGTTAAGAATGGGGCGCGCATCAGTGTGGCGGGCGTGGTGCTTGTGCGGCAACGGCCAGGGTCAGCCAAGGGGGTGGTGTTCATGACGCTCGAAGATGAGACGGGGGTCGCCAATGCTGTCGTCTGGCCCAAGACTTTGGAGCGCTATCGCCGGGTGGTGATGGGTGCTCGGCTAATTCTGATCCATGGCCGAGTACAGCGGCATGAAAATATCATCCACATTGTCAGCGAGGTGCTGGAAGACCGGAGCGATTGGCTCTCGCTGCTGGCCGATGGAGCGAGTCTCATGAAGATACCGATTGCCCGGGCCGACGAGGTGCTGCGGCCGGAGCCGGGTTCTGCACGTGGCACGCAGGCAAAACCACAGCATTTGTCCCCCCGGTCTGGGCCGATGCATCCCCGGGGCGAGCGGATCATTCCAAAATCGAGGGATTTCCATTGAGGATGTTGACTAGGAATTTGACCGGCGGAGTTGCTGGAAGGAGGTTCGCAGCGTAGCGACTGCAAAGACTATATCGCACTCTTTAGGGATGAATTCTTGTGACCAAGAATCCGCAATCCGTGACTGTCGTTGGTGCTGGGATCATTGGGCTGTGGCAGGCTTTGACGCTCGCCCGCGCGGGGCATCGCGTGCATCTGATCGAGGCATCAAGCGAAGCAACTCCGTTTGCTGCGAGTGCAAGCCGCTATGCAGGGGCTATGATTTCGCCCGATTGCGAGGCGGAGTCGGCGCCGTTGTTGGTCCGGGATCTGGGGCGGGAAGCCTTGCCGGTCTGGCGGTCGGTTTATCCAGGCCTGTTGAACAAGGGAAGTCTCGTCGTCCCAATGCCGCGAGATCCGCGCGACCTGCTGCGGTACGCCAAACTGACGGAAGGGCATATCCTGCTTGATGCAGCCAAGATCGCTGAGTTTGAGCCTGATCTGGCTCAGCGGTTCGATGCGGCGCTGTATTTTGAGCATGAAGCGCACATGTCCGCGCCGGATGCATTGACGTTTCTGCTTGGGGCTGTGCGAGAGGCTGGGGTTGCCGTTTCATTTGGCGTTGATGGCTTAGGTGCGGTGTCGGCTGGTGGGCTCATGATTGATTGCCGGGGGCGGGCGGCGGCGGACCGGCTGCCAGATTTGCGGGGGGTACGCGGTGAGCGGCTTGTGGTGCGGGCGCGCGATGTCCATCTGCGGCGGCCGGTGCGACTGTTGCATCCGCGCGTGCCGTTCTATGTCGTGCCGTGGCCGGAGCAGCTTTACCTCATCGGCACGACTGTGATCGAAACCGATGAGGCCGGACCGATGACGGTGCGGTCGGCGATCGAGTTGTTAAGTGCCGCCTGTACGCTTCATCCGGGCTTTGCCGAGGCCGAGATTTTGGAATTGGATGCGGGTGTGCGGCCGGCTCTGCCCGACAATGTGCCCCGTGCGATGGTCGAGGCGGATGGGCGCACGATCCGCGTTAACGGGGCTTACCGGCACGGTTTCCTGCTTGCGCCGATGCTGGCGCGGGCGGTGTGTGATTATCTTGAGGGCGGCAGGCCGGACAGTCCGTTGCTGATGAGAGTAGGCAGGAGGCAGTAGGCAGGAGGCAGGAGGCAGGAGGCAGGAGGCAGGAGGCAGGAGGCAGGAGGCAGGAGGCAGTGGCGTGCGTGAGGTAGAACTCGGGTAGACTGCAGAGGAGGCCGCAGGACACGGGTGTGGCCTGCGGGGTATGAACGGTGGCGCAGCAGCCGTTATGCCGCGGTGCCGACGGAGGGTTCCGTTTCTGCTGCCTTCGCAGTTGTGGCGCCTCCCGGTACGTCGGGGCTGGCCGATTTGAGGGTCAGGCGTTCGGCGACGAGTTTGGTGGCGGCAATGAAGTCGGGTTTGCCGGAGCCGAGGAGCGGAATTTTATCGGCGATGACGATGTCGGCGGGGAACATCAGTTCGGTCGCGCCGCGCGATTTGGCGAACTGGATGAAGGCTGGCCGCTGGCACTTGGCGTCGGTCGTCAGCAATATCAGCTTTTCGCCTTTGCGGGCGTCGGGCTGGGCGACGACGACGGTAATGAGGTTGGGCCAGAGTTCGGCGGCGAGTGCTTCGACGGCGGCCAGCGAGATCATTTCGCCGCCAACCTTGGCGAAGCGTTTCAGGCGGCCTTTGATCGAGATGTAGCCTTGCGGGTCGATGGCGACGATGTCGCCGGTGTCGTGCCAGCCGCCGGGAGGCGCTTCGAGGATGCCGGGATTCTCGGCCCGGTAGTAGCCGAGCATGACGTTGGGGCCGCGCAGGAAGAGCCGTCCGCCGTCGTTGACGCCGGTGACGGGTTCGAGTTTGGCTTCCATCAGCGGCGAGAGGCGGCCGACGGTGCCGGAGCGGTTGGCCATCGGCGTGTTGACGGAGACGACGGGGGCGGCCTCGGTGACGCCGTAGCCTTCGAGGATGCGGACGCCGAATTTTTCCATGTAGATTTGGCGCGTTCGGTCTTTGACGGCTTCGGCGCCGGATACGACCATGCGGACTTTCGACAGGTCGTAGGGGTGGGCCGAGCGGGCGTACCCGTTGAGGAAGGTGTCGGTGCCAAACAGGATCGTGCAGTTGGTCGAGTAGGCGAGCTCGGGGATGATGCGGTAGTGGAGCGGCGTCGGGTAGAGGTGGACGGGAATGCCGCCGATTATGGGCATGACGCAACCGCCGGTCAGGCCGAAGGAGTGGAAGACGGGAAGCGCGTTGAAGACTTTGTCTTCGCCGTTGACGTCCATGCGCTTCAAGACCTGCTGGCAATTCGACAGCATGTTTTTGTGCGAGAGCACGACGCCTTTGGGGGTGCCTTCTGAGCCGGAGGTGAACAGGATGGCGGCGGGGTCATCGGTCTTGGTTGCGACCTGGGGTTTGGATCCGCGCAGGAGGCCGGTGATCTTGTCTTTAAAGGTAATCGTGGTGCGTACGTCGTCGAGGTAGACGATTTTGACGATGGGTTCGAGGGCGGTGATGAGGTCGCCCAACCGGCCTTTTTCGATGAATGCGCGCGAGGTGAGCACGGTTTTGACTTTGGCCGTGCGGCACGCCGAGATGACGTTGGCGGGGCCGGCGCTGAAGTTCAGCATGGCGGCGACGCGGCCGATTGACTGCAGGGCAAAGAACGTGACGGCGACACCGGCCGAGTTGGGCAGGAGGACGCCGACGGCTTCGCCGGGGGCGGACATTGGGGCGATCTTTGCACCGAGAACCTGAGCGCCGATGATAAGCTTTTTGTAGCTGAGCTTGGTGCCGAGCGGGTCTTCGACGATGGGCGTTGCGGTTTCATAACGGGTGCGGGCGGTGCCGAGAGCCTGGAAGAGCGTGGTCTCGTAGGGCGAGGTCATCACGGCGGCGTTGGTCATGATGTCTTGCATGGCGGCACCCGCTGCCATCCGGCGGGCCTTGCCGCGCAGGGCCGGGTCGATCTGGAGTTTGACGGCGGGCAGGATCGTCAGCGTGGTTTTGGGAAACCAGGTTTTGGCGATCTGGCTGGGGCGGAGATAGCTCCAGCTTTTTGCGTGCTCTGGGCCCTCGATGCGAACGGGGATAATCCAGGCGTCGGCTTTGTCGGCGATGAGGGCGGTGCCGTCGTAGACCTTCATCAGGCTGCCGGTGGTGGTGAGGCGGCCTTCGGGGAAAATGACGAGTTGTTCGCCGCTTTTGACGCCGTTGATCAGGTCACGCATGCCCATGGGGCGGGTTGGGTCGATGCCGTGCCAGTTCACGTAGCGCAGGAATGGGGCGATCCAGGACCGCTGCGACATCGCGTTGTCTACGGCGTAGGTGGTGTGGCCGGGCATGGTGGCGTGGAGGATCGGTGCGTCGAGGAGCGATATGTGGTTGGGGGCGATGACGGCTTTGGTGCCGGGGGCGGGCAGGTTTTCCTCACCTTTGACTTCGAGGCGCAACAGCGTGCGGAATAGAAGCATGCCGAAGTCTTTGAGGATGGTGCGGGCCCAGACGCGCCAGACGGCCCAGGCGACGATCAGGTTTGCGATACCGATGATCGAGAGCATCACGGGGAGCGAGATGCCGCCGTATTGGAGGGCGGCCAGGACGAGGCTGGCGATGGTCATGAAGGCGGCAGAGAGCACGTTGCAGCCAGCGACCACGCGGGCGCGGTGGTCGGGGGCCGCCCACGATTGGACGGCTGCGAACGATGGTACAATGAACAAGCCGCCGCCGATGGCCAGGAGCGAGAGGCACGCGAGGGCGTTGATGCCGGACCCGGACTGAATGAAGGCGTTCAAAGCAATCGGCGGCTCGGCTTTGACGAGGCTGGCGCTGGTCCAGGCAAGGGCGAGCGCCGAGAGGCCCATCAGGATTGCACCGATCGGCACGACGGCAAGGTTCGGGCGCTTGCGGCTGGCGAGGGCTGCGAGTGCCGACCCGATGGCGATGGAGACAGTGAAGACGAGGAGGGCTGCGGTGTAGACGGCCGGGGAACCGCCGATCTTGCCCATGATGAGTGCGGGCAGCATGGCGAGCATGACGGCCCCGACGAGCCAGAACCAGCCTGAGATGACGGCACCCTGCCAGATGCGATGGTCGTGTTTGAGGTCGGCAAGAAGAGTGAAGGTCGAGGTCAACGGATTGGGGTTGATCTTCAGGTTCGGGTCGGCTTGGCCGGTGGGCTTGATCTGGGTTGCGGCAAGCCACGACAGCAGGGCGAGGGCAATGATGGCGGTGGCGATGGCGGGTACGAAGTCGACGTCGACTTTGGGTTGAAGGTCGGTTGTCAGGATGAGGCCGCCGGCGATGGTGCCGAGGAGGATGGCCAGGAAGGTGGCGCCTTCGACCAATGCGTTACCAGCTGACAGTTCGTGGGTTGCCAGGTGGACCGGGAGAATGCCGTATTTTATGGGGCCAAACAGCGCCGCAAGGATGCCGAGCCCCGCGAGTGCGACAAAGAGCAAGGGGACCGAGCCGAAATAGAAGCCGGCAGCGGCGATGGCTGCGACGGGAATTTCGGCGAGTTTGAGCCGTTGGGCGATCAAGGCCTTGTCGAAACGGTCGGCGAGTTCACCGCCAAGGGCCGAAAAAATGAAGAACGGGGCGATCAGTGCGACGCCGGCAAGGGTGACGAGGACTTGGCCGCTTTCCTGGCCGATCCGGTACAGGATCAGCAGCGACAACGCCGTTTTGACGAAATTGTCGTTGAGGGCTGCAAAAAACTGGCACCAGAATATGGGTGCGAAGCGGCGGGTCGAAAGCAACTCTTTGAACATCGGGGTCGGCTCCACGGGCAAGCCGGACGGGAAAGGGCTGATGCTGATGAGCAGTTCAGCCGTGCGCCGTATCGGCAGTCGAATGATTTCAAGGCTTTGATTTAGCGGATCATCGTTAATGTTCAGCCTACTCCAGTTGCCTTTCGAGGCAAAGGCTGGGGAAGGCGGGCGGGCTATTGCTCCCTGCTGGATAGCGTGTGGGTCTGGTCATCTGCGTCCCGACAGTTGGTTGATTGCTGCATGAACTATGTTCATGTGTTTATGGCGACATCATGAACTTTGTTCAAGTGGGAATCTCTGGTTGAGCGGGAACTGCCGACTCTGGTTACCCATTTATGAATGGCCGTTGTTGCGATCTGGACAGTGGCGCGCGGGCGCAGCAGGGCTTAAACGTGCGCTCTCGATTTGTTGGCAAACCGGGGCTTGGATGTCGGGTCAGATGCTTGAGTTGACGATCAATGGCGAGCGGCAGGCTGTCGAGGCGGTAACGCTTGATGCAGCGTTGATTGAGCTAGGGTTTGGTTCGGCGAAGGTCGCGACGGCGCTCAACGGTAATTTCGTGCCGGTTGGACGGCGGGCGGGCGTGTTGCTCAAGGCCGGTGACCGGATTGAAATCGTGACGGCCCGTCAGGGCGGGTAGGTTGAGAAGATGAAGGCGGTTATGACGACGGTACCGGCGCAGACGACACCACGGGCTGACAATGTTGACCCCTTTACGGTTTATGGAGAGACGGTCGGCTCCCGGCTGATGCTGGGGACCGCGCTTTATCCCTCGCCTGCGGTGATGGCCGAAAGTGCGCAGGCGTCGAAGGCTGGCATCGTGACGGTGTCGTTGCGGCGGGAGCAGGCGCGGGGGCGGACCGGCGAACGGTTCATGAGCTTCATTTCGGAGCTGGGAACCCGCGTGTTGCCGAACACGGCGGGGTGCCATTCGGCCAAGGAAGCGATCACGACGGCGCTGATGGCGCGGGAGATATTCGGGACCGATTGGATCAAGCTCGAAGTGATCGCCAACGACGACACATTGCAGCCGGAGGTGTTCGGGCTCGTGGAGGCGGCGGATGAGCTGACCAAGGAGGGGTTCAAGGTCTTTCCCTATACAACCGAGGATCTTTCGGTTGCGGAACGGCTACTGCGGGCCGGGTGTCAGGTTTTGATGCCGTGGGGGTCACCGATTGGCAGCGGGCGCGGGTTGAACAATGCCTATGGGTTGCGGCTGTTGCGGGCGTTCGTGCCGGGCGTGCCGCTGGTCGTCGATGCGGGCCTGGGTGCCCCCTCGCATGCGGCGGCGGCGATGGAGCTTGGATATGATGCCTGTTTGTTGAACACGGCAGTGGCTAAAGCTGCCGACCCGCCACGGATGGCGCGGGCGTTCGCGGTGGCGATTGAGGCAGGGCGGACGGCTTATCTGTCCGGGCTCATGGAGCCGCGCGATATGGCGTCGCCCTCTACGCCGGTGGCCGGGATGCCGGTTCTTGATCTGGAGCGCAAATGACACCGGTACGCCTGCCGCAACCGGCGCGGTTTTATCCGATTGTGCCCGATGTTGGCTGGCTAGAGCGGATCGCGCCGCTTGGCGTGGCGACGATCCAGCTACGGCTGAAGGATGCTGGCGCGGACGAGGTTCGGGCGCAGATCGCGCGAAGTCTTGAGGTTTGCCGGGCGCATGGCGTGCAGTTGGTCGTCAATGACTATTGGCGGGAAGCGCTGGCGGCAGGCGCCGACTATATCCACTTGGGGCAAGAGGATTTGGCGGAGGCCGATCTGGTGGCGATCAAAATGGCCGGGGTGAAGTTTGGGCTGTCAACGCATGATGAGTGCGAGCTGGAGGTCGCCCTGGCGGCGGGTCCCGACTATATCGCGCTGGGTCCGATCTATGAGACCAAGCTGAAGGCGATGACGTGGAAGCCGCAGGGGATTGCCAGGATTGGGCAATGGAAACAACGTATTGGCTCTATTCCGCTGGTCGCTATCGCGGGCCTGACGCCTGAGCGCGCGCCGGGTGTGCTGGCTGCGGGCGCGCAGTCGCTGGCGGTTATTACGGACTTTCTCACTCATTCTTATCCTGAGCAGCGGATCAAGGAATGGCTGACGTGGGCTGAAACCGCTGTATAGTCCCGGGACTGCGTGGATTACCTTGTGGTCTTTGCCCGTTTATTGCGGAACAATTGTCTCCGATGTCCTATCGTTTAAAGCCAAATCAATCGTTCGATGCCGGAGTGCGGCGGGTTGGTGTTGAGCAGATTGATCGTGCGCTGCACCACCTTCAAGGCGGTGATGGTGATGGCGATCCCATTCATGAAACGCGCAAGGCGCTGAAGCGTATCCGGGCGCTGTTGCGGCTGGTGAGGCCCGGCCTCAGTTCGCATGACTACAGGACGGAGAATGCGCGGTATCGCGATATTGGCCGGTTGCTGGCGGGGGCGCGGGACAGCCAAGTGCTGCTGGAAACCGTTGTGATGTTTGAAGCGATGTCGGCGGGGCGGACCAAGTCGGCATTTGCGGCCGCGCGATCGCGGCTGGCGGGGAAGGCCGCCGCTGGCGAGGCGGGTGATCGCGATGAGGCGATTGCGCTGGCGATCGAGGGGCTGGTTGCAGGGCGAGCGATCATGGCGGAGATTTCGTTCAAGGACGCGGCGTTCGACGTTGCCATCGAAGGCATGGCGCGGACATACCGGCAGGCGGCACGGGCGTTTGAGGACGCGTATGAGACGCCTGATGGTGAGGCGCTGCACGAGTGGCGCAAGTACGTTCAGCATCATTGGCGGCAGATGTCGCTGCTGACGGCGGCGTGGCCGGAGATGGCGCAAGCTCGGGTGGCTGCTGCCAAAGACATTTCGAATATGCTGGGTGAGGATCACGACATCGAAGTGATGCTGGCGGCGCTGGACGCCAAGTCTGGCAAGGCTAGAGTCGCATCACAAAGTGGTAAGCGTTCGCTAACGGAGGGACAGCAAAAACTCGCGCACGCCTGTGCCGTTGAACGGCAAGCCGAGCTGCGGGCGGCGTGTCATACGCTGGGGTTGCGGTTGTTTGCTGAACCGGCGGACGCATTCGCCAACCGGATGCGGCACTATTGGGCATCTGCGGATCCAGCCCATGATCTGCCAGCCGAGCGATGACCGTATGATCGTTGAGTGTTTGACGGGGAACGTCTGCTCCCGGTAGGTGAGGCGACAATTGCACGGAGCAGACGATGAACGAGATTGCTAGTCCCAAGGGGTTTGAGCCCGACCGCTCCGCATGGCCGGTTGATCACCCCAAGGTCCAATGCGGGCGCATTGGCGTGCTGCTGCTCAATCTGGGGACGCCGGATGGTACCGATTACTGGTCGATGCGCCGCTATCTGAAACAGTTTCTGTCAGACCGGCGCGTGATCGAAGTGCCCAAGCTGATCTGGTGGCCGATCCTCAATCTTATCATCCTGACGAAGCGGCCTGGTCCGAAGGGGCGGGATTACGCCTCGATCTGGAACCACGAGCGGGACGAGGGGCCACTCAAGACGATTACGCGCAGCCAGGCCGAGCAATTGGGCAAGAGGTTGGCGGCGCATCCTCAGGTGATTGTCGATTGGGCGATGCGCTATGCCAATCCCTCGACGGAAAGCCGGATCAGCGCGCTGCAGGAGCAGGGCTGCGAGCGCATCTTGCTGGTGCCGCTGTATCCCCACTATGCGGCAGCGACGACGGCGACGGCTGCGGATGAAGCGTTCAGGGCGTTGATGAAGATGCGCTGGCAGCCGTTCGTGCGGGTTGCACCGTCGTACCATGACGATCCGACATATATCGACGCGCTCGCGGTGTCGATGCAGGCAAGTCTTGCCAAGCTCGATTTCGAGCCGGAGATCATTCTCGCGACATTCCACGGCATGCCGCAGAAGTACCTCGACAAGGGGGATCCCTACCATTGCCAATGCCAGAAGACGTCGCGGCTGTTGCGGGAGCGGCTCGGGATTGCCAAGGAACGCTGGCGGACCTCGTTCCAGTCGCGGTTTGGGAACGATCCGTGGCTGCAGCCCTATACCGATGAGACTATCACAGCGATGGCCAAGGAGGGTGTCAAACGGCTTGCCGTGGTGGCACCTGGGTTCTCGGCGGATTGCCTGGAGACGCTGGAAGAACTCGATGTCGAAAATCGCGAGTACTTCATGCACAACGGCGGCGAGAAATATGCCTATCTGCCTGCGTTGAACGACAGCGAGCAGGGACTGCGCGTGATCGAGGCCATCACGCGGCGCGAGTTGATGGGCTGGATTTGAGGTTTCGCTAAGCCTTCTTGCGTGGTTTTGGCAGTGCGTGGTGCCACGCGGCTTGCAGGGCGAGCTCGAGATCGGCTTGGGTCATTGGCGCAAGATTGGCTGCGGTCCATCCCTGCTTGCCCCAGGCGTTGTTGAGGGGCGTGAAAATGTCCGGGGCGACAAGGCATTTCAGGTGCTGTTCGCCGGGTGCGAATTTGAAGTTTGCCGTCAGGCCATCTGCGGCGAGCGTCACGAAAATGCGGGCAACCTTGAAGGCGGTGCGGTCAAAATGCGGGGCTTGCGAGGTGCCGTCGAGCGACAGGGCCAGCTTTTGCAGGTCTGCACCGGTTGCCATAGCCGGGGGCTCCATCTCAGAGATTGTCAGCTTTCGCTGGCCGTTCGAAGACCATATCGCAGCAGGTGGTGCGGGCGTTGCGGACTTCGCGGTCGAGGATGTCGATCAGCGCGAAGCCGTGGCGGGCCATGATGTCCAGGATCTGCTGGGGACGGTAGGCGTAGGCCTTGCCCAAATGCATTTCGAGGATCACGGCGTCGATTGACGGCAGCAAGCCCTCGGCACCTTCCAGGACGGCGAGTTCATAGCCTTCAGTGTCTATTTTCAGGATGGCGGGGCGGATGAGATCCGCTGGTTTCAGGACGTCGTCGAGCCGGCGGACAGGGACGAGCATGGTCGGGAAGGTGCGGCCCGGCTTGTCCAATGTGCCGAGCAGAGAGGCGCTGGC
Source organism: Hyphomicrobiaceae bacterium (assembly GCA_040080145.1). Lineage (GTDB taxonomy): Bacteria > Pseudomonadota > Alphaproteobacteria > Rhizobiales > Hyphomicrobiaceae > JANXVY01. The sequence continues at coordinate 55,870 of JBEBJA010000143.1, forward strand.
CGGGCCTGAGAGGTGGAACGTCGCCTCGCCATTTGCCGCGCCAATGGCGATTTTATGCAGGCGGCATTTGCGCTGGCGCATGATGCCGCGTTCGAGCAGGTCGTGGAATTGCGGCTGGGGCTCGAACAATTCGATTTGGGCGTTTGGACCGAGTTCGTAGAGGTCTGGGGTGCCGAAGGCGACGCCGACGTCGATGATGTGGTTGAACTTAGTCGCGGTGCGGGCCGAGGTCATGTCGATGCGGTCGAACACGCGCAGGCCGACGCGACCGAGAAGGTCGTTGAGTTTGAGGCGCAGTTGGCGGCGCAGGTACGCGCGCGGCTCGGTCTTGAATCGGGGTTTGGCGGCGCTGTCGTCGATGGCGCCAGCCGGCGGGGTGGTCTCCGGCATCATGCCGCTCCGGCGCGAACGAGGTCGTGGATGTGGAGAATGCCGACCGGCTTACCCTTGTCGACGACGAAGATTGCAGAAATGCGCGAGGAGCTGATCATTTCGAGTGCGGTTGCTGCCAGCATGTTGGGCGCGGCGGTCTTGGGCTTCTTGGTCATGATCTGGGCCGCGGTCGAGTTCAACAGGGCGTCGCCCATGTGCCGGCGCAAGTCGCCGTCGGTAATGATGCCAGCGAGTTTGCCCTTGCTGTCGATAACGCCGAGGCAGCCGAAAGACTTCGTGGTCATGGTGACGATGGCTTCGCTCATTTTGTCGCTCTCATTGGCGAGCGGAAGACGGTCGCCCTTGTGCATGAGGTCGGACACGTACTTGAGGCTTGCGCCGAGCGATCCACCGGGGTGAAACATTTTGAAGTCGTGGGCGGTGAAGCCTTTGCTTTCCAGCAGCGCGATGGCGAGGCAGTCGCCGATGGCCAGTTGCATGGTGGTGGAGGTCGTGGGGGCAAGGCCGTGGGGGCAGGCTTCCTTGGCACGCGGTAGTTCGAGCACGACATCGGCCTGCTGGCCAAGCGCGGAATTGCCGCCCGACGTGATGGCAATCAGCGGGACCCGGAAGCGGCGCGAGTAGATGATGATGTTTTTGAGTTCGACGGTTTCGCCTGACCAGGACAGGGCGAGGATCACGTCGTCGGGCGTGATCATGCCGAGGTCGCCGTGGGAGGCTTCGCTGGGGTGGACAAAAAAGGCGGGCGTGCCGGTCGAGGCGAAGGTGGCGGCGATCTTCTGGCCGATGTGGCCGCTTTTGCCGATGCCGGACACGATCACGCGGCCTTTGGCAGCTTTGAGGGTTTGGACGGCGTTTTCAAAGGGTTGCTGTAAGCCGTTCTGCAACGCTTTTTCGATGCTTGCCAAGCCATCTGCCTCTAGCGCCAGGGTCCGCAAGGCCGAGAGCTGGGTATTCGAATTGCGAGCCGGTTTGGGCGTGCGGGCGGCTACGGTCATGGCGGCAAAGGCTTTCTGTGAATTCCCCGATGGTGGTTCATAACAGAGCCGGGCTCATGCCACCACAGCGCGGATGACGGTTTTGGTGTGGTGTGGACAATGTGTCCGGGGGATGTCGTCTGGCGGAGCATTTGACCGTCTAGCTGGCTGCTTTCTCAACGTATCGTTAACCCAAATTTCCTAGTGTCGTTCGTGCGTGTGCGTTTTTGCGAGTTGGGTCCTTCGTGGGCCCGTTTCACTTGGGAGAACGCCACTGTGCCGAACGCTAACGTGCGGGTCATCTGGATTGCGCTGATGGCGTCGGCGGCGGCATTGGGGCACGCGGTACCGGCGGCGCTGGCTCAAGATGCTGCGCCCGGCTTCACACGCTCCCGGTCTGTCGAACCCTATCGCCCGGCGCGTTCGCGCACGCAGCCCGATGGATTTGGCGATAGCTCGGCTGCGCCCGATCTCCCTGCCCCCAATCCTTCCGACGATGTTTCAACTGGTCCGCAGGAGGCCGATGATCTTGATCCCCAGCCGCGTGCTGGTCAGCGCACCGTGCGTCAGGATGGCGACCTGAGCGACCCTGAAGCGCCGGTGTTGCGTGATGGTGTTATAGATACCGGTGAGCCCGCTGCACCGGTCGATGGTGGCGATCCGACAACGATCGACAGCCGCCCCCGTGAAGAGGCGCAGTTGTTTGAGGCACCGGCTTCGACGGTTGATGCCCTGTTGTTTCAGGTGGAAGAGCTGGAGCCGATTCTCGACCGGCGGCCGCAGCGGCTGTTCCGGTTCGAGCCCTATGATCCGATCGGCGTGAAGGTTGGCAGCTTTGTGCTGTTTCCCGAGGTTGAATTTGGCGGCGCTGCCAATTCGAATGTGTTTCGTGCGCCGCATGCGCGTGCTGATTCGACGTTTGATGTGCGGCCCTCGGCGCGGCTGGTTTCGAACTGGCAGCGTCATGCATTGGAGTTTAGCGCGCGTGGGACGGCGTCGTTTTACAATGAGTTTTCGACCGAGAACGAGAAGTCGTACACGCTGGAAGCGCGCGGGCGGCTCGATCTGACCAAGCGGACCAATATTCAGGCCTCGGTCAGCCGTGATGTGTCACAGGAAAGCCGGTCGGTGCTGGAAGCGCGCAGTGTTGGCACGCGCGCAGATGTGATTACGGATGTAACGACGGCAGCGCTCAATCACCGGTTCAACCGGCTGTCGCTGCAACTGCGCGGTTCAGTGACGGACCGGGCGTATGGCGACAGCACGTCGGCGGGCACAACCGTGGCCAACGATTCACGCGATTACACGACGTATGAGGAGGCTGTGCGCGCGACATGGGAATTCAAACCGACGCTGGCAGCGTTCACCGAAGTTGGGATCAATCTGCGCGACTATAAGGGCTTGGATGGGGGCGGGATTGACCGCTCGTCGACAGGCGAGCGCTATCGGGTGGGCTTATCTTTCGGCAACACCGGGGAGTTTTTGCGCGGCGAGATCGGTGCTGGCTGGGGTGTGCAGCATCCCTCCGATACCAGCTTACCCGATGTTTCGGGTGTCATCGTCGATGCCAACTTGACCTACCGTCCGAATGCGCTGACCTCGTTTGCGTTCGCGGCCCGTTCGGATTTCGGAGAGACGACGGCGGCGGCCGTGGGTGGCGTGCGGTCGCAGTTCGCGGGCGTCGAAGTCCGGCACGCGTTCCAGCGCAATCTGATTGGCACGGCGGGGCTTGGCTATACGCTGGCAACTTACCCCGGCAGCACGTTGAGCGAAGATGAGCTGCGCTCGACGCTTGGGTTGGAGTACTTTTTGAACCGTGAGACGGTGTTGTTTTCAAAGTACGCGCATACCGCTTTCACGAGCAATGCAGCCAATGCGAGCTATGATGCAGACGAAGTTCGCGTCGGGGTGCGGATCCGGCGGTGAGTACGGAGAGCGTTGCCCGCGTGGCTGATCGAGCGCAGCGCGCATGGGCTTTCGCCCACACCCAATTGGGGGAACGGGTTCCCCCAAACCCCCTCCCTTTTTCAGATTGAGGTTGCTTCCGTTACGTCGGGGACGGGGGTGTGGGGGGT
>JBEBJA010000057.1:0-59148 GCA_040080145.1 Hyphomicrobiaceae bacterium
GGGGTGCCTTCACTCGGCTGGCTTTGCGGAAGATCCCCCTCACCCCAACCCTCTCCCCAGGGGGAGAGGGGGCCACCGTTTCGCTATGTTAGCGCCTATGCGCCTTCGCGGCCATGACGAAAGGGGGGAAGGTTTCGCGGCACTGACGAAAGGGGCGGGTGTTGGTTAGGTTACGTCCGCTTGTCCCGATGTGCTTGCCACCGTCACCGGTTTGCCGACGATGTTGTGGCGTTCGACGGCGGCGGCGAGGATTTGGGCGAGGAGTTCGCTGTAGCGAAAGCCTGCGAAGCCCGCCATGATGTTGACTTTGCCGTCCCAGCACCAGCCTGGGTTGGGGTTGACTTCGAGGAGTTTGATTTCGCCTTTGCTATCGGCGCGGAAGTCGAAGCGGGCGTAGTCGCGGCAGCCTAGGCGTTCGAACAGGCGGGTTGCGTGTTCGACGAGCTGTTGCTGGGTGAGTTCGGGGAGGTTGGCCTCGATGTAGCGGAGCTGGGTCCAATAGGGGCTGTCTGGTTCCCACTTGCTTTCGTAGCCAAGAATCTTGGGTAGCTTGGGGTCGAGCTTGGAGTAGTCGACTTCGAGGATAGGTAATGCGCGCAGGCCTTGGTCGGCGTTGCCGATCAGGCTGACGGAGTATTCGGCGCCGGTCAGGAATTCCTGGACGAGGACTGAGCGTTTGGGGAACTGGGCGCGCAGTTTTTCGAGGTAGTCGAGCAGGCTCTTCTCGTTCTTGACGACGGCGTCCTTGGTGATGCCTTCGGAGCTGTCGCCTGTGTTGGGCTTTAAGAGAGCTGGGAAAACGCCGGGCAGGGTTGCGCCCTGGTCGCCGGGGCGGACGTAGGTTTCGAGTGGGACGGGGACGTCGAGCGTCATGGCGACGGCGCGGACGAGGCCCTTGTCGTAACAGGCGGCGAGTGCTGCGGGCGCGCCGCCGGTGTAGGGCAGGCTGAGCGCGTCGAGCATGGCTGGAACGTGGAGTTCCTTCTGAGGGTCGTTGTTGAAGCCTTCGTCGCACAGGTTGAAGATGAGGTCGGTGCGCAGGTCGGACAGGTCGCGGTCGAGTGTTGCGTGGTTGTCGAGGTAGCGGAACTTGTACTGCGGCAGCTCGGACAGGGCGTCCTTCAAGCGGCGGATCGTGTCGATGTCTTCGGGCTGGAATTCGCCGCCGCGCTTGATCTGGTCAGGCAGGCGCGGGTCGCCGAGCAGGACGGTGACGTCGATGAGCTGGGCTTTGCCCTTGGGCTTGCGGTTGGCGAGCGCTGCGGGGGCATCGGCAGAGATCAGCATGCGGCGGGCCATCATACCGAGGTCCTGGTCGCGGTCGGACAGGCTGTCGGCGTTGCCGTGGTGGCGGACGTTGCGGAAGCCGGTTTTCTCAAGCAGCTTCTGGATGCCGTCCTTGGTGTAGAGGCGTTCGGCATAGAACTGGTCGGCGAGTACGCCGGATTCATCGTGGACGATGACTTCGCGCGAGATCAGGCGTTCGCGGTCGGCGGAGAGGGAGCGTTCGCGGCAGACGAGGTGGTGTTCGTCGATCCATTCCCACGAGCGGCGCTCGAAGTGGTCGGCCATGTACGCGCCGTCGGTGATGTCGAGGACGAGTTGACCGGACGGGCGGAGAATTTTGCCGACGGTGGTCAGGACTTTTTCATCGTCGGTCTTGTTGGAGAAGTAGCCGAACGAGTTGCCCATGATGGCGACGCAATCGAACGTGTTCTCGTTTAGCCGCGGGTTGCGGGCGTCACCTTCCTTGAAGACGGCTTGGAGGCCCTCGTTCTGGGCGCGTTTCTTGGCGAGGCGGATCAGGTAGCGCGAACGGTCGACGCCGGTGACGTTCTTGAAGCCGCGGCGGGCAAGCTCAAGGCAGTGGCGACCTTGGCCGCAGCACAGGTCGAGGATCTGGCTGTTGGCGGTGATCGGCGCGGCGGCGAGGATGAAATCAACGTCGCGGCGGGTGTTTTCGATGTTTTCGACGACGTCGCCGTCGGTCTTGACGTAAAGCGCGTTGAAGAGCTGACGCCACCACTCCGACGGCAGATGCTGTTCGAGGTCGGCGACGGGACCGAGGCACGAACGCGGAGATGGACGTTTTGCCCGCTTGGGCTTGGCTACGTTGACTGAAGCCATGATGGAACGTCTCTCCGTTCGGCACGCTCGAATGCTGCGAAGGCATGAGGCCCCCTGATGCCGCCACATGTGTTTATGAAGCATTGGGGAGATTTCAAGTCACAACTCGGGTCGTCCACCGAAGTTGCCCAGATTTCCGCGTGTTGAATTTGATTCAGAATATTGACGAGGCGGGGTGCTGCAAAACGGACACATCGTGGAGGCGCGCGGGCCGCGTTCAAAGGCGCGATTTCCAATCCTCGGGCTCGGCGTGGAGGTGTGCCACTGCAACGACGAGGATATCGTTCCCATCTACGATATAGACAAGTTGATACGGAAAGCGGCCAAGCCGGAAACGTCGTACGCCGTCGCCCAATGGGTGCCAAGCATTCGGATATTGTGCGATGGACCGGCCTGCCGTTTTCACTTCGTCTAGAAACCGCTTCTCCAGACCAGGCGATTTGATCTGCTATTTGAAGACGGCTTCGTCTAATTCCTTCTTGGCAAGGGCGAGCAACCGTACATTCATGAACGCAAGTTGCCCATCTCGTAGCCGGCCAAGACCTCATCGAAATCAACAGTTTCGAGTTCTCCCCGGCGACAAGCAGCAAGCCGATCCTTGATTTCGGCGGCCCATGCCGCTTCGATGGCTCGATCGGGAACATCGAGGGTCTGCAGAATACCCTCGACTAACTCTGCCTGCTCGTCAGGGGTCAGAGCCGCCGCCTCGTCGGTGAGTTTTTTGACAGGTTCGTTCATGCCGTCAAGCTAACATGAGAAGCCGGCGATTTGAAGCTATTGGGTTCGCAGGTCTATCGGATCAGGCCGCCTGCACAACGGACACATAGAAGCCGTCGGTGCCGTGGGTTAGAGGGGTCAGGAGCAGGCCGTCGTCGCGACCGTCGGCGGAGGCGGGAGGGTCGCCGGGAAGGGATTCGCGCCAGACCTGGGCGAAGGGAATTTGCGTGAATTTCGGATTGTCAGCGAGGAACGCCGTGATCTGGTCGCCGTTTTCTTCGGGGAGGATCGAGCAGGTGACGTAGATGATGCGGCCGCCGGGTTTGACGAGGCGGGCGGCGTTGGTGAGGACTTTTTTCTGTTCGGTCAAACGGGCGTCGAGGTGGGGCGGTTTCATGCGCCATTTGGCGTCGGGGCGGCGGCGCCAGGTGCCAGAGCCGGTGCAGGGCGCGTCGACGAAGACGCGGTCGTAGATGGGGCCAAGGGCGACGAGGGCGTTTTCGTCCGCGCCTTCGAGGACTTCGACCATGGATGCGCCGGAGCGGGTCAGGCGTTCGAAGATGGGGCGGAGCTGTTTTTTGTCGGCGTCATAGGCGTTGAGGCGGCCGGTGTTTTCCATGGCGGCGGCCAGCGCCAGCGTTTTCCCGCCGGCACCTGCGCACATGTCGAGGACGGTCATGCCGGGTTTAACGCAGGCTAAGGCTGATGCGAGCTGGCTGCCTTCGTCCTGGACTTCGAACCAGCCTTTGCCGTGGGCTGCTTCCGATTCAAGATGGGGCTGGCGGGCAGCGCTGCCGGGAGCGGGAACGCGCGCGCCGAGTGGCGAGAACGGCGTGGCGGATGCGCCGAACTGGCTGAGGGCTGCTAGCACGTCCGCGCGGTTTGATTTCAAGGTGTTGACGCGGATGTCGACGGGCGCGCGGCGGGCCATGGCGCGGGTTTGGGCGATGGCGCGGTCGCCGAAGGCGCGTTGGAGGGCTGGGTAGAGCCATTGCGGGAAGTTGCCGCGAATCCACGGGGCCGCGCCCTCTGTGTCGGCGTGTTCAAGACAGCGGGATTCATCGGCGGTCAAGGGGGCGGGAGAATGCTGGCCACCATCGCAAAGGGCTGCAATGTCGGAGATAAAGATGCCCTGTTCGCGCAGGCCGCCAAGCACGAGGGCGCGGGGGGATTCGTTGCCCATGAAGTGTGCCGACGAGCCGCGCGAGCGCAGGGCGTCGTAGACCAGTGTGCCGATGGCCGAGCGGTCGCCGGAGCCAGCGAACCGGTGATTGCGGCCCCAGTCCATAAGGGCGGTCGCCGCAGGGCGGTGGTGCGTGGTGATGTCGGCGATGATGTCGATAGCGGCCTGTAACCGGGCGGCGGGTCTCATAGTCGTGATGCCTTGTTCTTATTAGCGCATCTGCTGCGGCGCGAAGAATCGCCGGATCGCAGAAGCGCGGTGAAATGTCGTGGGTCAGCTAGGCGAGGATGCGCACAGCGAACAGGATCCACATGATGAGGAGGATGATGCCGCCGATCAGGAATGCGGTGAAGCGCTGACGGATGGCGTTGGTGGTGGCGTAGATGCCGGCGTGAACCAGGCGGGTGAGGACGAAGGCCCAGGCGAGCGTGATCATGGCGATGTCGACGGTGCGCGGGTGCAGGATCGCCAGAGCGACGAGGGCGTAGAACAGCATCGGCAGTTCGAATTGGTTTTGATAGGTGTTCGAGATTTGGGTGACTTTGGCTGGCCAGGCGCGCTGGCCGAGCGCGATGTCGGAAATTTTGAGTTCACGGTTTTGCAGCGCGCGGAGGCGGACGCGGCCCATCCAGAACAGCATCACGAACGTGAGGGCTACCTGGACGAAGACGGGATAGAGCAGGTGGGTTGCGTTCATGGGGGCTCCGCTGAAACGTCCAAAAATGTTTGGCATTTACCTTCGCCCTGGAGGGGAGAAGGTGCCCTGAAAGGGCGGATGTGGGACTTGCGTTCAAGACAAGGCCGGAGTTTGCGAAAAGTCCCTCACCTGTCCTTCGGACATCCTCTCCCGTTCTGGGAGAGGAAAGTTGACGGTCTCGGTTAGCCCCCCAGCATACCGGGGTAGTTGGGGCTTTCGCGGGTGATGGCGACGCCGTGGGTGTGGCTTTCGCGCATGGCGGCGGGCGAGATGCGGACGAAACGGGCGCGGGACTGGAAGTCGGTAATCGTTCGGGCACCGAGGTAGCCCATGCTTGCGCGCAGGCCGCCGACCAACTGATGCAAGACGGCTTCGGCGGCGCCTTTGTAGGCGACTTGGCCTTCGACACCTTCGGGGACGAGCTTCAGGCTGTCGCGCACTTCCTGCTGGAAGTAGCGATCGGCGCTGCCGCGCGCCATTGCGCCGACGGAGCCCATGCCGCGATAGGCTTTGTAGGTGCGGCCTTGGTAAAGGTAGGTATCGCCGGGGCTTTCGTCGGTGCCGGCGAGCAGCGAGCCGATCATGACGGCGGAGGCACCCGCCGCGATCGCCTTGGCGATGTCGCCGGAGTATTTGATGCCGCCGTCGGCGATGACGGGGATGCCGCTTTTGCGGGCTTCGGCGGCGCAGGCCATGACGGCGGTCAGCTGCGGGACGCCGACACCAGCGACGATGCGAGTGGTGCAGATCGAGCCGGGGCCGATGCCGACTTTGACGGCGTCTGCGCCGGCCTCGATGAGGGCGCGGGTGGCATCGGCGGTGGCGACGTTGCCGGCGATGATCTGGACGGTGTTCGACATCTTCTTGATGCGGCGGACGGCGTCGATGACCTTGGATGAATGGCCGTGGGCGGTGTCGACGACGATCAGATCGCAACCGGCAGCCATGAGCAGTTCGGTGCGGTAAAAGCCGTCTTCGCCGACGGTCGTGGCGGCGGCGACGCGCAGGCGGCCTTCGGCGTCCTTGCAGGCATTGGGATGCTTCTGGGCTTTTTCGATGTCCTTGACGGTGATGAGGCCGATGCAGTGATAGGCGTCGTCGACGACGATCAGCTTTTCGATGCGGTGTTGATGGAGCAGGCGCTTGGCTTCGTCCTGGGTGACAGAGCGCTTGACGGTGACGAGCTTGTCCTTCGTCATCAGTTCGGAGACAGGCTGGTCTAGGTTGGTTGCGAAGCGGACGTCGCGGTTGGTCAGGATGCCGGCGAGTTTTCCGGTTGGTGCGCCTGCTGCTGGCTTTTCGACGACGGGAATGCCGCTGATGCCGTTGGCGGCCATGAGCTCATAGGCTTCGCGCAAGGTCGCTTTGGGGTGGATCGTCACCGGATTGAGGACGATGCCGCTCTCGTATTTCTTGACGAGGGCGACCTGACGGGCCTGTTCCTCGGGGGCGAGGTTGCGATGGATGACGCCGACGCCGCCTTCCTGAGCAACCGCGATGGCCATGCGGCCTTCGGTGACGGTGTCCATGGCGGACGACAGGATCGGGATGTTGAGGCCGACGGTCTTGGTGACGTGGGTCGCGACATCGACCTGGCCGGGCATGACTTCAGAAGCGGCGGGCAGCAGGAGGACGTCGTCGAAGGTGAGGCCGAGGTCGGGTTCGAATCGCCCAGCGTCTCCAGAGCTTACCCCTGAAGTGGTGTTTTTTGTCATGACTGATCTCCCGTCCATGCGTCTGCATGGTCTTTGATATGTGGATGCGGAGCCGCCGGATTAGGGAGCCTCGTATCAATCTCAGTCGCGCAGCGTATAGCAGAGCGGTTTGCTCGGGGGAAGCAGGATGGGGGGAAGCGCGCCGGGTGTGACGATTGTGACGGTCCGCAGCGAACCAGCTCCTGTTTTGGCTACTCCCGGCGCAGGATGCCGTTAACGAGGCGGTTGGCCCAACCGCTGGCGACGTAGCTGGCTTTGAGTTCAATGGGATCGTAGACGGTTTCTACCCACTCGTAGAAGTCCATTGGCCGGTTTGCCGTATCGGACAGGTAGCGTTCAAAGAAGACATCGAGAACGCCTGTGTCGGATTGGCGGATATGGCCGTAGCGCAAAGACAGCTCATGCTTGGCTTCTGAGATCGGTATGCCGAGCTTCAGGTGCTTGTAGAGTACGCTCATCAGGCCGGCACGGTCGGAGCCGGACTTGCAGTGCATGAGGATGGGATATTCGACGCTGTCGAACATCGCCTTGGCCGACCGCAGTTCTTCGCGCGACGGTGCGGCGCGGGAGCGGACCTGGCAATTGACGAGTTGTACGCCGTATCGGGCGCACGCGGCTTTTTCGAGCCAATAACTGCCGCAGACCCGTTCGCCGCGCAGGTTGACGATGGTTTTAACGCCGGCCCTGGCAGCGGCCTTGATGTGGTGGGGTGCTGGCTGCGCACTGCGCCATGCGACTTGGGAGAGCGGGTGCTTGTTTAAGTAAACAACCCTGACGATGCCGTGATCTATGAACAGCATGTCGGCCCAGGTTGCGGGCGTTGCGGCGATGTTGCGAAGCCACTGGGGGGTGTCGGCAATGACGCGATGACGCCACGCCATCGTTACGCGCTTCGTCGCCTTCTTCCATCGCTTGGCTATGCTTGCCATTGAAGTCTGTCCGCTTCCGATTGCAGCAGGGACAGACCCTAGCTTTGTGTTTGGCCGTCGTCGTTTGGTTCACGTCTGGGCATTCTGGCGGTACTTAGCTTGATTTCCGGGCAAGTTCGATGTTCGCCGACGCCGCACCCTCAGAGATATTGGGAGAAAGTATGGGTATTGTTCACGCCGTGTATCATTTTATGTAGAATGCGCTATAGACGCTTTTGATTGATTGAACCACGCTTGCTGCGGACGGCAGCTTGTCTTTTCAAGGCCCGGACCCTGCGATAATGGGCAAACCAAATGCGCCGAAATCTGGATTTAAGCGCGCGGCAGGCCAAAGCCTTGCGCGGCTGATCCGCTTGGTCGCACGTACATCGCAGGTGGTCGTAGAGCCACCCGGGCTCAAAGCCGACTTGGCGGCGGCGCATCCGATCATTCTGGCAACCTGGCACGGCCAGTTCATGATGACGTGCCAGCTTAAACCCGACAGCACCCCAGTGGCTGCCATGGTCGCCAAGCATGGGGATGCCGACTTGATCGGCGAGGCCATGGCCGCATTCGGCGTCGAACTGATCCGAGGAGCGGGGGCTGGCGAACGGCGCAAGGATCGCGGCGGGGCGCAGGCGTTGCGGGCAGCCGTCACGGCGCTTGCGGGCGGGGTCGGACGTGAGCCGGCTTCGCTCGTCATGACGGCGGACGTTCCGCCTGGACCGGCGCGGCGTGCGGGCGAAGGGATCATCACGATCGCGCGGATGTCGGGGCGGCCTATCGTGCCTGTCGCTAGCGCGTCGTCGCGGTATAAGGCGTTCAAGACCTGGAGCCGGATGACAATCAACTTGCCGTACTCGAGGCTGGCGTATGTGGGCGGCGCGCCCATCCATGTGCCGCGGGAAGCGGATGCCGAGACGCTGGAGCGGTTGCGGTTGCAGCTTGAAAACGAACTCAACAGGGTGACGCTGCGCGCGTATGAATTGGCGGGCGCGGATCCGGCGCGCGCCACGCCGCCAAGTGCTGCCAGTCCCGTCAGTAAACCGGGCCTTCTGCTTGGAACGTACGGCGCGTTGATGCGGGCGTTGGAGCCGATGTCGGGCCGGTTGCTTGCCTACCGCGAAGCCCAAGGCAAAGAGGATGGCGCGCGACTCGAAGAACGGCGCGGCATTGCCAGCTCTGCCCGTCCCGGCGGGGCGCTGGTTTGGGTTCATGCGGCAAGCGTCGGTGAGATGAACGCGGTGCTGCCGGTCATCGACGGCATTTGCGCTGCGAGGTCCGACGTGCATGTGCTGCTGACGACGACGACTTTGACGTCGGCAGCGATTGCGGAAAAGCGGTTGCCGCCGCGTGCGCTGCATCAGTTTGTTCCGCTCGATACGCCAGGATATGCCGCGCGCTTTCTCGATCACTGGAAGCCCGATCTGGCGATTTTCACCGAGTCTGAAATCTGGCCGAGCTTGATCTTGGGAACGGCGGCGCGGAATATTCCGCTGGTGCTGGTGAATGGCCGGATGTCGCCACGCAGCTATAAACGCTGGAAGAAAATGCCGGGTTTGTCCGAGCCACTGTTTGGGCGGTTCCGGGTGATCCTGTCGCAGAACGAAAAGCTGGCGCGGTGGTTTCGCGACGCAGGCGGGCGGGTGGTGATGCCGGTTGGCAATCTCAAGGCGGATGCTCCGCCGCCGCCAGTTGATGCGGTGAAGCTGGGGCAGCTCAAGTCTGCATTGGCTGGGCGCGCGTGCATGCTGGCGGCCAGTACGCATGAGGGCGAGGAGCATATCATTGCGGCGGCGCATCGCGAGATTGCGTCGCAGCTGCCAGGTTTTTGCACGCTGATCGCACCGCGTCACCCCGAGCGAGGGGCGCTGCTTGCGCAAGAGTTGACGGGGCAGGGCTTGAAGGTTGCGCGGCGGTCTTTGGACGAGGTTTTGACCGCCGACGTCGACATCTATCTGGCAGATACAATTGGCGAGATGGGAACGCTTTATACGGCTTGTCCGATTGCATTTGTTGGCGGTTCGCTCGTCGAACGCGGCGGGCAAAATCCGCTGGAGGCGATCGGTCTGGGGGCTGCACTGCTGACTGGGCCGTCGACCCATAATTTCCGCGACGAGTATGCGGCGTTGTTTAAGGCGGGCGGCGTCGTCGAGGTCAAGTCGGCGGCGGAGATTGCCGCAACGGTCGTGCGGTTGATTGAGCATCCAGACGAGCAAACGCGGCTGACGGGGCAGGCCGTGAGGGCGCTTGAAGCGCTCAAGGGGGCGCTGGGGCGTTCGCTGGAGGTCTTGCTGCCATTGCTTCCGCAGCCAGTGCCAGCTGCACCGGTTGTTACACAGGTGAGCTTGCTGCGTGCTTCGTGAGCCGGAGTGGTGGTATCGCGCGCCTGGGCTGACGGCCCGCGCGTTGGGGCCGGTTGCCGGACTGTATGGGGGTGTCGCGGCGCGGCGTTTGGAGACATCACGGGGGTACCGGTCGAAATTGCCGGTGATCTGCGTGGGAAATTTTACGGCGGGCGGCAGCGGAAAGACTCCGTTCTCGGCGATGCTGGTTCAGTTGCTGGTTGCGCGGGGCGAGCGTCCGGTCGTGCTGACGCGCGGCTATGGCGGGACAATGCGCGGGCCGCATTGGGTCGAGGGTCAGCGTAACATGGCGTCGGAGGTCGGGGATGAGCCGTTGTTGCTGGCAGCGTACGCGCCGGTGATGGTTGCGCGCGACCGGCGAGCAGGCGCGCAAGCTATCGAGGCATCCGGGAAGGCGACTGTGATCGTCATGGATGACGGGCTGCAGAATGGCGCGCTGGTCAAGGATCTGGGTATTGCCATTGTCGATGGCGCACGTGGGGTTGGAAACGGACTGGTTATTCCAGCGGGTCCGCTGCGTGTGCCGCTCAAGTTTCAGGGGCCGCTTGTCCAAGCCATTGTATTCAACGGGCCGGCGAAAGCGGGTTTGGCGCAGGCGTTGGCGGTTGACTGTCCGGCACCTCAGTTGACGGCGCGTTTGGAGCCGGCCTGCGATGTTGCGTGGCTCAAAGGGCAGCGCATTGTTGCGTTTGCCGGGATCGGCAATCCGGCGCGGTTTTTCGATATGCTCGCGGGGTTGGGAGCCGTTGTTGTCGAGCGGGTTGCGTTTGGCGATCATGCGGCATTTTCGGATGCGGATGCGGGGCGGTTGCTCGCGCTCGCGGCCCGTCATGAAGCGCGGCTTATCACGACGTCGAAGGATCATGTGCGATTGCAGGGACGTGCGCGACTCGATGCGCTGGCCGCTGCGACGGCGACGTTGCCGGTTGCGATGACGCTGGCGTCAGAGGACCGCGATGCACTGATGCGGATGCTTGATCGCGTGCTGATGCGTTGATTATCCAGCCTTCTTGGCGCGGTTTTCCAGGTAGCGCTTCAGTGAGACTTCGACGTTGGCGTAGGGCTCTTGGAGTTCGACACTCCAGTACTTGAGGTTTGGGAGCGGTATTGGCTCGCCGGTGACGGCGCAGCGGACGAAATCGCCAGCCGACAAAACGGTGAAATCGCCGTCGCCGTAGCGTACGCGGGCTTCCGAAGTCAGGCCGAAAATCTTGTCGAAGCGGTTCATGCCGGGTCCTGACTGTAGGCTCGCGTGGGAAAAGCGGCCGCTCGGGCCGGTCCGGTAAGATAGCTCAGGGGAATGTTCCACATCAATCAAAACAATGCGCCTCAAAACAGTGTCCCTTGACCACCAGACCCATCGCGCGGAGTGCGGGATTTGCCGGAGCGGGTGGCCGGGCCTGCTGGCTTGTCGGGTACGCGGGTGTCGGCTGCGCGGGCGGTATCGGGCTGGTTGGCGCGGCCGCGCTCGATCGCCTGGACGCGCAGGTCGCCGTCGTGGAACTCGATGCCGAGGGCTGCACCCGCCGAGACGGTCAACGCGCTGCGGACCATGACGCCGTTGCCGTCGCGCACGATCGCGAAGCCGCGGGCGAGCACGCCCTGGTAACTCAAGGCGGACAGCATCTGCGCGCGGCCATCGAGGCGCTGGCGGCGGCGGGTGATTGTGATTGTAATGGCGCGTTCGCTGCGGGCCTTCAGTGAATCCAGCATGTCGCGGCCGCGCGATATGCGCTGCAAAATCGCGGCCGGACGCAGCCTTGCGGCGGCACCTTCAAAGCGGGCGCGGCGCGTTGAGGCGAACCGGACGAGGCAATCGCGCTTGCGGTTTTCCAGCGTCATGAGGCGCTCGCGCAGGCGGGATATGCGGGCGTCGACGAGGCGCGGTTGCAGGCGGGCGGCAACCCGGGCATGACGCAGGCCGTGGGCCTTGGTGTTGGCAAGCAGGGCTCGCCCCAGTCGGCGCTCGACGGCATCAAAGCGCTGGCGCGGCAGGTGGACGAGGTCTTGCGCGCGGGGAAGTCCTCGTGCGGCGCTCTTCAGGTGTGCGCGGGCCTGTTCCAGCGAACGGCGCATGCCGACGGCCAGGCGGCTATTGAGGTCGCCCACTTGCGCAAGAAGTTCGGAGTATTTCGGTACGACCCACTCGGCGGCTTTTGTGGGTGTTGGCGCGCGGGAGTCGGCTACGAGGTCGAGCAGGGTCCAGTCGGTTTCGTGGCCAACGGCTGAGACGAGCGGAATGATTGAGTCTGCTGCGGCCCGGACGACGATTTCATCGTTGAAGCCCCACAGGTCTTCGAGGCTGCCGCCGCCGCGTGCGACGATCAACACATCGGGGCGCGGGATCGGGCCGCTTGCGGGGAGTGCGTTGAAGCCGCGTATTGCGTTGCCGACTTCCGCGCCGCAGGTCTCACCTTGGACACGGACCGGCCACACGATAACGCGGGCGGGGAAGCGCTCGGCAAAGCCCGCGAGCATGTCGCGAATGACGGCACCCGTGGGCGACGTGACGATGCCGACGACGCGCGGCATGAACGGCAGCGGGCGTTTCCTTTCGGCGGCGAACAGGCCCTCGGCGGTGAACTTGCGTTTGCGTTCTTCAAGCAGCGCCATCAGCGCGCCGATGCCGGCCGGTTCCATCGCCTCAATGACGATCTGGTATTTGGACGAGCCGGGGTAGCTTGTCACGCGGCCGGTCGCGATGACTTCCATGCCCTCTTCCGGGCGCATCTTGAGGCGGCCAAACACGCCCTTCCAGATCACCGCATCGATCTTGGCGCTATCGTCCTTCAACGCGAAATAGCAGTGGCCCGAGGCGTGCGGGCCGCGATAGCCGGAGATTTCGCCACGCAGCCGGACATGGCCGAAGCCATCTTCCAGGCTGCGTTTGATTGCGCCGGCCAGTTCACTGACCGAGAGTTCTGGGGCGTTGCCGCCTTTGGCGGGGGCGGGCGTTTTGGGTGCAGGCTCTGCCACGAATCGGTTGCTCACTGGTTGTTCGATCGCACCTTACACCAGCAGCGTTCAGCGAGGATGCCGCTATCGTCTGGATTGGTGCTTTAGCGTCACGTCCGGGAACAAAATCAGGGGTGCGACGTTGTTGTCGCACGGGGAATAGCCAATACATTTTGGAGAAGCGAACATGAAGACCACCGGTGTCCTTGCCGTGTCTGCATCCGCGACCGGGTTTGCGATGGCAACCATCGCCCAGGCGAAAGCTCCCGATGAAAGTGCGCTCCGTGCGGGCGATCTTTTGAATCAGCCGCTCAGCGATGATCTCGACGATGCCGTCGGCTTCAACGATGAGGAGGAATAAATGGAATTGCGGTCCGTCAGTGGCGAAAGTCCAGCGTTCTGCATGTTTGACCCGATGGGCGTGAGCATCACCGATGCTTCCGCCCTTCCTTTAGCCGCTCTTCAAATTCAGGCGCTCATGATGATAGGTTTGCTGCTGATATTGGAGAAGCAAAGCTATGAAGATTTTTACGGGCCTGACCATTCTCGTTCTGGCTTTGGGACTTGGGATCGCAATTGCAAATGCCGCCAATTGCTCCGGTGTCATCACAGTGCAAAGCACGGCGCGCAATGCGATTACCAGCGCTACAGACGGCGCTAAATTCAACGCATCGTATAAGCGCGAGTTCGCCGCCGCACGTGACCAGGCGCTCGCGCGCTGGTCCGCCAAAGTCAGCACGTCGTGTCCAGGCAAATCGCATTTCTGGATCCGGGCGAGGGATAAGAAAATCGAAGAATGCGATCGCGCCATGGGTGGGCGGCTTACCGTTTGCGTCTCGGGGGTGCCGGCGAAGCGGGTGTTTTGAAGCCGGGACGCCACCCCATCAATTGTCATCCTCGGGCTTGTCCCGAGGACCCATTGTGCGGCATGCTCCGTTATCGCATTTTAGTGGGTGAGTGGCGTGAAAACGTATTGGATCTACATTCTTGCGAGCAAGCACTACGGTACGCTTTATATTGGCGTGACCAACGATTTGCTCGGCCGGGTCGAAGCGCATCGGGCGGGTAAGGGATCGAAGTTTACCAGCAAGTATGGCGTTAAATTGCTCGTCCATTACGAGCCGTTCGGCGATATCAAGCACGCCATCCAACGCGAAAAGACGCTCAAGCAGTGGTTGCGCGACTGGAAGATCAATTTGATCGAGCGTGACAATCCGCAATGGCTGGATTTGTATCCGGCGTTATTGGCGCTTCCGGGGAATGATGTGAAGTGACAAGGTGGTGGTCTCTGAGCTGTCATCGTTCTCTTCGTTTGCCGTCGCCTTCTCAATTGTCGCCGCCCTCTGCGTTGTCATCATCCTCTCAATTGTCATCCTCGGGCTCGTCCCGAGGACCCATCTATCCGATGGTAGAGACGGTGACTGTAGGGGAGTTTGTCGCGGCGGTTATGTTTCATTTGCTTCGCTGTCCCCGTCGATAAATGGGTCCTCGGACCAAGTCCGAGGATGACAAAGGGAGGGGGCGGAGTTTTGGGCCTTGCTTGCTACTGCGCCCAACTCTCAATTGTCATCGCCCTCTCAACTGTCATCCTCGGGCTTGGCCCGAGGACCCATCTATCCGATGGTAGAGACGGTGACTGTAGGGGAGTTTGTCGCGGCGGTTATGTTTCATTTGCTTCGCTGTCCCCGCTGAGGAATGGGTCCTCGGACCAAGTCCGAGGATGACAAAGGGAGGGGGCGGAGTTTTGGGCGGAGGGATCAATTTGAGGGCAGGTGAAGCTGCCCACTTGCAGCGCGACCCAACATCCACGTTCCGGCCAAAGTGTTGGGTCGCGCAAGAGCTTGACCCAACTACGGGCTGCTTCGGCTTGCAAAGCCTGCGAATGCCCAAAGTAGAGCACGTCCGAGCGCAAGTAATATAAGCGGGATTGCAACCAGGGCGGTGAACCACAATCCTGCAGATTCTAAGCGCGCTCAAAGCAGCTTAACCGTTCGAGGTTTGACGAGCTTTTCGACAATTTCTGCCGAACGTTGGTTTACTTCGTCTGGCGTAATTTTTTGCGGGGCAAAAATGATGACCCTGTTGGGAAAGTCGTACATCGTTAGAATTTTCTCTAGCTCCATTCTGTCTTCCCAAGTCTTGACAGGCATCATGCTCGCCGTTGGGTTTGGCAAGACGAACGCTAATTCGGTAAGTTGTTCGTTGATTATTGAAGAAGTTCCTCCAACGAGCATCGCGGTCATCCAAACACTGGAAAACAAAACCCAGAAGCGAAATAGGCCTCTCCGTATATTGAGTTCGAAAGCCATCGTCCCCCCCTTCATGTGCATGCTTACATTAGGGGACTGCTGGGTACTGTAAAACAATAAACCGGCCCCCATTTCTGAGGACCGGTTCTTTTCGTACCCCGTCGTGTTTGTTAGCTGCAGCCGCTCGTGGAGCCGCAGGTATCGCACTTCAGGCAGGTGCCGTTGCGGACGAGGGTGAAGTTGCCGCATTCGCGGCAGTCTTCGCCTTCGTAGCCGCGGACTTTGGCTTCGGCGCGCCGGTCGGATGTGGTGCGCTTTGGTGCGGCTGGTGGGCGGTGGTAGAGGACTTCGGTTTCGACTTTCAGGGCGGTGGCGCCTTCAGAGCGGTAGACCGGAGCTTGCTGCATTTCGGCGGCGGCGGCGTAGAGGAGGGTTGCGTCCGACGAGGCGTAGTTTGGGGCGTCGCTGGTGTTGCCGTTCGACGCTGCCGGGCGGGGACCGACGCGGCCGATGACGCCACGGACGAGACCTTTCGAGACGTACTTGCCGGCGGGCAATTCGATCCGGCTGTCTTCGTCGGTGTCTTCTTCGGACGAACCGAGACCGGTCTCGCCGACGATTTCGCGCGGGTCGACGTGGGCCAGATCGTGACGGCCCAGGTAGGAGACGGCGAGTTCGCGGAAGATGTAGTCGAGGATCGAGGTCGCGTTCTTGATCGTCTCGTTGCCGGTGACGAGGCCTGCTGGTTCAAAGCGGGTGAACGTGAAGGCTTCGACGTATTCTTCGAGCGGCACGCCGTACTGGAGGCCGAGCGAGATGGCGATGGCGAAGTTGTTCATGAGGCTGCGGAAAGCGGCGCCTTCCTTGTGCATGTCGATGAAGATTTCGCCCAGTTCGCCATCTTCGTATTCGCCGGTGCGCAGGTAGACCTTGTGGCCGCCGACGGTTGCCTTCTGGGTGTAGCCCTTGCGGCGCGACGGCATCTTCAGGCGTTCCTGCTCGCGGACGCGCTCGACGATGCGTTCGACGATGCGTTCGGCGGCAATCGTTGCGCGCTGGTTGGCGGGCTTGCTGGCGGCGAGCGCTTCGGCGGTGTCGTCGGCCTCATCGGCGTCGTCGCCCAGGACCATCGAGTTGAGCGGCTGGCTGAGCTTGGAGCCGTCGCGGTAGAGCGCGTTGGCTTTGAGGGCTAACTGCCAGGAGAGCATGTAGCTCGCCTTGCACTCTTCGACGGTGGCGTCGTTGGGCATGTTGATGGTCTTGGAGATCGCACCCGAGATGAAGGGCTGCGAGGCGGCCATCATGCGGATGTGGCTTTCGACCGAGAGGTAACGCCGGCCCTTGCGGCCGCAGGGGTTGGCGCAGTCGAACACGGCGTAGTGTTCTTGTCTGAGGTAGGGCGCGCCTTCCAAGGTCATGGCACCGCAGACGTGCTCGTTGGCGTCTTCGATCTGCTGCTTGGTGAACCCTAAGTGCGTGAGCAGGTCGAAGGCGGGGTCGGCGAGCTTATCGGCGGGGATCTTGAGGATGCCGGTGACGAAGTCGTCGCCCAAGGTCCAGCGGTTGAACACGAACTTGATGTCGAACGCGGCACCGAGGTTGCTGGCGATTTTCTCTAAGATTTCAGGGGTGAAGCCTTTGGCCTTGAGGGTCGATTCGTTGATGCCGGGGGCCTGCTTCAGGCTGCCGTGACCGACGGCGTAGGCTTCCATTTCCGCGATTTCGTTTTCGCGGTAGCCAAGGGTGCGGAGCGCTCCCGGGACGGCCTGGTTGATGATCTTGAAGTAACCGCCACCGGCGAGCTTCTTGAACTTGACGAGGGCGAAGTCGGGTTCGATGCCGGTCGTGTCGCAGTCCATGACGAGGCCGATCGTGCCGGTGGGGGCGACGACGGAGGCCTGGGCGTTGCGGAAGCCGTGCTGCTGGCCAAGCGCGATGGCTTGGTCCCAGGCGCGCTGGGCAGCGGCGATCAGGCGTTGATCGGGGCAGCCGACGTGGTCGAGCGGCACTGGATCAATGGCGAGCTTTTCGTAGCCTTCCGACTTGCCGTAGGCGGCGCGGCGGTGGTTGCGGATGACGCGCAGCATGTCGCTGGCGTTATCGGCGTAGCCCGGGAAGGCGCCGAGTTCGGATGCCATGTCGGCAGACGTTGCATAGGCGACGCCGGTCATGATGGCCGAGATCGCGCCGCAGATGGAGCGGCCTTCGCGCGAGTCATAGGGGATGCCGGCCGTCATCAGCAGGCCGCCGATGTTGGCAAAGCCGAGGCCGAGGGTGCGGTAGCGGTAGGAGAGTTCCGCAATCTGGCGGCTTGGGAACTGCGCCATGAGGACGGAGATTTCCAGCACGATGGTCCACAGGCGGCAGGCGTGTTCGAACGCCGGGGCGTCGAAGGCACCGTCCTTCTGGCGGAACTGGAGCAGGTTCATCGAGGCCAAGTTGCAGGCCGTATCGTCGAGGAACATGTATTCAGAGCAGGGGTTCGATGCGCGGATCGGGCCCGACTTGGGGCAGGTGTGCCAGTCGTTGATGGTGGTGTGGAACTGGATGCCGGGGTCAGCGGAGGCCCAGGCGGCGTGACCGATACTGTCCCACAGGTCGCGGGCTTTGAGGGTCTTCGTCACCTTGCCGTCTTTGCGGGCGGTGAGCTTCCAGTCTTTGTCTTCGTTGACGGCGTTGAGGAATTCGTCGGTGACGCGGACCGAGTTGTTCGAGTTCTGGCCGGCAACCGTCAGGTAGGCTTCGCTGTCCCAGTCGGTATCGAAGACGGGGAAGTCGATGTCCTTGAAGCCCTGCTTGGCGAACTGGATGACGCGCAGGATGTAGTTGTTGGGCACGTCATCGCGGCGGGCGTCTTTGATGGCGCGCTTGAGGGCCGGGTTGCGGGCGGGCTCGAAGCACGCATCACCCTCGGCTTCGCAGTTGACGCAGGCCTTCATGATGGCCTTGAGGCGCTTCTGGCAGATCTTGGAGCCGGTCACGAGGGCGGCAACCTTCTGTTCTTCGCGAACCTTCCAGTTCACGTATTCTTCGATGTCGGGATGGTCGACGTCGACGACGCACATTTTGGCGGCGCGGCGGGTGGTGCCGCCCGATTTGATGGCGCCGGCTGCGCGGTCGCCGATCTTGAGGAAGCTCATCAGGCCGGACGAGCGGCCGCCGCCCGAGAGGCGCTCGTTCGAGCCGCGCAGGGACGAGAAGTTGGTGCCGGTGCCGGAGCCGTACTTGAACAGGCGGGCTTCGCGGACCCACAGGTCCATGATGCCGCCTTCGTTGACGAGGTCATCTTCGACGGATTGGATAAAGCAGGCGTGCGGCTGCGGGTGCTCATAGGCCGAGGTGGAGGCCGTCAATTGGCCCGTGATGTGGTCGACGTACATGTGGCCTTGGCCGGGGCCGTCGATGCCGTAGGCCCAGTGGAGGCCGGTGTTGAACCACTGCGGGGAGTTGGGAGCGGCCATTTGCATGGCGAGCATGTAGCGGTGCTCGTCGTAGAAGGCGCGGGCGTCTTCCTCGGTGGTGAAGTAGCCGCCCTTCTGGCCCCAGTAGGTCCAGGTTCCAGCGAGGCGGTCGAACACCTGGCGGGCGTCGGTTTCACCGGTGATGCGTTCGGACTGTGGGAGTTCGGCCAATGCACGCTCGTCGGCGACCGAGCGCCAGAGCCACGATGGGATCTGGGTTTCTTCGATGCGCTTCAAGCGCTTCGGCACGCCGGCCTTGCGGAAGTACTTCTGGGCAAGGATGTCGGCGGCGACCTGGCTCCAATGCTCGGGCACGTAGAAGCCATCGAGCTTGAAGACGGCGGAACCGTCGGGGTTCTTGATTTCGCTGGTCGCACGCCGGAACTTGATCGTTTCGTAGGGAGATTTGCCGGCTTCCGTAAAGCGACGTGCGATTTTCATAACGAGTGTCCCCAGTGGTGCCCGATGTGATCGAGCGATTATTGTTGGCGTGACGCATGACGGCGAGCCTGCGTTCCGTTCCAGAAAAAGCCCGCAGAAAACCTGTCGCAGCGGAGCGCTACGGTGGTGATTTTTCAATGGCTTTGGAAGAACAGCAGGCTAAACGCGAGGCGACTGACGCGGACGTGCGCGGCCTACAGACAACGAGGAACACAGCGCGACGACCGTAGGGTTAAACTGGCCGATTCGAGGGGTGCTTGTCTAGATGTAGTGGGGCGCGGATACATCCATACTAGCGCTGGGCAAAACGTGCACAGTTTGTGGATAACTTGTGCGTAGCGCGGGAGTAGGCAGGGGCATGTTAACCTTGCGCTCAATACCTATCGGCGATGCTGGCGTGTGGGGGATCCGGGAGAGGATTGGACACAGCCGAGAACGCCGCAGCAGAACTAGCCGATTCCTAGCTGTTGAGTGTGGCCGCAAGGCACCAAAATTGCGGACCGGGTGGTGGATAACTTTGTGCGGCGCACGCTTGGATGGTCTGTGGCCGTTGCGTCAGTCCTAAGAGTTGCTTGTAATTCCGTTCATAATCATTGAAACTCTTGTGCGAATGTGAGGTGGAGGTTGCGATGCCGTGCGGCGTGAAATCAGGAGATTGCGCGTTCGAGCAAGCCCATAACGACTGGATTACGGGTGATCTGGTCGGGTTTTTGGCCAAGTTCAGCGAGGATATCGTTTGGATCGTGAATATGGACGGCGTGGGCGTGCCCTACGTTTCAAGCGCGGTCGGCAAGGAGGACTTGCGGTGGCGGCTGCAACACTTGATGGAGACCTTCGACATCGCTCAGTTCAGTATCGACGTGATTGAGCATGGTCCAGACGTGTGCCGCTCCGTGATCAGTATCGTGTATGTTCACCGCAGCACCGGCGAGCCGCTCGATGTGAAACTGCGCTTTACCGGGAGGCAGCGCGACGGGATCATTGTCAGCATGGAGGAAAGTTCCGATGCCGCCTATGTCGTTGCATACAACAGGTTCGTGGAGTTCTTAGAGGCGACGCGAGACCCGCGGTGCGGGTAGTCTGCACGAGAACCATCGCTCACTCTCTATATGCGGCATGACGCTACGGACGGCGCTACCAAAATCGCAGGCGGACAGGCGGCCTCGCCGCTGGACACCGGCCACGCCAATAGTTTATTCCATGACGCCATGAGCATCATTTCCGAGATCTTTTCCTGGTGGGGTGGCAACACCTGGGGAACCCGCGTCACACTGTGGCGGCAAGGCACGTTCGTTGGCAGCGACGAACTGGGCAACAAATACTATGCGCAGACAAAAGGCGTCGGTCCGATGGGGATGCAGCGCCGCTGGGTCACCTATACGGACCTTGCCGATGGTTCCAAGGTTACGCCGGACTGGCACGCCTGGTTGCATCACATGGTCGATACGCCGCCGACGCAGGAGACGTATACGCCCAAGTCCTGGCAGAAGCCGCACAAGATGAACATGACCGGGTCGGGGGCAGCCTATCGCCCCAGCGGTTCGATCCTGGGAACGGGTGAGCGTCCGAAGGCGACCGGCGACTATAAGCCGTGGCGGCCGGAGTAACGGGCGTCCTGAGTATCGCGGGTCAGGCGCTGGTCGCTTCGCGCGTAGGGGTATCGCCCTACAACCCATTTTAGGGGTGACCCCTCTGACTCCCCTCTTTTGCGCCAAAGTGAAGCGAGGGGTCGTGTGCCGATTGGCCCCACTCGTGACACCATTTTTGCGGTACGGTGGCGTTCGTGATGATCCCGGCTGGAAAGCTCGTTCAAGGTGGCCAACGCTGCGATGAAGTCTAATTTGATCAAGGCACTGCTCGTTGGGATTGCCGCCGTGGCCGCTGGGCCTGCGCAGGCCCAGCGAATCGAAAACAAGGTCGCGGTTTTTGCTGCGCTCGATAAGGTGACCGCGCGGATCTCGAAGCTCGAAGCGCCGCTGGGGGAAACCGTGAAATTCGGTTCGCTCAAGCTGACCACGAAGGTTTGTTATTCGCGGTCTGCAACCGAGCAGCCTAAGACGTCCACGTTTGTCGAAGTCGACGAGACAATGTTGAGCGGCCAGGAAAAGCGCTTGTTCGCCGGCTGGATGTTCGCCGAAAGTCCCGGTCTGCATGCGGTCGAACATCCGGTGTTCGATATCTGGCTGACGGACTGCAAACAGCCGGTCAAGCCGGTGCCGCAGGCGGCTGCCGTCAAGCCGGGCCAGGTGCCTGCTACCGGTGGTGTTATCGCGCCCGCCGATGGTGGCGAGGCCCCGCTCGAACCGCGCCGCCGCGCACGGCGGTGAGGGATTTTCGATTCGTTCCGGATCAAACTCCGATTCCAAACACACTGTTTCTCCGGACGGCGCTGCACTTGCCGATCCGGGGTCCTTACCAGCCAAAGACGGGTAAAGATCCCGGATCTGCGTGCGTAAGGACGCACTTGTCCGGGAAAGCAGTGGAGGGAGATGCGCTTCGATCCCAACCCGCTTGGCATTTGATTGTATTTTGGGTGTCGATTTCGAAACAAATCCGGCGAGGCATCGGGGGATGCCTCGCCGTTTAAATGTTCAGTTCAGGCTGGATTTAGAGGTAGGGGCAGACGTGGCGGTGGCCGTCGTAGCCCATGTAGGTGCCCGAACTCCAGTCGAACGAGCGGTAGGTATCGGCGCACTGCTGACGGGCGCCGACCGAGCGATGGCGGCGATAACGGTAGCCTTCGTTGGCGATAATCGCACTGCCGATAATGGCACCGGCGATGCCCAGACCGATGGCAGCGCCCCGACCGCCGTGCCGGTGGCCGCGATAGCCGTAACCGCCGCGATAGCGGACCTGTTCGACGAGCGATGCGGTGTCGCTGGTTGCGGCAGCGACGGGGCGGGTCGGGTTGGAGGCAGGGAAAGCTTGAGCTGCCTCTGCACCCAGGAGCGAAGCACACAGGGTCAGTGCAAGCAGTGCTTTGGACGTGGACATGGGGATTCCTTCGATAGTTACTGATCGCCGTCCAGCGGGGGCTGAACGATTGTCATCAGTGCGTGAGACTAGTAGAACGCCCGACCGTGCCGATTTCCGTCACGACAGTCACGTATATCTGTTTTTCTAGGGACAAGCAGATGAAGCGTTGCTGAACGGACCGCAGAGATTGCGCGGTCTTCAATCCCCGCCGCTGCTCTCGCCGCCTGACTCGTTTCCACTTTCACCCGATGAGGGTCGGCGGAAGCTGTCGTCGTGGCTGATCCAGGTGCGCTTGTCGCGGATGATGGCTTGCACGGGGAGCTGTTCAGACAGTGGCGCGCAGCCGGGGATTTTCTTGACGGCGGTGCCGATGGCCATGAATTCGATCACGCCGCCGAGGTCGTGGATATGTGTCTTGATGCCGACAACGTCATCGGCGCCGATGGCTGTGGCTTCGTCTTTGAGCAGGCCGATGGCATGTTCGCGGGCGTCGTAAATGAGCGAGGTGAGGTCTGAGATTTCGCCGCGCGCGAGGCCTTTGAACATGGCTTTCAGCCCGCCGATCAAGCCAAGCGAGTAGACGGCGGTGCCGAGCACGAGTTTCAGCGGCATATAGCCGAGGGCGGCGAGGTTCCACATTTCCTCGCAGGTGAGGTCGGATGTGACCGGGTCCAGCGTCGCGGACGATGGCAGGGCGCTATGGGAGGCCGCGGTGCCAATCATGAGCATTTCGTGGGTGCCGGAAAATGGCATGATGCGGGTTTCAATGCCGACGACGGCGTTCGCACCGGCTTGTTTGGCTTCGCCTGCGATGCGTGCCAGCGCCAGATGGCGGGTGCGATTGAAGATGTTGGAGAATTCTTTGATCTCGCCGCGTGCCATCGTTTTCAGGCCGCCGAGCAGTCCGCCGACGATGCCGACCGAATACGCGACGTTGCCGAATACGAATTGGCGCGGGTCATAGCCTGCATCCATCATGCAATAGAGTTCCTGGCCATTGGAACTCGTCGAAAACATGGTTTTGCCGGCGTTGGTGCCGGTGTGGTGGAGGCCGGAAGCAACGGAGAGGAATTCAACATTGCCCTGCATGGTGCGCAGTTCGCTCGTCACGCCGGTGACGCCGTCGGCTTTGTGACGGTGGGCTTCCTGCAAGAGGCGGGCCTGTGATTGGTGACGCCCTTCGGAGATGATCGACGTGATCTGGGAGACCTCGCCGCCGAAGGCTGCCTGGAAGCCTGCGCCGATCGAGCCGAGTACGCCGAGCGAGTGGACGGAATTGCCGATCAGTAGTTCGCCGGGCGTCATGCCTTTGAGTTTAAGGCAATACATCTCATTACCCGAAAGTCCTGTCATTCTCGGTCCAGCAGACGGCATGGCGCATTCCTTCTGTGCAGTGTTATGATAGGTTAGACAATTGTGGGACGATTTCGTCCAGAGGAACGATCAGAGCTCACCGGTCATTGCTGGAAGCTGTTCGCGTAAGATTCCAGGCAGCACCGGTGGATCATTGGCGCTTGAGGAGTTACCGATGCAAATGCATTTAGACTCTACCCGTCCGCGCGATTTCATGGATTTGCGCTTCTTTAAGTCGGGTGATGCGTTCGCTTTGATGATTGTCGTGACTATTGCAGTCGCGGGTATGGCCATCTCGGAGGCATTCCTTGCTACCGCCGACACGACTCTGCTCTTTAATGCGATGTCGCGACCTTAACGGGCCGGTTTAGTCGGCCAAGCGCTTGCCGATTTATGATCCAGCCATCAATTTCGCCGCCCGGGGGGCGAAGTAGGTAAGGATGCCGCTGGCGCCTGCGCGCTTGAAGGCGATGAGGCTTTCCATCATGGCGCGGTCGCCGTCGAGGTAGCCCGCTTGGACGGCGGCCATGATCATCGCGTATTCGCCCGAGACTTGGTAGGCGAACGTCGGGTAGCCCAATTCGTGCGAGACGCGGCGGACGATGTCGAGGTAGGGCATGCCCGGCTTGACCATGACCATGTCTGCGCCTTCGGCAATGTCGAGGGCGACTTCGTGGATCGCTTCATCCGAGTTGGCGGGGTCCATCTGGTAGGTGCGCTTGTCGCCTTTGAGCGTGGTCGACGATCCGACCGCGTCGCGGAACGGGCCGTAGAAGGCG
The DNA here is from genome assembly GCA_040080145.1 of Hyphomicrobiaceae bacterium. Taxonomy (GTDB): domain Bacteria; phylum Pseudomonadota; class Alphaproteobacteria; order Rhizobiales; family Hyphomicrobiaceae; genus JANXVY01. The sequence goes on from JBEBJA010000057.1 coordinate 23,928, forward strand.
GACGCATATTTGGCGGCATAGGCGAGGATCATCGTGTCGTGGTGACCGGCCGCTTCGAGGCTTTCCCGGATTGCGCCGATGCGGCCGTCCATCATGTCCGACGGGGCGAGGATATCGCAACCGGCCTCGGCCTGGACGAGGGACTGCTTGATGAGGGCTTCGAGCGTTTCGTCGTTGGCGATTTTGCCGCCGATCAGCAAGCCGTCGTGGCCGTGGCTGGTGTAGGGGTCGAGCGCCACGTCGAGGATCACGCCGATGTCGAGGCTTTCCTTGCGGATCGCACGTGTCGCGCGGCAGACGAGGTTGTCCGGGTTCCAGGCTTCAGCGGCGTCCTGCGTGCGCAATTTGGGGTCGGTGAACGGGAACAGGGCAATCGCTGGGATGCCAAGCGCGACGGCTTGCCGGGCCTGTTCGAGGATGAGGTCGATGGAGAGCCGTTCGACGCCGGGCATGGAAGCGATCGCGACGCGGGTGTTCTCGCCTTCGACGACGAACATCGGCCAGATCAGATCGGCAGGGGTCAGCACGGTTTGCGCGACGAGGCGGCGCGACCACGGCGACTGGCGCGTGCGGCGCATGCGGAGGGCGGGGAAGCTGGCGGTCGTCATCGGGCAGGTCTCGCGCGCATTTGGTTGAGCCACTGTATGGGCTCAGGGTGCGTGCGGAGACAACTGGAAATCGTGCGATTAGGTTCGGTCGTCATCGTGTGAGCAACCCCTCACCCCAGCCCTCTCCCCAGGTGGAGAGGGAGAAGAGGACCTTGGAGCGTCTTTGGTCGTGGTATTTTCAGGCTGTCTTGTCTTTAAACTGTCTCGTCTTTATGCCGTCTTGGGGATGAACTTGAGGGCGACGCCGTTCATGCAGTAGCGCAGGCCGGTGGGCTTGGGGCCATCGTTGAAGACGTGGCCCAAGTGACCACCGCAGCGGCGGCAATGGACTTCGGTGCGGGTGGCGAACAGGCTTTTGTCCACGCTGGTGCGAACCGCGTTCTCGATTGGCTGTGAGAAACTTGGCCAGCCGGTGCCGCTGTCGAACTTGGCTTCCGACGCATAGACCGGCAGTTCGCAGCCGGCGCACGCATACGTGCCGGGTGAATAGATTTTGTCGAGTGGGCTTGAGCCTGCGTATTCCGTGCCGTGTTTGCGCAGTACTTTGTATTGCTCAGGCGACAAGAGCTTCGACCATTCGGCGTCGGTTTTGGTGACCTCGAAGGATTTGCTCGCTTCGGTCGCCGACCCTGGCCGGACGCCCAGCAGGGTTGCGGCGGCGAGCGAGAAGGTTCTGCGGGTCATCATCGGCGACTCCATGGCGTGGTGGTTGCCTACAGATACGCGGGCGAGAGGCAGTGGTTACGCCAGCACACGGATTTGTGAAGGGGACTTTGATGTGTGTGTGGGTGTGTGGGGGGGGATTTCAATGTAGGGCGCGACCGGTCCTTGCCGTATGGCGCCGTTTCGTCAGATGCCGGGGGTGGCGGTGCAATACGGTGCGCTATGGCATCCTACGAAGTGGCAATTATTCGCAGATCGCTTTGTTGGTGTTGCGGCGGGCGAGATCAATGTGGAAGTGGTTGCGGTGGGCGGCGTTGGTTTCGGGGCCAAGCGTCGTAGAGAAGCGTTTGCAGGCGCTTTCGTGGACGGCGCGCAGGAACAGCGAGGTGGCGGTTGCCGTGTCGTGAGCGGATGGCGTGGCCGCTGCGGTTTTTGAGGGAATTGCGGCGGGGTCGGCTTTTTTATCGGCGGACTTCTTGTCGTCCGGCTTTTTGGGGCCGCCTAATCGGCTGGGCTGGGTGAGGCCGAAGTCGGTCGGCGGTTTGGCTGCGCCGTTGCCGAAGGTGATGGCCGGTTTGGGGAGGCCGTCAATCAAGGTGCCGGCGTTGGCGATGGGGTTGGGCTGCTGGCCCGCTGCGGGGGCTGGTTTGGCTGCCGCCAGAGCGCGGGCGCGGGCGTCAGCTTGGACCTTTTCAGCGACGAGGCGGGCGGCCTGCTCTTTTTCGGCGGCGGCTGCGGCGGCACGGATTTCGCCGGAGGTCATGCCCCAGCCGTCGAGGACGAAAGCGGTTTGGCCGGTGGCCGTGGCGAAGCCGCGAATGTCGAGGGCGTTGGCTTTGCCGTGTTCGGAGAGCTTGCTCATCGTGCGCCCGTAGGCGTTACGGCAAGAATATGAGCTCATGGTTTCGAGGCGGACAATTTCCTTGCCGAGGTGCTTTTTGGCGAGCGGCTGGATGTCGGCTTTGACCCAGTTGTGGATCGCCACGGCCATATCGCAGTTGAGCAGGGCGGGCGGGGTGATTGCAACTTGCGGGTTTTTTCCGACGCTGACGAGCTCAATGGGCGCCAAGTCGCCGCAGGAGCCGTCTTCGATCGGATCTTTGGCGATGGTCACGGCATTGATGGTGGCGAGCAAGGCAGTGCAGCGGGCGCGGGCTGTGTCGATTTCGATTTTGCGCTGTGCGGCTTCGGCCGCAGCCGCCGCGGCAGCTTGGGCGGCGGCGGTGGCGGCGGTGGCGGCGGCGCCAGTTGGCGCGGCAGCTGGCGCTACGGCTGGCGGCGGCGCTGCTGGCGCTACGGCCTTTGCGTCTTTGGCTGCATGAGCGAGGGAGGCCATGCTGAAAATCGCGATGCCCGCAGCAGCGGCTGCGCTGGCGCTGCGCCTGTGGCGTACGGGAGACTGGTTAGGCAATACGATCACATTCGTCCCCCTGCCATCGCTTCGATCGCCGATCAGCCCGTTTACCGGCCTTGCAAAGCAAACGAATCACCGGCGATATATTACACGTTCCTGCCCAATTCAGGAAACCGTCCGCGCACGCACGCTCTCGGCGCGTGTGTTCCTGTCTGTCCGGTGTCATACTAACGCTCGCGGATCAGGTCGGTTGCGCCGTTGGGATGGATTCGTTTGTCGACGTTGTACGCATTCGCCGAAACGGGAGGCATTCGCTTTCCGTCCTGCGACGGTGTTGCTATGGCCGTGCGTGGTGGCAGAAGAACGCGCATACTCCGTTCGATTGATGTGCGATTTGACTCACGTGCGCTGTATCGTGCGATTGAGCGAATTGCGCCAAATCAAGATAGCGCAGAGTGTGGGTGAACGGGGGCGGAATCATGGCAGAGGCGGCAGTTATTCCCGTGACAAATGGAGTGGGTGACGTTCGTTCGGGGGCTGCTGCGGTGGTAACGCTCGATCGCGGCGGGGCACTCAACGCTTTGACACCGGCGATGGTGGCACGACTGGATGGCTGTTTCCGGCGGTTTGCGCGCGATGCCAATTTGTATGTCGTGATCTTGAAATCGGCTGATGCAAAGGCGTTCTGCGCCGGCGGTGACGTGCGCGCCCTCAGTGCCTTGGCGCGGACGGACCTCGCGGCGGCGCGGGCGGCGTTGCGGGCGGAATTTCAGTTGAACTGGCTGCATGAGTGTTTTTCCAAGCCGACGGTCGCGCTCATGGATGGGTTGGTGATGGGGTCGGGCGTGGGGATTTCGGCCTATGCAACCCACCGGGTGGCGGGGCCGAAGTATAAGTATGCGATGCCCGAGACGGCGATCGGGTATTTTCCAGATGTGGGCGTGGCACAGGGTTTGGCGCGGTTGCCGCATCATATCGGGCGCTATCTTGGATTGACCGGGCATAGCATTGGCCGGGCAGATGCCTATGCCCTGGGGCTGGTGACACACTGTTTAGAGGCGGCGCAGTTTGCCGAAGTTGAGGTGGGGCTGGCGGAGGCCTGGCCGGTCGATCCGCTGCTTGATGAGCGGCATCGCGATCCGGGGCCGGGGCCGTTAATGGGGCATGCGGATGCAATCGCGCATTGCTTTGGGGCGGCGAGCGTTGAAGAGGTGCTGGAACGGCTGCAAGGCGTGCGCGGGGAAAGTTCGGCGTTTGCGGGGAAGGCGTTGGCGGACTTGACGGCGCGGTCGCCGCTGGCGCTCAAGGTTGCTTTGCGTCACATCAAGGAGGCGGGCGCGCTGGATTTGCGGCAAACGCTGGAAGTTGATTTCCGGCTTGGCTGCCGGTTTATGGCGGTTGGCGACTTCCACGAGGGAGTGAGGGCGGCGCTGGTTGATAAGGATCATTCGCCGCGCTGGAAGCCAAATGTACTTGCCGACGTGACGCAGAATCAGCTCGATGACCTGTTTGCAGCGATGCCTGGGGCCGAACTCAACCTACCGTTGCGTCAAGAGATGCAGGGAATGCGGGTGTAGGGCGATTTGGGAAAGTAACGGCTTGACCGGCTCCAGTTTTTCGCTGGTCTCTTGTGCCTCTACTTTTGTCGTGGGGCAGAAATTTTTTGCGGCGGACGGCTGATAAGGTCTCGATTTTTCGGGGTTTTGAGCGATTGTGGGTCAAATTGGTGGCGTATTTGGTTCGCTTAAACGCACTGTTTACTATGTCTATTTAGGTAAGGTTTAGTTATCCAGCGTAGGCTGATCTCAACCCGGAAACAAACCGGATTGCACAACCTTAGATAGTAATGCGTAAAAAGGCGTCAGTCCCATGAGTATCGCGTACGACATGCGCAATCGCGCACTTTCCCCTGCCCAGCGGCCCGTCCAGGAAGAAGGCTTCCGGGGCGAATATCTTCAGGCCCTGCGCCTGATTGAACGGCTGCACCGGCTTTTGCTGGATGTCATCAAGGACGAATTCGACCGCAACGGCGGGTCGGACATCAATAGCGTGCAGGCGCTGTTGCTGTATAATATCGGCGAAGGCGAGTTGACCGCAGGCGAGCTGAAAACGCGCGGGTATTATCTCGGCTCGAACGTCTCCTATAACCTGAAGAAGCTCGTGGATATGGGCTATATTCATTACAAGCGCTCAGACATCGACAAGCGCTCGGTGCGGGTTTCGCTCACGCAGAAGGGCAAGGATGCCTGCGACGTGGTGCAGAAACTGTACCACCGCCAGTTGGCGTCGATTGAGGCTGTCGGCCAAGTCAACAACGACGACGTGAAGGGCTTAAACAAGGCGCTGGTCCGGCTGGAGCGGTTCTGGTCGGATCAGATTCGTTACAGGCTCTAATCTGCTCAAAATCCCTGACCTGAAAAAGGTCAGGGATTTTGAAGCCGGCGCTCGCGCGGGGGCCTCTTCGGCCCTCCGGCCAGCGCAAGGGCGCAGTCCGCTAGTGTTCCGACTCTAACGCTTGGTTCCCACTCCAACACACAACAAACGTCATGGCCGCGAAGGCGGCCATGACGAAAATGGATAGACTGGGAACCATCTGTTTGACCCGGAACACTAGAGAACCCTGGTAGTAGAAGGTGGGGCCTTTGTTGTTTTGGCTGTCATCACGACGATGCCGCCTGGGGGGGAGTTAGGGGGGCGCGTTGTAAATGTGACTTCCCAAAACGCGGCGAATACATCAAATCGCATCAGTTGATCAGGACTGTGATTTGGAGACGCCGATGACTGCGCTGACGCTCGGGTTCCCTCAGCCCAAGTTTTTCCTTCAAGCCACGTTTGCGCTTGTCCCTGCGATGGCCGTTTGCATGGCGGCACCGGTTGCCGCGCAGGAGAATGATTGGCTGCGCTGGGGGCAGAGCAGCTCAAACAGCAGCGTCAGCATTGGCTATGATCGCGAGTTCATCCGCGAGTGGGAGAAGAACCCGCCAAAGGGTTTCCCAACCGTGTCGCCCGCCAACATCGGGCCGACGAAGGTTGCCATCAAGCGCTATGAAGAGATCGTCAAGGCCGGTGGCTGGCAGCCGATTCCCGACGTCAAGCAGATGGACGGCAAGTCGCTGCAGCAGGGCCAGACTGCGCCAGCGGTGGCGCTGATTGCCGCCCGGCTTGCCGCGTCCGGCGATCTTGAGGGCGGGACAAGTTCGGGCGGGTATTTTGACGGTGCGCTTGAAAAGGCGGTCAAGCGGTTTCAGGCGTCGAACGGACTGACGCCGACCGGAATTGTGGATGACCGCACCGCGACAGCGATGAATGTGCCAGCAGATGCGCGGTTGAAGCAACTCAAAACGAACTTACCGCGGCTGACTGAGTTGGCAGCGGCACGGCCCAAAAAGTACGTGCTGGTCAATATTCCGGCATTCAACGTCGAGGCGGTCGAGGGCGACAAGGTTGTGTCGCGCCACACCGGTGTTGTGGGTAAGACCGAGCGGCCCACGCCTCTGCTGCGGTCGTCGATTACCAATCTCAATTTCAATCCAACGTGGACTTTGCCGCCGACGGTGGTCAGCAAGGATCTGATCCCCAAGGGAATCGACATGCAAAAGCGCAGTCAGAACGTGCTGGTGAAGTACGGGATCGACGCTTACGATAGCGCGGGCAAGAAGCTTGATCCGGCCAAGATCAATTGGTCCAATTCGTCCGTGCAGGGGCTGACGTACCGCCAACAGCCGGGCAAGGAAAATCCGCTCGGGTTCCTCAAGATTAATTTCGACAGCGCGAATTCGGTTTACATGCACGACACGCCGTCCGAGACGCTGTTTGGTAAGAACATCCGGGCGGCAAGTTCGGGCTGCGTGCGCATTGCCAATATCGAAGTGCTGGCGGCGTGGCTGCTGGGGAAGCAGGGCTGGACGGAAACGAGCGTCCGCGCGATGCGCGAGACCGGCGAGCGTAAGGATGTGTCGCTGAAGCAGCCGGTGCAGCTGAATTTTGCCTATATCACTGCTTGGGCGACGCCTGATGGTGTGGTGCAGTTTCGCCGCGACCTTTATCAAAAGGATGGGGTTGGTCCTTTGGCGGCGAGTTATTGATCTAGGTCAGTGCTGGGGCCGTCACGTTCCCGTCAGGTGCGGACGTGTAACGGATGCGGGGGAATAAGGGCGGTGTGTGGCACGTTCCTTACCCGAGGGCATTTGCGCTGGCTCAATGCGGGTATGCCCAGCAAGAGCGAAATGCACTATAAAGTCTTAAGCTGCGACAGTTGTGATGTTGCCGTGGACGGCTTAGGCGTGGAATGTGCTAAAAAATTCACCACGCATGGCGAGAACAATGCGGGTTAACGACGGGGAGAGCGAGACGTTCATGGATTATGGCCAGTACTTTCAGTCCGCGCTCGATGCCCTTCGCCGTGAAGGGCGTTACCGGGTGTTTGCCGACATCAAGCGGCAGCAGGGCGCATTTCCAACGGGCGAACAATTCGTTGGCGAGAGCGTGCGCCCCATAACGGTTTGGTGCTCAAACGATTATCTGGGCATGGGCCAGCATCCCAAGGTGCTTGCTGCCATGCATGAGGCAATTGAAAGTGTCGGTGCGGGATCGGGCGGAACACGCAACATCGCCGGGACGACCCGCTATCACGTGGCACTCGAAGCCGAGATCGCCGATCTTCACGGCAAGGAAGCCGCGCTGCTGTTTACGTCGGCTTATGTTGCTAACGATGCAACGCTGTCGACGCTGGTTAAGTTGCTGCCCGGCGCGATGATTTTCTCAGATGAGAAGAACCACGCTTCCATGATCGAGGGCATCCGCCACGGTGGCGGGCCAAAGCGAATCTGGCGTCACAACGATGTCACCGATCTTGAGGCCAAGCTCAAGGCCGCACCCGCCGATGTGCCCAAGATCATCGCGTTCGAGAGCGTGTATTCGATGGACGGACACATCGCGCCGATCGGGGCGATCTGCGATCTGGCCAAGAAATATGGCGCATTGACGTACCTCGATGAAGTTCATGCGGTTGGCCTGTATGGCCCACGCGGCGGCGGCATTGCCGAGCGCGACGGCGTCATGGACCGGGTCGACATCATCAACGGCACGCTGGCCAAGGGCTTTGGCGTGCAGGGCGGCTATATTGCTGCGAACCGCAACATCTGCGACGCGATCCGTTCGTATGCGTCTGGGTTTATCTTCACGACCTCGGTGGCGCCGGCCGTTGCCGCCGGTGCGCTGTCCAGCATCCGCCACTTGAAGTCGAGCCAGATCGAGCGGGCGCAGCATCAGGAGCGCGCCAAGACGCTGAAGGCGCGGCTGGCGGCGGCAGGATTGCCGGTGCTGGATAATCCGAGTCACATTGTACCGGTAATGGTGTGCGATCCGGTGCATTGCAAGGCGCTGACCGACGCGCTGCTTGACCAGTACGGCATCTACGTACAGCCGATCAACTATCCCACGGTTGCCAAGGGCGGCGAGCGGATCAGGCTGACGCCGTCTCCACAGCACACCGACGCGCAGATGGATGCGCTCGTTGAGGCGTTGAGCACGCTGTGGGCCGCATGTCCGGTGTCGCAAGGCGTGCACTTCAAGCGCGCGGCGGAATAAGGCAGCGGGTTGGTGGTCAGGGTGCGCAGGCGTAGAGCCGTGATTATGCATGCGACGTCCTTTGACCAGCTAGCGCAGATGACGCGGGGCGCCGCGCTGCTGGCATCGGCGGGGGACCCCTCACAGCCTTTGTCGTCATCAGACGTCGGACGGCAGGCACCGCGGACCACGCCAATTCCCCCGCTGAGCGCCGAGGAGTTGGGATGCGGCGTGTGGCCAAAATCGTGATGGGGCCCGCGCTGCAGGTCTTATACCGCTTTGCAAAATGAACCTGATTACCCAGCCCTGTTCGTAAACGCTCTTACTCCCACTCCATGGCCGGGCTTGACCCGGCCATCCAGGGCCGCAAGCGGTGAATACTGCGTCCAGAACTCCTGGATGGCCGCCTCGGAGGGCGGCCATGGAGTGTTGTGGACGAAGCTGGGTCATCAGGAAAATGAATGATCTTTAGAAGGTCATTCATTTTGAGTCCGTCCTACCAGACGGTAAGCTCTTCGCCGCTCGGCGAGCGCGAGCGCAAGGCGAAAGGGTTGATACTTTCGCTCGCCGGTATTGGTGGCCATAAAACGGCAGTTATTGCCGTTTGCACTCAAGTGACGACGCTTCGCTTGGACCAGGGGCTCGCCCCTGGACCCGCGCCCCTTGTGTGCATTTCTCGATGAGGGTCTCTTAAGTCCAACGTCAGGGTGGTAAAATGCTGCCTGGCGGGCGGGGGACGTGATGGGTGTGGATTGCCTGTTCGGGTAGGGCGAAAGTGACGCGCGACGGGTCGGCTTTTCATTGGCTTTGAATTGAGACTATAGTCGCATTTGAAGGACGCATGCGTACACGCGGGGGATGCCCGGTTGTGGGCTGTGGTTCTTATGCGCTGTGGTTGCTTAGGGTCCGTCCGACTTTGATGGACTCACCTACCAAGTGCAAAACACGTATCAAGCAACAATAAACGAGCAACCACTCGAATCAGGAAACGTCCCGATGCAAGACAATGCGGCTAGTTCTACCAATGCTTTCTTCCGTTCGACGCTGGCCCAGTCGGATCCGGAAGTGGCGTCTGCCATCGCCAAGGAATTCGGTCGTCAGCAGCATGAAATCGAGCTGATCGCCTCGGAAAACATCGTTTCGAAAGCCGTCCTCGAAGCGGCCGGCAGCGTGCTGACCAACAAGTATGCAGAAGGCTATCCAGGCCGCCGGTATTATGGCGGATGCCAGTTCGTCGACATCGCCGAAACGCTGGCCATCGACCGCGCCAAGCAGCTGTTTGGGTGCGGCTTTGCCAACGTCCAGCCGAACTCGGGTTCGCAAGCGAACCAGGGCGTGTTCCAGGCGCTTGCCAAACCCGGCGATACGATCCTGGGCCTCAGCCTTGCCGCCGGTGGTCACTTGACGCACGGCGCGCCCGTCAACCAGTCGGGTAAGTGGTTCCATGCGGTGCATTACGGTGTCGACCCCGTTACGCATCGCATCTCAATGGATGAAGTTCGCAAGCTCGCACATGAGCACAAGCCGCGCATCATCATCGCAGGCGGTTCGGCCTATCCGCGCACGATCGACTTCGCAGCATTCCGCGCCATTGCCGATGAAGTCGGTGCGCACTTCCTGGTCGATATGGCGCACTTTGCCGGTCTGGTTGCGGCAGGTCTTTATCCAAGCCCGATCCCGCACGCACATGTCGTCACCACGACGACGCACAAGACGTTGCGCGGCCCGCGCGGCGGCATGATCCTGACCAACGACGAAGACATCGCCAAGAAGATCAATTCTGCGATTTTCCCCGGCATCCAGGGTGGTCCGCTGATGCACGTCATCGCTGGCAAGGCGGTTGCGTTCGGCGAAGCGTTGCGCCCCGAGTTCAAGGTTTACGCCAAGAACGTGATGGATAACGCGCGTGCGATGGGCGAAGTGCTGGTGCAGGCCGGTTTCAACCTCGTATCGGGCGGCACCGACAGCCACCTGATCCTCGTCGATCTGCGGCCCAAGAAGATCACCGGCAACATCACCGAAAAGGCGCTGGGCCGCGCGCACATCACCTGCAACAAAAACGGCATCCCGTTTGATCCGGAAAAGCCAATGGTCACCTCGGGCATCCGTCTTGGATCGCCTGCTGGCACCACGCGCGGGTTCGGCGTTGCGGAATTTCAGGAGATCGGGCGGTTGATTGCCGAGACGCTGGACGGGCTGGCGGCCAACGGCGAGGCCGGGAACGGTGCGGTCGAAGCTGCGGTCAAGGCCAAGGCGATCGCGCTGTGCGAGCGGTTCCCGATTTATAGCTAAAGTTTTATAGCTTCGACGAACTTGAGTTTTAGCGCCAGGGGGGCATTCTCCCCTGGCTGTTCGTTCTGTGAGCTGTGTTCATGCGCTGCTCGCATCTTCTTGGCGGCAGTGCTGTCATCTGGCGCTTTCTCTACCAAACGCCTCAATAGCCTGCCCGGAGCAACCCGTGATCCTCATAGGCCAATACGATTCTCCTTTCGTGCGGCGCGCTGGCATTGCCATGACTCTGTACGGCATGGCGTTCGAGCACAAGACGTGGTCGACGTTTGGCGACTGGCCGCAAATTGCGAGCTACAACCCGCTTCTGCGTGTCCCGACGCTCATCCTCGATGATGGAGACGTTCTGATCGAAAGTGCTGCCATCCTTGATTATCTCGATCATATCGTGGGCGAAGATCGGGCCATGTTTCCAGCCATCGAGCCGCAGCGCCACCGGGCACTTAAGGTCGCGTCGCTTGCAATGGGGGCAGCCGAAAAGGGTGTTGCCATGTTCTATGAACAGCGCCTTCATCAAGCAAGCACGACATCGGCGGTCTGGATCGAACGCTGTCAGCGCCAAATCAAAGGTGCGCTGGCTGAATTGGAGCAGGCGGCGACGAAGAGGCTAGGCGAGTACATAGGGGGGGACCGGATAGGTCACGCCGATATTGCTGTCGCCTGTGCCATCCGGCTCATCGCGGACGCGCATATCGGGCTGGTCAATATGGCGCACTATCCCGCGCTCGCGGCGCACTGCGCCAAGCTTGAGGCCATGCCCGTATTCCAGTCGATCTCGCAACCGTTCACACCGTCGGCGTGATAGTCACTGCATGCTGCTTGACGGGCCAAACAGGCGCTGTGATCAATGCGGGAAAGTTCCGGAGAGACCCCTATGCGCTGCCCGTACTGTGCTGGCGAGAATACGCAGGTGAAGGATTCACGTCCGACGGAGGAGAACACGTCGATCCGGCGGCGGCGGATATGCCCTGATTGCGATGGGCGGTTCACGACGTTCGAGCGGGTGCAGTTGCGCGAGATGGTGGTCGTCAAGCGATCGGGGCGCAAGGTGCCGTTCGAGCGCGATAAGCTGTCGAAGTCGATTGAGATCGCGTTGCGCAAGCGGCCCGTTGAGCCAGAGCGGATCGAGCGGCTGGTGTCTGGGCTGGTGCGGCGGCTGGAAAGCAGCGGCGAGGCCGAACTGCAATCGACGGCGATTGGCGAGATGGTTATGGAGGCGCTGCGCGGGCTCGATCCCGTGGCCTATGTGCGGTTTGCCAGCGTGTACCGGGATTTCCGCGATGCGGCGGCGTTTGCCGACGTGCTGGGCGATATTGCGCGGGACGGGGCGGAGGCTGGCACCGTTTCCAGCGTGGCGATTACGAAGAAGCATTAAGGCAACCAGTGTCATCCTCCGGCTCGTCCCGAGGACCCAAGGTGCAGCAAGGGTAGCTTTTGAGTGGTTGTCGTGGTGCGCAGCGGGACAGTGTTCGCAATATCGGGCAACGCGACTCGATGCTTGATGGGTCCTCGGAACAAGTCCGAGGATGACAACCCTGGGGGCGGTGCTTGCGGCAGGGGGCTTTTGCGTGACTGACCAAGCGGCATTCGATCATCACATGATGGGGGTTTCGCTGGCGATGGCGCGGCGCGGGCTTGGCTTGACCGCGCCCAATCCATCGGTCGGGGCGGTGATTGTTGATCCGATGACGGGCGAGGTGATTGCGCGCGGGACGACAGCTGCGGGCGGGCGGCCGCATGCGGAGCCGGTGGCGATTGCGCGGGCTGGCGCGCGGGCGCGTGGGGCGACGCTGTACGTGACGCTGGAGCCGTGTTCGCATCAAGGGCATACGCCGCCGTGCGCGGATGGGGCCATTGCGGCGGGGATTGCGCGGGTGGTGTGCGCCATCGAGGATCCTGATCCGAGGGTGGCGGGGCGCGGGCTCGATAAGCTGCGCAAGGCGGGTATTGCCGTGACGCGCGGCGTCCGTGCGGCGGAAGCGCACTGGGTGACGCTGGGGCATATTGCGCGGGTGTCGGAGCGGCGGCCGTTCGTGCAGCTGAAGCTGGCGCTTGGGCCGGATGGGGCTGTGCCGCTGGGTGGTGGCGGGAAGCCGGTGTTTGTGACAAGCGCTGAAGCGCGCGGGCTTGGGCATCTGTTGCGGGCGCAGGCGGATGCGATATTGGTGGGGCGCGGGACGGTGGAAGCGGACGATCCGGATCTGACGTGCCGCTTGCCGGGGTTGGCTGGGCGGTCGCCGATGCGGGTGGTGTTGGCGCGTCATGGATTGGACTTGGCGGGGACGAAGCTGGCGGCGCGTGCGGATCGCGTACCGCTGGTGGTGGTGACCGGGCCGGACGTGCGGATGGAGACGCAGGGCGCGCGGGTTTGGCCGTCGCTGGTCGTTGGCGGGGCGCTATGGTTGCCGGCGGTGTTGGAAAAGCTGGCGGCGGAGGGCGTGACGCGGCTGCTGGTCGAGGGCGGGCCTGCAATCTGGCGGGCGTTTGCGCAGGCGGGGTTGGTGGACGAGGTGGTTTTGTTTGCGGCGGGCGGCGAAGGGCAACCGTTAGTGCTGGCGCGGCGCCATCTGGGGGCGTTGCCGCTGCGGGTCCAGGATGGGCGGCGGATCGGGCCGGATCAGGTTTGGCGGCTGGTGTGCGAACAACGGGTGGCCAAGGGGCAGGTGCCGTGGTCGCCGCTGTTGTAAGGTATGGCAAGCGGAATAGGATGACATGTTGGGTTGCCTTCGTGGCCGCCCCTCACCCCAACCCTCTCCCCATCGAAGGCGATGGGGAGAGGGGGAAACAAGGACCAGGGCATGTTTACGGGTATTGTTACGGACGTTGGGACGGTTGCTTCCCGTGAGGGTGGGAAGTTTGGGATTGTTTCGGGGTATCAGGCGGCGTCGATAGCGCTGGGGGCGTCGATCTGCTGCGATGGCGTTTGCCTGACGGTGACGGCGGTGGAGGCGGACGGGGCTGGAAGCCGGTTTCATGTGGACGTGTCGAACGAGACGGTGTCGAAGACGTCGCTGGATGCATGGCAAACCGGCGAAAAGATCAACCTTGAGCGGGCGTTACGGGCTGGCGACGAGCTTGGCGGGCATATCGTGACCGGGCATGTCGATGGGGTGGTCGTCATCCTTGACATCAAGGCGGACGGTGACAGTCAGCGGTTCCTGTTTGAGGCACCGGCTCATCTGGCACCCTACATCGCGGCCAAAGGGTCGGTGGCGTTGAATGGGACGTCTTTGACGGTCAATGAGGTCGCAGGTACCCGTTTTGGCGTTAATCTGATCCCACATACCTTGACGGTGACCACGTGGGGGCGCAAACGGATAGGCCATTCAATCAATCTCGAAGTCGACATGTTCGCGCGGTACGTCGCGCGGCTGATGGAGTTTCGTTCGTGAGACGCAGGAAATGACCAACGGGATTAAGCACGTCGTCTATGGCGAAGGACGCGGATTCCTTTCGCCGACAGACGAGATCATCGAAGATATGCGCAACGGGCGCATGGTCGTGCTGGTCGATGCCGAAGACCGCGAGAACGAGGGCGATCTTGTCATCCCTGCGCAGATGGCGACACCGGATGCGGTCAACTTCATGGCGCGGTTCGGGCGCGGGCTGATCTGCCTGACGCTGACGCCGCAGCGGGCTGCCGAATTGCGGCTTGAGTCCATGGTGCGCAAGAACGCTTCGCGGACCGGGACGGCGTTTACAGTTTCGATCGAAGCGAGCGATGGGATTACGACCGGGATTTCGGCCCATGACCGGGCGCGCACGATTGCGGCGGCCATCGACCCGACCAAGGACCACGCTTCCATCGTGTCGCCGGGGCATGTGTTTCCGCTGATCGCGCGCGAGGGCGGCGTGTTGATGCGGGCTGGGCATACGGAAGCGTCGGTCGATCTGGCCAAGCTGGCGGGACTGTATCCGGCGGCGGTGATCTGCGAGATCATGAACGACGACGGCACGATGGCGCGGATGCCGGATCTGGTGCCGTTTGCGCAGAAGCATGGGCTGAAGATCGGCACCATCGAGGATTTGATCGCCTACCGGCTGCGTCACGACAAGCTGGTGCGGGCGACGGCGGAAACGAACGTCGAGAGCGTCCACGGCGGGACGTTTACGCTCAAGGTTTACGAGACGACGACCGTCGAGCCGGTGGAGCATTTGGCGCTCGTCAAGGGCGACGTTGCGAGTGGCGGGCCGGTGTTGGTGCGGGTGCATGCGGTGAATGCGGCGAGCGATCTGCTGGGCGTCGCGGGCGGGGCTGACATTGCAAGCGCGATGGCTGCGATCAACGCGGAAGGCCGGGGCGTTCTGGTGCTGATCCGCGACCTGCGGCCCAAGTCGGTGTCGGATTGGATCAAGCATCGCGCCAGCCAGGTGTCGCGCGACGGCTCCGATGGGGCAAAAGAGCGCCGTCAGGTGGAAATTGGTATCGGTTCGCAAATCCTGCGCGATCTTGGGGTGCGCGATATGATACTGTTGTCGAACTCACCGGCCCACGTTTACGTCGGCCTTGAAGGATTTGGCCTGCGCATCATCGGCACGAGGGCTATCGCTTAGTCTTTAGCTTCGCATATTTTTATACGGCCCTGTTTGCCGCAGTCCTCTTGGACCTGCGCGCGGGAATGCCTTTCGACTTCGAACACATCAGGTTTGTGATCACATGGTTCAAAAGAAACGCGATCCGCTTCCAGCGGTGAAGGCTGGCGCATCGGGGCAGACTGGCGACGGGTATGACGGGCGCGTGCTCATCATCGAGGCGCGGTTTTATGAAGAGGTTGCCGACGAATTGGCGGCGGGCGCGATTGCCGAGCTTGAGGCGAACGGCGTGCCCTTCGACCGGATTGCGGTGCCGGGTGCGCTTGAAATTCCGCAGGCGCTCTCGTCGTCGGTGCCGTTGTTTGACGACATTTATGTTGGGGCGATTGCGCTGGGATGTGTGATCCGGGGCGAGACGGCGCACTATGACATCGTCTGTAACAACGCCAATCACTGGCTCATGGAAGTAGCCATCAATTCGATGATCCCGGTCGGGAATGCAATTTTGACGGTTGAAACCATGGAGCAGGCGCTTGAGCGGGCGCGCGGCGGACGAACCGGCAAGGGCGGCGACGCAGCGCGTGCCTGTTTGCGGCTGATTGAGATCGAGCGCGGGTTTGCGGAGCAATTGGCATGACGACGGCGAAAACCCCGACGCCGGCCGTGCGCCCTCGATCCATCGCGCGGACAGCGGCGGTACAGGCGCTGTATCAGATGGATATGGCCGGAACCGATTTGAATGCCGTCATCGAAGAGTTCCAGCATGTGCGGTTTGCGGCGCATGCGGTGACCAGCGGCGGGTCTGAGGCGCACAACGACATTGACCCCGATGAAAAGGCGGAGGGGGCGGACGCGCAGTTCTTTGCCGACATTTTGCGCGGTGTCGTGCGGCGGCAGCGGGATGTCGATCCGATGATTGATCTGCAACTTGCCGATGGCTGGCGGCTCGTGCGCGTCGATAGCATTTTGCGCGCGATTTTGCGGGCGGGCGTGTTTGAGCTGATGGAACGCCCGGACGTGCCGGCACGTGTTGTCATCAACGAGTACATCAACGTCGCGCATTCGTTTTTTGACGATGAGGAACCGCGCGTCGTCAACGGCGTTCTGGACAGAATTGCCCGCAAGGTGCGTGGGCCGGACATCCCGGCGGGACCTAAGAAGGGCTGAGGTTCAAATCCGTTATTGGCGCTGTGATACGTGGGCGAAGCTGACATCATCCAGGGCGTCTTTGCGCCGCTCGCAGCCGGGTTTGAGGGCGCGTTCGGGTTGAAGGACGATGCGGCAGCGATCAGGCCGCCCATCGGGTGCGATCTTGTTGTGACGGTTGATGCGGTTGCTGCAGGGGTTCATTTTTTTTCCGACGATGATGCCGCCGATATCGGTTGGAAGGCGCTGGCGGTCAATGTGTCCGATCTCATCGCCAAGGGGGCGGCACCCCACGCCTATGTCATGTCGCTGGCTTTTCCGGAGATGCCTGACAAGGCATGGTTGCTGGGGTTGGCGACTGGCCTTGCGGAGGCGCAGCGGGCGTTCGGGATCACACTGATCGGTGGCGACACAGACCGGCGGCCGGGGCCTGTATCCATCACGATCACCGCAATCGGGTTTGTTCCTGCTGGCCAGATGGTGAAGCGGACGACCGCAAAGGCTGGCGATCATGTCTTTGTGTCGGGGGCGCTGGGCGATAGCGCGCTGGGTTTGACATTGCGGCGGGACGGCGCGATGAGCGCACCGTTCACGGTGAGTGCGGTGCATCGCAGCGACCTTATAGGTCGATATTTGAGGCCACGGCCACCTTTGGCGCTGGTGCCGGCGCTGCGCGATTTTGCGTCGGCCAGCATGGATATTTCCGATGGCCTGGTGAAAGACCTGACGCGGATGGCGGATGCCAGCGGTGTTGGCGCTCTGATCGACTGCGAGGCGCTTCCACTGTCAGATGCTGCCCGGGCCGTCGTTGCGTCGCATCCGTCTGAAATGGCGTCGATTGCGACGGGCGGCGATGATTATCAGGTGCTGGCGACGGTTTCGCCGCAGCATGTTGCAGCGTTCGTTGCGGCGGCATGCGTCGCAGGCGTGACTGTTTCTGAGATCGGGCGAATCATAGTTGGACATGGCGTCGCAATCTTGGGGCCCGATGGCAATGCGATTTCGTTCGACAGCACCGGATACGATCATTTTTAAGGGAACACCTTCGCCGCCAAGTGACTGTTTCAGGGTGTGAAAATCAGCGGTAAGTTGGGGTTTGAGGACTTGATGCAACACAGCGTTGCAGAACAGGAATGGGTGCGACGGGATTAGGGGTGGTAAAGCCGTCTTTGTTTAGCCATATCGTTGTCTCGCTATGCGCTGGCGGAAACCCGTTTGATCGCGCCTACAGAGTCTGTCCGGAAAGTTTCTCCATGATTGCAATGGTTCTTTTTTGTCATCCGCAGCGTCGAACCCTTCGTCCGTAGCTTAGGCTACGGCCTTCGGGCTTCTCCTGGTGGTCTGACGAAAAATTAACCCATTGAAATCGCGAAGCACTTTTCCGGACAGACTCTGAGGACCGTTCCGACGCAATAGAGAATGCAGAAATGATGAATTTTGCCTCCAAGGTGCTGCTGGCATCGGGATCGAGCCTGGGGAAATCGGTGCGCGGCCTTTATGGGGCGGTGCCGGGTGTGGCGATCGCTCTCGGGCTGGGGGTGGCGTGTGCCGGATTGAGCGGCGGCCGGGCCGATGCCGCCGAAGGCGATTTTTGGAACGTCATTCAGGGATTTCACGGCAGCCAGTCCACCGATCGCAAGCCTGAGCCGATTGTCGATACGCTCGAAGATCTGCGCCCCAACAAGATTCCGTTCCGGTCGGATGAAATGCTGACGGCCATGGATGGAGCGTTTGCGTTCTATCAAAAGATTGCATCCGCTGGCGGCTGGCCCTCCATTCCTGGGCCGCGCATGATCCGTCCTGGCGATGACGATCAGCGTGTGCCGGCGCTGCGCAAGCGGTTGACCGTTGAAGGATATCTGCGGCGTTCGGGCGGGCACGACAGCTATAGTTACGACGGTGAGCTGGAAGTTGCGGTGAAGCGGTTCCAGGAAAATCACGGGCTTCGTCCGTCTGGCCGGGTGGATCGTCCCACGCTTGATGAACTCAATATCACCGCGGAAGCGCGTTTGAAGCAGCTGCGCCTCAATGCGGTGCGGTTGCAGGAACTCAATCACATGCGGCCCGAGGAGCGCTATATCCTCGTCAATGTCCCTGCGTTCCAACTTGAAGCGGTTGAGCGCTATGATGTTCAGTTGCGCCATCGGGTCATCGTCGGGCGCAACGAGCGCGAGACGCCCAATGTGAAGGCGACCATCAAGGCACTTAACTTCTTCCCGTACTGGCGCGTGCCAGATAGCATCGGCACCCTCGATCTCGTGCCGCGGCTGCGCAAGGAGCCAGACTATCTGGAGAAGGAAAAAATCCGCGTGTTCTCGGCGCAGACCGCGCAGGAAATGGATACGCGCACGATCGACTGGAAGCAGGTCGATCCGACGAAAATCAAGTTCAAGCAAGATCCGGGTCCGCAGAATGCGCTGGGGCTCGTGCGCATCGACATGTCGAACGAGCATGGCGTTTACATGCACGACACGCCGATGAAGAAATTGTTCGAGCAGCGTTCGCGTAATTTCAGCGCCGGGTGCGTGCGTGTCCAAGAGGTGTTCCAGCTCGCCGAATGGATTGCGCGTCTTGAACCGGGTTGGGATCAGCCGGGCCGGGTCGAGCAGATCCTCCAGTCGGGGCAGGCCGTCGATCTGACGTTGTCACGGCCGTTGCCGGTCTATTTCGCCTATGTGACGGCGTGGGCCGAGCCGAATGGTGTCGTGCAGTTCCGGCCGGATATCTATAACCGCGACGGCGTGAACTCAAAGCACAGCGGCGACGTTGACCCGAACGAAGCTCCTCCTGCGCCCATTCCGCCTCAGGCGCTTGCTCCTTGATCTGAATAGAGAAACATAATCGGTTTCTGGTACACCCGTTAACGCTTCTCACACCTTTGCCGCCGCATACTGATCGGATCAGCACCGGATGTGCCGTTTGGAGCGGCCGGTCCGGCATGCGTGTGGTTAGGTCGTGGCGGGTGTTATGGCGAAAATTCGATTGATTGCGATGCTTGGCGTGGCCGCCGGGCTGGTCGTGTCTGTTCCTGGAGCCGTCCAGGCGGACATGCGTGAGCTTCCAGCATACAATTCGATCAGCGAAGACCTTTCTGAGCAACGCCGCGCGGTCTACGTGCGCGTCGACCGGCGGATTGATGAAGACGATTTGTTGCGGATCGCATCGCAAATCGAAGCGCGGGGCAAAAGGCCGTTCGCGCGTACGTACGTAAATTTTATCTTGCCAGGCATGCCGGTCAATCAAGGTGCGTGGGCCAGCGTGTTGTTTGCGCCTGATCCGAAGGTGATGGTCCATGGCTTGTCGCGATCGGACGAAGAGTTGTTCCTGTCAGAGCACCGTGCGGATGGCCGTCCCTTGCTGGGCTCGTGGTTGACGTCGCCACCTGCAGCACCTGGTCGCCTGACGATTTATTCCGACCATGGCAAGGTGTTTGCCGAATGGCGCTTGCGGGGCGGGCAAAAAACCGTCGATGAGTTGCATGACTCGACGGTGAAGTCCGTCCGCCGGTTCGATGTGCCCGGTGGCGGGTACTATGCGCTCACCCGGTCGGGTGAACTTGAAATCTGGGACAAAACGACGTTGATTGCGACGGCAGAGCGCATCCGTCCTGAAAATCTCGCGTTGCCTGCGATGGCATCGAATCGGCGTGCAGCACCGGCACCGGTGCGCATGGCAGCGACGCTCGAGACGGCATCTCGGCTCAACGCGGCGTTACCATCGTCGCCGGTTCAACCCGAGCCGGTTGCGGCGCCCGTTGCGGCCGCGTCGTCGGCGAGCACGTCTCAGACGCTTCCGGTGGCCACGGGCGGCGCAGTTAAGGGTGTGGCGAGCGCCGAGGCTGTTCCCGCTCCTGTGAGGGTTTTTGAGCCCGAACCTGTTGAAGCAAAGACGAAGCAGAAGAAGTCCGCCAAGGCCAAGCCGCGTCAGAACAAGGTTGCGGGGCCTAAGGCGGCTGGGGCGAAGATGGCTGGAGTTTCGAAGCCTGGCGATCTGAAAACTGGCGACATGGTTTCGGCGAAGCTGGCTGGAAAAATCTAGAGCGCCGGCGGGGTTGAGCAAGGCTGGACAAGCAATGCAAGTATCTTTGAAAGAAGCGACGTCCCCTTGGGAGGGGCTTGCGGGTGTCCGCCGCTGCGGGTCTATTGTTTTCAGTGATGCTGAGGCGGGGGTGCTGTTGGCATTCACCGCCCAAGTCAGAATGGCTGCAGTGTCATGCAGCAACTTACTGAGCTGTTATAACGCGGCTGGCGTGTCATCCCGATTCCGGATGCCGGCCAGCATTACGCTGTTTGCCCCTCAAAAGCTCCAATATGCGGATTTAAGCGGGACGGCGCTGCAGAGTTTGTTCACGACGGCGACGTGGGCTGGTCTGAGAGGCTTTGCGCGATTTATCGAGCAAAGCCGCGGCGAGCTTGAAGCGGTGCTTGTTATTCAGCAACGGGTTGGGGTCATTACCAAGAGCGACGTTGAGCGGGCGAGCGAGATCGTTACGGCGGCGGCTTGTTTTGCCAAGATCACGCTCAAGGATCTGATCGCAATTCACCGGCGGTTGTTTCGCGAGTTCGATGTTGCCGAACTCAGCTATCATGCCAATTTGCTCGACGATGTCCTGCAGGGCAAGAGCCCGTTGATCGAAGGCGACACCCTGATCCCGGTGCGGACGGATTTCCAATTGCGCGACGTCCGGGTCAGGCTCAACGCGGAAGCATGGGTGGCTGGCGGCGCACAGGGCGACCGGATCATGGTGCGCAATATTTCGCGTGGTGGGCTTGGATTTGACGGTGCGGGGTCCGTATCGGCAGGTCAGGCGATCGAGGTCCGCTTGCTGCAGTCGGGCCGGAAGCTGCAAGGGCGCATTGTGTGGAAGGTCGGCGATAAGGCAGGCGTCGAGTTCCCTGAGCGGCTCGACGACGCCGATCCGCTCTTTGGACTGGCGGATACCGAAATCATCGACGGCCGCTAAGCCGGCCGGTGGTGGGCCATTTTGAGGCCGAACCTCGCGGAAACGTAGGAAGAATGGCTCCGTGGGTAGGGCTCGAACCTACGACCACTCGATTAACAGTCGAGAGCTCTACCGCTGAGCTACCACGGAATACCAGGCCCCAGGGGCGGTGTCTCACCTGAGGAAGGCACGGTCTAGACCATATCGGCGGGCAATTCTAGTGGGTTGTGTCCCGCTATGTGCCTTTTTCCGGGGCAGATTTGTCGCGGGGGAGGCGTGGGCTGGAGCTTCATTCGAAAATTCAATGCTTTCAGTTCGATACGGTGGGCACTAGCCGGTCGACGACTTTGGCTGAGCACAGGACGCCCGGCATTCCTGCACCGGGGTGGGTGCCAGCGCCGGTGAGATAGAGGCCGTCGATTGCTTCGGACAGGTTGTGGAAGCGAAACCAGGCCGATTGGGTGAAGTGCGGGCTGATGGAGAAGCCAGCGCCGGCTGGGCTCAGATAGTCGTGTTTGAAGTCTTCGGGGGTCATGTAGAAATCCTGCGTTATGGCCTGGGTGAGGCCGGGCAAGAGAGTGCGGTCGAGTTCGGCGATGATGCGGGCGCGCAGTTTGGGGCCTTCGATGGACCAATCCTGGCCGCCGTCGAGGTTGGGGACAGGGCAGAGCACGTAGAAGCTGTCGCAACCCTCAGGCGCGAAGGATTTGTCGGTCGCGGTCGGGCGGTGGAGGTAGAGCGAGAAGTCGTTTGAGAGGATCTTCTTGTTGAAGATGTCGTCGAGCAACTCGCGGTAGCGGGGGCCGAGCCAGATCGTGTGGTGGGCCACGTTGGGATAGGTTTTCGTGGTGCCGAAGTAGAGCACGAACAGGCCCATGGTTTTGTGGGAGCGCTGTTTCAGCTGGATTGCGAGGGGCTTCCTCGCCTCGCCGGTCATTGCGCCATAGAGGTGGAGCGGGTCGACGTTGGAGACGACGAGAGCGGCTTTGATAACCGTGCCGTCTTCGAGGCGGACGCCGGTGACTTTGGGGCGGCGGGCGGTGGTCAATTCCAGGTTTGTGACGGTCGTGTTGAGGCGGATCTCGACGCCTTGCTCGCGCATGAGGCGTTCCAGCGCTGAGACGACCGCGCCGGTTCCCCCCATTGCAAACCACACGCCCCATTTGCGTTCGAGGTAGTGAATCAGGCCGTAGATGCTGGTGGTATCGAAGGGGCTGCCGCCGACGAGCAAGGGCTGGATCGAGAAGGCTTCGCGCAGTTTGGGGTGCTTTAAGTGTTTGCAGATGAGCTGCCAGACCGAGCGGTCGGCGCGCAGACGGCGGAGCGTCGGCACCTGCGCGAGCATGGTCGTGAGCTTATGAAACGGCTGGTCCGCGAGGCCGGTGAAGCCCGCGTCGAACAGCTTGCGGGAGTGTTCGAGGAGGGCTTGATAACCCTCGGCGTCGGCGGGTTCGAAGCGGCGGATTTCGCGCAATGTGTCCTCGATGGTGCCGCCGTAGTCGAAGGTCGTGCCGTCCTGGTAGTAGAAGCGGTACCACGGATCGAGGGGGACGAAGGTGACGTAGTCCTCGCGGCGTTTGCCAAACAGGGCGAACAGTTCGTCAAACAGGAACGGGGCGGTGATGACGGTTGGACCGGCGTCGTGACGGAAACCGCCGCGTTCGAAGACCTGGGCGCGGCCTCCAAGCCGCGAGCCGCGTTCTATCAGCGTGACGCGGTAGCCCTTGGCGCGCATGCGCAGTGCGCTGGCGAGGCCGCCGAAGCCTGAGCCGATGACGACGGCATGGGGGGCTTCGGCACCGTTTGCAGTCAGGGACATGTATTGGCTTTCGTGATGTCGCCGATCAATCGGGCATGGCGTAAAGCAGCGAGGTCGGCGCTGCCGGTGCAGAAGCAGGATATGCGAAGCTGTTGAATTGCAATGTCGAATTGGTCGACAACGGCGCGGGGGCTGTCGAGGGCGGCGGCGAGGATGCTGGCGGCGAACCCGCACAGGTCCGCACCAAGGCGGATCGACTTGGCGGCGTCGATGCCGGTTTTGAGGCCTCCGGATGCGATGACGGTGGCGTGCGGGCAGGCGGCGCGGACTTGGGCGATGGCGGTTGCGGTTGGAATGCCCCAGTCGCGGAAGGCCGCTGCGATGGCCTTGTCACGGGGGCTGTCTGCGCGTTCGGCTTCGACGGCTGCCCAGCTTGTTCCGCCAGCACCGGCGACATCGAGCGTGGTGACGCCAATTTCCGTCAGGCGTTTGGCGAGGGTGGCTGAGAGGCCGCAGCCGACTTCCTTGATGACGACGGGAACGGGCAAGGCGATGACGGCCTGCTCGATGGCTGAAAGGACGCCGGTCCAGTTGCGGTCGCCACCGGATTGGACGGCTTCCTGGAGCGGATTGAGATGGATGATGAGGGCGTCGGCTTCGATCATGGCGACGGCGCGGCGGGCGTGGTCGAGGCCTGCAGGCGAGCGGATTTGAGCGGCGCCTAAGTTGGCGAGGATTGGGATTGTGGGGGCGAGGGTGCGGAGGTGGCGGGTGAAGCCTGCGTGCTCGCCGCCTTCAACGGCGATGCGCTGGGACCCTACGGCAAAGGCGATGCCGAGGGCTTGGGCTGCTTGCGCAAGGGCGAAGTTGATGGCTGCTGCGCGCTGCGGGCCGCCGGTCATGGAGCTTATCAGGAATGGTGCAGACAGTTTGCGGCCAAGGAACGAGGTTGAGAGGTCGATGGCTTCAAGGTCGATTTCGGGGGCGGCTGCATGTTCGAACTGGATGGCGTCAAAGCCGGTCAGCTTATCGCGCGCGGCGACATTGCCACCAAGGACGATATCGAGGTGCTGGGATTTGCGGGTGCCGATATCGGCCATCTGGGTCTTTCTTCGCGGCATTCGCGCCTTGCCGCAGAAACGCGGCGATAGTGGAACGTGGGATAGGTCCTGTTGGTTTTCCTGTTCGTACCACAATGGGCTAGAATGATGACAAGCCGACGTATTCGCAAGGTTAGCAAGAGGCCGAATATGTTATGACGAATGCAGCGTTTCCAGATGTGGTGAGCGAGCCGCCATTTGATTGCGTGCGGCAACGGCGGATTGGGTTGATGCTGGCGCTGGCGATCATTGCTGGCTGGCTTTGCGTGCATATCGGGACGGTGTTCTTATTCCAACTGCGATGGGATACCGCGCTGTTTGCCGCCGGTTTCGTGCTCTTGCAGACGTGGCTGTCGGTGGGCCTCTTCATTGTGGCGCACGATTGTATGCATGGGTCGCTGGTGCCGGGGGCGCTGGAGGCGAACCGGTGGATCGGGCGGGTGTGTCTGTTTTTGTATGCGGGGTTCTTATTCGATGCGTTGAATCGCGCGCATCACAAGCATCACCGGTTTTCAGGCACGGCTGAGGATCCTGATTTTGACGATCATCCGCCTTACGGATTTTGGCACTGGTTTGCGAAGTTTTTCGTGACGTATTTTTCGTTGGTGCAGATCGCAATCATCGGCTGCGTGTACCTGATTTACCTGTTCGCATTTGGCGTTGCGCCGTTGAATGCGGTGGTGTTTTGGGCGCTGCCGGGTTTGCTGTCGGCGCTGCAGCTGTTTACGTTCGGGACGTATCTGCCGCATAAGCCGGACGGGCGCGATTTTGCCGACCGGCACAACGCGCGGACGAATGCATTGCCGGCGTGGCTATCGCTGCTGACGTGTTTTCATTTTGGCTATCACCACGAACATCATCTTTATCCGACCGTGCCTTGGTGGCGTCTGCCGGGGATGCGCGGGAAGCGGGGGGCTCATAAGTTGGTTTCGAGCGACCCCCACCCCAGCCCTCCCCGCAAGGGGGAGGGGGAAGGACGTTAAGCGCGGGCGGTGGTCAGGCCGAGCAGTTCCGCGCCGCGATGGGCGAGGAGGAGGGCTGGGAAGACGAGCGCGTTGACCAAGGCGATCTGGCCGATGATGGGCCACGAGTAGGCGAGATCGCTGGCGGGGAGGAAGGCCGTCGGAGCGTAGACGACGGCTTCGTAGACGAAGAACGAAGCGGCGAGCGTTGTGGCCATCATTGGGATGCGACCCAAGAAGGCGAGGCGCGGGGCAAGGAACGAGGCGGCGGCGAAGCTTGCGAGGGCTGCAACGCCGATGGCTGCACCCCAGGCGAAGCTCTGCGCGTCGGTTGGGTAATGGAGGAAGCCGTAGCCGACGACCTGATTGAGGCCCCAGGCAAGCGTGATGAGGCCGAGGCCTTCCGACTTTTTCATGTGGAGCGCGGCGAGCACGGCGAGCGCTGCAAACGGCATGGCGCACGAGAGGCGGAAGCTCAGCAGGACGCTCGCAACCGCGAGCAGGCCGACCCACAGCCAAGGGCTGCCGAACGAAGTGGTTTGCGTGCGCGTGGTCGAGAGGGACATATGGGCCGGTTCCTGATTGAGCGGTAAGTTCATCGCCAAGATGAACGGGTTGCGCCGTTGTGGCAAGCGTGCGCGGTTGCAGCAAGAAAAAAGTGCGCGGCAATTTCGTTCGTTGACAGACGGCGAACAGGTGTGCCCTCTTTGTGGCGTGAAGGTTTCTGCCGGACGTGGCAACACGGCTGGGAGATGAAAAGGGAACGCGGTGCGATGCGGCATTCGACAGAATGCCAAGTCCAGGCCGTGGCTGCCCCCGCAACTGTAAACGGCGAGTTTGCTGTATCGATACCACTGATAGCCTGCGCGCTCGTATGAGCGCTGGCCCGGAAAGGGGCTGAGGGACATCGGGAAGGTTGCAGCCGACGTTTGAGCCGTGAGCCAGGAGACCTGCCCTCACAAGCAGCCCATCTACCGTGCGTGGGGCGCGGCGGAGCGATGATCGCAGTGGCGGCAGTGTGTCAACCGGTGGGTCACCATCTGGATGAAGGCTGATGTGTCGTGCGGTGTAGAGTTCGTTAAATTTGCGCGTGTTGGCGGTCTCGCGAAAGCGGGCCTTCGATGCTGCGTGGATTTGGCCCGTAAGTGATCTGGCCTTTTGCCGGTGTGCCCGCCCCAATCGTCCTGCGACGAGGGGTTTTAATGCAATCTAAATCATATCATTATGCGGCTGCTGTTCTCGTGCTTGCGATGCTGCCAGAGGCTGCGAACGCGCAGCTTGCAACGTCGCCTGCGCCTGTGCTCATCCCGGAAGTGTCGGTGACGGCGCCGGCGGATGGTGCAGGTAAGCCTGCGGCGCGTCCGGTGAAAGCACCGGCGGCGGCTCAACAGAGTTCGACGCCGCGCGTTCAGAACAAGCCAGAGCCGGTTGCGGATGCGCCGAAATCCAAGCCAAAGGCTGCGCCAGCTGGGGCGGTGGCGGTTGATCCTGCGGCGGTGAGCGTGTCGCCGACGGGGACGACGCAAGCGGTCGAGACGGTTGGCAGTTCTGTGACGGTTGTGACGTCTCAGGAGATCGAGGCCCAGCAGCGGCGGACGGCGAACGACGTGCTCAAGACGGTGCCCGGCGTAAATGTGGTGCAGGGCGGCGGGCCGGGTGCGCTGACGTCGGTGTTTATTCGCGGCACGAACTCCAACCACTCCAAGACGCTGATCGACGGCATCGATGTGTCGGATCCGAGCGGGGTTAACCGGGGCTATAACCTTGGGCATCTGACGACGTTCGATCTGGAGCGCATCGAAGTGCTGCGCGGGCCGCAGAGCGGGCTTTATGGCGCGGATGCTCTCGGCGGCGTGGTCGTTGTTTACACCAAGAAGGGGGAGGGGCCGCTCAAGGTCGATGCGATGGCGGAGGCTGGGTCGTTCGGCACGTTCAATCAGGCGCTGTCGGCGCGCGGGTCGACGGATAAGTTCAACTATGCGTTCAACGTCGCGCATTCGCGGTCGGACAGCGTGCCGGTGACGCCGGGCAATATTTTGCTGCCGGGCACGCCCAACATCAAGTCGAACTACGACAACATGACGTATTCGACCAAGCTTGGCGTCGATGTTTCGCCTGACGTGACGCTGAATTTCGTTGCGCGGTACGTCGAGACGGCGTTCGGGTTCCAGGGCGACAGTTTCTTACAGCCAGCCTATGATCTTACGACCGATTCAGCGAAATCGCGGCAGGATACGACGCAGCTTTATACGCGCGGCGAGGCCGTGTGGCGCGTGTTCGGCGGGCGGGTGACGAACTATTTCGGGATCAATTATTCGGACCTCACCACCAAGGACTTTGCGCCAAACAGCGGGGCGAGCTTCGGGGATGGGCAGCGGGTCAAGTATGATTGGCGCAGCGTCGTGCAGGTGTCGCGCGGGCTGACGGTGACGGCGGGGGCGGATACGCAGACGGAAAAGCTGCAGGTGCCGGCGTTGACAGCTGAAGAAGGCAGTAAGGGTGCGTACGTGCAGGCGGTGGCCGAGCCGGTGCATAATCTGTTTCTCACAGGCAACCTGCGCTACGACGACAACGAGCATTTCGGCGGGGCGACGACGTGGCGGTTTGCGCCGGCGTATGTGTTCGACGCGACCGGAACCAAGATCAAGGGTAGTTATGGGACGGCGTTCAAGGCACCTTCGCTCAGCCAGCGGTTCCAGGATTTTCCGGATTTCCTGTTCGTGGCAAATCCGAATTTGAAGCCTGAGGAAAGCACGGGCTGGGACGTCGGGTTCGAACAAGCGGTGTTGAGTGGACGGGCGCAGTTTGGTGCAACGTATTTCCACAACGACATCACCAATCTGATCAACGGAACGCCGTTCAGCATGATCACGTTCACCAGTTCGGTTGACAATATCGGCAGGGCTAAGACGACCGGCGTCGAGTTGTTCGGGGCGGCAGATCTGACAGACGCACTGAGAGTGCGGGCGGATTATACCTACATGGAGGCTTTCAACGAGATGTCCGGCAAGGAACTGTTGCGCAGGCCGCGTGAGAAGCTGACCGTCAGTGCGGGTTGGAAGCCGAGCAAGCCGCTCCTGTTAACGGGAAGCGTGACGTATGTCGGTAGCTCGTTCGATCTTGAGCGTTCGACGTTTGCCCCCCAGGTGGTCTTGCCAGGGTATGCGCTGGTCAATGTCGCGGCCGACTATGCTCTCAACGATAATGTGAGCTTGTTCGGGCGGATCGATAACCTGTTCGACAAGAAGTACCAGAACCCGGCGGGCTTTGATGGCACGGGGCTTGGCGCGTTCGCCGGGGTACGGTTGCGGAACTAAATCAAACCGTGATCGTTGTTGCGTTCGCAATTGCCGTCGGCGTCCGAATAACATTCGGACGCCGCTTGCATGTCGGGTGCCTTAGCCTTTCCACAGATGGCAGCTATGCAGGGGGGAGTACTTGCTTTGTCGCAAGTTCGGATTTATGGAACTAGCGTTGGATATCTAGACAACCTCAATCGGAGATTTGCCTGATGAAGCTGCTATCGAGCCTTGCACTTGCTGCCGGTTTAGCGCTTGCGGTTGCGACGCCTGCGTCCGCGCAGTTGGCCACCGACGTTCCGGCTGGGACGTATAAGATGGATCCGACGCATGTCAGTGTGACGTGGAAGGTCATGCATATGGGGCTGGCGAACTATACGGCGCGGTTTGCCAAGGTCGATGGGACGCTGACGTTTGATCCAGCCAAGCCAGAGACCTCGAAGATCGAGGCGTCGATTGATCCTACTTCGATCAAAACGGATTTCCCGTTCGTGGAAAAGGAAGATTTCGACAAGAAGCTGGCGACGAGCGCGCAGTGGTTCAATTCCGAGTTCTTCGACAAGATCACGTTTGTTTCGACGGGCGTGAAGATGACCGGGGCGAAGACCGCAGATGTCACGGGTGATCTGACACTGCTCGGTGTGACGAAACCAGCGGTGCTCAAGGTGACGTTCAATGGCTCGATGGCGGCGCATCCGATGACCAAGAAGGCCGCAATCGGCTTTTCAGCGACGGGCAGCGTCAAGCGGTCGGACTTTGGCATGACGGGCGGGTTGCCGTTCGTGGGCGATGATGTTGCGCTGCTGATTGAAGCGGAAATGATGGCGCAATAAGCGCGAGCGACGTCGAGGGACTTGAAGAGCAGGCCAGGGGCACGGCCCCTGGACCCCTTTCGTTTGAAGAGGTCACCGATGACACGTTCACCTCGTTACGGCGCCGTCGCGATTGGATTGCATTGGGCCACTGCACTGTTTGTGCTGGTGCTGCTGGGGGCGGGGCTGTGGATGACGGATGCGATCAAGGCGCCGGAGACGCGGAACTTCGCGTTCAAGGTTTACCAGTGGCATAAGTCGCTCGGGCTGACCGTGCTGGTGCTGACGGTCGTGCGGATTTTGTGGCGCGTGATGAACCCGCCGCCGCCGTTGCCTGCGGGAATGACCCGCTTTGAGCGGGGGGCGGCCTCGCTCGCGCATGCGGGGCTCTATGCGTTGATGCTCGCCATTCCGCTGGCCGGGTGGGCGATGGTGTCGGCGAGCCCGCTCGGGTTTCCCACGATGGTGTTCGGGTTGTTCGAGTGGCCGCATCTCCCGATGCTGGCCAGCCTTGAAGACAAAAAGCCGGCCGAAGCGCTGTTCAAGATGGCTCACAAGTATCTGGCGTTCGGGGCGATGGCGCTGATCGCGCTGCATGTGATTGCCGCGCTGAAACATCATTTCGTGAACCGGGACGACGTGCTGGCCCGGATGCTGCCGGGAGTGCGGGCGGCACAGAAATCATCGATTGGATAAGTGAATGACGTTCAGTCCGGACTATTTCCGCGCGGCCACTTGGAGCCACAGCTTGACCCGTTACCCGCAGCTCCTGGATGGCCGGGTCAAGCCCGGCCACGGAGTAAGGGGAGGGTCCCGTTCGGCTCTGGCTGCGGGCTTGGTGGTGGCATTGATGGCGTGCGGGCCTGCGTTTGCTGGGCCTTGGACGGTGGTGCCGGGCGAGAGTTCGATTGGGTTTTCAGGCGAACATGCGGGGACGAAGTTCAAAGGCGTGTTCCAGAAGTGGGAGGCGAGCGTCAGTTTCGATCCGGCGGATCTGGCGGGGTCGAAGGCTGTGGTGACGGTTGCGCTAGCCTCGGCGAAGACGGGCGATGCGACGTACGACAAGACGCTGCCGACGACCGACTGGTTCAATGTGGCGGCGACGCCGTCGGGGGTATTTGAGACGAGTACGTTTCGCGCCGTGGGGACGGATCTGTTTGAGGCGGATGCAACGCTCTCGATCCGGGGTGTGAAGGTTCCGGTGGTGTTTGCGTTCGGGTGGACGGTCGCGGGGGATACGGCGAAGCTGGTTGGGAAGACGGCGTTGAAGCGGGTCGCGTTCGGTGTCGGTAAGGGTTCGGATAGCGACGGAACATGGGTGTCGCTTGATATTCCGGTCGAGGTGCGCGTGAGTTTGAAGAAGGGGTAGTGGCTCTCTTGGCCTCACGCGCTGGTCGCGCTTCGGCGGGGTGCGGCTCGCCGCGGGTCGCGTTGCTCCCTTGCGCCTTGCGTGAAGTGAGGGCCGCCCTTCACCCATGTTTTTGCTGCCGCACCTCGCGCATTTTTCTGGCCGCCGCCCCTCACCCTAACCGCTCTCCCCGTAAGGACGGGGAGAGGGGACTCAACCGTACACTTCGCGCAGGGTGCGGAAGGAGTTGGCGTAGGCGGAGACGGTTTCGGTGATGGGGTCTGCGTAGCCGCCGCCGATGAGGATGACGACGGGAACGCGGGCTTTGCGGCAGGCTGCGAAGACGGCGCGGTCGCGGGCGATGAGGCCGTCATGGGTAACGGCTAGGCGGCCGAGGCGGTCTGTTGCCAGCGGGTCGACGCCGGAAATGTACAGGATCAGGTCCGGGTTTGACGCGAGCACGGCGGCGAGCGCGTGCTGGCAGGCGGCGAGGTAGGCTTCGTCGCCGGTGTGGTCGGGAAGGCCGATGTCGAGGGTGGATGCAGGTTTGACGAACGGGTAGTTGCTGGCACCGTGGACGCTCGCGGTGAACACGCGGGGCTCGCGGCCAAGGATCGCGGCGTTGCCGTCGCCTTGGTGGACGTCGAGGTCGAGGATGGCCGCGCGGCGAATGGCGCGTTCGTCGAGCAGGGTCAGGGCGGTGACGGCGCAATCGTTGAAGACGCAGAAGCCGCGACCGTGCGAGCGATGCGCATGGTGGGTGCCGCCGGCGAGCTGTCCGCTCACGCCGTTGTCGAGGGCATGGCGCGCGGCGGCCACGGCTCCACCGACGGTGGCGCGTGAACGGGCAACGAGGATTTCGCTCCAGGGCAGGCCGATTTCGCGTTGGATTTTTGCCGCAACGGTGCCAGTCAGCATTGCGGCGACGTAGGCTTCATCGTGGGCGCGACAGAGGTCGGTGACGGTTGCCTGCGGGGCGGGCATCAGGTGGGCGGGGTCGAGGATGCGGTCTGCGGCGATGGCCTCGCGCAGCAAACGGTACTTGTGCGCCGGGAAGCGGTGGCCCGGCGGCAGCGGCAGGTCGGGCGTGTCGGGGTAATAGATACGGAGGGTCACGCAGGGAGTTTAGCGGGCGGGTGCGGCGAACACATCCCATAATATTGCCCCGGACGGGATTATCGGCCCGGGCCGCCGGGGCCTTTGCCGGTGCCGCTTTCGCTGCCCGCTGGGACGATTTTAACGGCGGGAGCGCCAGCGGTCCGTGCGCCGGTCAACTCGACCGTGGTCAAGATGCAGTCCTTGTTGCGGTCGGCCAATTCGAAGGTGCGATTGGGGCGGTCGACGAATTCGGCGCGGTCGACTTTGCCATCGCCGTTGCGGTCATAGTATTTGAAGTCAACGGTTTCAAACATCCGGTCAATGGCGATGATGCGCTTCCAGTCTTCGGGTGTGACGTGGCCTTTGCGTTCAATGTCGCCGATGGCTAAAAGTTCGGCGGCATAGGCCTTCCATTCGTCGCAGGCGACGTTGCCGTCCTTGTCGCGATCCCAGTTGCCAGCGGCGATCAGGAACGTGCGGTCGATGTCGGAGGGGCCACCGGTCAGCGAGGGCATGCCGGACGAGCAGCCACTCAGGGCGAGGACCGCACCTGTAGTCAGCCACCAGCGCGCGCGCGAAATCTTCGTCGGCATATCTGCCTTCTCCAAAACCAATCCTAAAATCGTATGGCGGGACGCGAAACTATGAGGCCCCCCGGCGCTCCGTGATGCGCTTTTTGGCGCAGCGAAGCGGCGGAATCGGGGCCACTGCTTACGATTCAGTCAGGTGATATACTTCTGCGCAGGAAATGGGCTGCCATTTTTGCAACACCAGTGGGCTTGTCCACGGTTTGGGAGGGGCGACATGATGCGACCGCCTCAAGCGCCCGATGATTGGCCAAATATTGCGGTGATGAAAGTTCGCAGCGGGCCAGAGGCGGGTGCGTGGGGCTCCAGAACGAAGTGGGCCAGTTGGATGTGGTGAGCGACTTGAGCGCGGGCGGCGTCCAGGCCAAGAACGGTGGCGACCGTCGCTTTGCCCGCGTCTTTGCCGGTGTCTTTGCCTGCTTCGGCGATCGACGACGTCTGGTCGATCACATCGTCGAGGGCCTGGAAGGCTAGGCCGATTTCACGGCCCGCCGCCGCAAGTGCACCCATGCGGGCATCGTTCACGTTGGCGATGCGTCCTCCCATCTGGAGGGCGGCAGCAAACAGCACGCCGGTTTTCTGATCGTTTATGGTGTTGATTTTATCGAGCGGGTCTGCGGGGCTGCGGTCATGGAGGTCGCGTTCCTGGCCGGCGGCGAGGCCGTTTGCACCGGACGCATTTGACAGGAGCGCCGTCAGGTCGATGCGGGCGGCGGAGGGCAAGCCGTCCATTTGCGAGATTATGCCGAACGCGCGGGTCAGCATGGCGATGGCGGCCAGCATGGCAGTTGCTTCGCCAAAGGCCGTGTGCGCACTGGCTATGCCGCGGCGGGTTGCGGCGTCATCCATGCACGGGAGGTCGTCAAGGACGAGTGACGCGGTGTGCACCAGTTCGACGGCACACGCAGCGTCAAGGGCTGTTCGTGGTTGGACTCCGAATTCGGCGGCGGTCAACACCGTCAACAGCGGGCGGAAGCGTTTGCCTGGCGCCAGCAAGGCATGGCGGATTGCGTTGTTCAATGAGGCCGGGCAGTTAGGGTGACCGGTCGAGAGCGCGTCGAGGCGGTGATCAATCAAGCTGCGAAGTTGTGCAACGCAAGCGGGGGTGGCCCAATCGGTCACGGGGGCTGTGTATGTGTCCGGCGGTGTGAGCTTCGCGCGGCCATGCATGCGATTCGGGCTCTTTCGATTTGTTTCGACACTCGTGATGTTGAAACCTAACGCAGTGAGTTGCCGTATGGATGACAACGCACGGCGTTATTCGTGCAGAAATCATCCCATATGGTAGGCCAGCTTGCGGACCCTGTATGAGAAGTAGTTGTTCGTGAGAGGAAATACCATCGCTGAGGATTCAAATGGTTGCCAGGAAGACTTCGACCTCGTGCTCGTGGGGGGCGGGCTTGCGAACTGTTTGATCGCATGGCGGCTGATCGCACGGCGGCCCGAATTGCGGATTTGCGTGGTCGAGCGTGGCTGGTCGTTGGGCGGCAACCATACGTGGTCGTTTCATAGCGGGGATGTTGCGCCGGGTGCGCTGGTCGAGCTGGCACCGTTCTTGGTTGCGTCGTGGGCGCGGCAGAGCGTGCGGTTTCCTCAGCACGGGCGGGTTTTCGAGGTTGGGTATCATGCGGTCTCGTCGGAGCGGCTGCATGAGGTTTTGGCACCAATGCTGGGCGAGCGGCTGAGGGTTGGTGCCGAGGTTGCGCAGTTGGAGCCGGACCGCGTGGTTTTGAGCGGCCAGCGGGTTTTGACGGCGCGGTGCGTGATAGATGGGCGGGGCCCGGATCCCGAGACGCCGCTGGCGCTTGGGTTTCAGAAGTTTCTCGGGCTGGAGATCGAGACCGTGGAGCCGCACGGGGAGCGCGTGCCGGTCATCATGGATGCAACCGTTGCGCAGCTGGACGGCTACCGGTTTGTTTACACGCTGCCGTTTTCGCAAACGCGCATGCTGATCGAGGATACGTACTACACCGACGGGGCGGCGCTCGATGAGGCGGTGCTGCGGGAGCGGATCATAGCCTATGCGGCGGGCAAGGGCTGGACGATTGCACGGGTCGTGCGGGAGGAGAGCGGCGTGCTGCCGGTGGTGCTGGCTGGCGACATGGATGCGTTCTGGCGATGTGGCGAGGCGGGCGTGGCGCGGTCGGGGTTGAGGGCGGCGCTGTTTCACCCAACGACTGGGTATTCGCTGCCGGATGCGCTGGCGTTTGCGGACCGGCTGGCGGGATTGGCGGATTTGTCGGCGGCGAGCGTGCGGGCGGAGGTTGAGGCGCATGCGCGGGCGCTGTGGAAGGAGCGGGCGTTCTTCCGGCTGCTCAACCGGATGATGTTTATTGCAGCTGAGCCTGCTGAGCGGGTGCTCATTCTGGAGCGGTTCTACCGGTTGCCGGCGGGGGTGGTCGGACGGTTTTTTGCGGCGAAGCTTACACTTGGGGACAAGGCGCAGATTATTGCGATTATGGCGGCTAAGCCGCCGTTACCGCTGGGGAAGGCGCTTGGTGTTTTCGGCGAAGGTGCGGCGTGGGCGTTTGCTCAGAGGGCTGGCCGATGAGTGCTGATCGCAAGAGCTGGAGCGAGGCGGAGCTGATCGCGTTCTCGCGGGAGCGGATCGAACGCGGGTCGAAGAGTTTTGCGGGTGCGGCGCGGTTGTTTTCGCCGGAGGTTCGGGCGTCCGCGTACATGCTGTATGCGTGGTGCCGGCATTGCGACGACGCGATCGACGGGCAGGAGCTGGGGTTCAATTCGGCGGGCGCTGCAGGGGTGGCGAGTGCTGCGACGCTGGCGGCGTTGCGGAAGAATACGATTGCCGCGATCGAGGGCGGCGCCTCCGAGCCGATCTTTCTGGCGTTGCAGACGGTGGCCGCCAAGCATCAGATCCCGGCGGTCTATCCGCTCGATCTGATCGAAGGGATGGCGATGGACGTGCGCGGGCAGGAGTACCGGGCGCTTCAGGATACGCTGACGTATTCCTATCATGTGGCGGGGTGCGTCGGCGTGATGATGGCGATGATCATGGGGGTGCGGGATCCGGCGACGCTGCAGCGGGCATGCGATTTAGGACTGGCGTTTCAGTTGACCAACATTGCGCGGGATGTGGCGGCGGACGCGAGCGTGGGGCGGGTGTATCTGCCGGGCGATTGGCTGGCTGAGGCG
>JBEBJA010000070.1:0-13995 GCA_040080145.1 Hyphomicrobiaceae bacterium
CACGAGATCATAAACACCGTATGGCCGCGTTCGACGAGATAGCGCACGAGCGAGTTTTCAGGCCGCAGATCGAGAATGTAATATTTCATGATCCAGGCGCTGGACTATTCGGGGTCTTCACGGCTGATGCACCGCGTCTTTTCGTTTGAGAACATCAATGGCCTGGATCGTGAGCGGCAGGAGACCACTGTGCCCCGCCGCTGCGTGATCAATCAACCGCTGCCGCAGCTTCGGTGCCCAGAAGCTCTTGATATGAGTGGCAACGCCTTCGACGGCCTCAGTTTGCGGCGAGGCCTTGAAGGCTTCTGCGATCTGGTTGGCCATTCGCACGAGATTGGTGACGTCACCCGACATGGATTTCTTACCTCAGGAATTGAAAACGACGACGCCACCCGCGCCCAGGGCGGCGAGGTAGAGACCGGATGCTTTGGCGATGTCGAGCGCTAGGGCCGTTGGTGCCGAGACTGTTACCAACGCTCCAATGCCGAACGTCGCTGCCTTTTGCACGAGCTCAAAACTGCAGCGGCTGGTCATCAAGACGAAGCCGCTCGTCAGATCGGTGTTGGATTGCGCGAGCGCGCCAATCAGCTTGTCGAGCGCATTGTGGCGGCCGACATCTTCGCGGACGAGCATGATCGATCCATCAAGGCTAACCCAGGCTGCGGCGTGAACCGACCGGTTGAGGCGGTTCATCGGCTGCTTGGACGGCAACGCGTCGGAGGCGGTCAAAATTGCCTGCGGAGTGGGACGCACGCGCTCCGGCAATTGCTTTGGCACGCGAACGACATCGGCAATTTCAGACACGCCGCACAGTCCGCAACCGGACCTTCCCTCCATCGAACGCGGAGCTAGCCGTGAGCCTGCTAACACCTGCTCATCGACGGCCACATCGACAGCATAGCCACTGCTCAAGGTGGAGCCGGTGTCGGCTGGCAACACGAGCACGCGGCGCACATCGGCAGTTGACGATACGATGCCCTCTGCGATGACGAAGCCGCGACCAAAATCGGTCAAGTGGGCAGGTGTCGCCATCATGACCGTGTATGGCTGCGAGTTTAGCAACAGCGCGATGGGAACCTCGTCTGGCAACTGCCAGTCAATTTCTCGCGCCGTGCCGTCGGAGTCTGTCGTCTCACCAGTCGTGAGCCGGGAACACAAAGGCGCGGCTCGCTTCACGATCTCAGTCGATTTGGGCATTTGGGTCATGGCGCAATCCATCGGTCCACCTAATCATTCGGCGGCTTCTAGCGGTGTATTCTCGCCGATACGCTTGTTCGTGAATTCGCGTTCTTCCCATTCGTTCTGCCAGTCGGATGGGCCGTTTGATAGCGCGACTTCGACGGCGGTGACTTTGTACTCCGGGCAGTTGGTCGCCCAGTCTGAGTTGTCGGTGGTGATGACGTTCGCGCCCGAAACCGGGTGATGGAACGTGGTGTAAACGACGCCTTGCGGCATCCGGTCGGTGATTCTCACCCGCAGGCTGGTTTGCCCGATGCGGCTCTTGACGGAGATGAAGCCGCCGTCGCGCACGCCGCGAACTTCGGCATCATGGGTGTGCATTTCGAGCACGTCTTCCGGATGCCAGACGACGTTGTCTGTGCGACGGGTTTGAGCGCCGACATTGTACTGGCTCAAGATGCGGCCGGTTGTCAGGATCAGCGGATAGTCGCGGTTGGCGCGCTCGGTCGTTGCCACGAACTCCGTCGTCATGAACCGCCCCTTGCCGCGCGTGAACTCCACCATGTGCATGGTCGGCGTGCCGTCGGGCGCTTCGTCGTTGCATGGCCACTGGATGGAGCCCAATTTATCGAGGCGTTCGAAGCTCACGCCCTTGAAGGTCGGCGTCATCCGCGCGATCTCGTCCATGATCTCCGCGCCCGAATTGTAGTGCATCGGATGTCCCATAGCGGTTGCCAGTCGCGCAACAACATCCCACTCGTGCAGTCCCTGTTTGGGAGCCATGGCTGGTCGCACGCGGTTGATGCGGCGCTCGGCATTGGTGAAGGTGCCGTCCTTTTCCAGGAAGGAGGTCGCCGGGAAAAAGACGTGCGCGTATGCGGCAGTCTCGTTTAGAAACAGGTCCTGAACCACGACGATTTCCATAGCGGTCATTGCGGCTGTGACGTGCTGGGTATTCGGGTCGGACTGAACGATGTCCTCGCCCTGCACGAACAGGCCTTTGAAGTGGCCGCCGGTTGCTTCGTCGAACATGTTGGGGATCCGTAATCCCGGTTCGCCGTCGAGCGTCGTGTTCCATTCGCGCTCGAACAGGTTGCGCACGCCCTTGTCCGAAACGTGCCGATAGCCGGGGAACTCGTGGGGGAACGAGCCCATATCGCATGAGCCCTGCACATTGTTTTGACCGCGCAATGGGTTCACGCCCACGCCTTCCCGGCCGATGTTGCCGGTGGCCATGGCAAGGTTGGCCATCGCCATGACCATCGTCGAGCCCTGGCTGTGCTCGGTCACCCCCAGGCCATAGTAGATTGCCGCGTTGCCGCCAGTGGCAAACAGGCGTGCTGCTGCGCGGATCTCGGTGGCAGGGACGCCCGTGACGGATTCCAGCGTCTCAGGCGAGTTGCGCTCGGCGCTGATGAAGGCTTCCCAAGCGGCAAACGATCCCCTGTCGCAGCGGGCTTCGACAAAGGCGCGGTTCACGAGACCTTCGGTTACAACCACATGCGCCATCGCGTTGACGACCGCGACATTGGTGCCGGGCCGGAGTTGGAGATGGTGCTGGGCTTCGACGTGAGGGCTGCGCACGATGTCGGTGCGGCGTGGATCGGCGACGATGAGTTTGGCGCCTTCGCGGATGCGCTTCTTCATGCGCGAAGCAAACACAGGGTGACCATCGGTCGGATTGGCCCCAATGACCATGATCACATCGGACTGCTCGACGCTCTTGAAGTCCTGTGTCCCCGCACTTTCGCCAAAAGTTTGCTTTAAACCGTATCCCGTCGGCGAATGACAGACGCGAGCGCAGGTATCGACGTTGTTATTGCCGAACGCCGCGCGGATCATGCGCTGGACGGCGTAGACTTCTTCGTTGGTCGTTCGAGACGAGGTGATGCCCCCAATCGACTCACGGCCATGTTTGGCTTGCGTCGCCTTGAAGCGTTCGGCGGCAAATCCAATGGCTTCATCCCAGGACACGACCCTCCACGGATCGGTGATCTTTTCGCGCACCATCGGCGTCAGAACGCGATCCTTGTGGGTCGAATAACCCCATGCGAACCGGCCCTTTACGCACGAGTGGCCTTCGTTCGCGCCGCCGTCCTTGTAGGGTACCATGTTGACGACGGTGTCGCCCTGCATTTCCGCCTTGAACGAGCAGCCGACTCCGCAGTAGGCGCAGGTTGTCAACACGGAGTGCTCGGGCTGGCCGTGCTTGATCACCGACTTTTCCATCAGTGTCGCGGTCGGACAGGCTTGGACGCAGGCACCGCACGACACGCATTCGCTGTCGAGGAAGTTCTCGTCCATGCCCGCCGAAACGTGACTGTCGAAACCTCGTCCGTCGATGGTCAAAGCAAAGGTGCCTTGGACTTCCTCGCAGGCGCGGACGCAGCGCGAGCAGACGATGCACTTGGCCGGATCGAACGTGAAGTACGGGTTACTCTCATCCTTGGCTTTGAAACGGATGTTCTCGCCGCCATCGCGCGCTTTGGGCGCTACGTGGTTGTCGCCTTCATAGCCATAGCGTACTTCGCGCAATCCGACCGCGCCGGCCATGTCCTGCAATTCGCAATCACCGTTGGCAGCACATGTGAGGCAATCGAGGGGATGGTCGGAGATGTAGAGTTCCATCACGCCCTTACGGATGCGGGCGAGGCGTTCGTTCTGGGTCGAGACCTTGAGGCCGGGCGCGACCGGCGTCGTGCACGACGCAGGCGTTCCCTTGCGGCCTTCTATTTCGACGACGCAGAGACGGCACGATCCGAACGCATCGACCATATCCGTTGCGCACAGTTTGGGTACGCCGATCCCGGCTTCCATGGCCGCACGCATGATCGAGGTTCCGGCGGGAACCGTGACGCTGCGGCCATCGATGGTGAGTGTCACCATCTCCGTGGATTTGGAGGCCGGTGTTCCGTAGTCGATCTCTTGGAGCAGGGTCATCGTCGATGCCTCTTGATGGAATTTATTCAGCCGCTTCACTCAATCGCGCGTTTGGTGCGGGGCGATGGAAGTCTTCGGGGAAATGCTTGACGGCACTCATCACCGGGAACGGCGTCATGCCTCCCATGGCGCACAGTGAACCGTCGGTCATAGTCGCGCACAGGTCTTCGAGCAGCGTGAGGTTCTTGGCCCGCTCGACATCGTTGATGATGCGGTCGATCACCTCCACGCCGCGCGTTGAACCGATGCGGCATGGCGTGCACTTGCCGCAGCTTTCGATGGCGCAGAACTCCATGGCGAAACGGGCTTGCTTGGCCATATCAACGGTGTCGTCGAACACGACAATTCCACCGTGTCCCACCATCGCTTCGACGGCTGCAAAACCCTCGTAGTCAAGCGGAGTATCAAGCTGGCTTTCGGTCAGGTATGCGCCAAGCGGTCCGCCGACCTGGA
This sequence comes from Hyphomicrobiaceae bacterium, assembly GCA_040080145.1. Lineage (GTDB taxonomy): Bacteria > Pseudomonadota > Alphaproteobacteria > Rhizobiales > Hyphomicrobiaceae > JANXVY01. The sequence continues at coordinate 4,573 of JBEBJA010000070.1, forward strand.
TGGCGCGAATCTTCCGGCCTGTGAACGTCCCGCCGCCGAACCCTTCGACCAGTTCGCGCAGCGACACGCCAAACGCCTTTTCGACCAGGCCACCTTGCTTGATGTTTCCGGCAAGCTGGAACGGCAACGTACCGCGCGACCGGCCCACGCCGAAATCCCGATACGCCGCGCCGCCGTGAGCCAATATGTATGGCACCGATGCGAAGCTGATGACGTTATTGATGATGGTCGGCTTTCCAAAAAGGCCCTCGATCGCAGGGATCGGCGGCTTGAACCGGACCACGCCGCGCTTGCCTTCGAGGCTTTCAAGCATGGCGGTTTCTTCACCGCAAATGTAGGCACCTGCGCCGACCCGAACATGCAGATGGAAGGTATGCTTGGACCTTTGGATGTCCTCGCCAAGCCAGTTGGCGGCAGTCGCAAGCTCGATTGCCTCCCGCATGGTGGCGACCGCGTGGGGATATTCCGAGCGAATGTAGATATAGCCCTGCGTCGCGCCGGCTGCGACTGCGGCAATTGTCATGCCTTCAATCAGGCAGTACGGGTCGCCTTCCATCAGCATCCGGTCAGCAAACGTGCCACTGTCACCTTCGTCGGCGTTACAGCAGATGTACTTTTGTCCAGCCGGTAGATCGTGGACCGTCTTCCACTTGATACCCGTCGGGAAGCCCGCACCGCCGCGTCCCCGCAACCCCGAAGTCGTGACTTCCTCGACGATCTTGGCAGATGGCAGCATGAGTGCGTGGTCGAGACCGGCGAAGCCACCGTGTGCCTTGTAGTCCTCAATCGAGAGCGGATCGGTAATGCCGACGCGGGCGAAGGTGAGCCGCTCCTGGCGCTTGAGATAGGGGATCTCGTCCGTCAGGCCATGGCCAAGATGATGATCTGCACCTGTCAGAAATCCTGCCGCAAACAGCCCTGCAACATCGCCCGCCGCTACAGGGCCGTAGGCGACCCGGCCCAGCGATGTCTCGACTTCGATCATTGGCTCAAGCCAAAGCAAACCGCGCGAGCCGTTTCGAGTAATCTGAACCGGCATATTGCGCGCTTCAGCTTCCCGGACGATTGCGTTGGCGACGTCGTCGGCTCCCATCGATAGAGCTGCGGCATCCCGGGGTACGAAAATCCTGATCATACCAATTTCCCCTTGCTTGCTTTGACGATCAAGTCATCGAAGCGGGCGGAATCGACGCGGCCCTTGAGGTCGCCATCGATCATCACGGCTGGTGCGAGCGCGCAATTGCCAAGGCAGTATGCGGCTTCGAGAGTGTAGCGGCCGTCGGGGCTCGTGCTGCCCATTTGAGTGCCGAGCTTGCTTTCGGCGTGGTCGCACAGCTTGTCGGTTCCCATGGCCTGACAGGCTTCAGCGTGGCAAATCTTGACGACATGGTGGCCCGCCGGTTCGCGGCGAAAGTCATGGTAAAACGTCACCACCCCGTGAACCTCTGCCCGCGAAAGGTTCAGCGCGTTGGCGATCACCGGCAGCGCGTCTTCAGCAACAAAACCGTGAGTATGCTGGACTGCATGAAGAATTTCCAGCAATTCGTCCGGCTTGTTCCCATGTGCCGCGCAGATGCCTTTGACCGAGATGGCAAGTTCTGAATCCGGCTGCTTGATCGGTTCGGGACCGCGCTTTTGGCCTTTGGCCGGTCTGATGATGACGGTATGAGTCATTGGGGCTCCGATGTCGCCAAGCGTTAAGCACCAATTTTCACAACGGCCATCAGGTATCAAATCGGATGTTTCGATGGCGTGATCGGACGTTCCGATGGTGCGGGCATGCGACCCCCGTCAAACCTAGGTTTTGGAAGCGCTCGGAGCGCGTCCGGGGGCAACAATGAGACTTTTGTTGAGTGCTTCCGCTGTCTGCTGAAGAGCCGTAATCAAGGGCGAGACAAGGTCGCTCTGGGTGACCACAAGGCCCACGCGGTGGGCGACCTTGGGTTCGACGAGAGGGATGGCCCGTATGCCAGCTTCGTGGCCGAGGACGTTCATCACGCAATCGGGCATGATGCTCGCGATGCCGAGGACGCGCACGTTCGAGCACAGATTGATGATGGAATTGGTCTCAATCCGAACCATCGCCCGGACGTTTGCTTCGCGGAATGCGCCATCAATTATGCGCCGGTTCTGCATTGATGGCGTCAAGAGGCAGAGAGGCTTGGAAGCAGCTTCGCACCAAGAAATCGTCTCGCGTTGCGCCAGAGCATGGGTTTCGCTGACGAACAGACAATAGCGTTCGGTATATAGCGGCGTGACCAGCACATCTTCAAGCGGTTCGTTGTCGATATACGTGACGCCCGCTGCAATCGAGCCATCACCAAGCGAACGCACGATCTCGTCCGACGAAAGTGACAGGACCGAAAACTCGACATTGGGATGACGCGCATTGAGCTCTTTGGTCAGAAACGGGATCATCGGGAGGGCCGAAGGAATGCCGCCGAGCACGATGCGCCCGCTCAAGCCCTTCGTTGCGTCGCGCAGCTGAGCGACCTCCTGTTCTAGGCTGTCCCAATTCTTCAAGATGACGTGCGCCCACTTGAGAATCCGCTCGCCTTCCGGCGTGAGGCGTTGATACCGCTTCTCGCGCGATACAAGCGGGACGCCGATTTCTTGCTCAAGCTGAGCAATCCTCCCCGACAGCGTAGGCTGGCTGATGTTGCACGCCTGCGCCGCCCGCGTGAAATGCTTCTCACGCGCCAGGGCTGCCAAGGCTTCGAACTGCCGGATGTCCAGATCGGTGCTCCATAGGGCGATGATGCGTTATTCCCCATAGAGCATAACGAAAGATGCGCCAACTACGATTCGCCGCCCATTGACTGCCGACGTGTGTCTTCCCGTTCGGCGGCGCATACATGGAGAGATACTCGATGATCAGATTGGCGCCGTTCTGATTGCTGTGCACCCCAAAAAACCCGCCGAGCAACTCTTGCGGCTGGCTCACTCAAAAAGCACAGCCTGTCTGATCATCCGTGCCTTAGGACGGCAGAAATTGGCCCTGATCGACGTTTGGGGTTCGCCACCAGTTCGTCTGCTGCTTAAGCTATCGCGTCGAGTTCGCCGATCGTTCTCATCATCGTCAGCTCCCAGAGGTGGACCGTCCGTGTTACTCGCGCCGACTTACTTCGCTGGTTGTGAAGGGTTCCGGACGACGGCCCGCAGGACCTCACGGCGTGCACAGTGGCCGTCGTCGGGAAGCCTCCAAGGAAGGAACCCGCGAGACGTTTGGCGCTGACGGTGCAGCGGTCGCTATGGGGATTGGATCGCAGGGGGAGCATTGGTGATGGCTTGTTGGCCACCGGCAAGGTGCTGCCGACAGCTGGCGGCGGGCAAGCGGTCCGTTGTGCCCGCAGTGCGCCGGGTCTCGGGCACCCGGCACAACCTTGAGCCCGGCCTTTGATGACGAGCGGGACGAGCAGTCGCACGGCCGGTCGAGGACCAGCGATTTGGATAGGCGGCATTTAGGCGTGCGATTGGCGCTGTTCTCATGACGTATCGATCCTGATCGAGATTGACGACGGCCGGCGGCGTGGCGGGCAGACGCCGTTGAAGGTCTCGATGATGAACATGCGACCGCCGCAGCAGGGACACGGTTGGATGAGCGCATCCGGGGCCGCTTGGACGTCAGCCGCGTTGTCCTTTTCCTCAGGCGTGGATGCGGCCACGGCGAGCAGCTCACGCATCCGGGCGAGGTTCTCGGCGCGGCCGGCGTTAGCGAGTAGGCCGTAATGGCGGATGCGATGAAGGCCCTTGGGAAGAACATGGATCAGGAACCGCCGGATGAACTCGGCGGTCGCGAGCGTCATCGTCGTATGCCGGCCGGGGCCCTCAATCCGGTAGTCCTTGACCTTGAACGTCACGGTCTTGGCGTCGGCCGCGATGAGCCGCCGGTTTGAGATCGCGACCCTATGGGTGTAACGCGACAGGTAGGCGAGCACCGCCTTTGGCCCGGCGAAGGGGCGCTTGGCATAGACGAACCAGCGCGTCGCCTTCAACAGCTTCAGGAATGATGTGAACGCATCCCGGCCGGCAAGGTGAGCATGCGCGCCAAAGAAGGTGAGCCTGCCAGCGTCATGGGCGGCGGCGAGGCGCTCCAGCATCAACCGCCGGAACAGCTTGGAGAGCACCAACACGGGCAGAAAAAAGTTGGGTTTGCACGCGATCCACCTCGACCCGTCAAGCGCGATGCCGCCGCCGGGCACGATCATGTGCACGTGCGGGTGATGCGTCATCGCCGAGCCCCAGGTATGCAGCACCGATGTGATGGCTATCCTGGCGCCAAGATGCTTGGGATCGGCGGCGATGGTGAGCAGGGTCTCGGCCGAGACCCTCATCAGCAGATCGTAGATCACGGCCTTGTTGGTGTAAGCGATATCGGCGATGGCCGCCGGTAGCGTGAACACCACATGGAAGTAAGGCACCGGCACCAGCTCGGCTTCCCGGTCTTCGAGCCAGTCCCGCGCCGCCGCAGATTGGCACTTGGGGCAATGCCGGTTGCGGCAGCTGTTGTAGGCGATGGCCGTGTGGCCGCAGGCGTCGTTCTCGCAACGCGCGACATGGCCACCAAGCGCCGCCGTGCGGCAGCTCTCGATGGCCGACATCACCTTCATCTGGCCAAGGCTCAGGTGGCCCCGGTTGGCGTCACGCCATGCGGGACCGAAGTCGCGGAAGATATTCGCGACTTCCAGAGATGGACGGGGCATCGCCGCGTCAGGCCAGCGGCTTGTCCAGCACCAGCCGGTCGAGCGGGCTCGACACGTCTCGCAGAACGCGGCTTGCCACATGGGCATAGCGTGCCGTCGTGTCGAGCTTCGTGTGACCGACCAGCACTTGGATCACACGGATGTCGACGCCTTGCTCCAAGAGGTGTGTCGCGAATGAGTGACGGAGTGTGTGCGGCCCAACGCGCTTCTCGATGCCGATCGCCTCGGCCGTCTCTCGAACGACGCGATAGATGTGCCGGGCAGAGACCGGCTGAATCGGGTCACGGCCGGGGAACAACCATGAGGTCGGGCGTTGGATCTCCCACCAGTCGCGAAGCAACTGCAGGAGGCGCGGCGACAGCATGGCATTGCGGTCCCGCTGACCTTTGCCTTGCTCGACCCGCAGCAACATGCGCTCGCCGTCGACGTCGGAGACCTTCAGGTGCGCGACCTCCGACACCCGTAAGCCAGCACCGTAGGCAACCCCGAATATCGCACGGAACTTTGCGCCCGGAGCAGCAGCCATGAGCTGGGCTGCTTCCTCCTGGGTCAGCACAACCGGAAGCTTCTGGGGTTGCTTCACGATGCGCAGATACCGACCGAGTTCTGGCCGGTCGCAGACGAACGTGAAAAAGAAACGCAGTGCCGAGACCGAGCTGTTCATGGTCGGAGGCTGCACGCCCGCTTGGCGCTGGCGCACCTGAAAAGCGCGCAAGTCGTCGGGCGTCGCCGACGCTGGCGAGCGGCCAATGAGGTCCGCCAGCGCCTTGACGTGGCGGATGTAGTCGCTTTGTGTCTTCTCACTGAACTGGCGAATGCGCATCTCGTCGAGCATGCGCTGGCGCAACGGGCTGATCGGGCGGGATAGGATCTCGTTCATCGGGGGCGTCCTGAGGTTGGAGTGACTTGACCCCTCGATCCTCAGGACATTCGCCCTAATCCGTTATCTCAGCCGTCTCAACTGGTTACCGACCATCCTTGCTCCGCCCAATCAGGTGGGCTTCCCGCGCCAGCGGGTTCGTTCAATGACCCGTTGCAGACCTCGGGGAGGTCAGAGCGCGGGGCTCATGCTGCGTCCAGTTGAGTGCAAATTGGGTCAAGCAATTTCGATGCCAGTGGAGATGGCCGACACGACGGGGGTATCGCACGATCAAACGGCGCAAGGGACGCACCCCCCTAGACGGACCACCATCCCCGCCGTCTTGCCACCTCGTTGCTTGTATAACTATCATTGCCCCATAGTGCGAACAGCGCTTGCGGTCTCAAAAAGCTGGAACAATCTATGATAAACGGCAAAACGGCGTGTGTATTCTGTGGCTCCAGCATCGGTGCTAGTCCAATTTTTGAGCACGATGCCCGTGTTCTTGGGGAGCTACTAGCTAAGTCAGGAACTAAGCTCGTTTATGGGGGCGGGAGCTTAGGACTGATGGGGGCAGTCGCCAAGGCCGCCATGCAGCACGCAGGTCATGTTACGGGCGTAATTCCAAAGTTTCTCTGCTCCCTGGAGAAACCGGATCTGCCGCTCTCGGAGCTTATCGTCACAAGCGATATGCACGAACGCAAGATGAATATGTGGGAGAGGGCGGACGGATTCATCGTTTTACCGGGTGGCGTCGGCACTTTTGAAGAGCTTCTTGAGCAGCTTACATGGGTTCAATTGGGGCAACATCATAAACCTATCATTCTTCTCAATACCAACGGCTATTGGAACCTATTGGAAGCATTATTCCATCACATGCGATCAAACGGATTTATAAGAAAGGAATTAGAAATCACTTACCATCTTGCTAGCTCCCCGAGTCATGCTCTTAACGTTTTTGAAACGCACGCAACAAAACATCGACAACAAGAGGGCATTGCATAAAAATGTCAAAAACGCTTTCCAGCATCTACTCAGCCACTATTGCCGATAATGAATTGGACCTTGTCCGCGAAATCGCGCATTCCTTTCCACAAAAGCACTTCCTAATCCTAACCGCAGCCGTTGCCATGCAGGAACAGAACATTGATGTATTCTCGCCCAGTTTTGAGCCAATACGGACAGCAGACAATTACTCCAGCGCATCTGGGGCGAAGCACCATTTTCTCTCCCAAGCTCCGATATTTATTGGAGCATCGGATACTCTCACCGCTCTCGGAAACGCAGTGACGGCAGTGAAGCTCCTGGATTCTGGTGTGCTCGAAGCGGTGTTGATCATTTCAAGGCACCCAGCCGACCTGCTGCTGACGCTACAAAGTGCGCTTCAAGAAGACGCAGTCGAACGTCTCCGCCAGAGCGGGCGACTTTCAATCATCAGCCAGCGGCATTGCATCACTAAACTCAATGAAATTCTTATGAAAGATCGCCGGTGATTACTCAAGCGTGCGGGCTGTCAGCAAGGCATGAGTGGCCGACCCAAGGCCGCGTGCAATGAGAACCACACTTAGAAACCAAAGCAATATTACAGCGATACGCAGAGGCGTGTCGATATCAATACGAAGCCTAAACTGTTCATAGAACAAAAATAGCTCCAATGCTCCAAGAAGGCCTGCCAATGCAAAAATAAGAAGTATACCTTTCTGATTGCTTGCATGCATGCTCTCTTGTCCGCGCCGGAACGCTCTTCCGTGCAGCATAAGAACAAGAGATACTCCAATCATAAGGAAAAAAGACACTAAGGATATTGCAGAACTTCCGCCACCACTTGCGCCAAGAAAAAAAAGCCTGCGGATGGAATAAGAATTGAAGCCAAGAGAGCCAAGTAGTTACCAACAAGGACGATCACTTCAAGCACCCCTCTATTTTGCGATTAACCCGGTGCAGTCGCGCGCCACCGGCGTACTTATGCTCGATCCTCTTCAGTGCGCCGTTTCCATCTATTATGCCAAGGCCTTTATTGAAGGAATCTCGCAACTTATCATCGCGGAAGACCATGCTGTAAGGCGTGCCACAAAACACTGGATCGAACGCCGCCGTCCTAGCAAATCCGTTAAATGCATTACCCAATAGTTCGTTGGTGTAATTTGAAAAAATTAGTTCCTCCGCGATAACAGCGTCCACAATGTCGCTTGAGAGCATTGCCGAGTGGCTTATCTGATCTTTGCGCTCTAGATACATCGCGGATCGATCACTCAGTTCGCGAACACCTGGAAGAATTGCGGATGCCCCCGCGAATGCCACGACTCTCTTCGCGACAAGCGTTTCCAGTGGAGAAGCACCAAGGCCCATTGGAAATGTCGATAATTTGTAAATAATTCCGTTTCGGTAACGGATGTAGACGTTTGAGCGAAGCCCATCGAGATCTAAGTCATCCGGCACCGTTGTTACTGCTTGAAATCGGGTGTCCGCTTTGAAAGATTGCCAGTGTCGGGTGAACGGGAGCACGTGATACTCGATTGGCGTCGTTACACCACCAGCTCTCAACGCCATCTCAATGATTTCAGCTTCCCGTCCTCGGCCGTCTTGACCCATTTGGGGCGGCAATAATGCTGTTGCAATGCGGATTGAAGTGTCGCTGCGCAAGCGCGGCAAACCGCTCAACATCGCCAGCGAAAAAATCATAAGAACAGCAGTCACCAAGAGGTAGTCTATGACTCGGCCATTAATGAATTTTGATAACATCGCATACTAATCCTTGAGTGGCGAGCTACCGGACGCGTCATCAATGGATTGCTCCCATTCTACATCCTCAAAAAAAACATAAAACCTGCCTGCATTTAACAAGTCATACAAACTGTTAATTAACAAAATCAGAAACACCCAATAAACAGCTGCGTAAGCCGACGACAATCAAGCTCTTCCTAGTAGGCTTATTAAATCGTAATAAACGGTCGCCAGAACTTGTGGTGATGTAGGAAAGAATGCAGAAACTGTTAACTTGCCTTCGATCGATTGTTGCACACACTGAGCGGCTGCGGATTTGCATGTACTCGTAAGTGCGAAAGGAGCCACGGCAAATAGGCTAGCTACAAGATTGTTGCGCCACCAGACGTCACCCGCCGACTCATCCTCGGCGGCGCTCACCGACATAAATGGTAGCTTGAGAAATCGTTTTTCCTGACGCTTAATTAATGCAATCCACGCCGCATTTATTAACAACAAAGAGGCGTGCATTATTATGTAACCAACGAATACAGATGAATTTAACGGCATATTGGATGAAACGGAGAAAACAACAAACTCAAACTCACCACAAATAAGAAAAAATAGTGCGCCGTGCAAGAATATCGCCGAGAGATGGAAAGCTATGCTCGCATTCGACAGATCACCGCTTTCTCGACTTTGATGGGGCGCGATTGATCGAGCACGAGCTGCGGCTATAACAAGCCCTTGCAAGTTGCGAGGTACCCAGAAAAAGCGTAGGCCCAGTAAGCCAACGTTTACCAGTAGCAATCCGATAAGCAGCGTCTTCTCATCTGAAAGGGGGGATGTTCCAGATAATACACGCGTCAGAAAGGACTGCGATCCTGTGAAAACTTGAGTAAGCCCAAGTGCCACTGCGAATGAATAGACAGATTGAATTACGTCTAAGCCACGAACATTTGTCTTCATCTTGATCGTTCGCGTCACGGTTCCTTGCATATCCTCTCCCCGGTATAGGCAACAGGCGGATTGCTCAAGTTCCGCAGTGAGCACGAGCACGAGCACGAGCACGAGCACGAGCACGAGCACGAGCACGAGCACGAGCAAGCTGCCATAGCGAGGTTGGCATGACAAGTATGCAGATGAAACGTCAGCGCC
>JBEBJA010000254.1:0-13962 GCA_040080145.1 Hyphomicrobiaceae bacterium
CTTCTGCAAAGCCAGCCGAGTGAAGGCACCCCTCATCTGCCCTTCGGGCATCTTCTCCCCAGGGGGAGAAGAAAGTAAGGGCTTATTTTAGCGCGTATGGGCCTTCGCCGGGATGACGTGGGGAGGGGATTGTTGCTGATTACAGTTTCAAGTGGGACTTGCGGAATTCGAAGAGGGTGATGGCGGTGGCGATGGAGAGGTTGAGGCTGTCGAGGGTGCCGGCCATGGGGATTTTGACGCGTTTGGTGCAGGCGTTGGCGAGTTCGTGGGTGAGGCCGGGGCCTTCGCTGCCCATGACGACGAGGGCTGGGCCGCGCGGGGTGGCGTGACGGACGTCCTCGCGGGCATCCAAGTGGGTGCCGACGATGTCGCCGGGCCAGTCTTTGGCGAGGGTGAGGAATGCTTCGCGGGTCATGCGGGCGAGCGGGACGGCGAAGATCGAGCCCATGGTGGCGCGGATGGCTTCGCGGGAGAAGGGATCAACACAATTGCCTATGAGGATGACGCCGCGGACGCCGAAGGCATCGACGGTGCGCAGGATGGTGCCGAGGTTGCCGGGGTCGCGGATTTCTTCGAGCGCGAGCCAGGTTTCGGATTTGGGGACGTGATGGGGGTCGGGCGGATCGGTCCAGACTTGGGCGAAGACGCCGAGCATGGTCTGGGGGTTGTCTTTGGCCGACAGCTTTTCGAGGACGGCGGGGGAGACTTCGAGGCATTCGCCGCCTGCGCGCAAGGTGCGGTCGACGAGGCCTTTGGCGAGGCCGGTTGAGGCGGTGCCTGCTTGGAAGACCAGGATTTGCGGGTCGTAGCCCATGTCACGGGCGGTGATGAGGATCGACATCCCTTCGGCGACGAACAGGCCGGTGTCCTTGCGGACCTTGCGCATTTCCAGCGAGCGGATGAATTTCACCCGGTCGTTGGTCAGGCTGGTGATGGGGCGGGGGGTGGTGGTCATGTCAGCAAGTTCCGGGTCGCAATTCCAGGACGGCTGAATAACCGTCTCCGTAGCGTTCTGACTCTTACGCTTGGTTCCTTCTCCAAATTACAACAAACGTCATGGCCGCGAAGGCGGCCACCCACGACAAGTTTCAGAACGTCTGGAGTTGAAGTAATCAAAGAAATTGCAATCTTACGCCTTCTCTCGCCCCTGCCCAGTCGATGGCTGTCGTGGGTGGCCGCCTTCGCGGCCATGACGAAAGGGGGGATGATCGGTTGGTTGCGGAACACGAGTCCTGCCAACAAGGGGGAGGGGAGGATCATAGCTTGAGTGTCTGTCATCGTTGCCACGCTTTCAGTCGGGTGGCGGCTTCGGCCATGTCTGCCGTGCTGCCGGAATAGGAGAAGCGGAGGAAGTTTTGGCCGCGCGCTGCGTCGAAGTCCACGCCAGGGGTGGCGGCGACGCCGGTTTCGTTGAGCATGCGTTTGGCGAAGGCGAGGCTGTCGCCGCCAAGGTTCGTGATGTCGGCGTAGAGGTAGAACGCGCCGTCGGCGGGGACGATCTGTGTGAAGCCGGCTTTGGGCAGTTCGGTGAGGAGGAGGTCGCGGTTGGCTGAGTAGACGGCGCGGTTGGCTTCGAGTTCGTCGCGGCCGTCGAATGCGCCGAGGGCTGCGACCTGGGCGACGGCTGGCGGGGAGATGTAGAGGTTTTGCGCGAGGCGCTCGATGGGGCGGACGAGGCGTTCGGGGACGACCATCCAGCCGATGCGCCAGCCGGTCATGGAGAAGTATTTCGAGAACGAGTTGATGACGATGGCGTCATCGTTGTGGGCGAGCGCGGTTTGCGCGGGTGTGCCGTAGACGAGGCCGTGATAGATTTCGTCGGAGATGAACCACAGGTTTTCGCGCGCGCAGGTTTCGGCGAGTTCTTTCAAGCGCGCTGGTTCGGCGACGGTGCCGGTCGGGTTGGCGGGGCTGGCGATCAGGAGGCCGCGCGCGTTGGATTGGCGGGCGCTAGCGGTGACTTGTTCGGCTGTGGGCATCCAGCGGGTTTGCGGGCCGGTTTCGATCATCACCGGGGTTTGGCCGAGCGCGGACAGGATATGGCGGTAGCAGGGGTAGCCAGGGTCGGGGAGCAGGACGCTATCACCGGCGTCGAAGGCTGCGAGGAAGGCGAGCACAAAGGCGGCGGATGAGCCAGCAGTCACGACGATGCGGCTTGCCGGGACCGTCACGCCGTAGGTGTCGCGGTAGTGCTGGGCGATGCGCTCACGCAGGGGTTCGTTGCCCAACGCGAGGGTATAGCCAAGGGTTTGCGTGTCGAGGGCGCGCTTGACCGCTTCGCGGGCCGCTTTGGGGGCAGGCGTCGAGGGCTGGCCGACTTCCATGTGGATGACGTGTTTGCCCGCTGCTTCCATGGCGGCTGCGGCGCGCATCACGTCCATGACGATGAAACTTGCGATGCCGGATCGCTGCGCGGCCTGCAGGGCGGCGATCATCTGGGTTGGGGATGAATTCTGGTCCATGGTTGTGCTTCTTGGGTGTGGCGACGGCGGCTTGCCCACGTGTTGCCCTATTCTCGCGGCTGGATCATGCAAAAAAGCGATCCGCGCGACGGATTTCGTGCGTTGACGGGGTCTACAGCGCTCCATAGGTTGCGTAGACCTTCGGGACCTTCATGCTGAAACGGCACATGGATCATATGCTCGGTTTTTCAAACGGTGCGCCGCGAGCGCTGGCACCTTCGCGGCGAACCGGACATCTGGCGGTGAGCGCACTTGTTGCGGCCAGCGTGCTGGCGTCAAGCGTCACGGCTTCGGCGCAAGGCATTCCGCTGATCCGCGACAGTGAGATCGAGTCGGTGCTGAGCGACTATGCCAAGCCACTCTTCAAAGTCGCGGGGCTTGGGTCGAACAAGATCCAGATGCGGATCGTAAACGAGAACAGTTTCAACGCTTTCGTCGTCGACGGCCGGTCGGTATTTGTGAACACCGGCACTCTGATGCAGTCGGATACCCCCAACCAGGTGATCGGCGTCATCGCGCATGAAACCGGCCATATCACCGGTGGCCACATGGCGGCGTTGCGGGCGCGCATTGCCAAGGACCAGACGCGCGCACTGCTGATGCAGATCCTCGGCATCGGCCTCATGGTTGCGGGCGGGGCTGGCGGCAACAAGGAACTGGGCGGGGCTGGCCAGGGCGTCATGTTCGGCGGCGGCGAGATGATCCAGCGCGGACTGCTCGCTGAGCGGCGGCAGCAGGAATCGGCAGCCGATCAGGCCGGTTTGAAGCTGTTGGAAGGGTCGAAGCAATCTGGCCGCGGGATGCTTGAGACGTTCGAACGGTTTGCACAGCAGGAGTATATCTCGGACGCCCATCAGGATGCGTTTGTGCGCAGCCACCCCGTTGCGACGGACCGGCTGGCGCGGCTGCGCAAACTTGTCGAGGGCAGTCCGTTTTACAATACGAAGGACGATCCAGCGTTGCAGCTGCGTCATGACCTGATGCGGGCAAAGCTGTCCGGGTATCTTGAGGGGCCGTCGGTTATCAACCGGCGGTATCCGGCCTCTAATACGACGCTGCCGGCACGGTATGCGCGCGCGCTGGCTAAGTTCTTCAAGGGCGGCGAGGGTGCGCTTCAGTCCGCACTGACCGATATGGACGGATTGATCCGCGATCAGCCGAACAATCCATGGTTTTATGAGGTGAAGGGCGACATCCTGACGCGCGCGGGGCGCAAGGCCGAGTCGATTGCGCCGTTGCGTCAGGCGTTGAAGCTTGCCGGGGACTCGATGCTGATCCGGGTTCAGCTTGCCGATAGCTTGATGGCGTCGGGCGATCCAACCTCCACCAACGAGGCGGTCGATATGTTGCGCAAGTCGTTGATCGACGACCAAAATCCGCGCGCGTACCGGCTGCTGGCAACGGCCTATTACAAGCAGGGCAAGGGGCCGGAAGCGGACGCCGCCCAGGCACAGGCCGAGTTCCAGGAAGGCGATCTCAAGAAGGCGCAGATATTTGCCAAACGGGCACAGACGAAACTTGCGCCCGGTTCGCCGGACTGGATAAAGACCGACGACATCATCAACTATAAGCCGCAGACGTAACGCTGGACTTGGTATTTGCGTATCACCGGCACATACCCAGCGAACGACCGACGCCCTCTTTCCAATGCAGCAGGAGCCTACGCCCCGATGTCTAATTTACGCCTCCGCGCCACGACTGCACTCGCCTTGGCCGGGACCGCGGCGTTCGCGCTCGCGTTCGCCGCTGGCCCGATTGCCAGCGCCCAGGATGCCAAGCCGGCGACCGATTCGTTTTCGGAAGCGCAGAAGAAGTCCATCGAGGAGGTGGTGCGGACTTATCTGATCGCCAATCCCCAGGTTGTCGCGGAAGCGTTGCAGGCGCTCGATAAGAAGGAGACCGAGGCGCGGGCGGCGGCGCATGAGAAGTTCATCGTGGAGAACAAAGCGGCGATTTTTGCGGCGCCGACCGATTTCGTGTTTGGCAATCCCAAGGGCGACGTCACGGTGGTTGAGTTCTTCGATTACAACTGCGGCTGGTGCAAGAAAGCGGTCACTGAACTGGTCGAACTGCCCAAGAAGGATAGCAACGTCCGTATCATATTGAAAGAACTGCCTGTTTATGGCGGGGAGACATCAGTCAATGCTGCCAAGGCGGCGATGGCTTCGATTCCCCAGGGCAAGTATCTCGAGTTCCATGTCGCATTGATGCAGCAAAAGCCAGTGACCAACGACAACCTCTATAAGATCGCTCAGAAGGTTGGGCTCGATGTCGAGCGGCTGAAGAAGGATATGGCGGCGCCTGCCATCGAAGCGGCGCTCAAGCAGAACATTGCCGTCGCGCGGACACTGGGAATCGAAGGCACGCCGGGCTTTGTCGCCGACACGAAGGTCTACCCGGGCTATATTCCGCAGGACCAGCTGCTTCTCGCGCTCACCGACGTCCGCAAGGCCGGATGCAAGATCTGCTGAGTGCAGCGTTCGCAACGCGCCGGTTAGTCTTTGAATGAACTTTTAAACAGCGGCAGTCCGGCGGGCTGCCGCTGTTGATCATTGCGGCAAGCGGCTTTCGCTGGTGCGATAAAGCTGTTAGACGGGTCGGCGATGGCAAAACTTATTTACGTCCTCAATGGACCCAATTTGAATATGCTGGGCGTCCGCGAGCCTGCCGTATATGGCAAGGAATCGCTCGACGACGTGCGCCGCAGGACGCAAGTGCGCGCCGAACAGCTCGGCTTGGCCATTGATTTTCGCCAATCAAATCATGAGGGTGAGCTTGTCACCTGGATCCAGGACGCGCGCACCAAGGCCGCCGGGATCATCATCAACGCGGGCGGCTATACCCATACGTCGGTCGCCATTCTGGATGCGCTTCAAGCAGCTGAGCTGCCAGCCATCGAAGTTCATCTTTCCAACATATTCCGTCGCGACGCCTTCCGGCATCACTCGTATATTTCGCTTGGCGTCAAAGGCGTCATTTGCGGATTGGGTGCGCGCGGCTACGAATTGGCAATTGAAGCAATCGCCGACCACATTTGACGTTTGGCAACCGCAATATCAGTGACAGGGACGAACACGGCATGGCAGCCAAAGACGGAAACGAAAAAGACTCGGCAGAACAGAAGCTAATCCGCGATCTGGCCGCGCTTCTCAATGAAACCGGGTTAAGCGAGATCGAGATCGAGAAGTCGGGTCTCAAAGTCCGCGTCGCGCGCACGCTTCATATCGCGGCGACGGCGGTTGCCGGTCACGCCGCTCCGGCTGGCGCTGCACCAGCGGGAGCCGTTGCTGCTGCACTGGACGACCCCGCCAAGCATCCCGGCGCCGTGAAGTCGCCGATGGTTGGCACCGCTTACCGCTCGCCGGAGCCGGGCGCAAAAGTGTTCGTCGATATCGGTACGCGCGTTGCGGCCGGCGATCCGCTGCTCATCATCGAAGCGATGAAAACGATGAACCAGATTCCGGCTCCCAAGGCTGGTACCGTGACCGCCATTCTGTTCGAAAACGGTCATCCCGTCGAGTTCGGCGAACCCCTCATGATCATCGAGTAAGCTCGCAATGTTCGATAAAGTCCTGATCGCGAACCGTGGCGAGATCGCATTGCGCATTCAGCGCGCATGCAAGGAACTCGGTATCGCGACTGTCGCCGTCCATTCGACTGCCGACGCCGACGCGATGCATGTGCGCCTCGCCGACGAGAGCGTGTGCATCGGGCCGCCGCCCGCCGCCGAGAGTTATCTCAACATTCCGCGCCTGCTGGCGGCGTGCGAGATCACCGGGGCGGATGCGATCCATCCGGGTTATGGATTTTTGTCCGAGAATGCGCGGTTTGCGGAAATCCTCGAAGAACACAATCTGACGTTTATCGGGCCGACGTCTGAACACATCCGAATCATGGGCGACAAGATCGCCGCCAAGGATACGGCGCGGAAACTCGGGATTCCGTGCGTTCCGGGGTCCGACGGCGCGGTGACGACGGAAGCCCAGGCGCTCGAAGTTGCCGGCCGGATGGGTTACCCGGTGCTTGTCAAAGCGGCGGCAGGCGGTGGCGGGCGCGGCATGAAGGTTGCCCATACCGAACTGGAAATGGGCTTGTCGCTCGCGACCGCGCGGTCGGAAGCCAAAGCTGCGTTCGGGGACGACGCCGTCTACATCGAAAAGTATCTGCAAAAGCCGCGTCACATCGAAATTCAGGTCTTTGGCGACGGCAAGGGCAATGCGGTGCATCTGGGCGAGCGCGATTGTTCGCTGCAGCGGCGACATCAGAAGATTTTGGAAGAGTCGCCGTCGCCCGCGCTCAATGACGTCCAGCGCAAGAAAATCGGGATGATCTGTGCCGACGCGATGCGCAAACTCAAGTATCGCGGCGCGGGTACGATCGAGTTTTTGTACGAGGACGGCGAGTTCTACTTCATCGAAATGAACACGCGCCTCCAAGTCGAGCATCCGGTGACGGAAGCCGTGACCGGGCTCGATCTCGTGCTCGAGCAGATCCGTGTGGCGGCGGGTGGTTCGCTGTCGGTCACGCAGGATGACATTACGTTCTCGGGGCATGCCATCGAGTGCCGCATCAACGCGGAAAACCCGCGCACGTTCCGGCCATCGCCCGGCCAGATCACCTACTGGCATCCGCCGGGCGGGCTTGGCGTGCGCGTCGATAGTGGCGTGTATCAGGGCTATCGCATTCCGCCTTACTACGACAGCCTCATCGGCAAGCTGATCGTGCACGGCAAGACGCGCAACGAATGCCTCATGCGGTTGCGGCGTGCATTGTCTGAGTTCGTCATCGACGGGATCGAGACGACCATTCCGCTGTTCAACGAGCTGATCCGGCAGCCCGATATTGCCAATGGGCAGTATGATATTCACTGGCTGGAGAAGTATCTGAAGGCGAGCGAGTGACGGCTGCTTTGCAGCCGGCGGGGCTGGCCCCACACCCCACCGGGAGGCGCAGCGTCCCAGAGCCATCTGCTTTTGGGACTCAGAGTCTGTCCGGAAAGTTTCTTCATGATTTCAATGGTTCCTTTTTGTCATCCGCGGCGTCGAACCCCTTGTCCGTAGCGAAGGCTACGGCCTTCGGGCTTCTTCTGGCGGGCTGACGAAAAATCAACTTATTGAAATCGCAAAGTTCTTTTCCGGACAGACTCTTAGAATTGAAGCGCGTCTCCCTCCACTGATTTCCCGGACAAGGGCGCCCTTGCGCACGCAGATCCGGGATCTTTACCCATCGTTGACCGGTAAAGACCCCGGCTCGGCCAGTGCAGGGCCGTCCGGGGAAACAGTGTGTTGGTTTGGTTCTGCTTCAATCTAAGCCGGAAGAACTTAAGAGGGCCTTCTTGCGCGCTGGATGATGTCGACGATCTGGTCGGGCGGGGCGTCTTTGGGGAGCGCCAGGAAGTTGGCTTCGCACTGGAGGGCGACTTCGAGGCGGAGGTGGAACTCGGTGCGGTCGACTTCGAGGGCACCGAACTGGCGCAGGTGTTCAGTCACGAACTGGGTGTCGAGCAGCGAATAGCCGCCGTGGATCAGGCGGGCGGATAAGTGCATGAGCGCGATTTTGGACGCATCGCGGACGTAGGAAAACATGCTTTCGCCGAAGAACGCACCGTGGAGCGCGACGCCGTAAAGGCCACCGACGAGTTTGTCGTCCTGCCAGACCTCGACCGTGTGGCAATGGCCTTCGTCGAACAGTTCGCCATACAGCTGGCGGATGCGGCTGTTGATCCACGTGGTGCGGCGGCCGGGACGGGAGGCAGCGCAGCCGTCGATGACGCCTGCGAAATCGGTGTCGATGCGGACTTGCAGCTGCGTGTTGCGGACGGTTTGCGCCATGCGGCTCGACAGGTGGATTTGGTCGAGCGGGAGCACGCCGCGCTGCTGCGGTTCGATCCAATACAGTGCCGGGTCGTCGGCTGCCTCGGCCATCGGGAAGATCCCGCAGCTATAGGCCTTCAGCAGCACCTGCGGCGTGATCTCGACCATGAACTGATCGCGTGCAGCCATGGGTGACCGATCCTTCCAAATGCCAAAACCGGATATCCACGAACGGCGCGCCGAAAAAACACGCGGTCGCTGCCCCAAGATGCGAGGTCGCCAACGGTTCCAAAACATGGGGCGTAGCATAGAGGGGGAAGCGCGGGGAGGAAAGCTCTCTTGCCTTCATAGGCTTTGCCCCTGCCTCGCTGAGGCGTGCCGGTAGAACCGCCTTTGAGGCCATACCAATGGGGATGCCCTAAGGTCGCCACCAACGATATCCGCTCCATCCCGCCCACTGCTTTCCCGGAATTTGGCGTGCGCCTTCGCACGTCAAATATCCGGGATCTTTACATTTATGAGAATCGTAAAGACCCCGGATCGGCAAGTGCAGGGCCGTCCGGGGAAACAATGGGAGGGAGCTGGCTTTCTAAGCGGTCAGCCCTTGAAGTCGGCGGCGGTGAGGATGGGGGTGAAGGTCAGGCCAGCTTGAGCGAACGTGTCCGCGGCGCCTTCCTGGCGGTCGACGACGGTGACGACGCGGACGACGGTGCCGCCAGCGGCTGTTACGGCTTCGACGGCTTTCAGGGACGAGCCACCGGTGGTCGTCACGTCTTCGACGATGACAACGCGCTTGCCGGCGAGGGTTTCACCTTTGGGGAGGCCTTCGATGAGGGCCATCGTCCCGTGTTCCTTGGCTTGTTTGCGCACGAAGAAGGCGGCGACCGGTTTGCCTTGGGCGAAGCTCACCGTGGCGACGGACGTGGCGATGGGAACTGCGCCCATTTCCAGGCCGCCGACGAGGTCGGCTTTATCGTTGGCGATTGTCTCCAGAATGAGGGTGCCAATGAGGTGGCCGCCCTGGGGGTGCAGCATCGTCGGCTTCATGTTGAAGTAGAAGTTCGACGTGCGCCCCGAGGCGAGTTTCATTTCAGCACCCGTCGAGAACGAGCGGGCCTTGATGATGTCGATGAGAGCGGTGCGGTTGTTTGACGGCATGGTCGGTTCTCGTAGCTAGAGCATGAAGCGAATTCTGCACTTTTCCCTCTCCCCCTGGGGAGAGGGCTAGGGTGAGGGGGCTTGGCTTGCGATCGAAATGAAGGCACCCCTCATCTGCCCTTCCGGGCATCTTCTCCCCAGGGGGAGAAGAAAGTGAAGTGGCAACATTTGCTAATCAGGACTCTTGGCTGAGGGACCACATTTCCTCTTGGACGCGGATGTCGGCGAGGATGCGGTCGATTAGCAGGCAGGTTCGGGCGAACAGTTGGGAGCCGCGGCGGTAGTCGGCTTCAGCGAAGAAGTCGATGCGGTTGGCTTTGAACAGGTCGACGCACTTGGCGCGCTGCACGTCGCTGGGGCCATGGACGGCGATGGCGTGGCCGCCGCTCTTGCGCATGACGGCCATGGACGGCACGTCGGTGTCGCCGTCGCCGAAGTAGATCATGTTGGAGAACGGGATCGGCCGGGCGGTCTCGGGCATGTGCTGGTTGATGGTTTGCCCTAAGTCCTCGACGCCCTTGTTGATGCGGAACAGGTATTGGGTTTTGCCGGTGTCGGTGATGACGCGCTTGGGGTAGGGCACGTCGTAGGCATCGAACCAGTATTCCGACGCGAACACGTTCTGGAAATGAGGGTAAATGCTGGTGCCTTCGATGATCTCGGTGAGGCCGGACGAGATCATGTAGTGGCGCAGCGTAACGCCCTGGGATTCGGTGCGCAGCGTGATGTAATCGGCAATCGCTTTGAACCAGTCTTCGACGCCGGGGAACAGTTCGACGTCGCGGCCAAGGGCTACGAGATCGGCACGGTCGATGCGCAGGTTGGCGGCGCGCGCTTTCTTGTACATCAGGTGCATGTACGTGATCAGCGGGTCGGCCTGCTGCTCGCGGGCAATCCTGTTGGTTTCGGCCCAGAAGGCTTCCGGCTCGACGCCGAGCTTGGGCAGGAGCGAATATTCCTGCATCGGCTTAGGCGATAGCGTGCCGTCGAAATCGTAGACCAAGGCGATGGTCTTTTTGGGGTAAGCGGGTGCGGCTGCGGCCGGGGCTTTGGATGGCACCGCCGCTTTCTTTGCCGTGGTTTTGCGATCCGCCATCGGCTTAGCGTTTGCCCTGGAGCTGGGCCTTTACGGCATCGGCGACGGCCTTCTTGGGGTCGTGGCCGTGGTCATGGTCATGGTTGCAGCCGGGGCCGTGGACGTGTTTTTCGTGGCTGTGAGCGTGGTCGTGGCTGCCACAGCCGCCTTTGCCGCCGCAACCGCCCGAGCCGTCGCAGCCGCCTTCGCCGTGGGCGTGCGCATGGTCATGATCGTGGTCGTGATCGTGGTGATGACCGCCGCAGCAGCCGCCTTCGTGGTCGTGGCCGTGATGATCGTGGTCGTGAGGGTCGGACAACGTGGCCTGGAGGCGGCGCTCGACGGCGATGGAGGCTTCGCGCGGGGCTTTCGCGTCTTCCATGGCGAGCGCCATGATCTCGGCGCCAAGGCGGAGGTCGTCGACCTGGCCCAGGTAGTGGCGGCGCAGGCGGCCCTGGCGGTCGAACAGGAGGATGGTCGGCGTGCCCTGGATTTCGTAGGCAGCCATGGTCATCGGCAGGTCGTCCGTGGGGCGTTTGCCGGCTTTGTCGATGGCGATGGGGAAGTCGAGGTCGTGTTCGGTCGCGAATTCGGCGAGCTTTTGCGGCGTCATCTCGCCGTGGTTTTCAAACACCATGTGGAGGCCGATGATCTCGACCTCGTCGCGCTGGAAGCTGCGAGAAAGGCGCGTCATCTGCGGCAGGGCGTGATTGTTCGAGCCCTTGCACAGCATCTGGAAGGCGGCCATGACCACAACCTTGCCGCGCAACGACTTGAGTGGCATCGGCTTTTCGACGTTGAGCCAGGCGCTGGCGATGATTTCGGGCGGGTTTTCGGGGTCGAACATACGTGGCCTCTCTTGCTGTCGAAAGTTGCGGCCTGAAGGAGGCCGTAACTTTCGGATCCGGCGCTCGCGCCGACGCCTCTTCGGCGCTTCGGCCAGCCAAGGGGCAGGCCGCTAGGTTTGACTGCCGCAGGTCTTACAGCGCGCGCGGGGCCGCGCCTAGTGCAAAGCTGACGCGCACCGGGTTGTATCCACTTTGGAGTGTTGCGGAGCCTTGAAGCTCTCGACACTGAACCGTCCAATTTCCAAGCCATGGTTGCATGGGCAAACAAAGGGAGGCACTCATGGCGTTGTTCAAAGACAGATCACACATTGTGACTTGTGAGCATTGCAAACAGAAGAGCCTAATCACAGTCGCGCACGCCGGGGGACCCGGTTGGGCCGAAGATCGCGAATGCGTATGCGCGCATTGCTCGCAATCCATAGGAACTTACTCAGCATTTTCCGTTACAGTCGACAAAGCGCCGAAATAGATCTCTCGCCGGAATTTTAGCTGTCGCACTATAGAATAGTTATCCTCGCGCATTGGGCTTGTGGGAGATTGGCTCTACCTTGTTTTATGAGGGTCTGGATCGCGAGCTGGGCGGATTAGGAAACAGGGGTCTCGCGCGGCGTTCGGTGTATGCACCCATCAGCTGGCCCGGATCGTAATTGCAGGGGCTTTGCGCCTCAACGGTGGGATTAAGATGGTCCTGTCGGCTTTTATGGTCGCTTCGTGAGACGCGGATCAGGACTTGCTGTCGCGAGGCAGCATCGGTCCACATCTCCGTATGCTGAAATGGCGAGACCGCCGGGGAAACCTGGGCCTGATCCGTCACCCTCACTATTGTAGCGTTCCGGGCTGAGAGGCTGCGGGGGGCTATTGCTTGCTTCGCAAGCAGCGAGGCCAGCCTCGCGCTCCGCTGGAGGCGCAGCCTTCCAGACCTCCAGTCTTTTTGGGACTTTAGGGGAGTTGATGTCGCTTTGCACATGCAGCAATAGAGGCGTATAGACCGGCGCTGGCGCTTTTTATGGGGCGGACGGCGGTATGCGGTTGTTCATGTTGGCGACGATTGGGGGCGGGATCGGAGCTGGTCTGCGCTATGCCGTGCAGGTCGCCATGATGCGCGTGCTTGGCATGGGCTTTCCTTGGTGGACGTTTGCGATCAATATCGCGGGCAGCTTCCTCATGGGCGTCGTGGTCACGCTGGTTTCGCTGCGGTTTGGCAATTCGGCCGAGGTCCGCACGTTTCTGGCGACTGGAATTCTAGGCGGGTTCACGACGTTTTCGGCGTTTTCGCTGGATGTGTCGAACCTCATCGAGACGAAACAAACAGCGGCTGCGGCTTTCTACATTGCAGGATCGGTTGGGTTCTCGATCCTTGCTCTGTATGCCGGACTGGCGCTTGCAAAGGCAATTTGGTCATGACGACGGACGCGGGCGCGGCCCCCAAAGCAAACGACAAGGTCGAGACCATCGAGGTCATCGAAGGCGACGGCGGGCAGCGGCTCGACCGGTGGTTCCGGCAGCATTTTCCCGACGTGAGCCAGGGGTATCTGCAGAAGCTGCTGCGGTCGGGGCAGGTCAGGGTCGACGGCAAGCGGGTCGAGGCCAAGGAGCGGGTCGAGGTTGGGTGCCAAGTTCGCGTGCCCAAGGTCGTGCGGTTGCCGAAGAAGGAGAACGCGCCGTTGCAGGCTGCCATGAAGGCTGCCGGGTCGAGCAAGGCGGACCGCGACGCGATTGAAGCGATGATCCTGTATGAGGACAAGCAGGTGCTGGTGCTGAACAAGCCGTTCGGGATCGCGGTTCAAGGCGGGACGGGAACGCGGCACCACATCGACGGGATGCTGGCGGGGATGGCGGACCGGTTCGGCGACCGGCCACGGCTCGTGCACCGGCTGGACCGCGATACGACGGGCGTGCTGCTGGTTGCCAAGACGCGGGAAGCGGCGGCCAAGCTTGGCAAGACGTTCCAGAGCCGGAGTGCGGCGAAGACCTATTGGGCGCTGGTGAATGGCGTGCCCAAGCCGTTGCAGGGTAAGATCGAGGCTGCGCTGGTAAAGGGGACCAATGCGGCAGGCGAGGACCGGGTGCGTAAGGCGGAGCCGGGCGAGCAGGATGTCGCGATGCACGCGACGACGCATTATTCGGTGATCGAACGGTGTGCGCACAAGGTGGCGTGGGTGAGCCTGAAGCCGGTCACCGGGCGTCAGCATCAGTTGCGCGCGCATATGGCGATGATCGGGCACCCGATCGTGGGCGATCCGAAGTATCAGGATGGGTTGCACGAGGGGCGGTCGGTGCTGGCGGACGCGGGCGTCGACGGGCAGCTTCATCTGCATGCGCGGCGGTTGATCCTGCCGCATCCCGATGGGACCAAGAAGATCGACGTCACGGCACCGATGCCCAAGCATATGAAGGCGACCTGGGAGATGCTGGGGTTGGATGAGAACAAGTTCGAGGAGCGGTAGGCGCTTCGCGCTCGGGCTACCGCCCGAACCCGTTCGGGGGAACCCACGGCCTTCGCCGAGGGCAAGTGGCTTCCCCCAAACCCCCTTCCTTTTTTATGACATGACACATGCGTCACCGTGGGGTCGTCAAGTGGGGATAGGTGGGGTAGCTTGGCGGGG
>JBEBJA010000235.1:0-3053 GCA_040080145.1 Hyphomicrobiaceae bacterium
GGTGACGGCGCCGGTGTGGCCGTGCGCGATGATGCCGACGAGCCCCTCGGCGGCGATGCGGTCGGACTTCTTGGCGGCCTTGGCGAGACCCTTCTTGCGCAACCAATCGATCGACGCTTCGATATCGCCCTTGTTCTCGACGAGCGCCTGCTTGCAGTCCATCATGCCGACGCCGGTCTTCTCGCGAAGCTCTTTGACGAGGGCGGCTGAGATGTTTGACATAAGATCCTCTCTGGCAATGTGCCTATGGGGCGGGCTTCCGGATTGAAGCTTCGAGGCCCCGAACGAAACGGACGCAACCCCTGTCTTCCAGAGCTTGCGTCCGCGTTTTGGCGGTTATGTGGGGGCGAACGGTCGCGCCCGCAAATCAGACGGCGGCGGCGGCGACCAGCTTCTTGGCCTGGCCCTGCCAGTCGTCCTTCGAGACCTGGCCCTTCAAGCGCAGCTGCTTGTCGAGCATGCCGAGGCCATCGACATCACTGTCGGCCAACTGCCAGAAGTGGAACACGCCAGCGTCGTTGAGGCGCTGTTCGATCTTCTCGGTGACGCCGGTGATCCGCTTCAGATCGTCGGCTTCGCCGCGGGCGGCTTCGATGCCCTTGAACACGCCCTTAGTCGGCATGGCTTCGGCGGTCGGGTTCTCCATGGCGCCGAGATCGACGCCGGAACCGGCCTGGCTGCGCTGGATGCCGTCGATGGCGGCGCGCGCAATCAGGTCGCAATAGAGCGTGATGGCGCGGCCGGCGTCGTCGTTGCCCGGGATCGGGAAGTCGATGCCGTCCGGGTTGCAATTGGTGTCGACCACGGCGACGATCGGGATGCCGAGCTTGCGGGCTTCGGCGATGGCGATCTGCTCCTTGTTGGTGTCGATCACGAACAGCAGGTCGGGCGTGCCGCCCATTTCCTTGATGCCGCCCAGCGCCTGGTTGAGCTTTTCGCGCTCACGCGTCAGGGTCAGGATTTCCTTTTTGGTGCGGCCCTGCGGATCGGCCAGGATGTCATCCAGCTGACGCAGGCGGCGGATCGAGGCCGAAATCGTCTTCCAGTTGGTCAGCGTGCCGCCGAGCCAGCGATGGTTGATGTAGTACTGGGCCGAGCGCTTGGCGGCTTCGGCGATGGATTCGGAAGCCTGGCGCTTGGTGCCGACATAAAGCACGCGGCCGCCGGCAGCGACGGTATCGGCGATCTTCACCAGCGCGGCATGCAGCAGCGGCGTGGTCTGGGTCAGATCGACGATGTGGATGTTGTTGCGCGCGCCGTAGATATACGACGCCATCTTGGGGTTCCAGCGATGCGACTGGTGACCGAAGTGAACGCCAGCTTCGAGCAGCTGACGCATATTAAAGGCGGGAAGCGCCATGATATTACAGTCCTTTTTCCGGTTGAACCGCCGCGGATCGGTTGAGGCAACCTCGAGGTCGAGGCGACCCACCGGAGCGTCATTGGCAGCATTGTCGGCCGCCCAACGCATATGATCCGCGTGTGGAGTTCGCGCCCCATACACAAAATAGCCAGCCATGACAAGCGGTTTGGCAGCCTGAGCCAAAGGCTGAGGGCCGGCATGTTACCGGCCCCCCCCCCACGACTGTCATCCCGGCATTCATTGCCGGGACCCATGGAGCTGCAGGCTCGAACACTGCGGCGGCTGCCCGATGGGTCCCGTGGACGAGCCACGGGATGACACCTCATTGGCGGGGCTATCGAGGACAATCGTTCGCGCCTAAAATTACCACGGGTTCGGGCGATAGCCCGACAAGTTGGCCGCCCAGCGCCCTATTTCGACCGCCGTTTTTCCGGATGCAGCGACTTGCCAAGGATGTGTTCGTCGCGGCCGATGACGTGGGAACTCGCCCCGACAAGGAGCGGATCGGGGCCGTGGATGCTGTGGTCCTTGTTGGGATAGGGTAGCGTCGAGAGGAAGTGTTCCATGCAATTGAGGCGCGCGCGCTTCTTGCAATCCGACTTGACGATGACCCAGGGGCTATCGGCGGTGTCGGTGTAGAAGAACATGGCTTCTTTGGCTTCGGTGTAGGCGTCCCACTTGTCGATCGACGCGCGGTCGATGGGGGACAGCTTCCACTGTTTGAGTGGATCGCTTTCGCGTGCGGTGAAGCGGCGAAGCTGTTCTTCCTGCGTCACCGAGAACCAGTATTTGTAGAGCCGGATGCCGGAGCGAACGAGCATCCGTTCCAAGTCGGGGCACTGGCGCATGAATTCGAGATAGTCGTTGGGCGGGCAAAAGCCCATGACGCGCTCGACGCCGGCGCGATTGTACCAGGAGCGATCGAAGAAGACGATCTCTCCGGCTGCGGGCAGGTGCTCGACGTAGCGCTGAAAGTACCACTGCGTGCGCTCGCGCTCACTGGGTTTTTCGAGGGCCACGACGCGGGCACCGCGCGGGTTCAAGTGTTCCATAAAGCGTTTGATGGTGCCGCCCTTGCCTGCGGCGTCACGGCCCTCGAAGAGCACAACGATTCGTTCGCCGCTCTGTTTGATCCAGTTTTGTGCTTTCAAGAGCTCGACTTGGAGGGACCCCATGTGGTGGAGGTAGTCCTTGTCGCGCATTTTGGTCTGGTAGGGGTAATCCCCGCTTTCGAAGGCGTGGCGGATGGCTTCGGGGTCACGGCGCATCTCGCTGGCGCGTGGCCTAGCAACGGAGGGAACCGGTTGGGGCGCAGCCGGTACTGCGGTTGCCGCTGGCACCATGATGATCGCCTCGGACGCTGGGGCGGGTTTCGTTGCGGGTTCGGATTCGCCGGACAGGGGCTCGATGGATACTGGCTTTATGGATACTGGCTTGACAGATACAGGCTTGGGGGCTTTCGCAGCGCTGGCGGTTGTTGCTTGGGTGTCAAACTTGTTCTTCGTCATCGGCGCAGCCTCTCCTCATACATCCAGACCGGGGTGACACCTTGGCGTGTCAGGCGCAATTGAGCCCGTCGCGGCGAAGGCGCGGTAAGCGACGCCGTTTGCGACTGTAATGCGACGCTCTAATGAGTGATGATGTTGCGCGGGAAATCCATTGATCTGGGTCAATCCGACGACGGGAGACG
>JBEBJA010000038.1:0-13741 GCA_040080145.1 Hyphomicrobiaceae bacterium
GCCCTCGCCGCCCAAACCGGCTGAATCCAAACCTGCCGAGCCTAGCACGGGAAGAATCGGCGGCGGTTCCCCTTCCGGCGGCTCGGGCAAACCGGCCGCGGACGGCAGTATCGTCAAATCGCTTCCCCCCGTCGTCAACTCGGCCCCGGCCTCCAGTGCGTCGGACGCCAAGCCCAATGTGTGCGTCGACGCCAACGTCTGCACCATCGTCGACGTGTTCTTCGGTACCGACCGCAAACAGACCGAAGTCCCTGGCCGCATAGGATTTGGCGGCGACCGGGCCGGCAAATTGCAGCTTGGTCATGCCTTCGTGACGGTGCCCAAGGCACAGCGCGTGAAGGGGGCCATTCCCCTGCCATCGCTTTGGGACCGATGGGTTCGCGGCGTGCCCCCCGAAGGCGACCCGGCCCGCCATTTCACCATTCCGAAGAACGGCGTGACGGTCTACGCGACCGAAGCCGACTTCCTTGCCGCCGCCAAAAATCACATCGCCGGCGCTGGGGACTTCAAGGATCACGCCTTCATCTTCGTGCACGGCTTCTACGTCACGTTCGACAACGCCCTTTATCGCACGGCACAGATCTCCTACGACCTGTCGCCCGACGGCAAGCCGTTCGGCACCGCATTCCTGTATTCCTGGCCCTCGGCGGGGGATGCCACGTCCTACCTCTACGATCAGGACAGCGCCAATTTCGCCTCCCTGCACCTGCAGAATTTTATCAAAACGGTCGTCGACAAGACCGGTGTGAAAAACGTCCACATCATCGCCCACTCCATGGGCAACGTCGCATTGATCGGCGCCCTGCAGGAACTGGCGCGCACCGATTCCAAGACCAAGATCAACCAGATCATCCTCGCCGCGCCCGATGTCGACAAACAGCAGTTCGAAACCATCATCCAGAGCGTCGAAAAGGTCGCCAAGGGCATCACGTTGTACGCCTCGCAAGGCGACAACGCCCTCGCCCTGGCCCGCAAAGCCCGTCGCGGTCTGCCGCGCGCCGGCGAAACCCTGGTGCCCCCTGGTCCCGCCGTTGTGACCGGCGTCGACACCATCGACGTCTCGGCCATCAACACCGACGTGTGGAGCTGGGGCCACGACACCTACGCCGACAGCCGGGAACTCCTCACCGACATCAACACTATCTTTATCAAAGGCTTACCCCCAGCCAAACGCAGCCCCAAACTCAAGTTCGGCCTGCTGAAATACTGGATCTACAACAAATAGAATCCCGTCTCCCTTTACCGGTCTCGTGCAGGTAAAGACCCCGGATCGGCCAAGCGCAGGGGCCGTCCGGGGAAACAGTGGGGTGGTATGAAATTTACCAGACAGCCGTGAGCGATCCCCTGCACCGGCGCAGCGCAACGGGCGCGTGAGGCCAAGTCAAGCAACGCCGCCTAATTCTTCACGGCCATAGGCCGTAAGGGAGCAACGCGACCCGGCGCGAGCGCCGCCCCGGCCGGAGCGCCTTCAGCGCGTGAGGCCAAGTCAAGCAACGCCGCCTAATTCTTCACGGCCATAGGCCGTAAGGGAGCAACGCGACCCGGCGCGAGCGCCGCCCCGGCCGGAGCGCCTTCAGCGCGTGAGGCCAAGTCAAGCAACGCCGCTTAATTCTTCACGGCCATAGGCCGTAAGGGAGCAACGCGACCCGGCGCGAGCGCCGCCCCGGCCGGAGCGCCTTCAGCGCGTGAGGCCAAAACGAGCGAACCATTGACCGCGCGCGCGTCCTCTGATCTATCCTGTTTGCATGGAACAAGTCGCCCAGGCACCTGTGGCAGGCCGCCGGCCGGGCTCGCGTAACCTGGTCATGAGCCTGCCGAATATCCTGACCTATGGTCGCATCGCTGCTGTGCCGGCGCTGGTCGCCGTGCTGTATTTCATGCAGGACGACACCGGCCACTGGATCGCATTCGGCCTGTTCTGCGCTGCTGGCATCACCGACTGGCTCGACGGCTACCTTGCCCGCATGTGGGAACAGCAGTCGACGCTCGGCCGCATGCTCGACCCGATCGCCGACAAGCTGCTCGTCGGCGCTGTCTTGCTGATGCTCGTCTACGACCGCACCATCGACGGTCTCGCCATCTTCGCAGGCGTCATCATCCTGTCCCGTGAAATCCTCGTCTCGGGCCTGCGCGAATTCCTGGCCGAACTGAACGTAAAGATCCTCGTGAGCCGCCTCGCGAAATGGAAAACGGCCCTGCAGATGATCGCGCTCGGCGCATTGCTGGCCGGTCCCGCCGCTGAACGCGCTCTGCATTTGCCGGGGATCGTCACGGCGGGCATCGTCCTGCTCTGGATTGCCGCCATTCTCACGATCTGGACCGGCTATGACTACATCAAAGCTGGCATATCCCGCGCCATCGAGGACTAACCCATGAAGGTCACCCTGTTGTATTTCGCCTGGGTGCGCGAAAAAATCGGCCATGCCCGCGAGGAAATCGAGCTGCCCGCCACGCTGGCAACCGTCGCCGACCTCATCGCATGGCTACGCGCGCGCGGCCCCGAATACGACAACGCCTTCGCCCGCCCGGACGTGATCCGCTCCGCCATCAATCAGACCCACGTCAAACAATCCGCCCTGTTGACCGGCGCCCGCGAAATCGCCTTCTTCCCGCCTGTTACCGGTGGTTAGGGCCATTCCGATCATCCCTCGCCACGTTAGGCCGGGCTTGAAACCCCTGCCACTGTTTTCCCGGACAAGTGCGCCCACTGGCGCACGCAGATCCGGGACCTTTACCATTCAGAGGCGGGTAAAGGCCCCGGATCGGCAAGTGCAGAACCGTCCGGGGAAACAGTCGAGGGGGAAGGCAAACGATGACCTATCCGCGTGACCCTAAAAGGCCCAAAAAGGAAGGGAGTTAGGGGACCACGCTTGCCCTCGGCGAAGGCCGTGGGTTCCCCCAAATGGGTTCGGGCGATAGCCCGATTGCGCAGCAAGTCGAGACCAGAACATGACCATCCGCGTCCAAACCGCTCCGTTCGACCTCTCCGAAGAAGTCGCAAGCCTGACCGCAGGCCGCACCGATATCGGCGCCGTCGTCACCTTCACCGGCACTGTCCGCGATATGTCCCACGGCACGCCACTGGCCTCCATGACGCTGGAACACTACCCCGGCATGACGGAAGCTGAACTGGCCCGCGTCGAAGCCGAAGCGAACGCCCGCTGGCCGCTCCAGGCCTCGCTCATCATCCACCGCGTCGGCACTCTCCTCCCTGGCGATGGCATCGTGCTGGTCGTCACTGCCTCGCCCCACCGCCAGGCCGCCTTCGACGCCGCCAGCTACCTGATGGACTATCTGAAAACCCGCGCCCCCTTCTGGAAAAAAGAAACCGCCCTCGACGGCTCCGGCGACTGGGTCGACGCCCGCGACACCGACACCGCTGCCCTCGCCCGCTGGGAACCTGCCTCGCCTTGATGCGCAGGAGGTCTGGACTTCCCCCTCTCCCCCAGGGGAGAGGGCCGGGGTGAGGGGGGGGCAGCCTTAACCCAAAATCAACCCTCTCCATTGCATAATCTTAACCTTGCCTAAGGCTGAGCGAAAATCCGCCATCTTCCTTGAGCATACCCAGTATGCCTGCGTTTCTGCGGGCCGTTTTGCGTAACGGGGAAACGAACACATGATTCTAAACTGGCTTCGGCCAGCAGGCTATGCCTGCGTGACGGCGACCGCGCTCGCCCTATTGACGGCAACGTCAGTCTACGCGCAAACGCCTCCGCCAGCGGCCACTCCCGCGCATGCAGCCCCAAATGACCCGTCGCGCACCCGCTTCGTGATCGGCCTTGAAAAGTCCGTTCAATTTCAGGTCTTTTCGCTCTCCAATCCCAACCGCGTCGTGGTCGAACTGCCCGACGTCAAGGTCTCACTTCCAACGATCGCCGGCGACAAACCCGTCGGTCTGGTGAAATCCTTCCGCGGCGGCACCGCCTCTGCCGACAAAATGCGCGTTGTCATCGACGTTACCGAACCCGTCGTCGTCGCCAAGTCGGAAGTCGAAAAAGGCAAGGACGGCAAAAGCCCCCGCCTCGCTATCGAAATCGTCACCGTCGCCTCGCTCGAAAAGGCCAAGAACGGCAAGAAGCAAACCCCGCCCTTCGCGCTGGGAGCCGCCGGCATGCAGCCGCCCTCGCCAAAGCCCGCCTTGAGCCCCAAGATGAAGGCCGAGCGCGCCTATAAGCCGACCATCGTCGTTGATGCTGGCCACGGCGGCCACGACTCGGGCGCGACCAAACACGGCGCGGTCGAAAAAGACGTCGTGCTCGCGTTCTCAAAAACCTTGCGCGACAAGCTCGTCGCAACCGGCCGCTATAAGGTCGTCATGACCCGCGATAGCGACACGTTCGTCGATCTCGACGAGCGCCGCGCCATCGGCGAACGCGCCAACGCCGCTCTCTTCATCGCCGTCCACGCCGACTACGCCCAGTCCAAAGCCCGCGGCGCGACCATATTCTCGCTGCGTGACGGTGTTGCCGACGACCTGAAGCGCTCGGCCAAAGGCGATCTCGTCAAGCGCGTGATGACCAACCCGCTCATCGCCCAGGCCAAAACCAACGACGGCGACATGCAAGCCGTCAAAGGCATCCTGGAAGATCTCGCCAAGCAGGAAGTCGAAGCCAACAAAGACCGCAGCAAACTGTTCGCTGGTGCCGTCATCGAAAACATGTCTGACAAGACCGACATGCGCGCCTCCCCCGACCAGCAGGCCGCCTTCCGCGTCTTGAAAACCGCCCAGTTCCCCTCGGTCCTGATCGAATTGGCGTACGTCACCAACAAGAAGGACGCCGAGAACCTCAAGTCCGATGAATGGCGCAACGAAGTCTCCGGCTCCATCGTCACCGCCGTCGAGAACTACTTCTCCAACAAACTCGCCCACCTGCCCATGTAACGAAGTCGTAGGTTGGGGTTAGGCGTGCTCCTTTGCGCCTAACCCAACCAACGGGCTCATCGTTTTGATTGGCTGCTCTTGTTGTCTTGGTTGCTGGCTTGTGGGGGCTTCTTTGAAGATGCCGCGGTAAAAATTCCGGAGCGCTGGGTGCGATCACCGCTTACGGCGACTTTTGCCGCCTTTTTGAGAGCGGATTCTACCTTGCTGATGTCCAGAACTCTCTGTTTGGCCATTAGTCGTCCCAAGCCTCCGACATTTTGAAGTCCCCTTCCAAGCTATTCCAAACATACCACTCGTCAACAATGGGCTTATAGAGGCGTTCAAGATAGTCGAGGCTTTTAGCATAACGGCTGCGGATGACTGCCTCTGGGATACTGTGCCCGCCAGCCGCAACGCGACGCCTGACCCGCTCGACGGCAGCCTCAGCGTTGGGCAGTCGAAGGTATATTATGTGGACGGTGTAACCCTGTGCTTGCCAGTGAGGAATTTTTTGCGCGTAGGCCAGTGATGCCAGTGTCGTTTCAAATATGAACTCGGCATTGGACGACACAAGATTTGAAATACGCAACAGCATCTCCCGGCTGGCCCGTAAATCAATTGCGGCGCGCGTCAATCCTGCTGCAGACAGTGAGCGAGCGATTTCATCAGCATTCACGAATTCAAGGGCTTCCTTTTCGAAAGGGAAGAATTGGTTCACAAAGCTCGTTTTGCCGGCCCCGTTGGGGCCAGCAATGATGATGATTTCCTTCACGCCGCAAACTACCCCAACGCCTTGTTGCTCGCTTTGACGGCGTCGCGGGCGCCGGGTTGGCCGGTAGCGGGGACGGGGGCGGCGGCTGTCACCTTGTCAGCGACGACGTAGACTTGTGAGCCAAGCGCTTTGAACTTGGCGGACATGTCGGCCATGCCGCGTTCGGCAGCGGACATGCCTTCGACGCCGGCGTTGAGGGTGGCGGCGTAGTCGCGGACGTCCTGGGTGATTTTCATCGAGCAGAACTTTGGGCCGCACATTGAGCAGAAGTGCGCGACCTTGTGGGCGTCCTTGGGCAGCGTTTCGTCGTGGTAGGCACGCGCCGTATCGGGGTCTAGCCCGAGGTTGAATTGATCCTCCCAGCGGAAGTCGAAACGGGCACGCGATAGGGCGTCGTCGCGCAGTTGGGCTGCCGGGTGGCCTTTGGCGAGGTCAGCCGCGTGGGCCGCGATCTTGTAGGTGATGACGCCCACTTTCACGTCGTCGCGATTGGGAAGGCCCAAGTGCTCCTTCGGCGTGACGTAGCACAGCATGGCGCACCCGAACCAGCCGATCATCGCGGCACCGATGCCCGACGTGATGTGGTCGTAGCCCGGCGCAATGTCGGTCGTGAGGGGGCCAAGCGTGTAGAACGGGGCTTCGCCGCATTCACGCAACTGCTTGTCCATGTTGATCTTGATCTTGTGCATCGGCACATGGCCGGGGCCTTCGATCATGACCTGACAGCCCTTGGCCCAGGCGATCTGGGTGAGTTCGCCCAGCGTTTCGAGTTCGGCGAACTGCGCACGGTCATTGGCATCGGCAATCGAGCCGGGGCGCAAGCCGTCGCCGAGTGAGAACGACACGTCGTAGCGGCGCATGATGTCGCAAATTTCGGCGAAGTTCTCGTAGAGGAAGCTCTCCTTGTGGTGGGCAAGGCACCACTTGGCCATGATCGAGCCGCCGCGCGAAACGATGCCCGTCACGCGGTTGGCGGTGAGTGGCACATAGGCCAAACGAACACCGGCATGGATCGTGAAGTAGTCCACGCCCTGTTCGCACTGCTCGATCAGCGTATCGCGGTAGAGTTCCCAGGTCAGTTTGACCGGGTCGCCGTCGCATTTCTCAAGGGCCTGATAGATCGGCACAGTGCCGATGGGGTTGGGCGAGTTGCGCAAGATCCATTCCCGCGTGGTGTGAATGTTGCGCCCCGTCGAGAGGTCCATCACGTTGTCGGCGCCCCAGCGGATCGCCCAGACCATTTTCTCGACTTCCTCTTCGATGGAGGACGAGACGGCGGAGTTGCCGATGTTGGCGTTGATCTTCACCAGGAAGTTGCGGCCGATAATCATCGGCTCAAGCTCGGCGTGATTGATGTTGGCCGGGATGATAGCGCGGCCCCGGGCAATCTCGTCGCGAACGAATTCGGGGGTGACGAACTCAGGCAGGCTCGCGCCAAAGCTCTCGCCGTCGGCGAGGTTGGCCTTGGCCTTATCGTGCAGCGCTTGGCGGCCCAAATTTTCGCGGTGGGCGACGAAGATCATTTCTTTGGTGACGATGCCAGCCCGTGCGAATTCGTACTGCGTGACCCGCGCGTCGCCGATGCCGCGCATGGGCTTGGGCGAGTTGGGGAACACGCGGGCGGCGTGTTTGCCAGAGACGTTGCCGTTGTCTTCGGGCTTGATGGGGCGGCCGTCGTATTCCTCGATGCCGCCGCGTTCCAGCACCCATTGCGCGCGCGGACGGGGCAGGCCCTTTTCGACGTCGATGCGGGCATTGCTGTCGGTGTAGGGGCCGGAGGTGTCGTAAAGCCGGAATGTCTTTTCATTGGGATCAGACAGCGCGATTTCACGGAACGGCACCAAGACGTCCGGGTGGCCGTCAGGCGCGGAATAGACTTTCCGCGAACCCAGGATCGGGCCGGTGGTGACGGCAGGGATCATTTCGCCGGCGGGACGGGTGGGTTTGTTCATGTCAATTCCAGGAGTTGGGGGGATTTAGAGATAGGCTTTAGCCGTGAGGAACGCGCCGAGTGCGAGGCAGATGGCAGCGGCGGCGAAGGTGTAGGTCGGCGTGACGAGGTTTGGTGCCATGTTGGCGAGTTGCACCGGGAACAGGATGCGGACGAGGCCGCTGATAACGGAGAGCCAGCCGAGGCCGGTGATGATGGCGGGCCAGCCGCGCCATGTCGCATGGCACTGGATGATGGCGATGCCAGCGATGAGCAACAGCACACCCGAAAACAGGATCAGGCCCTTGCTGTGGCCGATTTCGGCGGCGAGTTCGGTGGTCAAGCCTTGGTTCAGGAACAGCGAGCAGCCGAGAACTGCGAGCACGGGGCCGATCATGCCGGCGATAAAGCGGCTGAGGGCGGGCAGGACTTCCGGGTCGATCTGCTGTTTGGACATGGCGCACTCCTAGGGTCCGCGTTTGCGCGGGCGGGGCATGCTGCCGATGAGACGTGCCAAGCCGCCTGTTATTCAGGCGTAGCACTGCGTCCGTCCCTTCGCCGGCATGACCCGGATCAGGTTCTAAGGGTTTTCACAGCTTTGGTCCGGCGCATGCTGCAGCAGCAAGTGCTGCCGGGTCGCATGTGCGCGTGCCAGCGCGATCTCAGCCGGTTTCACCGGCTCCCCTCGGAACATTGGGGGATTATGGTGGGTATGCCGGGGGAGCGCAAGGGGGCCGGTGGGAGCAAGGATTAGCGTGATGCGATAACATCGAGGATCGGAGTCTCGACGTTGTGAGCTGCAGCGATGGCACGAGCGGTTTTCAGTTGGGCCGCGAATTCGCGGCGTTCGTCGTCCAAGACCGGGGGATCGGCGAGTTCGTCTGGGACGATTCCGCTGGCCTCGGCGATGGCTTGGGCTTCGGCCATGGCGGCGTGATAGGTGGCGCGGATTGACTCGGTCAGCGCTGCCAGCATGCGGCCGCTGCCTTGGGGGCCTGCGCGTTTGATGGTGCCGAGGCGGGAGAGGACCGGCGTCAGATCGCTAATGTGTTCGCCAAAGCCGCCAGCGAATAAGCGAGCCTCGCCTGTGACGAGGCTACTGAGATTTGCGACGCCGATTTCGACCAAGCCGATGGCACCGCCCGCGAGTTGACCGGCAAGGCGCAAGGAGTCGCCGGGGAGGCCGCCGCTCATGTCGATCAATATCGTGCCCGGTGCCATCGCGCCGAGGAGGCCGGGGCGGTCGGCTGTGCCGGTCAGCGCTTCGCGAAGGGCTGCGTGGGTGTCAAAGGCTGCGATGACGGCTTCGCATTCGCTGGCGAGGTCGAACAGGTTTGGCGCGCGTTCGAGCGGTGAGCGTTTGGGGAGCGTGGCGAGTTGGGCAGCGTCGAGGCCGTGGACGATGACACGCGGGCCGCTGGAGCCACCCGCGAGGCGAACCGCAATCGCTGCCGCGAGCGAGGTGTTGCCGATGACGCCGATGGTGTCGAGGTTCATGGGGGTATCCTGGTCAAAGCAGCACGATGCCCGGATCATAGGACGCGACTTGGCGGTCGGCGGTGAGAAGCCGAAGGCTTTCAACGTGTGCCTGGGCTACCAGCAAGCGATCGAAGGGATCGGAGTGAAATGCGGGCAGAGTTTCGATAGCAACGGCATGCGCTGCTGTGAGGGGTAGTATTTCGTACCCGGCTACCCGGAAGAACCCAAGAGCCGCGCTGCCGGGCATTGGCATAGCCCCGGCTTGGCCGCGCGCAAGGGCGTGTTTGATCGTAATCTCCCAAACGGAAACGACACTCACCGTGACTGTGTTCGATGGGTCCAGGATCAGCGCCCGCGCCTCGCGCGAAAGGCGCGGATCATCCAGCAGTGCCCAAAGCGCAATGTGAGTATCGAGCAGTAGTCTCACGTCTGTTCGCCCCGAAGCAATGCAGCGATGGCGTCGTCGTGTTCGTTGATGTTTGCAGGGGCGGTAAACTTGCCCTTGGCGATGCCGATCCGAGGCCCAGCCGCCGCAGAGGCGATGGGCACCAGCCGGGCAACTGGACGTCCATTCCGCGCGATGATGATTTCCTGTTCGGCACCGGTCTCGACGGCTTCGACAAGCCGTGAAAGCTGAGACTTGGCTTCGAACATGTTCACGATGGGCATGGGACTTTCCTGACCTAGCTAGACTTAGCTAAGGTACCGCTTGCATGAATTCAAGCCGAAAATGATACATGCTGAGGGTCGAGAGTTGTCGGGTTCCCTGAAGGGACTTCTAAGGAGTCTGGCGCTGCATCTGGCGCTGCAAGGGGCAGCTTGACCCAAGCTACAAGTGACCGTGTAAGCAAAAAAGGCCCGGGGTTAGCCGGGCCTTTCTCGTTTTGACGTGGTCCGCTTAGACCGAGTAGTACATGTCGTACTCGACGGGGTGCGGGGTCATTTCGTAGCGCATGTTTTCTTCCATGCGGAGCGCGATGTAGCTGTCGATCATGTCGTCGTTCATGACGCCGCCCATCTTCAAGAACGAGCGGTCCTTGTCGAGGCAGTCGAGGGCTTCGCGCAAGGAACCGGCAACGGTCGGGATCTTGGCGAGTTCGGCTGGCGGCAGATCGTACAGGTTCTTGTCCATCGGCTCGCCCGGATGGATCTTGTTGTTGATGCCATCGAGGCCGGCCATGAGCATGGCGGTGAAGGCGAGGTAGGGGTTGGCACCCGGATCGGGGAAGCGGATTTCGATGCGCTTCGCCTTCGGGCTCGTAACGTGCGGAATACGGCAGGAGGCCGAGCGGTTGCGCGCCGAGTAGGCGAGCAGCACGGGGGCTTCGTAGCCGGGAACCAGACGCTTGTAGGAGTTGGTCAGCGGGTTGGTGAAGGCGTTGATCGCCTTGGCGTGTTTCAGGATGCCGCCGATGTAGAACAGGCACATTTCCGAGAGGTCGGCGTATTTATTGCCGGCAAACATGGGCTCGCCGCCCTTCCAGATCGACTGGTGGACGTGCATCCCCGAGCCGTTGTCGCCGAAGATGGGCTTTGGCATAAAGGTTGCGGTTTTGCCGTAGGCCTGGCTGACCTGATGGACCACGTACTTGTAGATCTGCATGTGGTCGGCCATCTGGATCATGGGGCCGAACTTCACGCCGAGCTCGTGCTGCGCCGACGCCACTTCGTGGTGGTGCTTTTCCACGGAGACGC
Source organism: Hyphomicrobiaceae bacterium (assembly GCA_040080145.1). Taxonomy (GTDB): domain Bacteria; phylum Pseudomonadota; class Alphaproteobacteria; order Rhizobiales; family Hyphomicrobiaceae; genus JANXVY01. Next base: position 10,738 of record JBEBJA010000038.1, read on the forward strand.
CCATTTCGGTCAGGACCGAGAGCATTTCCGAGCGGATATCCTGGCAGCTGTCGATCGGCGGGACGGGGAAGTAGCCGCCCTTGATGCGCGGACGATGGGCGAGGTTGCCCATTTCGTAATCGGTGTTCGAGTTCGACGGCAGTTCCGAGCTGTCCACCGAGAAGCCGCACTTGTAGGTGTCGGTCGAGAAGCGGACGTCGTCGAAGATGAAGAATTCGGCTTCCGGGCCGAAGAACACCTGATCGCCGATGCCAAGCGACATCATGTAGGTTTCGGCCTTTTTGGCGATCGAGCGCGGGTCGCGATCGTAGGGCTGGCCGGTCGAGGGTTCGCGAACGTCGCAGAAGACGGCGACGGTGGTCTGAGCGAAGAACGGATCGACGTGAGCCGAAGTCGGATCGGGCATCAGCAGCATGTCGGAGGCTTCGATGCCTTTCCAGCCTGCGATGGAGGAGCCGTCGAAAGCGTAGCCTTCGTTGAACATGGCTTCGTCGGCGCAGCTCACGTCGGCGGTGACGTGCTGCATCTTGCCTTTCGTGTCCGTGAAGCGCAGGTCGACGAACTTAACGTCTTTGTCCTTCAGCATCTTCAGGACATCATTAGCGTTCTTCATGCAAAACTCCCCAATTTAGGCCGCATTATACAGCTTGAGCGGACGCGCAAGGTACCCCCTTGCGATCGTCCGCTTGTTCAGTCTCAGTCCGCTGCCACGCCGGATTAGATGGCGTCGCCACCCGTTTCGCCGGTGCGGATACGTATCGCGTCTTCAATGGTGGAGATGAAAATCTTGCCATCACCGATGCGACCCGTCCGGGCCGCCTTCTGAATGGTTTCCACGGCCTTGTCGAGCATTTCGTCGGCAAGTACGACTTCGATCTTAACCTTAGGCAAAAAATCGACCACGTACTCGGCGCCACGGTACAATTCCGTATGGCCTTTCTGCCGTCCGAACCCTTTGGCTTCGATCACAGTGATCCCTTGCAGGCCGATTTCCTGCAGCGCCTCTTTGACTTCATCCAGCTTGAAGGGCTTGATGATCGCTTCGATCTTCTTCATGGGCCCACTTGGTCTCCCAACAAACGACGTCACCTGACGGGACGGTGTTGAATACCGCAGACCCGAGGCGCGACAAGGTTTAGCAACATGCGACGACTTAGCATGCCACGTGCCAGTTCGTTAGCCAATTTGAAAGCGGCTCACTATCAGCCGTTTGGCTACGTCCCGGCGGCTCTTCAGCATCCTCACAAAGGTGATGATTGCCTCAAGAACGGGCTAATAGCCCAAAAAACGGGCAGCTTGCAGCAAGAAAGATGAGCGATGACGGTTGCAACCAACGGGCTTGAAGTGCTGACCACGGACGAGATGACGCGGGCGGACGCGCTGGCGGTGGCTGGGGGTGTGGCGCAGCAATTCGCTCCGGCCGCGAGTTTCCAGCTTATGGTTATGGCAGGAACGGCGGTTGCGGCCACTGCCATGCAGTCAGTGGAGAAGGGCGGCAGAATTTTGATTGTCGCGGGACCGGGGAACAACGGCGGCGATGGATTTGTTGCCGCCCGGCAGCTCCACGACAAGGGCTATGGAGTCCGGGTCGCTCTTGTTGGCGAACGTGCTTCGCTCAAGGGCGATGCGGCGACTGCGGCTGGCTTGTGGCATCTGCCAATCCTATCACTTTCGCCAGCATTATGCACGTGGGCTGATCTCATCATCGACGCGCTATTCGGGGCTGGGTTGACCCGGCCATTGGAGGGTAAAGCAGCCGAGGCTGTGGCTGCGATGAATGCATCAGGCAAGCCGGTCCTTGCCGTGGATGTTCCCAGCGGGCTCGATGGCAACACGGGCGCGGCCAGCGGGCCGGTCGTTCAGGCGGCAAAGACCGTGACGTTTTTTCGACGGAAACCAGGGCATGTGTTGTTGCCGGGGAAGGCGCTGTGCGGGGAAGTGACGGTGGCGGACATTGGGATACCGTCAGCGGTCGCGAGGCAGGTTGGGAGCCGGGTTTTTGTCAATGCGCCACCCCTGTGGCGTGGGGTTTTTCCGCAGTTCCGCGCCGATGGGCATAAGTACACGCGCGGCCATGCGGTCGTCGTCTCGGGGCCGATGCATGCGACGGGCGCGGCGCGATTAGGCGCGCGCGGGGCGTTGCGGATCGGGGCGGGATTGGTGAGCGTGGCCAGTCCGATGGAGGCAGTCGCCGTCAATGCCGCGCATCTGACGGCGATCCAGATTGCGCCGTTTGCCGGGCCACGCGGGCTGGGCGAGGTACTGTCGGACGCCCGCAAGAATGCGGTGCTGATCGGGCCGGGGGCGGGTGTCAGTCTCGCGACGCGATTGCTCACGCAGGTTGCGTTGGAGTTCGATGCCGCCGTCGTTCTTGATGCCGACGCGCTGACCTCGTTCACGTTGGATCAGGACGACGATGCCGACCCGGTGGTCGGGCATCTGTTCACGCTGATCGGCGAGAACGCGCAGCGCCCCGTCGTGATGACCCCGCATGAGGGCGAGTTCAAACGGGTGTTTCCTGATCTCGTCGGGTCGAAGCTGGATCGGGCGAGGGCGGCTGCAAAGCGGAGCGGGGCAGTTGTTATCCTGAAAGGCGCAGATACGGTCATCGCATCCCCCAATGGACGTGCCGCCATCAACGACAACGCACCCCCTTGGCTTGCAACCGCGGGGTCAGGCGACGTGCTGGCAGGCTTCGTGACCGGCCTGCTCGCACAGGGCATGCCAGCGTTCGAGGCGGCTTGCGCGGCAGTGTGGATCCACGGCGCATGCGGCACGGCGGTCGGGCGCGGGTTGATTGCGGAGGACTTGCCGGAGGCGGTGGGGAAGGTGATGGGGGAGTTTGCACCGTCGCGTTAGCGGAAACCTAGTTGTCGTTTGATGGTCCTTGGGACGAGCCCACTGCTGTCTGATTTAATTTCCATCCTCCACTGTTTCCCCGGACAGCGTCGCGCGCGATAGCGGCGCGAGGCTGATCCGGGGCCTTTACCTCATGACGAGTGGT
>JBEBJA010000219.1:0-56816 GCA_040080145.1 Hyphomicrobiaceae bacterium
CCCCGTGAAATACCCACCATGGAGATACCCACCATTTTACCCACCAAAGGCAGCTGGATTTGGTGGGTAAATATAGAATGATCCTGGACAAGCGTAGCTGAAAAATGTGTCAAAAAATGAATAATTACGTTTGTTTACATGGTGTTATGTGGACACTCCCGGACCCTATCGGAAGTGGGGTTCTTCGGTCACCCCCTCCGCCAGCCGCAGCTGCGCCGCACAGGGGTCTGAGCCGCTCAGGTGATGACGTTGATCGACTGGAACACGTGGCGGGAGCTGGGCGGTACCTGTCAAAGCGTGCCTGGGCCGGCGTCAAATCTGCGTTGGATTGTAGGGTGTTATGGCTGTGACTGAGCCATCGCTAGACAGCCCTGCCGGCGAGCGCACCAATCCCCCATGTCAATGCCATTGCAAGCGCGCCCCAAAACGTCACCCGCACCGAAGCACGCACGGCGTCAGCACCGCCTGCCCGCGCACCGATCGCGCCCAGTCCTGCAAGAAAGAGCAGCGATGTAACTGTTACAAGTGGAATGAGCAATGACGTGGGCGCGATCAAGACCATCAGCAGCGGGAAAGCCGCTCCCACGGAAAATGTCGCCGCCGATGTCAGAGCAGCCAGGATGGGCTGAGCCGCCGTGATCTCCGAAATGCCCAGTTCATCGAGTGCGTGCGCGGCGAGGGCGTCCTTGGCCATCAGCTGATCGGAAACCTTAAGCGCCAGCTCGCGCTCAACGCCGCGTTTCATGTAGATCTGCGCCAGCTCTTCCCGCTCCATGTCTGGTTGATTGGCAAGCTCGGCCGTTTCGCGGGCAAGATCGGCCTGCTCCGTGTCGGATTGTGAGCTGACCGATACGTATTCGCCGGCCGCCATGGACATGGCACCGGCCACGAGGCCAGCAACCCCCGCGATCAGCACGTCTTTTGGGTTTGCATTCGCGGCCGCAACGCCAACGATCAGGCTCGCCGTTGAGACGATACCGTCATTAGCGCCGAGCACGGCGGCGCGCAGCCAGCCGATCCGGGCGACAAGATGGGCTTCTGGATGAAGCGAGACAGCGCGCATCACAACCCCCGCCCATGCGAACGCTCAGTGCAGCGCCGGAACGCTGAAAGGTGGCGCTCTAACGAGGCCGTGCGCAAGGCTTGGTAGACGGCAAGGATGTCTGGGCACTTCTCGGCGTCGACGCAATCTATGAAAGGCCGAACCGCACCAAAATCCCGGACAACCTGGACGTAGGCTTCCCGTGACTTGTATTCATCGTCGAGGGTGTCAGACAGCCCCTCAATCTCCGCAGCATCGAGTGGCGTGACGGAATTCATATGTGCCTCCTGGTCTCACGTAGTCACGGTAGCGATCACGATGGCCGAGGCTGTGATAACGCGAATGAATGTCATCGTATGGGCTATACTATTCGATTTGGAACCATAAGCCATTCTGGGCACGGACCACGTCTATCCGCACTGATTTCGATTAACCAGGGCCGGAAACTACTCAGGGGCTCTGCACGCTGGATGACGCTCGAGGGCTTGGTCGGCAACTGGGGGCAAGCCACAACGCCGTCTTGACACGCCACGGCCCAGCTACCCAAGTCAGACCGGCAGGGGGATAGCATGCGAATCATCCATACGGCCGATTGGCATATTGGACAGAAGCTGGCCGGATACGGACGCGATTACGAACATGCGGCAGTGCTGAACCAGCTTGCGGACATCGTCAGGGATCGCGAGGCGGACGCGCTGCTGGTGTCTGGCGATGTTTTCGATCATCAAAACCCGTCCGGCGAAGCGCAGCAGGTGTTCTATTCCGCTCTGCTAAAGCTCAAAAAGGCGCGTCCGGCGATGGCGATCATCGTCACTGCGGGGAACCACGATGCAGCAGGGCGGCTTGAAGCGCCCCGCGCGTTGCTCGCGTCGATGAACGTCCACATCGTCGGTAATGTCCGGCGCAGCATCGGGTGTATTGATGCGTCGCGCCACTTCATGACGCTCAACAACGCTGCGGGCGATGCGGCAGCGCGCGTGCTGGCCGTCTCCTATCCAACACCCGCGTGTTTACCAGCACTTGCAGCACAAGCCAGCGCGACCCGGTGCTCGACCGGGGCGCTGTATGACGAGATGATGGTGGCTGGCGGGACTGAGTTTGCGGACTTGCCACTGATCGTGATGGGTCATCTGCATGTCGCGGGCGGATTGGAGACCGAAGGCTCGGAGCGCAAGATCTTGATTGCTGGCCAGCAGGCCGTTCCGCCAGACGTTTTTCCCGCTCAAGCCGCCTACGTGGCGCTCGGCCATCTCCACAAGGCACAATGGATTGGTCGCAAGACCATTCGCTACAGCGGATCGCTGATCCCGCTGTCGGCAAGCGAGATCACCTACCAGCACGGCGTCACGCTGCTGACGTTCGACGGCATTTCGCCGGTGCCGGTCATCGAGCATATTCCGGTCGTGCGCCCCGTCGAATTTTTGCGCGTGCCAAGTGATCGCGAGATCGTACTCGATGAACTGGGCGATCATCTCAAGGCGCTCGCGCTCGACCCGAAGCTTCCGGTTGAGCGCTGGCCTTTCGTTCAAGTCTGGTTGTCGTGGGACGACCGTGGCAAGCGCGCCGAAGCCGACCGGATCGGCGCTGAATTCCCCGTCCGCCTCATTGAGCCGAAAATCAGCAAGCCTGCACGTGCCGCCGAACAGCTGCCGCTCGCAGAACCATCCGTTCGCCTGGCCGAAATCAACCCTGAGGATTTGTTTCACAAGGCCTTCGCACGACGGCATGGCAAACCGCCTGAGGTGGCCCACATCGAGGCATTTCAATTCGCGGCACATGCTGCCGCCAGCGAGGACTGAACGGCATGCGCATCCTCGCAATTCGCGGCGAAAACCTCGCCAGCCTGACGGCGTTTGATATCCCGCTCGCCACGGGACCGCTGGAAGGCGTCGGCCTGTTTGCCATCACCGGCGATACGGGCTCTGGCAAATCAACCATTCTCGACGCCATGTGCCTTGCACTCTACGGCAAATACCCGCGCACGAGTGCTGGCGGGCGTGAAAGAGTTGCCGATGCTGGAGGTGAAGACCTTCTGGCGTCGGACCCCGCCCACATATTGCGGCGCGGCGCGGCATCTTGTTTTGCCGAAACCGATTTCGTCGGACTTGACGGACACGCCTATCGGGCCCGCTGGGCGATACGGCGGGCGCGGGGCAAAGCCACCGGACGGTTACAAAATCCAGAGCACACCTTGTCTCGCCTCGACGGCGCAAATATCACCGCGAAGGCGACAGCCACGATTGCAGCAGTTGAAGAGCGGTCGGGCTTCACGTTTGATCAGTTCTGCCGCACCGTGCTGCTGGCGCAAGGCGAGTTCGACCGGTTCCTGCTTGCCGATGAATCGCAGCGCGCTGACCTCCTTGAGAAGATCACCGGCACGCAGATTTACACCAGGATTTCGACCCGTGTGTTTAGCGAGACCGGCCAGCGCAAGCGCAAACTCGAAAACCTGGACCTCCTGCGGGGCAACATCGCCGTGCTGGACGATGGCGCGCGCGAGGCGCAGGTTGCGGAGCGCGACCAGAAGACGGCCATGTTTGAGGCGGCACTGGCCGATTGCAAGCGCATCGAGGTGCAGCTTGAACATGCGAACAGGATCGCATCAGCGCGCAAGGATCTTGATGACGCAAACGCGCGTGTGCGCGCAGTTCAAGTGGAGATCGCGGCTGCCGCCCAAAACCGGGAGCAACTCCGCCTGCTGCGCGCAGTTGAACCCATGCGGGTCGTGTCAGTAGCCTTCGAGCAGTGCGGCAGGTCCGTTGCCAGCGCCGAGGCCAAACGCGGCGAAGCAGCATCACAGCTGCAAACGGCCATCGACGCACGGGCGGCAACGGCCGCCCGCCTGCAGAGCGCCGTTGCGGCCGCCGAGGCGGCAGAGGCGAACGTGAAACGTGCTGAACCCGATTGGGCCAAGGCTGGCGCGCTCGACGTTCAGATTGCGACGGCACGAACCGAGCTGGCCGGTGCTGAGGCAGCACACGAGGCGGCAAGTCTTGGCGATGCTCAGGCCCGCCAGACGGCCAAGTCGCACGGCGATAGCTTGGCTGAATTGAACCAAGCCAGCACGCAGGCCGCAACGGCGTTGGCGGCGTGTGCCTCTCATGCGCCGTTGGCCGCCAACCTTGCGCGGATTGAGACGGCAGCAGGCGAGCGAACCGCGCTGCTCAAGCGTCAAGCGGCACTCCACGACGCCGGTAAGCGCCTCAGCGTAGACATGGCGTCGCTCGATGCGCGTGTCAAAGCCGCGACCGTCGCAAGCGAGCGGGATAGTGCGCACGGTAAGCAACGGGCTGTGCAGCTGAAACAAAAGCGCAGTGCGCTGGCAGCGTTTGATTTGCCCAAACTTGAGCATCGTCAGGAGGCACTTTCAAAACTTGTGGCCGGGCTTGATCGCATCTTGGCCATCATCGAGCGCAGGGATGAACACCAGGAGCGGGCGGCTCAGGCTGACGCCGCCGTCCGTCAGGCCGAGATGGATGGGCAAGCCGCGCAAGCCCGTGCCGATGCTGCGCGTCAGTCTCATGACGCAAACCTCAGATCGCGCAACGGCCTCCAAGCCCTTTCCGATCTGGCGGAGGCAACCCTCACGCAGCACGCAAACCACTTGCGTAGCGTGCTAATAGACGCAGAGCCCTGCCCCGTGTGCGGATCAGCGGACCATCCCTACACCCAACACGCAACGGCCGCTTCGGAGTTGGCGAACGGCATCCGTGCGCAACGGGTGGCACTCGACCAAGCCATTGAGGCTGCCAAGCACGACCTGCTCCAGGCCGAAACCGCGCAAGCGGGTGCAAGGGCGCGGCGCGAGGCAGCATACGCACGAGGCCAGGACGCGCAGACCATGTGTGAAGCGGCCTCGCAACAGGTGCGTGACGCAACGCCTCTCATCGTGGCGGCGGCACATGAACTTGGTCATGCAGCACTCACCCAAGCCCTCGATACCTCACCGATTGCCTCACGGATTATGGAACAGCGAAGGCTGCTCACGCCGGAACTCGAACACCTCTCACGGCAGCAGAACGCGGGCAGGGCTCTGCGTAATGAAACCGAAGAACTGCAATTGGAGATCGACACCGTCGCGGCACGGGCCGAGGCCGAGCGCAAAGCTGCTGACGACGACAGGGCCGCGCTTGCAGGTCTAACCGCATCGGCGACCGGCAATGCTGCGTCGATGGAGTCGCTGCGCGACCAGCTTGCGGCCACTTTGAGCGAACTTGACCCCTACCTTGCGATAGCCGGAATCGCATCCCCAGACCTCGACACAAAGACAGTTGCGTCGCTGGGGCGGCTGCGTCAGCTTGCCGGGAATTACAATCGCCTGGAGCAAGAGTGCACGCAGATTGGCACCGCCCTCGCCGAGGCGCGAACACGCAGCCAAACGGCCGACGAGCGCGCGCGTGCGGCCGCCCAAGCGCAAGACCAAGCCCTGCAAGCGCTGGCTGATCGCCGCGCCGCACGTGATGCGTTGGCGGCCCAACGCGCCCCGATGCTGGACGGCGAGGGAACTGCCGTTCACCGCAGCCGTATTACCGGCCTTGAGGCTGAAGCCCGCCGGGTGCTGGACGCAGCGCGCTCGGCCAGCGCAACGGCAGATGCAGCGTTTGCCGCAAGCGACACCAATCGCAAAGCCAGCGATGCTGCGCTCGAAACTGCGAAGGCACAGTTTGTTCAAGCCTCCTTGGCATGGACGGCGGGCGTTGCAGCCTTGGCGCTGACTGTGGAGCGTGCGCTCGACCTGTTGGCGGTGCCGCCCGCAAGGGTCAGCGAAATTGCCGCACACTTGGACCGCCTCGATCAGGCACAGGCACAAGCCAACACCGTCGCCGCATTACGTCACAGCGAACTCGAAAAGCTTCTGGCCGCGGGGACTGAACGCGACGCGGCAGCACTAGAGACGCTGCGTGGGGAACACGAGGCGCGCGTCAGCCAGAAGGAGATGCTGGCAAACGAACGCAGCCAGATTGAATACAAACTCAAGAGCGACGACGATGCGCGTGGGCGGATGAGTGCGCTTGCGGCCGAGACCGATGCGGCCAAAGCCGACTACGAAACATGGAACGCCGTCGACGATGCCATCGGCGCCAGCAACGGCGCAAAGTTCCGCCGCTTCGCGCAGGGCGTGACCCTGGGCCATCTCGTTCATCTCGCCAACCGTCAGTTGGCGGCGCTCAATCCACGCTATGCGCTGCGCGTCAATCCCACGACCGACCTGTCGCTCGATGTCGTCGACCAGGACATGGGCGACGAGATCCGCGGGCCGCGTTCGCTGTCAGGTGGCGAACGCTTCCTCGTCTCGCTCGCGCTGGCGTTGGCCCTGTCAGGGCTGGAAGGCCGGCAATCGTTTGTCGACAGCTTGTTTATCGACGAGGGCTTTGGCGGGCTCGACCGCGACACCCTGGACATGGCCATCGACGCTCTGGAATCGCTGCAAAGCCACGGCCGCAAGGTTGGCGTCATCACTCACGTGGCGGCGATGATCGAACGCATTCCGGTCCAGGTGCGGGTCGAAAAGCGCGGTGGCGGCCGCAGCACGGTGGTTTTGCAGGACAATGGCATACCGCTCTTGGCCGCCAAGTTTGAATTACTCCCCGCAGCGCAATGATGATGCAGGTGCCACCCCATACAGGCTAACTCAGGGCAATTGCACAGCCTTTCCTCTCCCGGTACGGGAGAGGGTGACGCTAGCGTTAGCACGTATATATTCCGCCCCTAGCCCTTCGCCATCCGCCAAGCCCGGTAGGCAACCACTTGCCCGGTCTGCTCGTACGAACGAAGCGCGAGTTCGACGAATAGCGGCGCGATCTCGTCCGGCGTCGGCAGCGTGTTGGCATCTTCGCCCGGATAGGCCTTGGCCCGCATTTGCGTCCGCGTCGGCCCCGGATTGATCAGGTTTGCCCGCACCTTGGTGGTGGCATTCTCCGCCGCATAGGTCTTGACCAGCGTCTCAAGTGCTGCCTTGGAGGCCGCATACAGCCCCCAATATGCCGTCGCCTTCTGCGCGGCCCCCGAGGTGACGAAAATTGCCCGCCCGGCATCCGAGCGCTGCAGCAGCGGATCGAGCGTCCGCAACAGCCGCCAGTTAGCCGCCAGATTGACCGTCATCACACTGGTCCAGGCATCGTCCGTCACATGCGCCAGCGGCGTCAGATTGCCGAGCATCCCGGCGTTGCCAACCAGAATGTCGAGCTTTCCCCACCGTTGATAAAGTGTTGGACCGATCTGATCGATCTTTTCGATCCGCTTAAGATCAAGCTGCAGAATGGTGGCTTTGCCGCCTGCCTCCTGGATCTCGTCGTCGAGTTCTTCCAGCGCCCCCGTCGTGCGCCCCGTGATGACGACATGCGCACCTTCTTTGGCGAGCGCCAAGGCCGCAGCCCTGCCAATGCCGCGCGACGCACCCGTCACCAATGCAATACGTCCGTCGAGCCGCTTCACGAGACTTTCGCTCCTAGAGTCACAAAAACTGAGGGGTCCGGGGAGCTGTGCTCCCCGGCGGAGCGCGAGGCGGGCCTCGCTCGCAGCAGCGCTGCGACCGCCGCTAAGCCAGCCTATTCGGCCAGCAGCGACAGCTCACGCTGGGGGCTTTCACCGGTCTGGTCCGTCAACGTCGTCGGGTAGTCGCCGGTAAAGCAATGATCTGAGAACTGCGGCTGCTTTCCATCGCGAACGTCATGCCCGCACGAGCGGTAGACGCCCTCGACTGAAAGGAACGCCAGCGACGTCGCCCCCATATACGCCCGCATGCCTTCGAGGTCCGTCGTCGCCGCCAGCAGGTGCGCCTTGCTCGGCGTGTCGATGCCGTAGAAATCCGGGTGCGTGATCGGGGGACACGCAATGCGCATATGCACCTCCTTCGCACCAGCCTCATACATCAGCTCCACAATTTTCTTGGACGTCGTGCCGCGCACCACGCTGTCGTCGATCAGCACGATCCGCTTGCCGCGTATGACGGCGGCGTTGGCCGAATGCTTGAGCTTGACGCCAAGCGCGCGAATGCGCTGCTCCGGCTCGATGAATGTACGCCCCACATAGTGGTTACGGATGATGCCGAGTTCGAACGGCACGCCGGAAAACTGCGAATACCCGATCGCCGCTGGCACGCCCGAATCCGGAATCGGAACGATCACATCGCACTCGGTCGGCGACTCCCGCGCCAGTTCAGCGCCCATGTCTTTGCGCACAGAGTAGACCGTTTTGCCGCCGACAACGCTGTCGGGACGGGCAAAATAGATGTACTCGAAGATGCACGGACGTGCCGGGCGGCGCGGAAAGGGGCGATGAACTTCCAGCCCGTTGTCGGTGATGACGACAACTTCGCCATTCTCGATTTCCCGGACGAAGGTCGCGCCGACAATATCAAGCGCGCAGGTTTCCGACGCCAGCACATAGGCCTCACCCAAGCGGCCCAACACCAGCGGACGGATGCCGATTGGATCGCGTGCGCCGATCAGCATATTGTCGGTGAGGCACGCGAATGCGTATGCCCCTTCGATCTGGCGGAGCGCCTCGACAAAACGCTCGACGGTCCGGCGCTTCTTGGACCGCGACAGCAGATGCAGGATAACTTCGGTGTCCGAGGTCGCGTGGAAAATCGCGCCCGATGAAATGAGTTCGCGCCGCAACGTCTGCGCGTTGGTCAGATTGCCGTTATGGGCAACAGCAAATCCGCCGGTGTCTATTTCGCAAAACAGCGGTTGAATGTTGCGCAGGCTCGACTCGCCCGTCGTCGAATACCGGTTGTGGCCGAGCGCCATCCGGCCTTTCAGGTTATCAATGACGCTCTTGGCGTTGAAATGGTCGCCGACCAGGCCGAGGTGGCGTTCGGAATGAAATTGCCGGCCATCGTAGCTAACGATGCCGGCTGCTTCCTGTCCGCGATGCTGGAGTGCATGCAACCCGAGGGCCGTCAATGCCGCCGCGTCGGGATGCCCGAACACGGCAAACACGCCGCACTCCTCTCGAAGCCGGTCGTCGCCATATCGCGACATTGGCTCGTCGCAAGCTAGTGGCCAATCAGCTGACGATCCATCATCGGACGAAACAGCGCTTGGCAGATCTGTCATCGATGGTCTCCATTACGACTGGCGAAGCAAACGTGGCGAAAGCGAACAATCGGCGCGAGCAGGCAAAACAGCCCGCGCACCGTGTGCCGTCATGTAAGTGTCATAGCGCGCCCGCACCATACGCCGCGATGACGCGGAGCGCTACTACCAGCACACACCTTCAGTTTCCGGTGTGTGAAAGTCAGGATGGTGTGTCGTTGGCTGCACCCCCTTACGGCGCTGACCGCACTAAGGGCAATGCGTGCAGCTGTGCGTCCGCCTTCCTGACACAGTTTGATTGAATGGTGGCTTGAGCAAACAACGAAAACTATGTGTGGATTATCGTATGTTGCGTTTCGTTCTCCTCAGCGCGTGCTGTGTGGCCGCTACGGTCGCCATAGCCGAACCGCAGCCGCTTTCTGGGCACACCATCCGGGCAACCTTTGCAGGCGCGACCATTAAGCTCGACACGCCGCTGGCAGCAACCGTCCCCATCCACTACCACGACAACGGACAAGTCTCCGGCGAGGCGGGCAATCTGTCGTGGGTATTGGGGTCTGCGACCGACAAGGGTCGCTGGTGGGTTGAGAAAGATCGCCTCTGCCACAAGTGGACCACGTGGTTTGAGGCCGAAAATCAGTGCCTCCGCCTCCGCCAGGAGGGTGACCGCCTGTTCTGGGTCCGCGATGACGGCAAAACCGGCACCGCCACACTCATCGCAAAGCTGCAGCCGCCACCGGTGCAAATCCAGACTTACGCGGCGATGATGCCGCCGCCCGCGCCCGCAAAGGTCCTCGCGCCGCCGTCGATGGCAGGTATGCCGGTTAGCCCACAAGTGATTGCCGCACCAACTCCGGTCAATCCAGCGCCAGTGAAGATTGCAGCGCTATCGCCCGCGCCAAAGCCAAAGACGTTACCGCCGAAACGAGCCGTCGCAGCGCTGGTGGCCAGTCCCGTCACCCTCGTGCAGCCCGCCCCCCCCACCAAGCCCGCGCCGGTCGTCAGCGCGGTAGCTTTTGTCCCCACCTTCATGGTCGCAGGCGTCAGCGACGGAGACGTTCTCTACGTGCGCAACGGCCCCTCGATGGACCATGCGTCCATCGGCGCCCTACTTCCGCAAGCCCAAGGTGTGAAGATACTCGGTAGCTGCCAGCAGGAATGGTGTCCGGTTGCCCACAACGGCGTCAAAGGCTGGGTCAACACCTACTATCTCGTTGCAGAAAACCCGTCGCGGTCTCCTCCTTTAGCACAAAGCCAAGCGTCAGAGCGCCGCTGACCCCTTGTTAAGACACCGTTAACCATCTAAATACCATCCAGATAGATGGTAGCTGGATGGTTTTCAGATGAGCAACATACGCGAACTGCGCCCCAAAGGCGGCGGCGACAGCGAGAAGATCACCATCAATCTAGGCTTCGTCGACTTGGGCCAGGTTGATCTGCTTGTCACCGAAGGCTTCTACTCCAACCGCACCGACTTCATCCGGACCGCGATTCGTAACCAGCTTGAACGTCACAACGAAAGCGTCAAGCGATCGGTCGCGCGCCTCCAGCTCGAACTCGGCATGCGCCACTACAGCCGCCAAGATTTGGAAGCGGCCGACGCCGCTGGCGAACAACTCCACATCCAGGTTCTAGGCCTCGCCAGCATCGCCGATGACATTCCGGCCGAGTTGGCGCTGCGCACGATTTCCTCGATCCATGTCTTAGGCGCACTTCAGATTAACCCGGCTCTCAAGAAAGCTCTTGGCAACCGCATCCGCTGATCCGTACACGTTTGCGTTCCCCACCCACATCCCGCCCACATAACGCGATTGCAGGGACTGAAATGACCTCGAAATTCTCCGAAAAAATTGCCGATGCAACCCGCCTGACGCGCAAAGGCCGCTTGGCCGATGCGGTGGCGCTCATCCAGCAGACGATCGGTCGCACCAGTGCGCATGCCGGGTCGCGCCCCTCCAAGGCCCCCAGTACGCACAATCCTCTGAGCCTATTGAAAATCTGGCCGGTGCCGGCTGCTTCGCTCGTGCCGCCCGTGCCGGTCTGCGATGCCGCCGAGGCCCAGCAACACGTTGTCTCGCGCATGGGTCACTACCTCGATCTTCTCGTGGCACCCGCCCCGGCCATGGACGACAGCCTCCATCCAGTCGCCCGCAAACCAGCGATTAAACCACGCTTCGAAAAGCGCTCCTTCACCGCGCAGGCCGGCACCCGTTCCTATAAGCAGTTCATTCCGTCGAGCTATCGCGGCCAGCCCGTCCCGCTGATCGTCATGCTGCACGGCTGCAGCCAGTCGCCGGTTGACTTCGCCGCTGGAACCCGCATGAACGAAATCGCCGAGGAACAAGGCTTCATTGTCGCCTATCCCGGCCAATCGTCCATGGCCAATCCGGGCAAATGCTGGAACTGGTACAGTGCCAACGATCAAGTTCGTGACACCGGCGAACCCTCTCTGATCGCCGGGCTCACGCGCCAGGTCATGACCGAGTTCAACATTGATCCGCTGCGGGTCTACGTTGCCGGGCTATCGGCAGGTGGCGCGGCCGCCGCCGTCCTGGGGCAGGCCTATCCCGACATTTTCGCTGCCATCGGCGTGCATTCAGGCCTTGCATGCGGCGTTGCAAGCGACATGCAGTCTGCCATGAATGCCATGCGCCAGGGCGGAACCGGCCCCATCAAAACGTCGGGTCGCGCCTTACCAACGATCGTCTTCCACGGTGACCGCGACAGCACCGTCCATCACCTCAACGCCGCCCAGGTCATCGAGCAATCGAAATCAAACGGCGAATTTGTCCTCACGTCGAAAAAAGACGAAGCGGCAGGCGGCGTCCTCTACACCCGCACGGTGCATTCCGACCGGTCGGGTCAAAGCATTTTGGAAAACTGGACACTTCACGGTGCCGGCCACGCTTGGTCGGGCGGCAGCGCCGCAGGCTCCTACACCGACATCAAAGGCCCCGACGCCAGCCGCGAAATGGTCCGCTTCTTCCTGCAGCACACCCGCTCTTAAAGCCTGCAAACAGCGAGAGCCTGATCGCTTGCGGGATCGTGCTCTAGTAGGCATTCTTGCCGGAGATAAGGGCGAACGGCGTAAGCGCGATGATGTAGAGATCCAGCGCAACCGACCAGTTGTCGATGTAATGGATATCGTGCTCGATCCGGCGCTCGAGTTTTTCGCGGGTGTCGGTTTCGCCGCGCCAGCCATTGACCTGAGCCCAGCCGGTGACGCCGGGCTTCACACGGTGGCGTGCGAAGTAGCCGTGGACCACGTCTTCGTAGAGTTCGCGGCCAGCTTTCGCCTGCGTGGCATGCGGGCGCGGCCCGACGAGGGACATTTCTCCACGCAACACATTAAACAGTTGCGGCAATTCATCGAGGCTGGTGCGGCGGATGAAGCGCCCGACCGGCGTGACCCGGCTGTCGTTCTTGGTGACGAGCTTGCAGGCCGCGGCATCAAGATCGCCGGTGTACATCGACCGGAATTTATAAACCTCGATCAACTCGTTATTGAAGCCGTAACGCTTCTGGCGAAACAGGATCGGACCGGGGCTGTCGAGGCGGACTGCGAGGGCCACCAGTGCCATAACGGGCACGGCGATGGTGAGCAGTACGAGGCCGATCACGCGGTCCTCGACGTTTTTGATGACCCGGTCCCAGTCGCTGAGCGGCTTGTCCATGACGGCGAGCATCGGTACTTTACCGATGTAGCTGTAGGCCGAGGAATTGAGCCGCAGCTTCGAATTCAGAGCGGAAACCCGAATGTCGATTTGCAGCGTGAACAACTGTTGCAGGATTTGCATCAGGCGGTCCTCGGCACGCGGCGGAACGGTTACGATCAGCAGGTCGATGCCTTCGTCGCGGCAAAATGCGGCGAGTTGGTCGAAAGTCCCTAGCCGGGTGATGGCGCTACGTGGCGCGCCGCAGCGCTCGCCCGAACGGTCGTCGAAAATGCCAAAGATCCGCAGGTGGCTGTTCTCCCCTATGCCGAGTGCGGCGATGAGGTCATCGGTGTCCTTGCCGCCGCCGACGATCACCGTGCGGCGCACGAGACTGCCAGACCGCGACAGGGTCTCGATTGTCTCGCGGGTGATCCAGCGCACGACGGCCATGGCGGCCATTGCAATGGCGATCCAGCACACGAGTTGCCGGGGCCCATAAGCGGGAATGTCAAACAGGTAGGCAAGACCTGCCAGCGTCAGGAAGACGCCGTAGAGCGACGTGGCGATCTTGATGCACTGCGGTGTGAACTGGCGCAAGGCATGGATGGTGTAGGACCATTGGCGGTGCAGCACGGAGCAGACGATGAGCCCGAGCACCAAGGCACCGGCAAGGCTGGCGGCGCTGAATGCCTGAGGCGCGCCAGTGATCCATGCGCTGGCGATGCCGCTGATGGCGACACAGCCGGCATCGCACAGGGCAACCGTGAACAGAAAGATCGGGCGCGAAACGGAGTGGCGTCTGTCGAAAAAGACCGAGAGCACATGCTCAATCACCCGGCGAAAGACGGGCGGGCGCGCAATGGCGGTTGTTGGGTTGTCTTGCGGCATGAACGACCACCTTAAGTGCGATGATACCGGCGAGTGCAAGCATCAACCCCGTTGCAATCCGCAAGCCGAGCGGCGAACGGCTTCCCGTCGGGCAGGACGGACCTAAAATGACCGACCACCTTTAGGTCCTTCATTTTACGAAAGGGTATGAGTGGCCTTAAGTAAGCGCCGAGCCCTAACCCGGTGGTTAATGGCCAGCGCTCATTTCGGGATAAACAGTTCTCTCGGGCATGCCCGATAGAGCTGTAGTGAATGCCGCGGTAATAAGTGTGCGGAATTGACGGTGATGCCACGGCCCAAAGAAGCGTGCCGCGCGCTATCCGCGACTGTAATTATGAATGTCTTTCACAAGCCGTCAGCCAGTGGCGCGCGGCGTGTTCTCGTGCGTGGATTGGTGCGGCAAGGCGCGCGAGCAAGCTGGGTTGCGCTGCAAAATGATCGACTTTAGTGTCACTCCGAATTCGTAAGTGTAATCTCCAGCTTGACAGGGAGCGTGCCCGCAGCGGTCAGTGATCGCTGCGACGTGCGTGGATGCGCATGACCAACCCCCCGATTTCCGCCCAACCGCCGTCCCATTGGGGCGCGGATTTTCTGGCGTCCTTCGTGGTGTTCCTCGTCGCCCTTCCGTTGTGCATGGGAATTTCAATTGCCTCGGGCATGCCGCCTACGGCTGGCATCATAACCGGCATTATCGGCGGGTTGGTCGTTGGGTTCCTGGCTGGATCGCCGTTGCAGGCAAGTGGACCGGCGGCAGGGTTGTCCGTGCTGGTCCTGCAGTTCGTGCAGGCGCACGGTCCAGCGATGCTGGGTGTGGTGGTGCTGTTTGCAGGCCTCATTCAGATGGTAGCCGGCGTGTTCAAGCTGGGGCAGTGGTTCCGTGCGGTGTCGCCAGCCGTTATTCACGGCATGCTGGCCGGCATCGGCGTCCTGATCCTTGTCGCGCAAATCCACGTCATGTTTGACGCCACGCCCTTGGGAACCGGACTGCAAAACCTGCTGGGTATCCCGGCGACGGTCATGGGGGCAGTTGCCGAAAAAGGCGCGCATCTCACCGCAGGTGGCATAGGTCTGGTCACGATTGCTGCAATCTTCGGCTGGGGAACGCTGGCACCGAAGGCCTGGCGGGTTGTTCCAGCTCCGCTCGTCGGCGTGATCGTTGGGATGCTGGCGGCGGTGCTTTTCAAGGCGACGGGCATCAAATATGTCGAGGTCCCCAGCAATATCTGGTCGGTGACGATCTTGCCGGCGCCAGCCAATCTGATGCGGATCGTTGAGCCTGCGATTCTGATCGGCGCGGTTTCGATTGCGCTCATCGCCAGTGCCGAAACGCTGCTGTGCGCCACGGCGGTCGATCAGATGCACCGGGGCGAGCGGACGAAGTACGACAAGGAATTGATGGCGCAGGGCGTGGGCAATGCCCTATGCGGCGCGCTGGGCGTATTGCCGATGACCGGCGTGATCGTACGCTCGGCGGCCAACGTCGAGGCCGGCGCGAAAACGCGGTACTCGACAATCCTGCACGGCGTCTGGCTGTTGCTGTTTGCCAGCGCACTGCCGTTCACGTTGCGATATGTCCCGGTGTCGGCATTGGCGGGCGTGCTGGTGTTCACGGGCTATAAGCTCGCTTATCCCAAGATCGTACCGGAACTGATGAAGTATGGTCGCAGCGAAGTGTTCATCTACCTCGCGACGATCGTCACCATCGTATTCGGCGATCTGTTAAAGGGCGTGCTGTTCGGGCTTGGTCTGTCGCTGTTGAAGCTCTTGTATACGTTCTCGCATCTGGCAGTGCGCCGCGAGGACCATACCGCAGACCAGACGATTGACCTGCATCTGGAGGGTGCTGCAACTTTGATCCGCCTGCCGATGCTGGCAAGTGAGCTCGAAAAGCTCCCCGTTGGTGCACACGTGCGCGTGTTCATCGACGAGTTGTCCTACATTGATCATGCGTGCATCGAATTGCTGACCAACTGGGACGTGCAGCATCGCGGCACCGGCGGAAGTCTCGAAATCGAGTGGGAAGGCCTCGCGAACCGGTACCGCAACAAGCCCGGAAAGACGGCGAAAGCAACGGTAGCGTAGGTTGGATTAGGGCGGGTGGGGTTGCCGCGCCGCATGGCGATCTTTCAGATCGACGCGGCGTCGATGCGAAGGATCGCGGGGCGATGACGCGCAACCAGAAGAGAATGCCCTCGCGCAGCCGAAGAACCAAAAAGTCAAAACTTCTGCGCGACGGTATATGACATGCCTCAACCCTCGATGATCTTCCTTGCAGCATCAGCTGGCGAAAGCTGGCCGGTGAGGAGAGCGTCGGCGAGCGCGTCGATGGTGGCGGCACCGCCATTGCGGATGCGGTCGCGGATCAGGTCGGCGGCGGCGCGCGCAATTAAGTAGCGGGCGCGGCGGCGGCGGCGTTCGAGGGCACCGCTGGCCGCAACGGCCTCGCCCACAGCGTCGATGGCCGCCAGCAGCGCCGGAATGCCCTCGCCGGTGGTAGCGGTGGTCTTGAGCACGGGGACGCTGGCCCGCTGGGTTTCGCGGATCGACAGCGCGCCCATGAGCTGATGCATGGTGCGGTCGGCGCCTTCCCGGTCGCCCTTGTTGACGACCAGAATATCGGCGATTTCGAGCAGCCCGGATTTCATGGCCTGAATGTCGTCGCCAAGGCCAGGGGCCGAGACCACAACACGCACGTCGGCCACTTCGGCCACATCGACTTCGCTTTGTCCGGTGCCAACGGTTTCGAGCAGGATCAGGTCGAACCCCGCCGCGTCGAGCGCGTCGATGATACGGACGGCTGCCGGTGACAGGCCGCCCAGATACCCGCTCGAAGACAGCGAGCGGACGTATACGCCGTCATCGTCAAGCGCTGCCGTCATGCGGATGCGGTCGCCGAGGATCGAGCCACCCGAGATCGGGCTCGACGGGTCAACCGCGATCACGGCGACGCGGCGGTGGCCGGCGCGGGCCGATTGAATGACGGCGTTGACGAGCGTGGATTTGCCAGCCCCGGGCGGACCTGTGATGCCGACGACACGGGCCGCACCAAGATAGGGCTGCATTGCATGCAACAGGGCGGGAGCGGCTGGCGACAGGCGTTCCAGATCGGTGACTGCAGCAGCGATTTCGCGGCGGTTGCCTGCGCGCAAGGCCGCGATGCGCGCCGCAAGAGCGGGCGCTGCGTCAAGCGTTGCGGGTGGGCGCGCCGTGGTCACAGGGGCAAGCAGGTCCGGCTGAGAGGGAAGCATAATCGAAAGCACATTTGCAGCGGATTTAGAACCACAAACCGGGCCAGCGGTTGCGGGGCCGCATTTCGATCGGTCCGACCCCGACGAGGGAAACCAGCGGTTCGTCGGTAACGGTCAGCGCTGGCAGCAAGGGGGGCGGATCGCCATTGCGCAGACGTTCGGCACGAATTGAGCCAGCCAAATGCGCGCGCGCTGGCGAGGGGATCGGGCTGCGGCGCTGCGGAACGGGAAAGCGGAAATCATCCAGCGGTGTGCCGAAATCAGGCTCCATGGCCAGCGCGAGGGCAGCGACCTGTTCGGTACCGCCAAGCAGGCTCGACGCCATCCGGTCGGCGTCATATTCGCGTTGACGGGAGAGGGCGAGCTGCAACTGGCTGTTGAGAAATGGGGCAAGCAGCAGCAACGCGACAACCCACCAGTTCAGAAGATCCTCGCCGATGAGCCAGGCAAGAGTGTCGATCACAAACAGAGCCGTGCCGAGGTAGCTAAGGAATTGGGCAAGCCGGGTCATGACATCGGCGAGAGAAAAGAACGCTAGGTCGCCAGCCTTCATATGCGCGACTTCGTGCGCGGTGATCGCAACAATCTCGCGCAGGCTGTAACGCCGCAACAGGCCTTCGGTCATCATGATTGCGGTGCGCGGCTCTTGACCGGCGCTGAACGCGCCGACGGCCATGCTGGGAATGATGGCGATGGCAGGTGTACTCTTGAGTTCCGCGCGCGCACTGAGCGTTGCCAGCGCCGCTCGCAGCGCGGCCCCTTGGCGCGGGGCAATGGGCTGGGCGCGATAGAGGCTCAGCATGGTATCGGCGGAAACATTCGGCCCGGATTTCACCAGCACCGCCGAAACCAGCACTGCAACAAGCAGACCCCATGTGCCAAACAGCAGCACGCACACGACAGCCAGATAGCACGCGGCAGGACCTGCAAGTTGGGCCGCGTCGCGATGCCGATCCCACCAATTCTGCGCATGCGGTACAAGCGACTGGACACGATCCAGAATGGCCGCGCCGCGCGAGATCGCTCCGCCCGAGCCCGCAGCGGCGTCTCGTGGCAGGCCGCCGGACAATCCTGTCAAAGAAGCCGGGGCGGGTGGTTCATCGTGCGACGGGGTCATCACCCTTCCTGAAGTACGCCTTTGGCGGCTGTTTGGACACGAGTGGTCACGACAGTGATTCGGACCTGTCCATGTGTAGCATCAAAACAGCGCAATCGAAGCCCCTTGCGGAACGCTGCCTGTGGGCGACGCACACGCCTCCGCCGCCGGGATGATCTGGTCTGCACGATCAACGACCGAAAAGCGGACGTCGAGGCCGGAGCGAATGAACGTATCGGCCTTCATGTGCTTGAGCAGGTCGAGGAATGGAGTCCAGAACCCGTCGATGTTGGCAACGACGATGGGCTTTGCATGGCGGCCAAGTTGCGACCAGGTCAATTGCTCGACAAGTTCTTCCAGTGTGCCGATCCCGCCGGGAAGGGCGATGAAGGCGTCCGAGCGTTCAAACATCAACCGTTTGCGTTCATGCATGTCTTTGGTGATGATCAGCTCATCGGCGGCATCCAAGGCCTTTTCCTTGTCGAGGAGGAATTCGGGAATGATGCCGGTGACGCGGCCGCCGTGAGCGATTGTGGCGCGCGCGACATCGCCCATCAAGCCAAGCCCGCCGCCGCCGTAGACGAGGCCGATCCCGCGTTCGGCCAGTGTCTGACCAAGGATGACGGCGGCCCGTGAATAGTGCGGATTAAGGCCCCTGCCCGAGCCACAATAAACGCAAACGGTGCGGATGCTCGATGCGCCGGCGGGGGTGGCCGGTCCTGCACCACCAACGTAAAGGGCGGCATTGTCTTGCCCCGTGTCGCCGTTGATATGGCTTTTAGTCATGGTCGCTTCCTTGTCGTACGCCGCTCATTGTCATCATGTAGGGAACGTCTGCCGCTTTTTTCAGCATGCTCTGAACAATACCTCACGATCATCCGATTATCTGCCACCGTACGCCCAAAATGAGGCCCGTCAGCAGGATGATATTTGCTCAACCTTACGGCGCAAGGTATGAATGAGGGCTATACGAATGGTGCACGCTGCGGCACATGGAAAACGGAGCCGAGGGCCGTGATACTCGGTTATGCGTAGCAATTGGTCGATGCGTGCTGGGCACAAGCTCGTGGGAAGCGAGAATTTAAAGATGCAGAAGCGTGTTCTATCCATTTTGAGCGCTGGAGGCACAAGGCTGCTCCTCGCAGGTGGGCTCTTGCTGGCGGTTGGACTGCCGCCTGCCCCCGCTACCGCTCAAACGGCAAATCGGGGAACCCCGGCTGCAGGGACCTCCGGGGAACTTGAAAAACTGATACAGCCGGTAACGGACTGGCTGGAGCGGGCCAACCGCGAGTATCAGGACAATGTCGTGCGCGAATTGTCGGTTCCAACCGGCCATGGGGGCGATCTTGAAGCGGCAAAGGCGGCACAGGTTTCCAGAGGGGTGCCGGGGCTCATTGAGCGAGTCAAGGACTACCTCGGGATCGAGACGGCCAAGACCCCGATAGCTGATCCCACAGCGTTGACAGAAGCCGCTTCGCGTGATGAGGCGCTCAAGCGTCAGTTGGAGGCGCGCAAACTCGAACAGGAGCGCAACGCAGAACAGCAGCGCGCAGCCGAGCAGCAGCGGCTGGCAATGGAGGCCAAAAAGACCGCCGAGGCCGTGGACGCGATAACGAAGCAAAATCAAAAGGCGGCCGAAGCCGCGCGTCTAGCCAGCGAAGAGCGGCGCAAGGCGGGTGAAAAGCCACAGGCCACCACCAAGACCGCCGGGGTTGAACCGTCAAAGCTGGACGCCAAAACCTTAGCGGACAAGGCAGCAGCAGACTTGGCAGCAGCCGAACGCAAGGCAGCAGCCGAAACGGAAGCGGTCAAGCGTAAGGCAGTTGCAGCGGCTGAAAAGGTAGCGGCCGAAAAGGCGGAAGCCGATCGAAAGGCTGTAGCGGCCGCCGAAAAGGCGGCGGCAGACAAGTTGGCAGCGGAGCGCAAAACGCTTGCGGAAGCCAGCAAGGCGGATGCGGCCCGCAAGGCAGCCGCAGCCGGCGAGAAAGCGGCGGCAGACCGTAAAGCCATGGCGGCCTTGGACGAGCCCAAACGCAAGCAGGAAGCAGCACCCCAACAGGCACAGGCGCAAAAAGATCAGGCAGCAGCCGATGCAGCCCGCAAGGCGGCACAGACGCCGAAAGTCGCCGATGGCGATACGGCAGCACCATTACAACTACCAACCGCCGGCAAGACCGCAGGGCAGCGCCCGGCGGATCAGGCAGCCGGATCAACCGTGCGGGGAACGGAAAAAGCGACCAAACGCGTCAAAGTCGCTGTCCGCGACGTTGGCAGCGACAAGCGATCCGGCAAGGTGGGACGGTGCGCGCGGGCTGGACGCGACGTCGAACTTCCCGCGATGTATGTCGTGAAAAGCGGTGATACGCTGTGGGATATCTCGCGGCGCTACTACAATAAGGGCATGCGCTTTGAAAAGATTGTCCGGGCCAACCAGAATAAGATCGGCTCGCCCGATCTGATCTTCCCTTGCCAGAAATTCTTCCTACCCGGTCGTAGCGCGCTCTACTGGGCGCTGCCGATGGATGATACCGGTGCCTCGTGATGAGCGTTGAGCGTCTGCCACTGATCCAAGGCCTTCCATGGGAAGATCCAAACCCTCCCATAAAGAAAGCCCTTCCATGAAAAACAAGCCCTTCCGCGGGAATTAGGCGTTGTCATGTTGGGATGCCGGATCGCCTTTGGGCTGGAACCCGCAAGGGACTGGTCAAGGCGGGGTGGGATAGTTACGTTGTCAGCCATCATCTGGTGACGGTTGCGGCCTTTTATGAGGGGCGCGGGTTGGTCGCGCTTCAACACTACTCGGGCAGAAACTGAATTCATGAATCCAAGATCCCACGGGCACGCTGCCCCCCACGGTGCGGCTGGCGGCAAACGTGATCCGCTTTCGTTGGCAAATCGCGCCGATCATTGGACGGTCGTGCGCGGACTGTTGCCGCTCGTGTGGCCGCAAGGGCGGCCCGATCTTCGCGCAAAGGTCGTCTATGCGTTTGCGATCTTGGTCATCGCCAAGCTGGTGACGATTGCCGTCCCGGTGTTCTACAAGCAGGCGACCGACGCGCTGGTGCCGGGTACGACCCTGGCGCAAGGGCTAGGGCTGGGCGCGATGGCGCTGATCCTGGCCTATGGCACGACGCGCGTTCTGATGATGGTGCTGAACCAGGTTCGCGATGTCATCTTTACCCGCGTTGGCCAGCACGCAGCCCGCGAATTGAACAACAAGACGTTCGAGCACCTGCACAAGCTGTCGCTGCGGTTCCATCTGGAGCGGCGGACGGGCGGACTATCGCGCGTCATCGAACGCGGAACGCGAGGCGTTGAACTCATTCTGCGGATGGGCGTGCTGAACCTCGTGCCGACAGCGCTAGAGTTGGTGCTCGTGTGCGCAATGCTCTGGTATTATTTCTCGTGGGAGTACGTGGTCGTCGTCCTGCTGACGGTCGGCGCGTACATGTGGTTCACGTTCTCGGCCAGCGAATGGCGCATCGCGATCCGCCGCGAGATGAACGACAGCGATAACGACGCCAACACCAAAGCAATCGACAGCCTTCTCAACTATGAAACCGTCAAGTATTTCGGTAACGAGGGCCTCGAAGCCAAGCGTTTCGACGTGTCGATGCGCAAGTACGAAGAAGCCAGCGTCAAGACCTACTACTCTTTAGGCGTACTCAATTCGGGTCAGGCCCTGATTTTCACCATCGGCACCACGGTCTGCATGCTGCTGGCGGCGCGCGGTGTGCTCAATGGCACGCATACCGTCGGCGATTTCGTGATGATCAACGCGCTGATGATCCAGTTGTCCATTCCGCTCAACTTTCTCGGCATGGTGTATCGTGAAATCAAGCAAGGGCTCGTCGATCTGGAGACGATGTTTGCGTTGCTGTCCGAATACCCCGAGGTGCAGGACAAGCCGGGCGCCAAACCGCTCGATGTCCGACATGGCGAGATTGCATTCGACAACGTCAACTTCGCCTACGACCCAGAGCGCGGCATCCTGAAGAATGTCTCGTTCACGGTGCCGGCGGGCCAAATGGTTGCAATTGTGGGTCCCTCGGGTGCGGGCAAATCGACGATCTCGCGCATTCTGTTCCGCTTCTATGACATCCAATCGGGTGCCGTGACAATCGACGGCCAGGATATCCGCGACGTGACACAGGCCTCTGTGCGCGCAGCCATTGGCGTGGTCCCGCAAGACACGGTGCTGTTTAATGATACGATTTTCTACAACATCAAATACGGGCGTCCCGAAGCGACCGATGAAGAGGTCTACGCAGCGGCCAAGCTCGCCCAGATCGACGGGTTCATCCGCACGCTGCCGCAAGGCTATCAGTCGATGGTCGGCGAGCGCGGATTGAAGCTATCAGGTGGGGAAAAGCAGCGGGTCGCCATTGCACGCACAATTTTAAAGGGGCCGCCGATCCTGGTCTTGGACGAAGCAACCAGCGCGCTCGACAGCCACACGGAAAAGGAAATCCAAGACGCGCTCGACAAAGTGTCGAAGAACCGGACGACGCTGGTCATTGCCCATCGGTTGTCGACGATCATCCATGCCGACGTGATTTTGGTGCTCGAGAAGGGCCAGATTGCCGAACAGGGCACCCACGCCGAGTTGATCGAAAAGGGCGGGCTCTATGCCAGCTTGTGGGATCGTCAGCGGCAGGCCGAAAAGGCGCGCGAGGAATTGGCACAAGTGCTCGAAGCAGCTCAGAAGGCCGGTGCATTGCGTCCCGGCGACGCCAAGCTACCGGAAGTCGTGCGATAGTCGGCTTTCGCGCAGGATCACTAAATGAATGCAAGGGGTTGTCCTGTAGTGTTAACCAGATCTGTGCTGTTGGGCATTAGAATGGCGTGACCAGCTGCCCATGTCGGCAGGGCAATGGAACCGGTTTTCAACAAGATGTGGCAACAACTTACCGCGCGCTTCAAGGACGGTCTTGCTGTCGCGTGGGGTGCTGCCGGGCCGTGGCTGCTGCGGGCAGCGGCGCTGCTGGTCGCGTTTGTGCGCGGGCCGGTGCGCGATGTGGCCCAAACCCTGCTTCAGATTGTTGCGGCCCTGATCGTGCTGTTCCTCGAATGGGGATGGCGGCCGCTTGAGGCAGCCCTAGCCCGCCTGTCTAAATATTTCGTCTTCGCGCGCGTTGAGGCATGGCTCAAATCGCTGCCGCCGTATGGTGCGCTCGCAATGTTTGCAGCGCCTGCTGTCTGCCTATTCCCGCTCAAACTCTTGGCGCTTTACCTGTTTGCCACGGGACACGCGGTTTTAGGTGTGGTGTTGATCGGGGGTGCCAAGGTCGCCGGAACAGCGATCGTGGCGCACATCTTCATGCTGACACAGCCCCAATTGATGCAGATCGCCTGGTTTAAAACCGCGTACGATGTCTTCATCCCTTGGAAAGAGCAGATGTTTGCCCAAATCCGGGCGTCCGCGGTCTGGCGCAATGGCCGGATTGTTCGCGTCGAGGTCAAGCGCTGGGTAAACCGGACGTGGCTTTCCCTGAAGCCGCAGCGTGCGTGGGTAAAGCGGCAGGCCGCGATCGTGAAGGCAGATGTGATGGCGTGGATCGCGCGGCTGTCGAAGGCCTTGCGTTAACGGACCCATCGGGCTGCCGCCTAAACCCCCATCATTTTTATGACTTTTGAAAGCGAGCTTCGTGTCCTGTTCGCTTTTTTCCTCAGTGCGGCTATAGGTTTGCGCTGAACACGAACAAGCGGGCAAACAGGCCACATGAAAAGCATGACGGGTTTTGGCCGCGCCGAGGGTGCAAGCGGCAACGCGAGCTGGTATTTTGAGATCCGCTCGGTGAACGGGCGCGGGCTCGATGTGCGCACGCGGCTCCCCAACGGCAGCGATGCCCTGGAGCCGAAAATCCGTGAAGCCCTGCAAAAACGAATCGCGCGCGGCAATGTCACCGTAAACCTCCAGTTCGATAAGACAGCGGCGGCTCCCGAAATCCGATTGAATGAGACAGCACTTGCCCAGGTGACGGCTGCCGCCGAACGGGTGCGCCAGATCACGGGCGGACCGCCGGCCGCAACCGAGGGGTTGCTGGGTCTGCGCGGTGTACTTGAGGTCGTCGAAGTGACGGAAACCGATGCGGAACTGGCGGCGCGGATGTTTGCCATGATGGCGACATTTGAAAGCGCGCTCGACCAGTTTGTTGACAACCGGGCCGTTGAGGGCGGGCGCTTGGCCGCGATCCTGGCGGCGGAAGTCTCCGAGATCGAAACGCTGGTGGGGCGCGTTTCGGCATCTCCTGCGCGAAAGCCCGAAGCAATTGCGATGCGGTTGAACGAACAGATTCAAAAGCTGCTCAGTGCATCGGCCACGTTTGATGCGGACCGGTTGCATCAAGAAGCAGTCATGATCGCAACCCGTGCCGACGTCGAGGAAGAGCTTCAGCGGCTGGCAGTCCACATAGCAGCGGCGCGCGATCTGATCGCCGAAGGCGTACCGGCTGGCCGCAAGTTTGATTTCCTGACACAGGAATTCAATCGCGAAGCCAATACCTTATGCTCCAAGGCCAACGATCCCGAGATTTCGCGGTGCGGTCTGGCCATGAAGGTGCTGATCGACCAGATGCGCGAACAAGTCGCCAATATCGAGTGAGCGATAAGATGCCCAATCCGCATACTAACATTTCCCGCCGAGGCCTGTTGCTGGTGCTGTCGTCACCGTCCGGGGCGGGGAAGACGACGCTGTCACGGGCGCTGCTGGCGGCGGACTTAAACATCACCATGTCGGTGTCGGTCACGACGCGCAAAGCCCGGCCGGGCGAGGTCGAGGGCAAGGACTATTTTTTCACCGATGCCAGCGGCTATGCGGCGATGGAAGCTCGCGGCGATCTGCTCGAAGGCGCGACGGTGTTCGGCAATAGCTATGGCACGCCGCGTGCGCCGGTCGAAGCGGCGGTCAAAGCCGGCCGCGACGTGATGTTCGACATCGACTGGCAGGGCGCGCAGCAGCTGGCCGAGAAGATGGCGGGCGATCTTGTAAGGGTGTTCATTCTGCCGCCGTCAGGCAAGGCACTCGAGCAAAGGCTGAATAACCGCGCGCTCGATCCCCCCGATGTCGTGACGCGGCGGATGGCCGAAGCCTCCGCTGAGCTGTCGCATTGGGCCGAGTATGATTACGTCGTGGTCAATGAAAATGTCGCAGAAAGCCTTGCAGGCCTCCAGGCGATTTTAGCCGCAGAACGCTTGAAGCGTGACCGTCAGTCAGGCCTGTCCGCGTTCGTGCGCGGGCTTCAGAAGGGGCTGGAGTAGGTTCTCACTTGTTGGATCAAGCGGTCGTTACCGCGCAAACCAACGCTCGGTCTAAAATGGTGTTGGGTTCCCTCAAGGAACGTCTAACGAATCGCGCGCTAGTGCTTGACCCAACCTGCAAGTTGACTAGGACTTTAGTTTAACGAAGACTCGGAAGCGGACGGTTGATGGATCAGCGAGTTAAGGGCGGCACGGTTTGGGTAAGCCAGCGCAATTGGCAGGTAGGGCCGCTGGCGGTACCTGTTTGGCTGATCCTGGCGCTGGGCGCGCTGCTTGCCGTCCGGCTTCTGGCCCTGGTGTTCAACAAGACGGACCTGTTCTTCGACGAGGCGCAGTATTGGGCGTGGAGCGTCGAGCCAGCGTTCGGGTATTATTCCAAGCCGCCATTGATTGCGTGGATCATTGCGCTGGCAACGGGGGTGTGCGGTCAGGGCGAAGCGTGCATTCGCAGTCCTGCGCCAATCTTGCATACCATGACGGCGCTGAGCGTATTCGCGCTGGGCGCTCGGTTATATGAACCGCGAATTGGCGCGCTCGCGGCGCTGGCGTTCGCGCTGTTGCCGGGGGTGTCGTTTTCGGCGGGCATTATTTCGACCGACGTGCCGCTGCTCCTGTGCTGGGCACTCGCAATTCTGGCATTCGCTGCGCTGTTTGAGACGCGCGATTGGTGGCCGGCTTGGCTGCTCGCAGCAGCCTTGGGGTTCGGGCTCAACGCCAAGTATGCGATGGCGTGGTTCATCCTCTGCGCAGCCTTGTATCTGATCGCCACTCCGCAACGGCGGAACGTGTTGCGCGACAAGCGGCTATGGACAGGTCTGGCGCTCGGGGCGGCGCTCATCGTGCCCAACATGATCTGGAATCAGGCACATAGCTTTGCGACGTTCTCGCATACGGCGGACAACGCGAAGTGGGAGGGCGGGCTGTTCCATCCGCTCAAGGCGCTGGAGTTCTTTGGTAGTCAGTTCGGCGTGTTCGGTCCGTTGTATTTCGCCGGGTTGCTGGTGATCGTCTGGCGCGGATGGAAGCAGGTATTGCCGGACGCGGACCGGCTGCTGATGGCATTTTGTCTGCCGCTGGTGGCGCTCATCACAGTGCAGGCGTTCGTGTCGCGCGCGCATCCCAATTGGGCGGCAATTGCATATGTGCCAGGTGTTGTGCTGGTGATCGCAACGCTGGTGCGCGACGCGGAATGGGGATGGCTCAAGGCGAGTTATTGGATCCACGCGGCAGTGCTGGCACTGCTGATTGCCGGTACAGTGACGGCGGGCGCGGTGCGCTCCCCCATCAAGCTAGATCCATTGGCGCGAACGCTGGGCTGGCGCGAGATCGCAGCGGCGACGCGGGCGGAGATCGCGGCCGCTAAAGCAGCAGGAAAGCCCTATGCCGCCGTGATTTCCGATGACCGGTCGGTAACGGCGGAGCTGTTGTATTACATGCGGGCCGAGCCGGTGCCGGTGCTGGCTTGGAAGGCGGCTGCGCGTCCCCACGATCATTTTGAGCTGACACGCCCGTTCAAGGGTGGCGCGCAGGAACCAGCCTTACTGGTCACTCTGGGCAAAATGCCGGTTGCAGAAACTCCCGTGAAGGCCGGCCAGCGGTCGATCTACGGGGCGTTCGCCAACGTAGTGCCGGTGGCCGTGCGCGATGTACCAGCCGGGATCAACGACACGCGCCGCGTCTCATTTTTCGCACTCTCAGGCTTCAAGGGACCATGACGGTGGACGCAAACAACGAACCCGCGTCCGCGCCGTGCTCTGATCCCGGTGCGTGGCAGCCGTATGTGCTGCTTGACGACAACACCGGGTCGGGTGCGCCGTCGGCTCTGTATCGCGATGCGGTTGAGATCATTCAGGCTGACGAGCCGCACGAGGTGGCCGGCGCCTTGGCGCGGCTTGAAGCCGCCAGACAGCGCGGGCTTCATGCGGCGGGTTTCTTTGCCTATGAGTTGGGCTACGTTTTAGAACCCCGGCTTGCCCACCTCATGCCGGAAAAGCGGAAAGTCCCGCTGATATGGTTTGGCTTGTTCACAGCGCCCAACGTGATGGGCAGCGTTCAGGTCGAGGCATGGCTTGCCGCGCAGCCCCAACAGGCTTCACCCCGGCTGACGGACATTTCCCATTCATGGAGCGGGCCCCAGTACGAGGAGCGTTTTGCCAAGGTCGCCGAATACATCAAGGCGGGCGACATCTATCAAATGAACCTCACGTTCCGTGCGCGGTTCAAGCTCGAAGGTACGCCGCTCGCGCTCTATCGCGAGCTACGGCAGAAGCAGCGCGTCGCCTATGGCGGGATCATCGAAACGGGGCAGGTTACGATCCTGTCGGCATCGCCTGAACTGTTCATCGAGCAGGCGGGCCGAGTGGTTTCGACGCGGCCCATGAAAGGAACGAGCCCGCGCGGGGCGAGTGAGGAGGCCGACGAGGAGGCCAAGCGCGTGCTGGCCAGCGATACCAAGCAGCGCGCCGAAAACCTGATGATCGTCGATTTGATGCGCAACGACCTGGGGCGGATTTCCGACATCGGCAGCGTGCACGTGACCGACCTGTTCACCGTCGAGACGTTCAAGACGCTGCATCAGATGACCTCGGGCGTGACGGCGACGGTCGTTACGGGCACGTCGCTGGCGCATTTGCTGGAGGCGATCTTTCCGCCCGGCTCGGTAACGGGCGCGCCTAAAATCCGCGCGATGGAGTTGATCGCCGGGTTGGAGGACAGTCCCCGCGGCGTGTATTGCGGGGCGATCGGGCGGATTTCACCGGATGGCCATTCGCTGTTCAACGTAGCAATCCGCACGCCCGTGTTTTTCCCGGACGGTCGCGGCGAAATGGGCATCGGCTCGGGCGTGGTCGCCGACAGCGGTGGTGTCGGGGAATATGCGGAGTGCTTACTCAAGATGAAATTCCTCACCGACAAAGTCCGCAAGTTCGAGCTCATCGAGACGCTGCTGTTTGATCCAACCGTTGGCGCAACGGGGGCTTATTGGCTCTTGGATGGGCATATGGCACGGCTGCAAAGGTCGGCGGCGCACTTCGGGTTTAAGTGCGATCTGGTGCAGGCACGCGCGGCACTAGCGCAAAAGGCTGCAGGCTCGCAGCATTTGCGGGTGCGGCTTCTGTTGTCGGAGGATGGCACAGTTACGGTTGCGGCAACGCCGATCGCCCTGCCTGTGCCTGGCGCTGAGATCCGATATGTGGTGTCGCCGACGCGCGTCGATAGCGCCGAACCGTTCCTGGCGCACAAGACGACAGAGCGCCAGCTTTATGATCGCGAGTGGCAGCATTTCCACGACACCGCAGGCGCTGACGAAGTTGTCTACCTCAACGAGCGGGGCGAACTTGCCGAGGGCAGCCGGACGACGATCTTCATCGAGCGCGACGGTGTGCTCCTAACACCGCCGTTGAATGCAGGCGCCTTGCCGGGCGTGTTGCGGGCGCAGCTCGTAGCGCAAGGCCGCGCCGTCGAACAGACGTTGACGCTGGCGGACTTAGAGGCGGCCGAAGTCGTCTATCTGGGCAACAGCGTGCGCGGATTGCAGCGGGCAAAGCCGCTGATCGGATAGGCGGAGGAGCGGCGAGACCCGGGGCCTGGGCCTGGATTGCATCGCGAAAAAGCGCTGCAGGGCGCACGGGTGTTAAGGCGTGCGGATTACCGCGCCTGGCCGGTGATAGCTGCGGGACCGGGGAGCGCGCTGGATAGCTTGTCGTCGGGTTTATTGAGCGACCAGAAGAGTTGAATCATGGCAGCAAGCGTCAGCGCCATCGCCACGCCTATTTCGCGCGAGGAGAGCCGGAGGCGGCGGGGAATATCGTCGCCTTCGCCGGTGTCGGAGAGGTCGCGATTGGCCGATGGGTGATGGATGTCGTCACGTTGGATCATGCTCGTACTTTAGTTATGGAGATGTGACCGGGACCAGATTGCGCCATGCCGCGCGACCAAATTGCGCAGCTTTTTTGGATGCAGTGCAGCAATCCGGCAGTTGAGTGCAGTGCTGCCATTTTCGCGAATTCCGGCAGGTGCGATTGGTTCAAGTGGCATACTGTCGAACGAACGCATTTTACGTCCCGTGCAGCGCCGAACTTGCTGGCTTGCGCGATCAAGAGTCCTGCGTGCATGGTCGCGGTCTCACGCCCTCACGCTGGATTACAGGCAAATGGCTTATTCCGCTGCCGCTTCGCAGCTAACGATGTTTGACGCCCTGTTGAATGCGCGCAAGGCACATGGCGGACGCAAGGTCATTTTGCAGGACGCCGAAGGCGCGGCGATGACCTACGACGCTCTGATTCTGGGCAGCCTTGTGCTGGGCCGCAAGCTGACCGCAATGATGCCAGGCAATGAGCCGGTCGCGCTGCTGCTTCCCAACGTACCGGCACTGGTCGTCTCCCTTTTTGGGATGAATGCCTTCGGACGGACCATATCCATTTTGAATTACACGGCAGGGTCGCGCAATTTGGCGTCGGCGCTACGGACGGGGATGATCCAGCGAATCGTGACGTCGCGGCGGTTCATCGAAAAGGCCAATCTACAGGAGGTCGTGGACGTCCTCGCCAGTGTCGAGGTGAAACCTGGCCAGCGCGTCGAATTCATCTACTTGGAAGACGTTCGTGCAGCGGTGAACTGGCGCGATAAACTCGCCGGGGTCGTATCAGCAAAATGGGCTCGCAGCGTCCATCGCAAGCATGGTGCAAAGCCCAGTGCCACAGCCGTACTACTGTTTACGTCGGGGACGGAAGGACTGCCGAAAGGGGTGGCGCTGACGAATGCGAATATCGTCTCAAACTCTGACCAGATTTTTGCCTGCGCGGATGGCCATTTTACGTCGGCCGATACCGTACTCAATCCGTTGCCGATGTTTCATTCGTTCGGGTTGACGGCGGCAACACTGATGCCACTGTTCAACGGCCTGCAAGTGATCTTGTATCCAAGTCCACTGCATTACCGCGAAATCCCCAGGCTGATTGCCGCGAAAAAGCCGACGGTGCTGTTTGCGACCGATACCTTTCTTGCAGGCTGGGCCCGTGCCGCCAAGCCAGGCGATTTCGACAGCTTAAGGTATGCCGTGGCAGGTGCCGAGCGGGTCAAGGAGTCGACGCGCGAGCTGTGGGCCGGCACCAAAACCGTCATCCTGGAAGGATATGGCGCGACCGAATGTTCCCCGGTGATTGCCTGCAACGTGCCGGGTGCGATGAAGGCTGGATCGGTGGGACGGGCGTTACCGGCCATCGAAACCAAGCTGGTGCCGGTCGAGGGCATCCATGACGGCGGCCAGCTGTTGGTGCGCGGACCGAATGTGATGGCGGGCTACATCATGGGCGAACTTCCCGGCATCGTTCAGCCGCCTCAGGCTGGATGGCACGATACCGGCGATATTGTCACGATCGACGATGGCTTCATCACGATCCGGGGGCGGGCCAAACGGTTTGCCAAGATCGCTGGTGAAATGGTGTCGATGGCAGCTGTCGAAAGCCTGGCATCGAGCGTGTGGCCCGATGCCAATCATGTCGTCGTGTCGTTGCCTGACCCCAAGAAAGGCGAACAGCTGATTCTGGTGACAGACAAACCAGATGCAGAAAAAGCGGTGTTGCTGGCGCATGCGCAGGAGCATGGATTCCCGGAATTATGGGTGCCACGCGCGATTTTAGTGGTGGGATCGATTCCTGTCCTTGGCTCTGGGAAAACAGACTTTACGGCGACGAACGAAATGGTCCGTCAGACACGGGCCATGCTGTAGTTTAGCGCTGTGCGCCTATGACTTTAAGCCCCAACGACAGACACGACCGTTGCGTCCGGGACACGGCCCGCGCGTCTGCCGCGAGGAAGCCGCATGTGCGTCTTGACCCTGCCCAGGTTGCACGGCACGAGTGGGATCTGCGGGACAGGGAACGATTTGCTAACCATATGGTTTCAAATTGGCTGTCCGCTGACTTTGGCAGTCGAGATTGTTTTTGTGTTGCGTCCACGCCCCTAAATATTCAAGCGACCAGGATAGCTATGACGATTTCGCCATCGGAACCAGTGACGATCAGACCGCAGGCCGTTTCCCCATCGTGGGGATGGGCGTTGCGGCGCGCGGCGCTCGGTCTGGTGCTGATGGTTGCGATGACGACAGTCGCGGCCTACCTGGCGAATGCGTCGATTGAATTGTCGGCCGACCCAGCCCCAGCCAGTATTTCGATTGGGACACCAGCAGCCGCATTGCTGAAGAAATAGCCGTCTGACCAGCGGTATGACGGCTGCGCCATACTTTTGCTTAAGGGGCGCTGCACCATTTTGGGGGACTTTCTAGAGGTGCTGCTGAATCGGCTGTGAGACAGACGATTGAAGCAACACTTTCCCTGAATGGAGCGTGTGATCCCGTTGCTGCCGTCTCATTGCACCCTCGCATTTCCTGTCAGAACACTGTTTCGCGCTGTCGTGGGAAGCATTGCCGCGCTGACGTGCCTGTCAATGCCTGTGGGGTACGCCCAGGGCGTTTCCGGGGCCCAGTCGCGCTCAGGCACCCCCTCGATCGTCGAGCCTCCACGAGCGATTAAGCCACCCGCGGCACAGCAGGCCAAGCGGCCACCTGCAGCACCCCAGTTCAATGCCGAGGCAGCGCGAACGGCGCGCCTGTCGCGGATTAATGCGGTCAAGAGCTGGGGGTATCAGCTGGCGTCGCTATCGCTGGCCTCCGCGCAGTCGTCACCCTACGGCATGTTGATTGTCGACGCGACGACGGGCCTCGATACCGGCAAGCCGTTCACGCGCGATGAGGTCGAACGATTGAAGCGCGCGCCTGACGGCAG
Organism: Hyphomicrobiaceae bacterium; assembly: GCA_040080145.1. Lineage (GTDB taxonomy): Bacteria > Pseudomonadota > Alphaproteobacteria > Rhizobiales > Hyphomicrobiaceae > JANXVY01. The sequence continues at coordinate 32,015 of JBEBJA010000219.1, forward strand.
TCGGCGGTTGGTGATTTCATACCTGTCGGTCGGCGAGTCGGAGGACTACCGCGCCTATTACGACAAAGAATACGAGATTGAGGAAGCGCCCGACTGGATGATGAAGGAGAACCCGCAATGGAAGGGCAACCGCCTGATCCGGTTTTGCGAAAAGGGCTGGCAGAACACAATTCTGGGCGATGAGAACGGCCGCAGCTTTTATGCCGACGAGCCGTCTCCACTATACCGGTTGCTCGAACTCGGCTTCGATGGCGTTTATCTGGACCGCGTCGACGTTTACGCGGAGATCACCAAGGAGTGTCCAGACGGGGCCAACAAGATGGTCGATTTCGTGTCGCGGCTGGCAGCACATGCGCGCAAGCGCGATCCGGAATTCATCGTCATTTTGCAGAACGCCGAGGAGCTGCTGGCACATTCCAAAATGATCGACGCCATTGATGCCGTCGCCAAGGAAAGTGCGTTCTACGGTGCCGACATGAGTCAGAACAAGAATCCCGCAGCCCAGGTGCGAGACGTTCTCGCCAACCTTCGGTTAGCCAAGTCGGCAGGGCGTGCCGTATTCGTAATCGACTATGTGAACGACCGTGCACGGAACGCAGATGCGGTCTCGCGCATTAAGGCTGAAGGGTTCGTGCCGTATATCGGGCCACGAAACCTTGACCGCCTTTGGCTACCGGGAGTGCAATTTTGACATGAGCATCATGCGAGGGTTTTCGAATTCAGCATTCCTAACGGCGGCATTACTTGCAGGTCTGGTTTGTCCAGCATCGGCGAACGCCGTCGCCCCTAATGATGCTGCAGCAGAAGACGGCCTTGAAGTCCGCCGGTTTTTGATGGATCCGGTCAAATCCTGGGGCTATCAGCTCCAGCGCCTCGATGTTGCAGCGCTGGCAGCATCTCCGTTCGATCTGCTCGTGATTGACCACGCCCCTGACCGCGTTGACAGCGTTGAAATGCTGTTCCGGCGATCGCAGATCGACCAGATTAAAGTGAAGCCCGATGGTAGCCGGCGGGTTGTGCTGGCCTACATGTCAATCGGTGAAGCCGAGCACTATCGCTTTTACTGGGACGACAAATGGATGGAAAAGGGGTCGTGTCCCGTTTGGATGGGACCGGTCAATCCGCAGTGGGCCGGCAACTATCCTGTTCAGTACTGGGAGCCGCAGTGGCAATCGCTGATCTTTGGTCAGAGCGACAGCTACGTGGACCGGGTGCTCGACGCAGGCTTTGATGGGATATATCTGGACCGGGCAGACGTCTACGATCAATTCAAATCGCGTCCGGCGGCGCGGTCAGACATGGTTTCCTTTGTCGCCAAGATGATCGACCATGCGCGCCTTATTAAGCCCGAGGCCATCGTCGTGCTGCAAAATGCCGAGGAGCTACTGAGGGATAAAGCGTTGCGGGCAAGGCTTGATGGTGCCGCGAAAGAAAGCCTGTACTTCAATGCAGACAAAGCCGGTGAGCCGATCCCGCTGGAAGAGCAGCAAGCCTCTGCCAGCGATCTTCAGCTTATGAAACGTGCCGGCGGCAAAGTCATGGTTGTCGAGTATTTGGATAGCGCAAAGCAGGCAGGCGTCGCCCGGCGCCGGGCAAAGCAGGACGGGTTCCTGGTCCATTTCACCGAACGTAACCTTGCCACCCTCAATTTGAACGGTCCCGATGCACCGCCCGTGCTGGCGAGCCTGTCCGCGTCATCCGCGTCACGGGAGCCCCGCACGGCAACGTCCAGCGACCCACAGATAGCTCGCACTGGCCCTTGCAGATAGCGCCAAACCACGTCACTGCTGGTTCAAACCAACAAACGCATGAACGCTGCTCGGGCGCTTGCTGTGTGCTCCAGCGCAGGTATCTCTGCGCAGGTTTTTGCTGGAGTTATCCCCGCCTAGATCAGCAGGGGTTAGGTTCCTCAAACGTGGTAGTTAAAGAACGGCTTAGGGCGCTGCGCTGATGGAAAATTTCCTGCTGATTGTTATCGTCGTGGCCGCTATCGCGCTGGGCATTGTCCGGCGCAACAAGTCGGCTGGAGGTCGTGACCGCAAGCGCGACGAGCCCCAAACGCCTGTTTCTGAACGGTCAGCACCCGCCAAACGGACCCAATCAGAGGATGCTGCCGTGAGCAAACCCCGCCAAGCAAAGGCGAAGCCGCAGCCAGTTCCAGCCGAGCAATCCGCGCCGAGCCAACCCGGGGTTCCATCCGGGGAATTTGCACGGTCGGCGGTTGGAACGGGCCTTTTTGAAGGCGTGCGGGCCTGGGGTTATCAGTTGCAAAAAGTCAACATGAAGGACGTGGCGGCGTCGCCGTTCGATCTCATGGTAATCGACTATTCCAGGGACGGCTCCGACGAATTGGCGTTCACCCCTGGCGACATTGCCCGCATGAAAATCAAGCCAGATGGTGGCCGCCGCCACGTGCTGGCGTATATGTCGATTGGGGAAGCGGAGAGCTACAGGTATTATTGGGATCCAGCCTGGAGCGCGCAAAAGCCGTCGTGGCTTCTGGATGAAAACCCCGACTGGAAAGAAAACTTCACCGTTTGCTTTTGGGAGCCTGGCTGGCAGGCGCAGTTCTGCGGCAACCCCACGGCCTATCTCGACAAGATCATGGCCGCTGGTTTCGATGGCGTTTATCTCGACAAGTGCGACGTGTTTGAAGATCTGCAGGAGCGCAACAAGAAGGTCGCAAGGTCGCGGCCCGACCTCGAGGGCGATATGGTCAACTTCATTTCCCGGTTGTCCCAATACGCCAAGGCGCGCAAGCCCATGTTCTCATTCGTGATGCAGAACGCGGAAGTTCTGCTGGAGCATGAGCATTTGCGAGAAGCCATTGATGGCGTCGCCAAAGAATCGCTGCTGTTTGGATTGTCAGGGCCGGAAAAGCCCAATCCCAAAGATGAAATTACGTTCGCCGCCCGCGCGCTCTCGTTGGCGCAAAGTGCTGGCCGGACGGTATTCGTCGTCGAATATTTGAACGATGCTGACAAGATCCGATCGGCAACGGAAGCGCTTGACCGCTACGGCTTCATCTCGACGATCTCACCCAAAAACCGCAATCTCGCTCATTTGAACACCGATCCGGCAATCGTTTAGAGTGTTGGCGCGGACTGCGCAAACAGCCAATACCAAACCGCATAAGTACTGACGTGTGCGGTTTGGTATCCGCACGTGGGGTTGGTGGGGTGGCCACGCGCAAAGCAAAGAGAATACCAGCCCGCAGGCTGTGAAAAGAAGAGTCAAAACGTCTGCGCGCTGGTACAAGTGTTGCAGACCCGATGCCTGGGTCTGGCCACAATTGGTGGCAGGCTACTTGCCTTCACGCCACCAGGCCAACGTCATGAGGGCGATGATTGCAGCTAGTGCCAGCAGGCCCGTGAACATCGGGGTCAACTTGACGCCTTTGGTGACGAAGGCTTGACGGTCCTTGAGGCCGAGCCAGCCGGAACCGGCCAGCACCTTGGCGCCAGACAGCATGGAGATCCGTGGCACATCGACGGACCCTGCACTGGCAGATGACAGCAGGCCACCGCTGCGGGTCCAGAACATGCCGCCGCCGGTTGCCTCAATGAGCGGCTTCATCTTGGCGTCGGTCGCGACCACTTCGCTCATTTCGCGCGCGTCGAGAGTGCCGGCGTGAGCGACGGCGGTAAGGGTCTCTGCGCTATTGGCGGTCTGGGCCTTGTAGAGGCCGGGAAGTTTGACATCGACGGTAGTGCGCCAAATTCCGGGGGCTGCAAGAGCGAGCGCCAATTCGCTGTTTTCGCCGCCGGGGGCTGACAGCTTAACCGGCGGAACCTTGTCACCCATAGTGCGGCGCTCAATGGTGAGCTTCAGTCCGTGGGCCGACGCGATCAGGCGTTCCTCTTCTAGTTCCGGCTCCTTCATCAGCCAGTGTGAGAGGCGGCGGAGCATGTCGGAGTGCGGGCCACCGCCTTCGAAGCCGCGCGCCCACAGCCAAGCCTGATCCGAGGTCAGCAATGCGACGCGGCCTTTGCCCTTGCGATCAACAACCAGAAGGGGCGACTTCTCAGCCCCCTCCATGATCGTGCGCCCACGGGTCGGCTGCACCTCGGCCTGACGGAACCAGCGGCCCCAAGTCGGGTTGTCACCAGCGCCGCCAGCAAGGCCTACGGTCACAGGATGCTTGTTGCCGTCGGCGGTAATCTTGGCCTTGAACGGCGTCTCGATCACGCGCCCGGTCGGGCTAGCTGGAAGAACGGGCGCAAGCGGCGTGCGAAACAGGCTCGATGCACCGGCAAAATCGTCGCCAGCAGCAACCAGCAAAGCACCGCCCCGCTCAACGTAGCGCGAGATGTTGTCGTAGTAGAGCATCTGCAGGATGCCGTGATGCTGATAACGGTCGAAGATGATGAGGTCGAATTCGTTGATTTTCTCTGAGAACAGTTCCCGCGTTGGAAATGCGATCAACGACAGCTGCTTGTTGGGCGTACCGTCCTGCTTTTCCGGCGGGCGCAGAATGGTGAAATGGACGAGATCGACGGCGGCGTCCGACTTGAGCAGGTTGCGCCAAGTGCGCTCACCAGCGTGAGGTTCGCCAGATACCAGCAGCACGCGCAGGTTTTCACGCACACCTTCGGCCTCGACGACGACGCGGTTGTTGGCGGGCGTCAGTTCGCCAGGTGCTGTTTCGAGCTCGATTTCAAGAATGTTGGTCCCCGAGTGAGGGAACGGCATGTCGAGTTTGACCGTGCCGCCGATTTTGGCGGATCGGACTTCGTCGGGCTTGCCCTCGCGGCGCACGGTAAGCTTGGCCGTGTCGCCGCCACGGCCGGCCTTGCCAGCTTCGCGGATAGCCACTTCGATCTCGCGGCTTTGACCGACGATGCCATACCGGGGGGCTTTGATGACCTCGACGCGGCGGTCGAATTCGTCCGGCTGGCCGGTCAAGAGAGCATGGACCGGTGCATCAAAGCCAAGCGATGCGGCAGACTTAGGCACGTCATGAACTTGACCATCTGTCACCATGATGACGCCTGCGAGGCGGTCAGGCGGCGTGTCGGCAAGGGCCGCATTGAGAGACGAGAATAGGTTTGTGCCAGGCTGGGCGGCTTCGCCGGGTTTGCCTACACCGACGAACTTTACGTTGAGGTTTGGAACGCTGGCAAGCTTGGCTTCAAGGATCGCCTTGATGGCTGCCGACTGTTCGGGGCGGTTCGAAAGCTGCTGGCTGGTACTTTCGTCAAGCACGACGATGGCGACGTTGGCGAGGCTTTCGCGCTGCTCCTCGCGCAACGTGGGATTGGCAAGCGCTGCAAGAAGTGTTGCCAGCGCCAACGCACGAAACGGCGCGCCGCGCTGGCGGCGAAACATCATCATGCCGGTAAGGACAGCAGCGATGGCAACGGCTGCCCAGAACATGGGGACCGGCACCATCGGCGAGAAATCAACGGACCAGTTCATCTATTGGCCCAACCTTTCGAGCAATGCGGGAACGTGGACCTGATCGGCTTTGTAGTTGCCGGTCAGCGCATGCATGACGATGTTGACACCGCTGCGGAACGCCATTTCACGTTGGCCTTCGCCGCCGGGCACGAGCGGGAACAAGCCGCGATTGCGGTCGTCGAGGGCCCACGCCGAGGCGAAGTCGTTGGACGTGATCATGATCGAGGTGACGCCGTCGGCGCGGCGCGCCTTGCGGCCTTGGCTTGCGCCGTCGTCGTCGCCGTCGGTTGCCTCGACCCACAGCTGTCCGCCGTCCCAGCGGCCGGGGAACGCGCGAAGCAGGTAGAACGATTTGGTCAACACGTGCGTTTCGGGAACGGGTTCCAGGCGGGGGACGTCGAGGCGGGCCAGCAGCCGCTGGAGGGCGGTGCCGTTCTTGCCTGATAGCGATTGCCCGGTCGGCATGCCCTGACCGTAGTCGCGGGTATCGAACACGATCAGCCCGCCTTCCTTCATATAAGCGTCGATCTTGGCGAGCGCTGCTTCGGGCAGCGGCTGTGCGTCAGACAGAACCGGCCAATACAACACAGGGTAGAAGGCGATTTCATCGGTGGCGATATTGATGCCGATGGGATCGCCGGGCTCGACAGCGGTTTTCAAGGCGAGGAAGTGGCCAAGCCCCAGTAGGCCGAGCCGGCTTACGTCGTCGGTGTTGCGGTCGCCGGTGATGACGTAGCCGAAGGTGACCTTGCTGGTCGCCCGCATGGCAGCGGCATCGCTGGGCGTGACGTTGGCCGATGGGATTGGGGTTGCCTTGCGGGGCAACAACCCCTGTGCCTCGGCGGTCCCCGGGACAAGGCTGATAAACATGAGCGCGGCGAGACCGCTCGCGGTGGCAGCAGATTTTGCGCGCCGCGCAAGGTGCAAGCCGCCCATGCCGAGTATGATAACGGCCAGCACGTCGGCAAACAACAAGCCAAGAGCGAGCGACAGCAGCGAGGGCTTGAGCGGCGTCGCCGTGGCGCCATCGTAGCCCCGCCGGGCTGCGCTGGAAGGGAGTGCGGGTAGCGGTTTCAAGATACTCTTAGGTCCCAAGACATTGAGGGCGCGGGGGGCTCCAGCAGAACCGTAATAGCCCGGCGGATGGTCGAGACTGGCCGTCGCCAGGAAAGCGTTCGCCAACGCCAGCGCCTGAGCGGTCGGCGGCGGCGGCTTGAGGGTGCCGTAACCATCAAGTGCTTGCACGGGCGGCAACATGCTTTCAGCCGCCGTCGCAGCACCGTCTTTGGCCTCGTTCGTCGTGCTGGCGTCACCGATGGCACCAGCCCCTTTGCCGAGCGTCGCGATACGGCGCAGCATGTCGACAAAAAGACCGGACAGGGGGAGGTTCGACCAGTCGGAGTTGGCGGTGATGTGGAACAACACAATCTGGCCTTCACCACGCTTGACGGCGGTGACGAGCGGGGTGCCATCTCTGAGGCGTGCCCAAACTTGAACAGCAGCACCCAAGCGCGAGGGATCGGCAAGGACTTGGCGGTTGACCGACACATCAGGCGGTATCGTGAGACCGGCAAAGATACTGCTGTCTTCGAAGGGTGCCAGAGCTTGCGGCGTCGACCAGGAGAGCGCCCCGCCAAGGGTGCGCCCACCCAAGCGAAGTGGAACCGGCATCAGGTCGTCGCCGCCCTTTTCCAATCGCGGCCCGGCGAAGCGGACAAGCACGCCGCCCTTTTTGACCCAAGCATCAATGCGGTCGTGGGCCTCACCCGACAAGGTGCCGATGTCGGCCAGCATCAAAACGCTGACGTGTTCCTTAAGGCCCTGGTCGACGTTGACGGCGACATTTGAGTCCTTCGGCTTTACCATTTCGGCGAACGGAGCAAGCGCCCTTTCGATGTAGTAGAGCGGCGCGAGAAGGGCCTGCGCCTGCTCGCGGGTCTCGCCGGAAATCAGCCCGATACGGTGCCATTGCGAACGGGTGTCCAGCAGGCTCACGCTGCCGGCCGAGCGCTCGCCAGCAAGCTCGACGCGCGCAACTTGGTTGCGCAGTTCGAGCGGGAGCTCAAACGTCACCGTGGCGGATGCCGAACCTGCAGGGATGTGGAACACCGCTTCCCCGAGGCGCTGGCTGCGGATCGAAAGCGCATGGAGGACGCCGTCGCGCGGGCCGGTCGTTTCGGCGCGAAGGACTTGGGCTTCGAGCTTGCCTTTGACGCCGACGCCTGCGATCAGGCCCAGCCCGGCGTCGGAGGCTTTGGCGTCGACCACGCTGAGGGGGCCGAGTTTGGCCAGACGATCCGCGAAAGCGCCCGCATCGCCCTTTTCGTCGATGCCGTCGGTGAGCCACACGAGGTTGGGTTGCCCTTTGGCCGTGGCCATGGCTGTTTCCAGCGCCGCAGCGGCTGCGAGCCGGTCAGGCGCAAACGGCTGGGCGCGTAGCGCGGTAGCGGTCGCGCGGGCATCCTGGGGCGCTTCGATTTTGGCCGCAACTGTCTTGGATGGCGAAGCCGTGGCCAGCAGGATCACGGGCCGGTGCTGGGCTTCGGCTTCGGTGATCAGGCGGTCAATCAGCGCGGTGCGCTGAGGGAAGCGGGCAGCCGCCGCCCATCCGTTATCGACGGCAACGACGACAGGACCGGTGCCTTGAAGTCCAGTTACGCGAGTTGGGTTAAGTACGGGTTCCGCCAGCGCGGCGATAACCAGCGCGGCAGCAGCAAGTCGTATGAGCAGCAGCCACCACGGCGTTTTGGCCGGCGTCTTGTCCTTGTTTTCAAGCCCCACGAGGATGCGGGTCGCGGGGAATTCGATTTCCTGCGGACGTGGCGGGACCGTGCGCAACAGCCAGTAAATAACCGGCAGCGCCGCGAGCCCTGCCAGCAGCCAGGGGTTGAGGAAGGCCAAGGCACCGATGCTCATGACTGGCCTCGCAGCTCTGCGGTTGCAGCGGGCACGGCTTGCCAGCGTGCACCGGCATCATTGCCTTGAAGGCGGACAATGAGTGAGAGCAGCGGCTCGGATGCTGGCCGGTCGGTGTGGTGGACGAGGAACGTCCAACCCAGACGTTGGGTCATGTCGATCAGTTCAGCGCGGTGAGCTTGGAGCTTGGCAATGTAGGCCGGGCGCAAGGCTTCGGCGCGCTCAGCGATCCAGCGGTCGTTGCCCTCAATACTGACGAATTCAGTGCGCCCGCTGTAGGGCAAAGTTTCTTCGGCGGGATCAAGGACCTGGACGATGTGGCCGGTAACGCCACCCGACGCCAGGGCTTCGAGCCGTTCGCGGATTGCCGGAACCGGATCGAGGAAATCGGAAAACAGGACGGCACCGGAAAAGCGCGAGAGGCGGGTCTTCGGCGGCAGGCTCTGGGTCGCCTCGTCGCGATGGCCAGATTGCGCCAGCGCTTCGGCGAGCCTCGATGCCGCGCGCCGCGTTGCCATTGGCTGCGTCAACCCGAGCAAAGCGACCCGTTCGCCGCCACGCACCAGCAGTTCGGCGGCAGCAAGCATCAAGACGACGGCGCGGTCCCGCTTGGTCGTGCTGGACAGGTGGCTTTTGAAATTCATCGACGGTGAGATGTCGGGCCAGAGCCAGACCGTGTGAGCAGCTTCCCATTCCCGCTCGCGGACATATAACTGGTCAGAACTCGCCGAGCGCCGCCAGTCGATGGCCTGCGCGCTGTCGTTGGTGCCGTATTGGCGGAACTGCCAGAATGTTTCGCCAGGACCAGCGCGGCGGCGGCCATGGATGCCGTGGGAGACGTTGGCGGCAATCCGTTCCGCGTCGAGCAGCAGATCGGGCAGACGGTCGGCAATGCCGTGCGCGTCTGTTTCGAGCACACGAAGTTCGCGCCGCGTCGTCGCCGCGTTGGGGACGGCCGTCGTCTTGTTCCGGTTGGCGTCAAAGCCTGCCATGAACGGCTTACTCCACCAAGCTTGCGAGGCGCTGGATGATCTGGCCCAGGTCGCGGCCTTCGGCACGCGCGGTAAACGTCAGCGCCATACGGTGGCGAAGGATAGGATCGGCAAGCGCAATTACGTCCTCGACCGAGGGAGCCAAGCGCCCGTCAATCAGCGCTTTGGCGCGGACGGCGAGCATGAGGGCCTGACTGGCGCGGGGCCCGGGCCCCCAGGCGACGAAGCGGTCCGTCTCGACGTTGGCACCCGTGCCGGGACGGGCCGAGCGCACGAGTATCAGAATTGCTTCCACAACCTTGTCGGGAACAGGAATCTGGCGGACGAGGCGCTGCGTCGCCATCAGTTCGGCAGCCGAAAACACGGTCTCGACGTTGCGGGTTTCGGTGCCGGTCGTCGAATAGAGCATGCGGCGTTCAGCGGCGAGGTCGGGATAGTTCACGTCGATCTGGAGCAGGAACCGGTCGAGCTGAGCTTCAGGAAGCGGATAGGTGCCCTCCTGTTCGAGCGGGTTTTGGGTTGCGAGCACGTGGAATGGTGCCGGCGTATCGTAGCGCTGGCCAGCAACCGTGACGTGGTGCTCCTGCATCGCCTGGAGTAGTGCGGATTGGGTCTTGGGACTGGCGCGGTTAATTTCGTCGGCCATCAACAGCTGGGTAAAAATCGGACCCTGGATGAAACGGAACGAGCGGCGCTGGCCGGGATTGTCCTCAAGCACTTCCGAACCGATGATGTCGGACGGCATGAGGTCGGGCGTGAACTGAATGCGCTTGGCGTCGAGCCCAAGGACTTTACCCAAGGTATCGACGAGCAGCGTCTTTGCGAGACCAGGAACGCCGATCAAGAGCGCGTGGCCGCCGGAAAGGATGGTCACCAAGGTGCGTTCGATGACGACATCCTGGCCGAAAATCACGCTAGCAGCAGCCTTATGCGCCCGTTGCACACGCTCGCTCGCAGCTTCAAGGCGCGGCACGATATCGGTGTGGGTCTCAGCGAGTGAGTTCATGTGTCGGATCCGGTTCCATGTGGCGGAGTTAACGCCCGAACGATCTAGAGGCAGGGGGGCGGGGTCAAGTGAATGTTACGTTAGCCGCAAAGCCGCCGGATTTTGAGCCCGCAGGTTTCAAGACGGGTTGATTGCCGCTCGCGATTGGATGAGACTGACGCATGACGCAAGAACCATTGAAACCGGCTGCCGCGATGCAGCCTGCCGCATTGGAGGCCATCGTACGGTCAGTGGGTGGCGAAACAACGCGCAACCGCGAGGCCGCCCCGGTCCACTTATGGAACCCGCCCTATTGCGGCGATATCGGCCTTGAAATCAAAGCGGACGGAATCTGGCACTATCGGGGCAGCCCGATTACGCGGCGGCCGCTGGTGGAATTGTTTGCATCCGTGTTGCGCAAGGATGACGACGGCAAAACCTATCTGGTGACCCCCGCCGAGAAAGTAGACGTGCAGGTTGCTGATGCGCCGTTTCTCGCGGTGGAGATGCAAGTCACAGGCGACGGCGAGGCTCGAAGCGTTGCGCTGCGAACCAATCTCGACACGTGGGTAACGATCAAAGCCGCGCATCCCATCCGGTTTGAGGTGCAAGAGCCAGCCGGGGGATTGAAGCCCTATGTTCTGGTGCGCGGGCGGCTCGAAGCCCTTTTGGTGCGCGCGGTCTATCTGGATCTTGTCGCACTGGCAACCGAGGGTGACGGCAATCAGCCCGGCTTTTGGAGTGGTGGCCTATGGTGGCCGCTGATGGCTTGAATCGGATCGGGGAAGACACACTGTCCTGGCGAAGCGCATGCAGCCACATGACGGCACGGCCATTTTGTGCCACTAACGCAACCTTCGGGATCAGATCACCGCCACGGGGAGCGGCCGTCCCTCAACGACAAGCCCTATTGCGGATCCTCCCATCATGACGTGTCAAACTCCCGATCGCAGTTTCCGCCTAGAAGGCTCGCGCATCGGGGTGCTGCTTATTCATGGACTGGGCGGCACGCCCAACGAACTTGCGCTGGTGGCGAAGGGCCTCAACCGTGGCGGTTACACCGTCTTGTGTCCGCAACTTGCAGGGCATTGCGGTACGGAAGAAGACCTGTTGGCAACGAACTGGCGCGATTGGTCGAACAGTGTCGACGCCGGGTTCGATGCGCTGAAAAAAGACTGTGATCAGGTCTACGTCGGCGGATTGTCGATGGGGGCTATTCTTTCAATCGAATGCGCGTCGCGCCGTCATGACGAGTTGGCCGGGTTGCTGCTGTACGCGCCGACGTTGACCTATGACGGCTGGTCGATCCCTTGGTACGCGTTCGCGCTCAAATTCGCGATGATGACGCCAATCGGCAAGAAGTACCGGTTTGTGGAACGTGAACCTTACGGCATCAAGGACAAGCGGTTGCGGGCGCGGATTGTCGCCTCGATGCAGTCGGGGAATAGCGCGGAAGCAGGCATTTTAGGCACGCCGGCTGAATCAGTGCGGGAATTCTGGCGGCTTGTCGAAGTGGTCAAGCGCCGCCTGAACTTTATCGAAACCCCGACGCTTATTTTGCATGCCCGCGACGACGATGTGTCCAGTCTAAAGAACGCCGAGATTATTGCGCGCGCCGTACGGGGACCCGCCGAGATTTGCGTGCTCGAAGACAGTTATCACCTCGTCACCATGGACCGGCAGCGCGACGTCGTTATTGATCGGTCGCGGCAATTCATCGAAGCCGTCGAAGAGCGCCGGTTGCGCCGCCGCAATCCAGTCGCGGAGCCCGTTGCATTCAATATCGGCTAAAGCCAAACAGAGCCGGAAACGGGTCAGCAAATGTTGAGCGGGTACAGCGCTTGTTTGCGCGCAGTTTGCCACGATAGCGGTAGCTCTTCGAAACGGCACATGCGATCTGTCTGGACAGCTGCTCGGTCCTTCCGGCATGAAGGGCGAAACGATCAATTGCACCAAGCGTCATCTGGTCAATCAATTGGTTCAACGCCAGCCAATTGCCACGATTTGATCGCCAATCCGGCAAACGCAGAGTTTGCAATCATGAAATTCATGCCTAGTTTTGTCATACGGACGCACCCATGACGATACCAAACCTCGACGAACAAGCAGCCATCGCCGTGGCAGCCGCCGCCGCCAACGAACAGGCCAGCGCCAACAAGCGCGTCACGTGCGCATTGTCTGGCAAAGAGATGGCGCGCCGCAAGACGATGCACCTTGGCTCATTGCGGCCAAGCCTCGTTGATGCGATCCGCGCCGAGCATCCAGAAATAGAAATGGATGCGCCGATCAGCATTGATGAGATCGGCAAGTACCGCTCGCGTTACGTCGAAGAGATGTTGATGCAGGAGCGCGGCGAATTGTCGGACCTCGACCGCCGCGTGGCCGAGAGCCTAGAGCATCATGAGACAATCGCCGAAAACGTCGAAGAGGAATACGAGGACCAGCGCACCACGGGTGAAAAGCTGTCGGATCAGCTTGCGGCGTTTGGTGGCTCGTGGTCGTTTCTGATCGTGTTCTTCGCATTCGTGCTGTTGTGGATGGCACTCAACATCTTCCAGGGCGCGAAAGGGGCGTTCGACGCCTATCCCTTCATCCTGCTCAACCTGATCCTCTCGACGATCGCCGCTATCCAGGCACCGATCATCATGATGAGCCAGCGGCGTGTCGAAGAGAAAGACCGCCTGCGGTCCGAGAACGATTACAAGGTCAACCTGAAAGCCGAACTTGAAATCCGCCACCTGCACGAAAAGGTCGATCACCTTCTGACGAAGCAATGGGAACGACTGATCGAATTGCAGCAGTTGCAACTCGAAGTGCTGCAGGAGCGGAAAAAGAAGAAGGTTTGAAGCGGGATTTGCTGATCTTCGTCAGCCAACAAAGGAAACACTTCCAGGTTCATTGCGCGTTCATGTGCGCAATCTTAGGTACGGGCTTGCGACGCAATTTGAAGTCACGCGCGCCTAGCTTACTGGGAAGGAATTCACGAAATGAAAGCACGCATCATCGCCGCCGCCGCTCTCCTCGCGATCGGCGCATCCAGCGCATCGGCACGCGAAGGCTGGCAAAAAGATCGTCATCCATACGCGCAAAAGCATCACTCCGCCTGCCAAGACAAGGCACAGCGCCTGCATGGCTTTGAAGTCCGCGCCACCAGAGACGGTCGTCTTTCGCGCGATGAACGGCGCACCATCGAAGTCTTAAAGCGCGATCTCGACCGCACCTGCGGCCGCTACCGCCATCACTAAGCCTACGGCCTAAGTCGTTGGTAAATTGAGAGGCTCTTCGCTTTCCCCCCCGGAAGCGGAGGGCCTTTTTTGCGCGCGCCTGACAAAATAATGCGCCTCCCCCAGGAACCCGGAAGAGGCGCAGAATTCTGGCAATCCAATGCCCGGCTTAGTCGTTGGCGCGGTCGTCGGGCAGGCCATCTTCGGGGTTGAAGGTAACCAATTCCATCTTCTCTTCCTTGACGACTTTGACGTCCTCACCAGCAGCCTGACGGGTTGCTTCGTCGGTGGAGCGGGCGACATTCAAGGTCACGCCAACGATGACTTCGGGGTGAAGCTGAACCGAGACCGGGTGAACGCCGAGGGTCTTGATGGGGGTTTCGAGCACGATCTGGTTGCGATGGACCTTGAAGCCGCCCTCGGTGATCGAGTCGGCGATGTCGCGGGTCGAGACCGAACCGTACAGCTGGCCAGTATCGCCAGCCTGGCGGATGGCGACGAACGATTTGCCTTCGAGCGAGACGCCGACAGCTTCAGCTTCCTTCTTGAGCTCAAGATTGTGAGCTTCCAGGTGGACCCGCTGGGTTTCGAACTTCTCGCGGTTTTCCTTGGTCGCGCGCAGCGCCTTAGCCTGCGGCAGCAGGAAGTTGCGGGCGTATCCGTCTTTCACGGTGACGACGTCGCCCATCTGGCCGAGGCGGCCGATGCGCTGAAGGAGGATGACTTGCATGAGAGTGACCTTTCTTGTTCTAGCTGTTCGAGTTGGAATTGTTTGAACCGTCGGGACGTCGCAATTCAACGAAACTGCCCGCGAGTCCGAGCACGGCAAGCAGCAACGACGCACCGCTGTTGAAGATGATGAGGAGCGCATAGATCGCTGTGAGTGCGGGGCCGCGCCAGGATGCGCCACGCGTCATGTAGTGGATGACTGCCAGTCCGAGCAAAACGTAAAGACTGTAGGTTGCGCCAGCGAAGCCTAGTGCCATCAGCTGGGGCATGTCGTCGAGCACCAATGTAGCGGCCAGCGACAGCCCCAGAAGGGCCGGCGTTCCTGGCGGCAAGCGGAACGCCGCCAGATCGGGCCAGGGCCGCACCAACTGGCCGCTGGCAAGCGCAACGCGAGCAGCCGCCCATTGGCAAAACAAGATGCACGCCATCCAGAAAACCGCAGATACGCCCGGCAGCAGCTTGACCATGATGTCGGTAAAGCGCGCCAGATCGGCTTGGCTAAGGGTAGGCCCGCCCGGTGCCCCGCCAAAGCCCGTCTTCATCATCGTCTCAATCGCCGCGCTGACAGCGGCACGCAGCTTATCGGGAGTACTATCCGCCATCACGAGGCCGAGTGCGACAACAGTCGCCGCGATCAAGGCGGTGGCAACGAGAATGCGGCCGACAGGATACCATTCGGCTACGCCGGGTGCCGGTTCGCGATTGAGGAGAGCGAGGTAGACGAGGAACGCAGCTGGAAATGCAAGCGTCGTGGCGAAGGCGATGCCAGCGCCAAACGTCGTCAGCACGATAATGATAAAGGTTCCAACCGCAGCGGCCAGAAAGCCGGTGGCTGCGTTGTAGGAGTATCCGGCAAGCGCGATCGGAAGCGTCACAATTGCCAGCATGATCATGCGCGTGACCGTCGCGCCTGTCGTCGCAGAAGCAAACGCGATGGCCGATATCAAGCCGGCGCCAAGCGCAATGGAAATGTTCGGTGTCATCGTCGTCGCTGTCCCGCGAAAAACGCGGTTAGAGGCAGATTATCCGCCCCAACCCTTCAAGTTGAATTAGAACTGCTGGAGCCAGTTTACTGGCTCCAGCAATAGCGTTAGCCAATCACATACGGCAACAGGCCGAGGAAGCGGGCGCGCTTGATGGCGCGAGCCAGTTCGCGCTGCTTCTTGGCCGAGACGGCGGTAATGCGCGACGGGACGATCTTGCCGCGTTCCGACACGTAACGGCCGAGAAGCCGGACGTCCTTGTAGTCAATCTTGGGAGCGCCAGCGCCCGTGAACGGACAAGTCTTGCGGCGGCGATGGAACGGACGGCGAGCGGGGCCGCCAGCTGCGATTTCAGCCATGATTTATTCCTCCGAGCCAGTGGTTTCGCGTGCGGGACGGGGCGGGCGCGGAGCGCGAGGCGCGTCCGAGGGCGCGCCACCGGGAGCTGCTGCATCGCGGGGGGGACGAGGACGGAACGTCGAAGCGCCGCCAGCATCTCCACGCGGTGCGCCGCCTTCGCGGTCGCCACGGAATCCACCGCCGCCGCCACCGGGGCCGCCACGGAATCCACCGCCGCCACCTGGGCCGCCACGACCACCACGGTCGCCGCCGCGGAACCCGCCGCCAGCACCGTCGCGTTCGCCGCGGTCGTCACGGTCGGACTTGCGCATCATTGCCGATGGTTCGACTTCGTGGGCTTCCACCTTGACGGTGATGAAGCGGATCACGTCGGTCGAAATGCCCATCAAGCGTTCCATTTCCACCACTGCGGCAGGCGGGCTGTCGATGTTGAACAGCACGTAATGGGCTTTGCGTGACTTCTTGATCTTGAAGGCGAGGCCTTTGATGCCCCAGTACTCGGTCTTCGTGACCTTGCCGCCGAGACCTTCGACGACGCCTTGATATTCCTTCATCATCGCTTCGACCTGTTGGGCCGAAACGTCCTGGCGAGCCAGGAAAACATGCTCGTACAACGGCATGTGAGCCTATCCTTTCCTACGATTTTGACCCCGGCGCATAGCCTCTTCCAAGCCGTTCGCATCTGTTGTCAGACACGAGGAAAGGCTTAGAAAGAACGACGACCCGTAAAGAGCGAAGACACAGGGAGTTCAAACTGTCGCGCCTGCCCGTAAGAGCACACGCCTCCCCTTCAGCCTCCAACCGGAGCTTAGTGAAGCGCGCCTTATACGCGAATTGGCGATAGACACAAGCTGTTTGCAGGGTCTGAGAGCAATCATGGCTGGTTGCTGGGCGGGTGTTGGCTAGACCAGGGCAGCGACAGCGACCATGCCAATTGTGTAGGTCCCGTGTGCTGATAGGTGTCCAGGCCGATGACCATGCCCGTCTGGCCATCGCGAGGAGCATGGGTGTAGGTGCCAAACAGCCGGTCCCAGATTGATAAATTGAAACCGTAATTTGTGTTGTGCTCGTCGCGATGTACCGAATGGTGAATGCGGTGCATGTCGGGTGTGACAATGACGCGGCGGATCGCATTGTCGAGTGACGCCGGCAAGCGGACATTCGCATGATTAAACATGGCACAGGCGTTCAGCGTGACCTCGAACACGATCACGGCGAGCACAGAGGGCCCCAGCGCCAGCACCCATACAACTTTGTAGAGCATCGACAACCCGATCTCGATGGGATGGAAACGCAAGGCCGTCGTGACGTCAAAGTCTACGTCCGCATGGTGCATTTTGTGCAGCCGCCACAGCAGGGGCAATTTGTGGGAGGCGACGTGTTGGAGATAAATCGCAAGATCGAGCACGATCAGCGCGATGAGCGTCTTTGCCCAATCAGGACCGGCCGTCCAGGCGTTAAGGACGCCCCAGCCGTGCAGCGCTGCAGTGTCAGCGGCTATCACGGCGGCGAGTGGCACCGCGACGAGGCTGGAGAGCCAGACGAGGGCGCGCACAACAAATGCGCCCAGCGCGACCATAGAAAGATTGGTCAACCAGCGCCGGGCCTTGGCATAGCGCGGGGTACGCTTGGGGCGAAGCCACTCCAGGCTAGCCATCACGGCGAATACGCCAACGAATGCGGCAAGTCGCAAGACCGGTTCGCTGATGCTGGTAAAATTGAACATGCATGGTGTCCCGCTCTGCCGGTCTGGTGGTCGTTGCAGTTGATATACGAATATTTGCATCTGTTCGTTACGCGCAGGACCTAAGCATCGAACCGGCATTCAACCTGTCACAAAAATCCACTTTACATGGGGGGGTGCAGTCCCTAAATGCACGATTATTCGTGGCGAGCGGTCTCTGCTGGTTTTGAGAGCAGCGCCTTTGGGTTTGGCCCGGCTGGTGGAGGTCCCTTGAATTGGACAAATACGATTCTGCTGAAGCGCTGATCCGCGTCCAAAAGCCCGAGCGTCCCGTGCTTGGTGTGCGGCCCCATACGGCTGCCAAAGCCGCACGCTGGTTCCTCAACAATTTCCCCGGTGATATCGCTTACGCCTACAAGGCGAACAGCTCGGTATTTCTGCTGGGCGCTCTGTATGGCGCAGGCATTCATCACTTCGACGTGGCGTCGCTGGCTGAGCTTGAAGACGCCGTGACGATCCCTGGTGTGCATCTGCATTTCATGCACCCGGTCAAGTCGCGGCTAGCGATCCGCCGCGCCTATGAATTGGGCGTGCGCACCTTCTCGCTCGACAGCGAAGACGAGTTAAAGAAGATCTACGACGAAACCGGCCAAGCCAAAGACTTGAGCCTGTTCGTGCGCATCGCCGTGCCTGCCAAGAACAGCCGCGTGCCGCTGGAACGGAAGTTCGGCATCACCGGAGCGAAGGCAGCCCGCCTGCTTGTCAAAACACGGCAGGTCGCCGGACAACTCGGCATCTGCTTCCATGTCGGCTCGCAGACGACCACGCCCGACAGCTATCTGACGGCACTGGCGGAGGTGCACAAGCTGATCGTCAAAGCCGGCGTTGTCGTAGATCGCATCGACGTGGGCGGCGGTTTCCCCGCGCGCTATCCAGACAGCGATCCGGCGCCGATGATCTCGTTTATGGACGCGATCAAGGCCGGCATTGAAACCATGCCGGTCCGTGAAGACGTGCGGCTGATGTGCGAACCTGGCCGTGCGCTCGTCGCCGAAGCCGAGAGCTTGATCGTGCGCGTGGATGCGCGGCGCGGCAATGATCTGTTCATCAACGACGGTGCGTACGGCACGTTGTATGACGCCGCGCACTTGGGGTTCATCTTCCCAACGCGACTCGTCAGCCGCAAGGTCGACGTCTCCGAGCCGATGACTCCCTATTCCTTCTACGGACCAACCTGCGATTCAATCGACTTTATGAAGGGCCCCTTCGTGCTGCCGGCCTCGATTGTCGAGGGCGACTATATCGAGATCGGCAACATCGGCGCGTATGGCCGGGCAATCGGCGGTAAATTCAACGGCTACGGCAGCTATGAGGAGGTCATTCTTCTCGACGAGCCCATGCTTACGGTCTACGGCGACGACACGATCGCCAAAGACGAAGCAGTCCGCGCTTAACAGTAACGTCCCCTGTCCCCATACGTCATGGGGAGAGGGTTAGGGTGAGGGGCGGCCAAAGGAGCGATCCTTCGTGCGGCCGCCCCTCACCCCGACCCTCTCCCCGTCGCGTGCAGAGACGGGGAGAGGGGGAAATCATGAAACGCGACTACTTGCCGCCAGCAGAAACCTTTCTCGATCCGCATCGCGTTGGGATTGATACGCCCCATCTGGCCAAAGCGGTCGTCATCCCGTTTGGGCTGGAAGCGTCGGTCAGCTATGGCGGTGGGACGGCAGCAGGCCCCAAGGCCATCCTGGAAGCCAGCCAGCAGCTTGAGCTGTTCGATGATGAACTCTGGCGCGAGCCGTATCTCGACTACGGCATCGCAGCCATCCGCGAGCCCAAGATTGCCGGGACAGTCGCCGGTGCGCTGGACCAGCTCGCCGCGTTGACCGGGGCCGTTGTCGCCGAAGGCAAGTTTCCATTCGTCATCGGCGGCGAGCACTCCCTCACACCGGGCGCGATCCGCCCGCTGGTGGCCAAGTATCCCGATCTGGCGATCCTCCAGATTGATGCCCACGCCGATCTGCGCGACGGCTATCTCGGCGAACACTACTCTCATGCCAGCGCCATGCGCCGGGTGATGGACAATCCGGGCGTCACGCTGGTGTCGGTCGGTATTCGTGCGCTGTGCAGCGAAGAAGCGCGGTTCTACCTCGACAATTCGCACCGCATTCACATGCACTTTGCCCGCGATCAGGCGAGCTACAACCTGGAAGCCATCGTTGCCCCGCTGAAGGGCCGCCCGCTTTACATTACCTTCGATATCGACGGGTTGGACAGCGCGCTGATCCCGGCGACGGGCACACCCGTTCCGGGCGGTCTTGGTTATCTCCAAGCGCTTGCGATCCTGCGGCGGGCTTGCGAAGTAACGACGGTGGTTGGAGCCGATCTGGTCGAGCTGGCACCGATGCCGAACTTCCATGCCTGCAACTTCACCGCAGCATCTCTGGTGTATAAGATGCTGAACTATGCCCTGTCGGGAACCGCCCCCCGGACGGTCTGAGGCTTAGTCTGCGACCAACCGGCCGTCGTGCATGTGGTACGACCTGTCGGCAAAGGCTTGGGCGTACTGCGGCTGGTGCAACGTGCAGAGAATAGCCAGCCCTTTGGTGCGGGCCAGCGATTGCATCAGCGATAAGACGTTCGCAGCGGTTTCAGGGTCAAGGCTTGCTACGGGTTCGTCAGCGAGCAAAATCCGGCTGTCCTGCGCCAGCGCACGGGCGATGGCCACGCGCTGTTGCTGCCCCCCCGATAGCGTGTCGGCGCGCTGATGGCGTTGCTCAGATAGTCCCACAGCATCGAGGGCATCAGATGCATGCGCAATGTCTGACGTCGAGAACAGATCGGTTGCAACCCGCCACAGCGGCGTGCGACCGAGCCGCCCCGCCAGGACGTTTTCCAGTGCCGTGCGGCGGCGGACCAAGTTGAATTGCTGGAACACAACGCCGATGTCGCGGCGGGCCTTGCCGAGCGCTTGGCCTTTCAGGCCGTGCAAGGCGCATTCGCCCACGAAGATTTCGCCAGCATCAGGTTGTGTCAGCCGGGTGATGCAGCGAAACAGCGTCGATTTTCCCGAACCGCTTTGTCCCAGTACGGCAACAAACTCTCCAGCTCTGATGGAAAGCGACGCATCGCGCAGGGCGGCAACGTCGCCGTAGGACTTGGAAAGTCCTCGGATTCGCAGGGCTGGTGCACTCATAGGAGCCTCCGCCGGAGCCACGCACTCAGTGAGTCGATGGCTGTCACCATGACGAGGATGATGAGCAGGATGGCGAACAGGCGGTCGAACTGAAGCAGATCCATGCTGTTCTTGAGTTCCTGCCCGATCCCTCCCGCACCGACGATGCCGAGCACGGTCGATGAACGGACGTTGAACTCCCACAGATAGAGCAGGATTGACGCGAGTTGGGGCATCACGTCTGGAAGGAGCGCAAACAGAAACACCTTCAGCCGGCTCGCCCCACTCATGCTTGCCGCCTCAAGCGGACCCGGTTCTGCGGTTTCGATCGCCTCGGACCACAACTTGGCAATAGAGCCTGCGGAATGCACGGCAATTCCAAGGACGCCTGCAAACGGACCCAGACCAACGGCTGCCACAAAGATCAGGGCAAACACAAAGCTGTCGATGCCGCGCAACATGTTGAGCAGCCAGCGTGCAGGGTAATACAACCAGACAGCCGGAGTTGTGTTGTGGGCGGCCAGGAGGCAGATCGGGGCAGCAATCGCCGCGCCAAACGAGATGCCAACGGTTGCCATTGCGACGGTTTCGGCGGCCCGATAGGCAAGCGTCGGCATCTCGCTGAAGTCGGGAGGCCACGCGCGCGTCGCCCAGCCTGCCAGCCGGGGAAGACCAGCCCAGAGTTTGGCTAGGCTGATGTCGGCAATGTTCAGGCAAGCCACATAAAAAGCAGCCCCGGCCAAAAGAAGCGCCGCGAAGGCGAGTCTGTGAACGAGCCTGCGCGGCTCGCGCGGTTGGATCTGGGCGTCACTCAGCGAAACCATCAGCGATCTTCAATTTTCCGGTTTATGACTTCGGCTTAATGCGCCCGACGGCAATGCCGGCATCTTCGATGAGCTTATAGCTGCCGTGGTCTGCTTTGATCCAGCCTGTGTAGTGATTGGGCATGATCGTCTTGGCCTCCTCCTCGGTAATCGCGAGCAGGGCCTCCTGAAGCTTGGTGGTCAGCGCAGGGTCAAACCCTTTGCGGACAACGAGCGGATCGTTGGGCAGTGGATCGGACGTCCAGACGATCTGTGCGTCGGCTGGCTTGACGACGCCCTTCTCGATCATGGCGCGGAAGTTGCGATCATAGTCGGAAGCAAGATCGACTTGGGCCGAGGCAACCGCGGTGACGTTAGCCGCGTGCGATGCCCCGTCGCGGTATTGGAAGTATGTCTTGGGGTCGATGTTCTGCGTCTTGAACCAGTATGTTGGGATCAGCCATCCAGACGTGGACCCCACGTCTGCAAGCGAGATGCGCAGGCCTTTCGCGTCATCGGGCCATTTGGCAATCTTCAAATCGGGCCGGGCAAGCATGATCGAATGATAGGTCGGCCTGCCGTCATACTTCACAGTTGCAATCGCCGTGGCACCGCCTTCTTGATGAGCAAGCACGTAACCCCAGGGGCCCATCCACGCCACATCGGCCTGCTGATTGGCAAGCGCGATGGCAATGCCGGCCCAGTCATTCGTGACGACCAGCTCGTAGTCACGGCCAAGCTTGGCGGCGAGGTGCTTGAAGAATGGCTCGTAGGCCTTGCGGGTATCGCTTGCGGTCGGCTGAAACGGGCCAACGGCGAAGCGGAGCTTTTCCTGCGCCGATCCATTCCCGGGTAGAGCCACGAGGGTGGCGAGCGCTACGAAGGCAACAGCCGTACGGCGAAAGGCCGATTGCAGGGAACTGATAGTCATATTTCCTCCAGATAATGTAACGGCGTCGCGTGGCGATCCGTACCGTATACGAAGTTGGAAGGCCGAATTGTTACACGCATGGTCCATGGGCCTTCAGGGGACGATGAAACGATATGCAACCTGAGTTGTCGCCGGTGAGGCTAGAGGGGCCGGTTCTGGTCTTTGGCGGGCCATACGGAAATCTGCAGGCGACCCAAGCGGTATTGAACGCGGCGGCCCAGCGTCGAATTTCTGCGGCCAACATCATATGCACGGGTGATCTGGCCGCCTATTGCGCCAAGCCGTGCGAGACGATTACCCTGATCCGTGAGGCGGGTATCCATGTTGTCATGGGCAATTGCGACGAGCAGTTGGGCAATGATGCGCAAGATTGCGCTTGCGGATATGCACAGGGCAGTACGTGCGATTTGCTGTCGGCCCAGTGGTACGCCTATGCCAACAGCCGCCTCACGGATGATGATCGGAGCTATTTGCGCAAGTTGCCGCGGCGTCTCGATGTCATCATCGGCGGTTGCCGCCTAGCGGTCATCCACGGCAGTGTCGGTACGATCAATGCATATGTGTTCAATTCAACGCCGGTTGAAGCAATGCGCGCCGAGTTCGCGTTGGCTGGAACCGATGGTGTAATCGGCGGACACAGCGGACTTCCATTCGCGCGGATTGTCGATGACAGGCTGTGGCTCAATGCCGGCGTCGTCGGAATGCCGGCGAACGATGGCACGCCGCGTATCTGGTACAGTGTCCTCACACCTCTCACGAATGGCATCCAGGTCGAATTTTCTGCGCTTCATTATGACGTATCGGCAGCCCAGTCAGACATGTCTGTTGCGGGACTGCCGGCTTGCTATCGCGACGCGCTCGCGACCGGGATTTGGCCCAGCAGCGACGTGCTGCAGGCTGAGGAGCGCCAGGCACAAGGCGTTGCACTTAAACCCCCACAAACCGTGTTTAAGGCCGTACGGCGCTACGCAAAACCCACGGCGTAAATTGGCGGCAAGGTGTTGGATACGGCGGTCCAGCTATCGCCCTGGTCTTCGCTGACCCACAGACCGCCGGTCGTTGATCCCATGGCAAGCCGGTTGCCAGTCGCATCCAGCGCCAGTGCGTGGCGGTAAACCACATCGTAGGCGTGCTCTTGGGGAAGTCCTTGCGTCAGAACACTAAAGCTCTTGCCGCCGTCCCGTGTCCGCGAAACGACAAGCCTTCCGCCAACCGGGATCCGCTTCTCGTCCTTGATTTCGGGGACGAACCAAGCGGTATCGGGTTCTGCCGGGTGAACCGCGACGGGAAAGCCAAAAGTCGACGGACGAGTGCTGATGATCTCGGTGAAAGTGCGAGCCTCATCGTTTGAGACAAAAATCCCGTTGTGATGCTGTACCCACATCCGGTTGGGTGCCCCTTTGCATTGGACCAGGCAATGGACGTCCTGGGCAATAGGATCGTGCGTCAGTTCAGGCGGTACATGGTCGGCCCGCATGCCTTCTCCGCGTTGTGTCCAAGTCACCCCGCCGTCTTCAGTCAACCAAATGCCGCCGGTGGATACGGCTATAAAGACCCGCTTTGAGTTCTTCGGATCAACGATAATCGAGTGAATGCC
The DNA here is from genome assembly GCA_040080145.1 of Hyphomicrobiaceae bacterium. GTDB lineage: Bacteria > Pseudomonadota > Alphaproteobacteria > Rhizobiales > Hyphomicrobiaceae > JANXVY01. The sequence continues at coordinate 55,794 of JBEBJA010000219.1, forward strand.
TGGCCAGTCGGCACCACCTCCCATCCACTGAGTGCGCTTGGGATGTTCCCAAAGCCCGCTTACGATCTGCCAGCTATCGCCGTGATCGCTCGAACGGAACAAGCCTCCAGGCAGCGTACCGCACCAGAGTACCCCTGGTTCATCGGCGCCACCTGGAGCAAGTGCCCAAATTCGCGCTGTACTCCACGCAATTGGACGACCCCACATGTCGTTTTCCTCATGGCCGTCTGGCTTGGGTGGATAAGCTGGAGCTGCGATCTCTTCCCAGCCCTGCGTCGTTGAGCGGTGGACCTTGACTCCAAAGTGACCGTGATCGAGGGCCGCGTAGTGCCGTCCATCCCGGCGGTCTGTAAGAGTAAGAGTGACGTTGTCGCCAAGGAACGCCGTGTCCGTAATGGTCCAACCCTTTGCTGACCGAGACACCGTGAACAGACCCTTCCGTGTCGACACGAGCAATTGATCGCTCATTCTCAACCTCCTGATAGCGCTTGATAGATGGCAACGGTGCTTGTGGGATTGACCGGGTCTGACAATTTTGTCCGGTCGTTGATGGCCCTTCCATCGACGAAAATGGCCATGTGCCTGCGGAGTCCGCCCTGATCGTCAAGGACATAGCTTCGCGCCTGAGAGTTGCGAGCGAAGACGTGATCGAGAACATCGCGCACGGTCACACCCTGGACCTCGACAGGCGGGCAGAGCACATGGCGCTGGATATTGGGCGTGAAAACAACTTGGACCATGCGCCCAGCATAACGCAATGACGGACGCAGCCAAGAAACTACATGCACAAAATCACCGAATCTGGCTTGGTATCTACCTGTGGATAAAATTTTTTGCGTCGAACCTTAAGCTGTTCCGGGCGTTTTTTCAGCATGTTAGCTGCCTGTCATATGAGCGAGCTACGGTGCCTGTTATAGATTCGCAAAACAGCCGTTGACACGCGGCGTGTGATATTGTTTATTCAATTCAACGGCGCGGCACTGAGGTGCAGCGTCTGCCCGGCAGGGCGTCCAATCTTCGATC
>JBEBJA010000051.1:0-3011 GCA_040080145.1 Hyphomicrobiaceae bacterium
GTCTGCGGCTCCTCCTCGATCAAGTCGAAGCGGAACAACCGCTGCAGGTAGTCGGGCGTCGGCCCGAGCATCTGCCCGCCGGGAATGTCCTTGAAGGCTGCCGAGATGCGCCGGATCAGGCGCATGCCATTGGTCTCGTGGGGCGGCGTCGTCGCAAGCCGCGGCTGAGTCGAGCGATAGGCGCGCAACATGAACGCCGCCTCCAGCGGATCGCCGAGGCTCTGCTTTAAGGCCAGCGCGGCGAGCGTTGGATGATAGAGGCCGCCCTCGGACAGCACGCGCCCATGCAGAATGGGCATCTGGCGCTCGATCACGTCGATCTCGATTGCCGCGCTATCGCCGCCGAGTGCGCGCAAGGCATCGAGTAGACGGTTCGATTGGGCGATGGCTTCCGCCCCGCCTCGGACTGCGACATAGCTCATCGGTGCATCCCCATTTGAGTGACGCGCGTGGTGCGCGGCAGCGCCGCGACGCGGCTCTCGTCGCAGACAACGAGATCGACGCCGAGCGGGAAGAACCGGCACCAGACTGCCCGCTGATCGAGCCAGCCGGGATGCAATGTGCCAAGCCCGAGTTCGCGCTGTGACGCGATGCCGGGGCCGGAAAGGCGGACCTTGTGGCCTGTCGTGCCAAGCTGACCTGTCGTGCCAAGACTACTGACGCGGATCACGATCGTTGCTCCTTGCTCGGGAGTGGTCAGTGTGCCGAGGGCAGGCTCGAAGCCGACGTCCGGTGCCGTGGTCCCATCGACGAAGATGAAGCGAGCCTCCTCCACAGCACTCTGCCGACATTCCAGGAAATCCCAATCGCCGCCGGTCAACAGTCGTTGCGGATCGGCGAGCAAAACCTCGCTGTCGCACAGGGCCGCCAGCACGGCGAGTGCCGCTGGCGCGCCGCCGGTCCAGGCCGCCAGATCGGCAACGGACCCCGGCCGGGCCATGCAATCGAGGAACTGCCGGAACAGGCGCTGCTGATGCTTGGGCCGATAGATGGCGGGGACGTCAAGCGCGGTTGTCATCGCCGGCCTCCGCCATCAGGGAGAAATCGACCTTCGTCCGCGAGAGCATGGCGGCGCGAACGTTTGCCACGCGCTCGATCTGGGTTAGACCCTCGTCGAGAAGCTCCCGAGCCTCGGCGGCACCTGTTAGACCGTGCGCCAGAACTCCGTCGAGAACGGCAAGAGCCGCCGCAAACTCAACGTCGTCATCCATCACGACCGCTCCCCCCTCGACGTGCAGACCGTCACGTCCGAGCAGTGCAACCCGCGCCGTCGTGACCGGGATTTCACCCAGATAGAAGGTGTCGAGCATCACGCTTTCGCGCAGGCGCAGCAGCGCCAGCCCGGCGCGGGGCGCGGAACGGTGCGTGGCACCGTGCTCGATGGCAAGGCGGCCGGCCAGCGCCAGCACGCGGTCCGCCTCGGCGGCGGCAAAGGCCCGCATCCATAGGGATCGTGGCGGTATCGGGGTTGTCATGCGTTGCGCGCCTGCTCGTGTCGCGCCAAAGCGCGGGTGATGTTCTTGAATAGATGTCTAGACATGTTGCTTGTCACAATCCAGCTCATATTTGTTAAACTCTGGCCAATTCCGGGTTCACGCGATGTCGACCGCGAGTTCGACACGGTCGGCCCGGAACCGCGTCACCGCGTATTCAATGGGCTTGCGCGTCGCCGCATCGACGTTGACGCTCTTCACCCGCAAGACCCACTGCGTCGGGGCAATGGCCAGCAGTGCCGCGTCCTCTGGCTCAACCGGCACCGTCGTCACGAGGCTCTTGACGCGCTCTGGCCGGATGCCCGTCTTGCGCGCAATGAGCGCGTGCAGCGAACCGCCCTGGTAGGCGTCGAACACCGCCTCGCCGACGCTCGCAGGGAGAAAATGCGAGATCACGCAGAACGGGCCGCCGTCGACGGAGCGCAGGGTCTCGATGGCGAAGACCGGCGCGCCGTCTATGAGCTTCAACCGCTGGGCCACGCCGCCGCGCGCCTCGATGACCTGCTTGCGGATCAGCACGCTCTCAGTGCTATGGCCACCCTTCGCCAGGCTCTCGGTGAAGCGCGAGCCGGAGCCGACCGCATAGGCGAGGGGCTTGCCCGCGACATAAGTACCGGCACCGTGACGCCGCGCCACCAGTCCGGCGTCGATCAGCATGTCGATCGCGTGGCGGACGGTATGCCGGTTGACGCCAAAACGCTCGGCCAGTTCGTGCTCGCCGGGCAGGCGCTGGCCGACGTCGTAACCGTTGCGGATTTCGTGTTCGAGCACATCGGCAATCTGGCGATAGCGGGCGACACCAAGGTTCGGCAGCAGGGTTCTTTGTGAAATTGGAGGTGACATTGGAGGTGAGATCCTGGCCGGAAAGGTGCGCGCCGCTGCGGTCCGCGGGCGTTCATCGGCGCAGTCTCCAACACCTTGCCCCTGCCCGGCAAGACCGTCGATGAAATCATCCTCTTTCATGCGATCAGCCTTGCCCGCAGCCGCGCCGAGATCTGGTCGAGCACGAACACCGTCAGGAAGATGACGACCAGGATGGTGCCGACGTTGCCGTACTCGAACAAATCGTAGCGGCCCTTGAGTTCCTGGCCGATCCCGCCCGCGCCAACGAGACCGATGACGGTCGCCATGCGGACGTTACGGTCGAGGATATAGAGCGTATAGGCGATGTAGCTCGGCAGCACCTGCGGTAGCACGGACAGACGCAGCACCCGGATCTTCGACGCGCCGAGCGCGCGCAGCGCATCCTGCGGTTTCTTGTCGGCGGCCTCAATGTCCTCCGCGTAGAACTTGCCGAGAAACCCAGCACCATGGAGCCCGAGCGCGAGAAACCCGGCAACGGGTCCAAAGCCGAACGCGAGTACTAGAAACAGCGCGCTGATCAGCTCAGGGATTGCGCGCAGCAGGCTGACCGTGCCACGCGCGATCGCATAGATGACCCGGTTTGGTGTGTAATTCGCCGCACCCAGATAGGCGAGCGGCATGCTGAGCAGGACGGAGAGGATGGTCGCCCAGATG
>JBEBJA010000157.1:0-56530 GCA_040080145.1 Hyphomicrobiaceae bacterium
GTCCGTTGGTGCAGGCGGAGGCGGTGGCGGCGGTAGATCCGCTGGCGGCGGTGGAGGCGGAGGCGGCAAAGCTGTGACCGGCGGTGGTGGCGGAGGCGGCAAAGCAGTTATCGGCGGTGGCGGAGGTGGCCCTCGTGTTGGTGGCGGCGGTGGTTCCGGTGGCAACAAAGCCGTCAGCGGTAACCGGGGCCCCGGCCGGGACATAACCCGCGCGCCCCGCAACAGTGGGAATGTCATCAATCAAAACCGCACTGTCATTCGTGACCGCAACGTCGGTGCCGACCGTCGGGTCGATGGTCCACGTCGTGACGGTCGCGGCGGACATCGCGGAGTTCGCCACGTTTGGGGCGGCACGTCCTTCTACTTCTATGACGGTTACTACCACGGCGATTGCGGCTGGCTTCGCCGTCGCGCCGAGGCAACTGGCAGCCGCTACTGGCGGGTCCGTTATCGCCAGTGCCGCGCACTCGACTAAGCCACATTCGGCCTGAAAGCGAGTATCGTTTGACATAAGAAAAGCGCGCCACGAGTTGGCGCGCTTTTTGGTCTGCGGGCAAACCCGTGTGCCCCTGTCGCTTCGGCGCGCATCTTGCTATGCAGCATGACGACCGCACTGCATTGAAGGACGAAGCCATGACGAAGCCGGTTTCAGGCAATTCGACCGCCCCCGCCGCAAAACACGTCTACGTGTTTGCGAACGGCCGCGCCGATGGCGACGCCTCGATGATCCGTTTGCTCGGCGGCAAGGGCGCAAACCTCGCAGAGATGGCGAGCCTCGGCTTGCCGGTCCCACCCGGCTTCACCATCACCACCCAGGTCTGCGCCGCCTATTACGAAAACGGCGAAAAACTCCCAGACCACATTCAGCCCGAAATCGAGGGCGCGCTGGCTGATATTGGCCATGCAGTCGGCGCAACCTTCGGCGACCCGAACAATCCCCTGCTCGTTTCTGTCCGCTCAGGTGCCCGCGCCTCCATGCCCGGCATGATGGACACAATCCTCAACCTCGGCCTCAACGACGAAACCGTAGTCGGCCTGGCCGCCCGCTCCGGTGACCCGCGATTTGCCTACGACAGTTACCGCCGCTTCATTCAGATGTACGCCAACGTCGTCCTTGGCGTCGACCACGGCGTTTTCGAAGATATTCTGGAAAACTACAAGAACCTGAACGGCCTTTCGAGCGACAACGAAGTTGACGCGCCCGCCTGGCAAAACATCATCGTGCGGTATCAAAAGGCTATCGAATCAGAAACCGGCGCGCCCTTCCCATCCGATCTCAACGCCCAGCTCTGGGGTGCCATCGCGGCCGTCTTCTCGTCATGGAAATCCGCCCGGGCGCTCACCTATCGCCGGCTCCATGACATCCCGGAACGCTGGGGCACCGCCGTCACCGTTCAAGCCATGGTTTTCGGCAACCTCGGCAACACCTCAGCGACCGGCGTCGCCTTCACCCGCAATCCATCGACCGGCGCACCCGATTTCTACGGCGAGTTTCTCATCAACGCGCAAGGTGAGGACGTGGTTGCCGGCATCCGCACGCCGCAAGTCTTGACAGAGGCAGGCAAGCGCGAACTCGGTGCCAAACGCGCGTCACTCGAAAGCGCAATGCCCAAGTCCTTCGAAGAACTGAGCAAAGTCTTCAAAAAGCTTGAAGCTCACTATCGTGACATGCAAGACATCGAGTTCACCATTCAGGACGGCCACCTCTGGATATTGCAAACCCGCTCGGGCAAACGCACGACCGAAGCAGCGCTACGCATCGCCGTCGATATGGCAGCCGATGGCCTCATCACCCCCGGCGAAGCAGTGATGCGCGTGGACCCCTCGGCCTTAAACCAGCTCCTCCACCCGACCATCGACCCATCCGCCGAGCGCACCATCTTGGCAACCGGCCTGCCCGCATCGCCGGGAGCGGCCTGCGGAGAAATCGTCTTCACCCCCGATGACGCCGAAGCCGCGTCTTCCAAGGGCCGCACGGTCATCCTGGTCCGCTCCGAAACCAGCCCCGAAGACATCCACGGCATGCATGCCGCCGTCGGCATCCTGACCGCACGCGGCGGCATGACGAGCCACGCCGCCGTCGTGGCCCGCGGCATGGGCCGACCGTGCGTCGTCGGCGCAAGCACGCTGCGCATCGACGCCGCACTTGGCACGATGACCGCTGGCCGCGAAGTCCTGCGCGCAGGCGACATCATTACCATCGACGGCGGCACCGGTCAGGTGCTCAAGGGCGAGGCCAAGATGCGCCAGCCCGAAATGTCGGGCGCCTTCGGACAGATGATGACCTTGGCCGACAGCGTCCGCCGCCTCGAAATCCGCGCCAACGCCGATACCCCGCGCGACGCCCAGCTTGCCCGCGACTTTGGCGCTCAAGGCATCGGCTTGTGCCGCACAGAACACATGTTCTTTGACCAAGCCAAAATCCTCGCGATGCGCGAAATGATTTGCGCCGGCACCGAGCAAGGTCGCCGCGCAGCACTAGCCAAAATTCTCGTCCTCCAGCGCCGCGACTTCGAACAGCTTTTCGAAATCATGGCCGGCCTGCCCGTCACTATCCGCCTGCTCGACCCGCCGCTCCATGAATTTTTGCCTGAAGGCGAAGCCGAAATCGGCGCAGTCGCAGCCTCCCTCGGCATCACCGCCACCAAGCTGCGCGCTCGCATTGCCGAACTGCACGAAGTCAATCCCATGCTTGGCTTCCGCGGCTGCCGCTTGGCCATCCGCTATCCCGAAATCGCCGAAATGCAGGTCCGTGCCATCCTCGAAGCAGCCATTGCCGCCGCCAAGAAAACCGGCCTGCCGGTCACGCCTGAAATCATGATTCCGCTAATCGTCTACCGCGCCGAATTCGACATTCTCCGCAAGGTCATTGTCGCGACCGCTGCCGCCGTCCAAAAGGAAACGGGCACGCCCATCGCGTATGAAACCGGCAGTATGATTGAACTTCCCCGCGCCTGCCTGCGCGCCTTCGAGATAGTCGATGGCGCTGAAGGCGCAGCGTTCATCTCATTTGGCACCAACGACCTGACCCAAACCGCCCTTGGCCTGTCGCGCGACGACGCCTCGCCGATCCTGTCGAGCTATCAGGAATGCAACATCCTGGATGCCGACCCGTTCACCTCAATCGACGAAGGCGGCGCTGGCGAACTCGTGGTCATCGGCGTGGAACGCGCCCGCAAAGCCAAGCCCGGCATTAAAATTGGCGTCTGCGGCGAACACGGCGGCGACCCGAAGTCGATAACCTTTTTCCACAATGCTGGCCTCGACTACGTATCCTGCTCGCCGTTCCGCGTGCCCGTCGCCCGCCTCGCCGCCGCCCAAGCCGCAATTAACGCAGCCGCCATAAAAATCCAGTCAATGGCAAAACAATAGGGGGCACCCCCCTGCGCCCTAACATAGGGCAATCGCACTTACTGTCTTGTCCCGGTACGGGAGAGGACAGTAAAGCCTAAGTTAGCACGTGCAGGGTCACCCCCAGCCCCCACCCCGGTCATGATGCCTGTCGAGTTCATCGAGCGTCGGCTGGCGCGGACGCTGACCCCGAATTCGCGGCGCCAGCAGCGCAAAGTAGATGATGACCGGTGGAAACACGAAACCCCACCCCATCCATACGGAATAGTCGCGGTTCTTCATGTGCGCCAGGATGCCGGCAATCGCAGCCCCCGCCAGGGCCGATAGCCCCCAGATCGTAGAAACCATCAGAAAATTCATGGATCACCCAATGGATCGTGCTGCAAAATCAACGCTCTGACGTTGCTCTTGAAACGTCTATACCAGCTTGATGTAGTATCACCATGTCGCAATAAAAGTATGGCGAACTGATACCATACCGCGGAAGTACTGACTCATGCGGGTTGGTAGGCGGCGTCGTCTTGAACACCCGGCCCAGCGGCGCATCACGTCACCTCCGCACCCGCTGGCCAAATGCCAAGGGCTTATGCTCTACATTCACGCAAGAAACGGAGTGGAGGATCACCAATGAGCAGACTGTACGCCGAAAACCATCGCGCCCTGCAGGATCAGTTCGACACCCGCCGCATCGCCGATAGGGTCGAACAACTGGCAATGAAAACGGAACTCGACGAACAGGCCGCCGGCTTCATCGGCAGTCGCGACATGTTCTTCCTCTCGACCATCAACGCCACCGGCCAGCCAACCGTCAGCTACAAGGGCGGCGAACAAGGCTTCGTCCGCGTCCTCGACGCCAACACCATTGTGTTCCCCAGCTACGACGGCAACGGCATGTTCCTCTCCATGGGCAACATCGCGCTGACGAGCCTCGTCGGCCTGCTCTTTATAGATTTCGAAACACCATTCCGCATGCGCGTCCAAGGTAGCGCCACCGTTTCCGCAACCGACCCGCTGCTCAAAACCTATAAAGACGCCGAACTCTTGGTTCGCGTCAACGTCACCGAAACCTGGATCAACTGCCCGCGCTACATCCACACCTTCAAAAAAGCCACCCAGTCCCGCTATGCCCCGACGGCAGCCTGTGAGACCCCCATGGCCGAATGGAAGCGCGTCGACCTCCTGCAAGCCGATCTTCCCGCCAAAGATGTGGGCCAAGCCGAAAAGGCTGGAGGCACCATCACCATCGAGCAGTGGTTCCAAAACGTCGCCGAAGGCAAGGGGTGACTCTCATTGGAAGCAGTCGCGAAGGGAACCGCACCCACTTCCCCCTCTCCCCCTGGGGAGAGGGGTGGGGTGAGGGGACTTTGCGTCGAGACAGTGAAGTGAAGGCACCCCTCATCTGCCCTGCGGGCATCTTCTCCCCAGGGGGAGAAGAAAGTGAAGCCTAATCGTAGCGCCTATGGGGTGACTAGCCCCTCACATTCGGCACCGTCTTCCCCGCCGCCTGCACGATCGCCGTGCGCGCCTCGTCCTTCATCGCCCCGTCCGCCGCCAGCAGATCGCCAATCAGTTCGGCCTTCTGCGGCAGCAGAGTTAACGTCGCCGAACTTGCCATGATCTTCTGCGTCTCCAGCACCTCAAACAGCGCCGTCGCAACCGCTGGCCGCAGCGATATCTCATGCAGCGTATCGCCCACGATCTGCGGACGCACCGCCGCAGCCTTGGCAAACTCCACCGCCGCCTGACGCTCAGCCGTACTCGTGATGATGCTGACCTGGTTCGCCCCGTCCTGCCGGATCGCCGAAGTCACCTGCCGCAACCGGTTAACAACCTTGCTTTCGATCTGCTGGATCATCGCGACATCGCGGAAGTGCACCTTGCGTATGTAGACCGACCCGAGCCGGTAACCCCATTCGTGCGACCGCGGCGACACCTCGCGCCGCACCGTGTCGCTCATCGCATGCCGGTCCGTCATCATCTCAGACAACGGCAGGTTGCTCAAACACCTCACCGCGCTGTTCGACACGTTTGCAGCCAGCGACCCGCGCGGATCGGCATTGCGAAACAGATACGCAATCGGGTCCGAGATGAACATCTCGTGCCAGATACCGATCCCCATCGGCGCGCCCTCTTCGGAGTTCACCGGCTGGCTGCGCAGGTATTCCTGATCGAGCCGCATATCGAGCACATGGCAAGTGCCGAGCCAGTTCACGACGAACGCCGCGATCCCCAGCTTGGAAGGCAGAAAATGCAAACCCGGCTCGCTGATCGTTCCAACGACGGAACCAAACAGCACATACACGTTCGCCTGCCGCTCCTGGATGATCACATAAAGCCCAAACAGCCGCGCGATCGCCAGCACCAGCGGAAGCGCAATCGACAACGCCAGGATCGTCCCGAGAAACCCGGTAAAAAATCCACCCTGCCCAAATGTCCGCATCAAATGAAAAAACAGCGCATCCATCACTTCACCTCTACAAGAATGCGTTGCGCTTTATCCAGCATCGAAAGCCGCACGTTGCGGACGTACGCCGCCAAAGCACCCGCCCCGCGCGATTCCAGATCGCCGAGCTGTGCCGCTAGTTTCTTCAAAGGTTCTGCTTCCGCCTGCGCCTTCAGCGTTTCGATCTCGACCGCACGCCGGCTCTGCACGATCTTTTGATCCGCTGCCGCTTGAGCAAGTGAAATATCCGACGACACATGATTGTAGGCTGTGTTGATCGCCGCCAGCGCACTCTCGACCTCGCGCGGCGGATCAATCCCCGTAATCAGCGTATCTTCGAGCACGACGCCGTACCGCGCCGCCGCCGACCGGCACTCGACGCCCATATGCTCGTTCAAATCCCGCAGGTTCTTGCGCAGATCGTTGATCGAAATCCCGATGACGTTCGCGCCTTCGGCCGCCAGCGCCGTCGTTCCAACGCCCTTATCCTCGCCCGTCTTCACCGTTGGCGGCGCTTCGAAGTTCGCAATCCGCTCGCGCAGCACCGACACGAAATACCCCATCGTATGGGCGTACGGCTTTTTGATCCCAAACAGATAGGCATACAGATTACGCTCGGCGACCCGGAAGCGGAGCTGCCCTGTCAAGCCGGTATTGAGCTGATCTTTGGTCACCGCCTCAAGCAGCGTGCCGTTGCTGTTGGCCGATGGATCCTCGGGATCCCAGCCGATATTCACGGTCTCGGTCGCAATCGAAACCTTGTAAACCCGCTCCCAAGGCCACTTGAAATATGGCCCGCCGGGCTGGATCACCCGAACCTGCGGATAGACATAGCGTTCGCGCTGATCTGGCGTAAGATGCTCGCAAATCGGATCGTCCAGCGTGGTCGCCGTCCCGACCCGCTGAGCACGGCCGAAACTGGTCTTAACCGCCCGTTCGTTCTGGTTGACGGTATACAGCCCACCAACCAGATACTTTGACAAAAACCAAACAATAAACCCAATCAAGCAACCAAACGCCGTCGTCATGGGAAATCACCATCCTGAACATTCGTTTCAGGGACAATGCACCCACGCCGTTAAAAAATTGTGGCGAGGTCCTCTATCTGCTGGATTTCACAAAGAAAAATTAAGTGACGATATGCGTCACTTCCCATCTTTATCCGGCACCTTCTTACCCCACACCTCGCTGATTGGCTTCTTGGGGCTGGCCGCCGGTTTGTCGCCGCCAGCAGGTGCCGTCCAAGATTCTGGCCATTCCTCGCGATTGCCCCACAACGCACGTCCCTTCGGCTCAAACGGGGCCCCAGATGTCTTGACAGCAGGCGTCGTGGAAACAGGCACTTCATCCAGGGCCGGCGACGGCTTAAACGCTGGCATCTCCTTGGTGCGCAACGCCGCCGCGTCTTCGCGGTGGACCACCCGGTCGACGCGAATGACCGGCCCAACCGTCCGCTCCTCCCGGCGCTTCGCCTCCCGGCGCTTGGGTTCGGCAGCCCGATCCTGAACCGGCAGTTCCACCGGCGGCGAAATCAACAGCGCGCAGCAAAACGCCATCACAGCCATCAGCGCGCTGGTCCGCAGCGGATAGTCCACGAGCGAATGCACGCACAAAAACACCGCGGCAAAAAATGCGGCGTGCACCAAAGCCGCATCGAACGGCGCGACCTGACGCGGCAGCTTACGCCACACGATGAACCCTTGCCGTGCCAGCCATAGCGCAAACGCGAGCACAAGTGCGGGCCCCATGATCCCGGACTCGAGCCAGATCTCGAGCAGATCATTATGGGCATGATTGGCATACATGTTGGCGATAACATCCTCTGGCCGCTCAACGCTGGCATAAACCGGCACGAACGTCCCAAAACCCGATCCGAACGGCATGTACTCCTTGGCCGCCCGAATGGTGCTGCGGGCATACATGATACGGCTATCGGCCAACGGATCTGAGCCGAACCGCTCCAGGATACGAAACAACACGAATTGCCCAGACAGCATCAGCGTGCCGAGCAGCGCCCCGGTCAGCATCCATGTCGAGGTCGCGCTCCCCCCGCTAGACCGTCGAATCGACATGGCGAGCATGAATGCTCCCAGCAGCGCCAGGATCGTCAGTCCCAGCCCGGCCCTGGATCGCGTCAGCGCCTGGGCTGCAAGCAGCACCACAAGCACCGTAAACCATCCCAAAACCGGTACGATCGTCACGGTCCAATGCTGTTTACTGGAACCGGTCGTCGTGGCATGGATCGCCCACACCGCCGCAAATAGCAGCAACACATACGTCAGCGCAGCAAAATGATTGCGATTGGCGAAGAACCCGACGGCCTCATTGAGGTTCGTAATGGGGAAAAAGCGCAACGGACTGCCCGCTCCCTGCGCGACCTGGAGAATACCAACAAAAACGCTGACAAGCCCGATGCCAAGCAGGACGAGCGTCGCCACCCGCCGCTCGCCGCGCCCAAGCAACAGCGTTCCAAAGAAAATCGCGAGCCCTGGAATCAGCCCCAACGCACTCATGACGGTCGCCTTGGTATCGAGCGTGAGCGGCATCCAGCGCGCATCGCTCCCCGAAAGCGCAAGCGTCTCGGCATAGGCGGTCTGCGTCGGCAATGCGATGGCTGCCATTGGCGGCAGCGGGATCAGCTGTATGAGTGGCGGCAGAGCCAGCAGGCAGGCCGCCAGCGCGGCAAACTTCAGCCGTCCCGGCGTAACCGCTGAGAAAATCCGGTTGGCCGCTACCAGCAACAGCGGCAGACATGCGACTTGCAGAACGGCGTCCGACAGGTACCCCGCTCGTGTGCTGCCACCGAGCAATATGACCACCACAAGCGTCGCAGCCCACAACCAGCCGATTGGGCTCAAACCCGACATCAAACCCTTGAGCACGCCGTTCAACTCTCAGCCCCCATACTGCGATCGGCTCAGCACAGTGCCGACGGCCGCGAGTGGAATAAGCATAGTCCTTAACCCATCCCGATGCCTGAGTTATGGCCAAAGTGCTCCGTGCACACGATTTTACGACTCCTGCAGCTTCCCAACCGCGTTGAGCCCCGCCTTGAGATCGCCGATCAAATCAACCGCTGACTCAAGGCCTGCCGACAAGCGCAACATACCAGCGCTAATCCCAAGCTCGGCACGCGCCGCGTCCGTCAACCGCTGATGAGTCGTCGTCGCGGGATGCGTAATCAAACTCTTCGCATCCCCCAGATTATTGGAAATCTTAATGAGTTTCAATGCATTGAGGAAGGCGAACGCAGCAGGCTTTCCACCTATGAGTGTAAATGTGACGACCTGGCCATGCCCCAGCATCTGGCGCTTCACAAGGTCCGCCTGTGCAAAGTCCGGCCGCCCCGGATACAGCACGGTCGAAATCGCGCCCGGTCCGGCGAGAAAATCCGCAACCTTCGCCGCATTCTCACACTGCGCTCGTACCCGCAGCGGCATCGTCTCCAGACTTTTCAGCATGACCCAGGCATTGAACGGACTGATCGCCGGCCCCGTCTGGCGCAAAAACACGCCCAGATGATCTTTCAGGAACTGTTCCGAACACAGCACCGCGCCGCCAAGGCACCGCCCCTGACCATCCATATGCTTGGTCGCGGAATACACAACGATATCCGTGCCATGCTGCATCGGACGCTGCAGCATCGGCGTCGCAAACACGTTATCGACCACCACCAGCGCCTTGTGATCGTGCGCAATTTTCGACACCGCAGCGATGTCCACCAATTCCAGCGTCGGATTGGCGGGCGTCTCGAAAAACACCATTTTGGTGTTCGGTCGCATCGCCTGTTTCCATGCATCCAGATCGGTCCCGTCGATCAGTGTCGACGTAATCCCAAATCGCGGACACAGATCCTCGATCACATACCGGCATGACCCAAACAAGGCCCGCGCCGCCACCACATGATCGCCGGCCCGCAAGTAACACAGCATCGCAGCCGTCACCGCCGCCATCCCCGTAGCCGTCGCCCGACAAGCCTCAGCGCCTTCGAGCAGGCGAACCCGCTCCTCAAACATGGCAACCGTCGGATTGGAAAACCGCGAGTAGATATAGCCCGGCTCTTCATCCTTGAACCGGCGCTCGGCCTGTTCCGCGCTCTCGTAGACAAAGCTCTGCGTCAGATACATCGCTTCCGACAGCTCACCATTCCCAGAACGCATGCTGCCGCCATGAACCAGCAACGTCTCGGGTTGCCAGTCGGGTGCGGGCGGAAACTTGGGGTCAGCCATGGGTCAACGTGCCTTCTGCGAACGAAAATGAGTTGTCAGCTACTAACTGACCGTTCTTGGCGTCAAGCAATCCTTGGCTTAGACCAAAAACAGTAAGCTCGTTCACCGAATCGAACGGCTCACCAGACGCCCTTGCCTTCGTCCCAAAAGAGAAGGGGGTTTGGGGGAACACGTTCCCCCAAACGGGTGTGGGCGGTAGCCCGCCAATCACGAAACTGGAGACGACACCGATGCCCAATGCCACCCACCTTGCCGGAATCCTGCCCTCGCAGGAAATCCGCGAACTCATCGGCGCGGGCATCGTCAAATTGTCTCGGCCTGCAGCCCCCGATCAGGTCCAGCCCGCCAGCATCGACCTCCGCCTCGGCAACCGCGCCTGGCGCGTCCGGGCGAGCTTCCTTCCAGGAATTGGCACCAGCGTCGCCAAAAAAGTCGAAAGCCTCTCCCTTCACAACTTCGAATTCGGCCCCGAAGGCAAAGTCCTGGAAGTCGGCTGCGTCTATCTGATCCCGCTGCTCGAAAGCCTCGCGCTCCCCTCAGACATCTCAGCCCTCGCCAACCCCAAAAGCTCGACCGGGCGCCTCGACGTCTTCACCCGCGTCATCGCCGACGGCGTGACCGCCTTTGACAAAATCCCCGCAGGCTTCAACGGCCAGCTCTGGCTCGAAGTCTGCCCGCAGTCGTTCCCCATCATCGTCCGTGAAGGCACGCGCCTGTCCCAGCTCCGCTTCAGGCGCGGCGAACCCGGCGATCCGAGCGACAGCGACACTGTTAACGACAAGGCCCTGCGCGCCCTCCACAGCCTGGAACAACTCGTCTCATCGGACACATCTGGTGCCGACATCGCCAGCGGCATAGGCCTGAGCGTCGATCTGACCGGCGGCACGCTCGACGCATCCGCGGGCGGTGCCGACGTCATCGGCTACCGCGCCAAGCGCCATTCCGGCGTCGTCGATGTCGATAAACCCGCCTCCTGCGAAATCCTTGACTACTGGGAACCCATCTACGGCCGTGGCACCCGCCGCCTGATCCTCGACCCCGACCAGTTCTATATCTTGGCCTCCAAGGAAGCCGTCCACGTCCCGCCGACGCACGCCGCCGAAATGATGCCATTCAATCCGCTGGTCGGCGAATTCCGCGTCCACTACGCGGGCTTCATGGACCCAGGCTTCGGCCACGCGGCAGCTGGCGGCTCCGGCTCGCGCATCGTACTCGAAGTCCGCTCCCACAAAGTGCCGTTCATCTTAGAGCACGGCCAGATCATCGGCCGCCTGATCTACGAACGCCTGACCCAAGTCCCCGCCCAGCTCTACGGCCGCGACCTCGGCTCCAACTACCAAGCCCAAGGCCTGAAACTGAGCAAGCATTTCAAGTAAGGAAGCGAATTCCGCAGGTCCACGAAGCCCGAGCCAAACCCCGCATCAACCAATTCCGCAAAGGGCACAACAGCAGCCCTCAATCCACGGCCCGCTGCAACTCAATCGCAACCCGCGAAACCTCGATCAACTCGGCCACCCCCACGTCAACTGGCGAAGCCTTACCAAACCCATCGACAAACGCCTTCACACACGCGCGCTGCCCCTTGTCTTGTCGCCAAAAATTCATCGACGAAAATCCGGGAAATCCCCATCCCTTGAGCTTGATGAAATTGTCGAGCTGCAGCACGCGCCCGCCGCCGAACACCTCGAGCCGCTCCTTCGCGACGCCCTTATGCCCGTTGGCGAGGTAATGGATCGTCCCCACGCTGCCATCGCCGAACTTCAACGTCAGCGAAACCTTATCCGCGTTGTCCGCATGCCCACCGGGCAGCCCCAGCGCCACCGCCGAACTCTCGATGATCGGCGCCCCCGCAAGATACCGCAACAGGTCGATGAAATGGCACGCTTCTCCAACGATCCGCCCGCCGCCGGTTGCCCGGTCCTGCGTCCAGTGATCGCCCGGGATCTCCCCCGCATTCACCGTCATAATGAACGACTTCGGCTCACTGACCGTGGCCAGCAACGCCTTCATCTTGACGATGTGCGGCGCAAATCGCCGGTTGAACCCGACCACCACCCGCAGCTTAGGATGGGCCGCCATTGCCGCCTCGACCTGCGCCAATTCAGCGAGCGTCAAACACAACGGCTTCTCGACGAACACATCCTTACCCGCCGCCAGCGCCTCCATCACGAACCGCGCGTGCGTGTCATGCCGTGTCGCAATCACGACCCCATGCGCGGCCCGGTCCGCGATCGCCGCCGCCGTATCGGTGGACGCCTGCGCAAACCCGAACTTTCGCCCGTTGTGGACGCCGGTAACGCCGCCAGCCGAGACCACCGTCAACAACTGCGCACCCGCAGCCTTAAAGGCCGGAGCAAGCACCCGCCCCGCATAGTTCCCAGCCCCTATGAAACTGACCGTTGGCCGCCCCTCACGCGCCTTCCAATCCTTGACTAGCCCAACGGTCGGCGTGCGCAACGCCACCACCTCGGCGTCCGTAGCAGCCTGAGGATACGTCAGCATGATCCCCAGCGACGGCGCACCGCCCGCCAGCACCGCATACGCCGCCTGTGCGTCGCCGATTGCAAACGTATGCGAAACGAGCGGCCCAACATCAAGCCGCCCATCCGCCATCATATCGAGTACCGCCTCGAAATTGCGTTGCTCCGTCCAGCGCACAAACCCGACCGGATAATCCTGGCCCTTCTGCTCGTAGTTGGGATCATACCGCCCCGGCCCATACGAGCACGACACCTGGAACGTCAGTTCCTTCTCATAGAAATCCGCGCGCGACAGCGACAGCCCCGTCACCCCGACCAGCACGATCCGCCCGCGCTGGCGGCACATGCTCGCCGCCTGATGCATCGGCTCGCTGCTCTTGTTCGACACCGTGATGATGACCGCATCCACGCCCCGCCCGCGTGAAAACGCCTCCGCCGCCGCCACCGGATCGGCCCCGTTTGACGCATCAAACGTCTCGGCGCCAAACCGCCGCGCCATCGCCAGTCGCGCCGGATCAAGATCAATCCCAAACACGCGGGCTCCGTGCGCCCGCAACAGCTGCACGGTCATCAACCCAATGAGCCCCAGCCCGGTCACAACCACACTTTCCCCAAGTGTTGGCGCAACCAGCCGGATGCCCTGCAGCGCAATCGCCCCCAAGACCGTGAACGCGGCGGCATCGTCACTGACTGTATCCGGGACTTTCGCGCAGAGGTTGACCGGCACACTGACAACCTCGGCATGATTGCCGTTCGAAACCACCCGGTCGCCCGCAACAAAGCCGCTAACGCCGGCCCCCGCCTCAAGCACGCGGCCTACGTTGCAATACCCCAGCGCAATCGGCTGATCGAGCTTTCCCTGCACCGCCTCGATGGTCGGCATCAGCCCATCGGTGCGCACCTTGTCGAGCACCATGCGGACCTTGTCCGGCTGCTGCCGCGCCTTGTCGATCATCGACGCCTTGCCGAAATCGACGAGCATCCGCTCGGTCCCCGCCGACACCAGTGTGCGCGAGGTCGCGATCAACAACCGCCCCGCCCCAGGCAGCGGACACGGAACATCCCCAATGACAGTTTCACCGGTGCCAAGGTTCTGCAAAATCTGTTTCAAGGTCGTGCTTTCGTTGAAGGCGGGTACGAATGATTTTCGCCACTATCCTCAGCCACGCGCCCCCTGCAATGCAGCCGACCGACGCACGACACTCAAAGCCGGACAGTCTTCCGGGCCTCGCACACGAGCAAACACGGCCGAAAAATCCCCATCAGCAGAACAGGCAACATGGAATCAAATTGAGCAATTCGGTCGACGCGCAGATCCGCCCGGCCAAGCCAATCCTCAACTGTATCCGGCTCGATCTCATACCGCGACACATCGAGATAGGAGTACCGGTCCACTCCAAAGGGCAACATTATCGCGCGCAAAGTTTTCTGAGCCATACGAACCAGCGCGAACGTCGGCGGCATCGAAATAACCAACGCCCCATCGTCCTTGAGCACGCGACTGACATGGCGGATCAATGCGTCAGGAACCTCCACATATTCAATGACGCTGGAGCAAAGCACCCCATCAAAGGTACACGGCGCAAACCGTGAAAGGTCCTGCGCGTCGCCCTCTTCGAATTGCACGTCCGCACCTAGCATGGAACTGAGGGACCGGCGAGCAGCCGCCAGCATGGAGGGCGACCCGTCAAATGCAACAACGCGGGCACCGCGCTTCAGCAGCTCAGAAGACAGCACCCCCGACCCGCACCCCAAATCGAGCCACAACTGCCCGCGTATGACGGTGCGATCAAGAACACCCTGGAACAACTCAAGCCGCTTACGAAATCCGGTACGCGCATATGCCGCCCCCCAATCGTTGGCAATTTGTTCATGAAAGGCGGCACCGCGTGGAATCGACATCAATTTAACTTTTCCCAACGTCGAGCTGCATACTGATTTTTCCAACGGCATTCAAGAACTACCGCTAAATAGACTGTTTCCGGGAAAAGCATGCCCTCGCGAAGGCGGGGGTGTGACGGCTTTCCTGAAGAAATGATCTCAGTGCGATTCGCATAAACCAACGCTCGGGCACGGCACATGTCATTTAGGACCTACCGATCTGCTTCCAGCCACGTGTCTGAGTAGGTCAATTTGCATGTTGAACTTGTCACTGGTCGAAGGATATCCAATCTCCAACTGTTGCTTACCCAGCGCTACCAGCTGTTCGCGCATAGCACGGTCACGCGCTAGCCGGTCAAGTGCTCGCGCAAAAGCCGCTGGATCGTGGGGAGTAGCAAACAGCGCCGCCTCGCCGCACAACTCGCGCGCAAAATCGAGGTCTGAAGTAACAAGCGGACGCTGCATGTAAAACGCCTCGGGATAAACCGCTGTCGAGGCTTCTCTGAGCGTTGGAAGCATAACGGCAGACGCATGCCTGTAAGCGACCGCAAGTTCAGCCAACGGCAGCGGTCCAAGCGTCGTGACTTGCCTCCCAACACCGAGTTCTTCTGCTTCCCCTGCAATGCCACGCCAAACATCCTTTTGCGGCGATAGCGTCAAGCGGAACACGAAATCCAATTCGGGATTTATCCGCTTGAGTTCGGCAGCCACGCGCGGCACAATTTGTAAATTCTTGTGCCGATAGAAGGCTGACGGAATGAGTATGACAAACGGCCCATCCTTAGGTGCCGGCGTCGCCTCCACGGCTAGCAGAACCGGATTGACGCAGTTGCCGATAACCGAAATCTTTCCTGCCTCGATTCCAATCCGGTCAGCCAGACGTTTACGGACCGTCTCCGTCTCAACGACGAGATGGTTCGCGCGCCGCAATAGAAACGCTCGGATCCGATCAGCCACCTTATCGCTGACGGTCCGCGCCGTTGCCGGACAATCGGCGTCGTAAATCAAATTGGGTAATGCAAATCCCATCAGATGTGGCGCGCGTGAAACAAAGTAGGTCGGCCCAAAGACCGTGAACACCACATCCGGCTCGAAAGCGCGCTCGATCGCGCGGAGCTTTCCGTAAAGCAAAAGGAAATCTTTCCACGACCGCTTCCACACGAACGACACCCGCGGATCTGCGGCGAGGTCTGGACCAACCGCCGCTCGCATCTGCTCGCTTAGAACGGCACGCCACGAAATATCGGGGCAATCCCTTAAGTTCAACATCAACGCGATAGCCACTTGCACGGCTCCGCCCATCGACAATGGCGCGCAATCCACGAGCACCTTCATAGCTGGGGCCGCCCCTCGGCAATGGTTCGCCTCACATTACGCAATCGTGCTATGACCTTTTCAACCCGCCCCCCCGCAGACTGATTGAGTAAAAACAGCGGACCAAACATAAACAATCCATCAGAAAAAACTTGGAAAAAATAGCCCCGCGTTTGCATGTAGTAACCAAAAAAAGCCGGCGCAAGCGCACATCCGGCAATCCGCGTCTCACGAGTTGTATTCAACAATCGGCCGACGATAAGACAAGCCAAACCGAAGTACAAAAATGCCAGAATTGGCAGCCCGAACCAGCCGAACTGGTACAACATTTCCACATGCTGCGGCGCAGCAATACCCGCCTTGTCAGCATTCACAATTGTAGTCCCGGCAATAAAATTACGCAAATAATCGGCACTAGGCTTATCCGACCAGATAAAACTGGGAATTAACCGGGCGACACCAACGAGCCAAGGGTCGAACGTAACCAGTTCCGGCAACGGGTTCTCCGCAGTATAGTTCAAAACATAAACGATCCCGAGTTCGCCGCCGAAGGATGAAAACAAAGAATCCGACTTGATATTGTTGAGATTATCGAGATCGACACCCGATCCATATCGCCGGATCGCCCCAATGACGTTCACGAGCGCCAGGGCGATAACAACTCCGCCCAATGTCACAAGCAGTCCGATCCTCTTGCGATGCATTAGCGCATATGCCGTCACAATCGCGGCCAGCATAATCATGATCCGGAACCGGAAACCGGCTTGCAAAAAGATAACGAGCACGACCATCAAAAACAACAGAGAGCGTGTGCTGAACCGCTCGCGAATCAGCGCAACCAGCGTCAATGGCACCATAAAATTGTACGTCTGCGCAAGGAATGCAAATTGGCTAATGCCTTCGGCACTAATTTGCTGATAGTCTTCCGCGCCAGTTAAGTTGAGGCGGCCCGTGGCCATTTGCACCACAATGCCGAGCACGGCAACACTCCAGAACATACCTAAAATAAGATTGGGAATCTCTCGATCTTGATCGCGCCGCAACGACGGATCCACAGAGAGAACGCGCCAATTTGCCAAAAATGCGACACCCGCTCCTATGACATAGAGCGCCACGACAAAATGCGTCTTCTCCAAAGTCAGAATATACATGCCAAAAAAGCCGTCGTCGCCAGCAGCCAACGTCAAAACAGGCATGAGATAGAAATAAATAAAGCTCGTCAGCATCGTAATGCACGGCAACGACACCGATCCATAAGGCGAGGATTTCGCGCTCGCGGAAAAAATGAAAATTAGCGGCACGAGCGTGAATAGGCTGAAGGTGGACTCCATGAGGTCAAATTTCATGCACCCCTCCCATCCAAGTCTTTAATGGCCGCAACGAACGCTTCGCCACACGCATCATCGCCGTAGCGCTGCGCAGTGGCGCTGGCAGCCTGCGACATGGACATCCGCTTTGCCCGATCACTCACAATCGCCAGAATGGCTTTGGCTATTCGCTCACCATCGCGCTCAGGCACGATAAAACCTTCAACGCCATCAGTCACCACTGACCCGCTCGATGCCGTCGTTACCACCGGAAGCCCGTTCGCCAACGCTTCGAAAATCGAAGTCGCCGATCCCTCAGCAAGCGATGGCAGGCAAAACACGTCGGCGCGCGCAAACTCGTCCGCCATCTGCTGCCGGTCCAGCACCCCGAGAAACGTCAAATCCCGCACTTCAGGCCGCTCCCGAACCGTATCCGCGACCTGTCCCGCCACGACAATCTGCACATCAGGCCTAACCCTCTTCAGCACCGTGGCCGCATTCGCCAGATACGGCAGCCCCTTGCGCAACCCCGCCGCCCCAGCAAACAAAACCCGTCCCGGCACGGGCACTCCTTGGTGCAACGCCATGCCACTGACGCCGTACGGCAAAACACGGACCCGATCCGCAACAAACCCTGGCAACTCCGCCAAGTCCCGCACAACAGCCTGCGACGGACACAGATAGACATCGGAAATTTGCACAAGATGACTGACCCGGCGGCGGTAAAAATCAATCACCGCCTGAGGCGTCACATGCGCCTCCCACTCCGGCCACCTTGCCTGCTCATCCCGCTCGATTTCAAGATACTTAGGTGTGATGATGAAATCAGTGACGATTTTCGCCCCTTTGCGCTTGGCATAATCGAGGAAAGAACCGCCATTGCCCTGATAGTTGACAACGATGCTGGCACCGTCAAGGCCGCGCCAGCGGTTTGCGAGCGCAAGCGCTTCATCAGCAATTGCGTAAGCGCGCTCTTCGTGAACAATGCGGCGGCTCAACGAAGCCAAGTTGGGCAGCGCACTCGCCCGCAACCGAACGCCGGGCACACCGTGCACTGTTCGCCGTCCGAGCGTGCGCGACAGCCGTGGCACCAACCCGATTGCAAGCCGCCCCGCCAGTCCAGGTCCCGATTCTGGCCAAGCTGCATCCGTCACGACACTATGGAGTAACCCCGCCGCCTCGAGCTGACGGGCATAAGTATAATTTCGCCGCGCCCCCTGCTGGATCACCATGACCCGCATATCAGACATGGGAACGGTTAGGTTTGCTGGCTCTCACTTCAACTTGGAACCAGCGCCGGTCGAGGTGCCCCCAAACGCGCGAGGCGAAATTAAATGCCGGCCGCCCCAAGCGTTGCATCTGATAGGCAATGCGCGGCGGCCACTTGTGAATGTATGCCCGCGAAAATTCAACCTCATAACCCGCTGCCTTGACGAGGTTGCCGATACTCTGCGGGCTCCACGAATAGACGTGCTGATTGATATCGTCTGCCTTGAATTTCCAGCCAATTCCTTCACACGGCACAACAAAATGTATCCGCCCGCCAACCTTGAGCAGCGGCATCAGCGCCTGCAATTCCCGATAGGGTTCAAGCGCATGTTCAAGCGCATTATCTGAAATAATGAGATCGAGCGTGCCCTCCCCGAGTGCAGCAAGCGCGTCGGCCGGGCTGGCAAACACCGTCACGCCATTCGACTTCGCCATCTCCCGTCCGGCCGGATTGGGCTCGATCCCAAACCGTTCCGCGCACGTCAAATTGGCAACGAGAAACCCGCCGCCACACCCAAAATCCAGGACGCGGTCCGTCGGCCGCACGGTGTTTCGGTACTTATCCACATTGGCCCATCCGCCAAGTCGCCCTGACTTCCGCTGCCACTCAAAGTAATCGGCATCGTAGTAGGCCGAAGCCGTGGGACTGGGTTGCGAAGTTTCGGTCATGATGGCGGTCTCGTTGAATATCGCGAAAGATTTCAAGTTCGTTGCCAACTCAAAACCCACCTTGATCGGAATCTTTTTTGGCAACAAATCCGAGTTCGGAATTACTGAATGGATCGCCGCCCGACGGCGACACAAAGTGGCGTTTCGATCTGGAAAAGTGGATATTGTAAAAGTCGTCATCAAGGAAGTTCGGATGCACCCCGCCCCACAACCGACGCCATCCTCCTGGATTGTGACGGCGGTACGCGGCTGACCCGTTCGGAGCCACAGCAACAAACAGTCCACCCGGCTTGAGGCACTTCCAGGCCAAGTTAAAAATACGCGATGGTGCTGGAACATGCTCTAGAACGTGGGCGGAAAAAAAGCAGTCGTAACTCTGATATAGCGGATGTCCATCGGCAATAGCGAATGGCTCATCTATGTGCCGCACGCCAAGCTTCTCGATCCCAAAGTTTCGGCGATCAACGGCAATCTCGTATGAATCGACTTCATAGCCAGCGTGACGAAACTGATAGCTGCCGTAACCCCAAGAGCAGCCAAAATCGAACACCCGCATGCCGGGAACCACACCTTCGCGCTTGAGCATTCCGATGAACCGGGAATACGCCTGTTCTGTGCCTTCGAACTGGCTCGCACACAGTTGCTCAAGCTCCGTAGAGCCAGGCATCTGGGTCGTGGTGCCCTGCTTATAGAAATAATTGTAGAACGCGTTGTTGAACTGCTCAGAATCGGTCGGCGCCCGATATTGCAGCTGGCAATCGCCGCACCGGATCAATCTCGTGACTAGAAACTTCCGGTCCAGTTCTTCCCCGGTTACCCCACCACAATTTGGGCAGCACCAGCGCGAAGCGTCTGTGAAGTTCGTCACACTCCGCACCAGATAGTTGAATTTCTGCATGCCCATCCCCATTCCGATCAAGCCGCCGCCGCCAAACGCGCCTATCGGCAATCCACCATGTCGTCTACCACAACGCCCGACCTGACCAAGCCCGCCCGTCGCCGCAGTTCCCCGCGGCATCACAACCAGCGCAAATCCGCCCCAAGCCGTCCCGTTGCAATGTGCTGCTCAATGGCTTTGAGCCGCATCAACTTGGACGCGCGGAATTCCCGATCTGAAAACCCCATCCGCACCAGCCCGTCTCGCAGGTTCTGGATGCTCTGATCAAGCGTCACGCGCGGTGTGAAATCCGGCGCCAGCGAAGCAAACAGATCGAAATTGACGCTGTAAGAGCGCTTATCGGGCGGCGCATCGGTATTGATCGACACCTTCGTCCCCGGCACCGCTGCTGCAACCGCATTGGCAACATTCTTGATCTGATAGTTACAAGCGCTGCTCCCGGCATTCACGACCAGGAACTTTCCACCATTGTCTGCCGACCGCGCAATAGCCCACGTCATCGCCCGCGCCATATCCGCAACGTCGATCAGCGGCCGCCATGGCGACCCATCGCTCAACACGGTGATTTCGCCAGACGTAAGTGCACACGCGACAAAGTCGTTGAGCACCAAGTCGAGCCGCAAGCGGTCCGACATTCCGCAAGCTGTAGCAAACCGCAAGCTCGTGACCACCATTGAGCCAAGATCGGTCGCCGCCAGCGCCGTCTCCGTGCCGATCTTGGACCGGGCATAAGCAGTCAGCGGGTTGGTTTCGTCCTGCTCAGTGCGCGCTCCACCCGCCGATGCCCCGTAAATGCTGCAACTCGACGCGAACACGAAATTCTTCACCCCGGCCTTCGCCGAAAGCAGCGCCACCCGCACGCTCGCCGTCTGATTGATCTCGTCCGTCATGCCCTCGAAGCGATTCCCGATAGGATCGTTAGACACCGCAGCCAGATGAATGACGGCATCCACGCCCGCGAGCAGCCGCTCCGGCAAGTCACGGATATCGCCGAAATGCTGGGCGTTCAGGCAGCTTTCCGGCAGACGCTCAGCATCCGTCAGCAGGTTGCCGAAAAAGCCGGCGTCATAGCCGATCAGTTCAGCCGCCGGAAACGACGCCCTCAACGAGCGAACGAGAACGGGGCCGACGTAACCCATGTTGCCGGTAATCAGAATGCGCATGAGAATTTCCCGTCCAAGATTAGGTTGGCTGGTGTGAAGTCAGCGACGGCTGAGCGCGTTTGGTGAACCTGCGCGACAGCAGGCGGCGATAACTGGTGAGCTTGCTCGGCCGTGTCTTCATGATCGTCGCCGCCACGATGCTGGCCTCATAGACATCGTTGATCTCCAGCCCCAGCGACGAATCGATCCGGTAGCGATCGCGCACGTTTTCAAATGTCTGCAGACCAAGCGCAAGCCTCCGGTTGAGCGGCGCGCGGGCCGCCTTCGCGACGATAGGTTCGCAGTCAAAATTGTGCTTGGCAGCAAAGGTCTTCGCCCATTCGAGCAGAATATCCCGGCCAATCGGCGTCGCATTCAAAATCAACTCAAGCTGATCGGCGGGCTTGATATGGGCAAAGTCGCCGTGAAGAAACTGCGTTTGCAGATAACTCTCGTAAACCAGCGCCGGGATCGAAAACGTCAGCGTCCCGATCTCAGGCAGGGGAATATCAGGATGAAACGGAATGTTCCCTTCCGTCAAAAACGCCGTCCCTTTAAGCCTGAGCAGGTTGCCGCCATTGCTATGCTTGGACGATCCGGCAATCGCAAACGGTTCCTGCGTGAAAACATAGCGGTCGATCACACTGCAAACTGCAAACGCAGAATAGCAGTCGGGTATCTGCGAATTAAAAAATGCGCCATCGTTGGCAGCTTTAACCTTGGCAATGACCTTGCTGCTGATCATGCCGCCGGTATAGAGCATCGGCAGCTCGACATACCCCAGATGCCCCGTGACACTGAGCCGGATCGCCTCTTTCGCATTCTTGAACGACACACCCTTGGCCATAGGAACCGACAAAATCGACCCGTCCACCCAGTCCTTGTTCGGCCAGACATAATAAGACTGCAGCGACCCCATCGCTTCTACGCCGCTCGCTTGCAGCAACTCGACCGCCCGCGCGATGCCGCCCGGCAGCAGCCCGTCGTCATCGCCGATGGCGGCAATCCAATCACCCGTCGCTTTCGACAACGCGAATTCGAAATTGTGCGACATCGAAATGCGTTTACCCGTATTGAAATAACGAATCCGGGGGCACTCGAACGACCGCACCACGGCCTCGGTCTCGGGCGAGCTGGCATTATCGCTCACGATGATCTCAAGATTGCTATAGCTCTGATTGACGACCGTCTTCAGAGATTTGACAAGCGTATCGGGCCGCTCGCGCGTTGGGATCAGAACCGAAACTTTTGGTGAGTTTAAATTGTGCATCACCGCTCCTGATCAACCTTAGATAAAATTCGCCTGCACATGCAGCCGCTAACGCCCAAGAAAAGCGCGGACCTGCACACCGGCCATTCGTCGGATACGCGGCACACTGCACAACGATGCGCCCAGAGCCAATAGCGCAGTTACCGCCACAACAACAACAGTCCACCCAATACCCTGCGGTATCCCGAATTGCCGCGCACACAGCACAATACTCCCTGCGAGCACCAGCGGGAGGGCGACATCTTGGACGTACCATATGCGCACTTCGGCAGGCAAAATCCGGCGATGCATGATGACGGGAACCACACTAACCAATGCCAAATTCAGCAACGCCCAAACCCAGCTCGCACCCAGCGCACCGTAGTTGGGAATTGCATAAGCCAAGGCGGCACCAGAAAGCACGAGTGCAATGGAATTGACCCTGAGCGTGAGCCCCGTCCACCCGGTCGCCAACTGCAACAAGTACGGCATACTCGCCACAGCGTTCAACATCGTCCCGGCTACATAGACCGTGAGCAGGGGCGCGACATTGGCGGCGATCTCCGGATTGGCTGTCCAAAGCCGAAGGATCGGTTCAGCAAACCCCATCAGCACGAACGCCATCGAAGCAACCAGCGCATTGATGACACGAGCCGCCTCATGATAGAGCGCAGCAACCTCCGCCTCGTCCCCGCGTGCCATCATCGCGCTCATGCGCGGCAACAGCGCCTGCGTAATTGGCCCGACCGGAATGAGTATGGCGCTCGCCGCGGCAATCGCCAGCGCATAATACCCGTATTCGGTAAGCGGCCGGAGCTTCAGCAGAATAAACTTATCGACCTGACTGAGCAGCAGCGACAACACCGTAATGCCAAGCATCCCACCGGCAAATCGCCCCACTTCACCCAAAGCCACCGGCGAGAAACGGGCGGCGCGTTCGCCAGCCGGTAAATGCCGGTAGAGCAGCATTCGTGTCCCAACAACCGACACCAGCGCTACAACTGCCTGCCACTGGAAAAACGCCGGTATCGTCGGACTGATGAATATCAGCACGAGAGCCGCCCCGGCAGAGCGCAGCGTCGTCGTCACAATCGTGAGCAGGCTCAACGCGACCTGCCGCTGCAAGCCATTGAGACCACTGCGATAAATATTCTCAACCAACCTCAAACCGAGCACCAGCCCCATGATGGCGAGTGCCTGTGAAACTTGGGATTGCGGCAAATGCTCGACCTTAAGCCAGTTCAGCCCAAGCCAACTGGCCGCCATCCACAGCGCAGCCGCAACCGCAATCGCGGGACCGATCACGATCCACTCGATGCTGCGCAGCAGATCCCGGATGCCTTGCGGCTTCAACGTACCCGCCGAAAACAGTGCCATCGACCGGTTGAGCGCCGGCCCAAGACCCATGTCCATCAACGTCAGGCACGATTGCAGCAGGATGAACGTCCCGATCAACCCGTACGCCTCGACTCCGAGATAAGCGAGAAACACCGGCGCAAACACGAGATTTGCCAAAGCATTCCACGCGCTGCTGGCATAGTTAGCGATGATGTTGAGCTTGAGACTTGGAGCAGACATGGGCTGACAGAAACTTTCTGGCTGACCTATTTCAGGCGCTTCAAAAAGCCGTTCGGCGCAACCGTAATCAGCAACTTATCCGATCGGGATTTATCGATCTCAAACTCGGGATGCGCTGCAATGTATTGATGCACAGCCGTCATCGGATTATCGCCAGGGCCCCAGGGCCGGTTGGCAAACATCTCCGCTGGCAATTCCTCGACCATGGTGTCGAACATCACGCAATAGCTGCCAACCGTGACAAGCGGCGCGAATGCCTCAAGCTCGGCCAAGCAATGGTCATGCGTATGATTGCTGTCGAGACAGACCAGCACGCTCTTC
This sequence comes from Hyphomicrobiaceae bacterium, assembly GCA_040080145.1. Taxonomy (GTDB): domain Bacteria; phylum Pseudomonadota; class Alphaproteobacteria; order Rhizobiales; family Hyphomicrobiaceae; genus JANXVY01. The sequence goes on from JBEBJA010000157.1 coordinate 24,132, forward strand.
TTGCCAACCGCCTTGGCTTTGATCTGCGCAATGACACCGGCATCAATGCTCGATCCCTGGATGAGCGAAATCCGCTTGAACATCGGATGCGCTTCGATTGCCGCCTTGTTATGCGCACGAATGTCGATATCGACCGCCACCACTTCGGCGTCCATAGGACCACCACAAGCAGCGTTCAATTCCAGCATCGACGCCGAGAAGATCAACGAACCACCGTGCGCAATGCCGGTCTCGATGATGAGGTCGGGCTGCAATGTCCAAATCAGCTCCTGCATCGCAACGATATCTTGCGGATACTGGATAATCGGACGGCCCATCCAAAAGAAATTATACGAGTACTGCGACTTGAAACTGGCAGCCATGAAATCATGCGCGGCCGTTTGCATCGCTTTGTCGTCGGGATAGCCCTTGATCCGCTCCTGAACTTCTTTCTCGTGAGGCGTCATCGTTTGATCTTTCATGAACGTGTGAATACGATTTATTCAAAGAGTCGAGCCAGAAGCACCTGAAAGCGCGGAACGCAATCTTGTCGCATCCCCCCAGAACGCCATCGGCTCATAGTCTGGATAGGGATAATGCCCCCGGTTAAGCGCGATCGTCGCGCCGCGCTCGGCAATAAAGCCCTCAACCAGCGAGCGCACCGAAACCGGCTTCCCCGAACACACGTTCACAACCCCCACGTCACGCTCGGACTGCGCAAGCAAAACGAGTATGCGCGCGATCTCGCTAACCGGCAGATAGTCGCGCAACTGCTCGCCGCCCGACATGTTGAACGAAGCGTCCCCGCGCTCAAGCGCCGCCTCCAACTGCGGCAATAACGAGTTTGCCGCCTGCCCCGCGCCGTACATGTAAAACAGCCGCGCCCACACCAGATCGAACGGCTGGACGGCTTGCAGATACTGCAACTGCCGCCGCAGCGAATCCTTGGCAAACCCATATGGATTGTTCGGCACCGCCGGCATGGCTTCGCTCAGCGCGCCAGACTGCATGCCGTATTCAAAGCACGTGCCCGTCACCACCAGCCGCTTCACACCAGACCGCACCAGCCCGCTCAAAAACCGGTACTGCGCCGGTAGTTCGCTTTCGAAATGGTGCAGCGACTTGTAGTGCGGCAGCCCAGCCCACGCGAGATGGATCACCGCATCCGGCGATCCCATCCTGGCATAAGCATCCGCCGGCGCGTCGTGAATATCCAGCCGGACGGCATTTGCGCCCTCGACCGACCGGCCTACCGCAATCACCTCGTCACCTGCAGCAGTAAGCGCTGCCACCACATGACGGCCGATGAACCCGGTAGAGCCGGTGACTGCAACCTTCATGGCGAAATCCACATAGACGGCACCGCCGTCACCAGCTTCGCCCCCCACACCCGCGCATAGTCGAGCTGGCTCGACAGCTCCGCCTTGAGGTTCCACGGCAGAATCACGATGTAATCCGGTTTGGCGGCCTTCAAGTGCGCCTCGTCCACAATCGGGATCCGACTCCCCGGCATGAACTTGCCTTGCTTGGATGCGCTGCGATCAACGACGAACGCGATCAAATCAGGCCGCACACCGGCATAGTTCATCAACGTGTTACCCTTGGCCGCCGCGCCATACCCAGCCACGGTCTTCCCCTCGCGCTTTGCCTGCAACAGGAAGCTCATGAAATCATTCTTGACCGTATCGGTTGCCGCCTGGAACCCGGCATAATAGTCCGCCGCAAGCATCCCGCTCGCCTTTTCCCGCGCCAGCAACTGCGCCACGCCAATCGACCGCGCATGTTGCCCGGTATCGGCCCGCTGCGCATAAACCCGCAAGCTGCCGCCGTGCGTCGAAATCTCCTCGACATCAAACACCGTCAACCCGTTCGCCGCAAAAATCCGGTCCACCGCCGACAGCGACAGATACGAATAGTGCTCATGATAGATCGTATCGAACTGATTTTCGGCCACCAGCCGCAGCAGGTGGGGAAACTCGAACGTCGACACACCATTCGGCTTCAGCAGCACCGCGAACCCAGCCACGAAATCGTTGATGTCGGGCACATGCGCCAGCACGTTATTGGCCGCCGTCAGATCCGCAGCCCGGCCATCGTCCCGCAGCATCGTAGCCAACGCCACGCCAAAGAAATCGGGCACGATTGTAATGCCCTTCTCGCGCGCCGCCGTTGCCGTGCTGGCCGTCGGCTCCACACCCACGCACGGAATGTCGCGCGCCTTCACATATTGCAGCAGATACCCATCATTGGCAGCAACCTCGACGACGAGACTTTGCGGCCCCAGCTTGAACCGGTCCACCATTGCCGCGACATACCGCTCGGCATGCGTCAGCCAGCTCGCGGAAACGCTCGAAAAGTAAGCGTAGTCGGCATCGAACAACTCATGCGCCTGCGAAAAGTCCTCCGTCTGCACCAACCAGCAGCGCTCGCACACCAGCACCCGCAATGGAAACCATTTCTCCGGTCCATGCAGGCTTGCCACGGTCAGATAGGCGTTCGATGGCGGCGCGCTTCCCAAGTCGACCATGGGCAAGGTGATTTCGGCCTCGCAATGCCGGCACTTCATAGCCTCACCCCTTCAAATTGATCATTCAGCATCGGATGCCGCTCGTCACGCTCCGACATCTGCCCAACCGGCAGCGGCCAAGCGATAGCTAAGCGCGGATCGCGCACATTGAGCGCGCTCTCGGCTTCCGCCTTGTAAGCTGCCGTATGAAAATACAGCAATTCGCAGTTTTCCTTCAGGCACTGAAATCCGTGGGCAAATCCGCGTGGAATAGCAAGCGTTCGCCGGTTTTCTTCATCCAGAATTTCGCCATGCCAGTGCAGAAATGTCGGCGATCCCCACCGGATATCCACAGCAATATCGAAAACCGCGCCGCGCAAGCAGCTCACGAACTTTGTCTCGGCATGCGGCGGATACTGAAAGTGCAGCCCGCGCACAGCACCCGGTTCCCGCGTCACCGTCCTGTTGATCTGCGCGATCGCTTGCCCGCCGGTCCACTCGGTCAGATCGCTCGCACAAAACATGCGCTCAAGACTTCCGCGCGCATCCCCGACCGGCTTGCGCACCAGCACATTGAGCCCGGCGATCGCCGTTCCAACGACATCAAAACGCCCACTGGACCGAACGGCGCTCATGCAGCTCACCACGTCTTCCAGGGTGCTTTGCCTGAAGTCCACAAGTCTTCAAGTAGGTTCTTTTCACGCAGCGTATCCATCGGTTGCCAGAACCCATTGTGCGTAAACGCCATCAGTTCGCCATCGCTGGCGAGCCGCTTGAGGGGAGCGTCTTCCCAGACCGTCTTGTCCTCTGCGATGAGGCCAATGCACGCCTTCGAAAGCACGAAGAATCCGCCGTTGATGAACCCGCCGTCACCGCGCGGCTTTTCCGAAAAACCCGACACCACTGACTTGCTCATGACGAGCGCCCCGTAGCGGCCCGGCGGCTGCACGGCGGCAATTGTCGCCAATTTGCCATGGCCCTTATGAAACGCAAGTTCAGCGGTAATATCAATATCGGCAAGACCGTCGCCATACGTGAAGCAAAACGGCTCGTCATCGGATAGATAGTCCGCCACACGCCTCAATCGGCCGCCCGTCATTGTCGCCTCGCCCGTATCGACGAGCGTCACACGCCACGGCTCCGCCTTGCGCTGATGAACCTCCATGGCGTTGTTCTGCATATCGAAAGTCACATCCGACATGTGCAGGAAGTAATTAGCGAAATACTCTTTGATGACGTAGCCACGGTATCCACAGCACACGACAAAGTCATTGATGCCGTGGGCCGAATACATCTTCATGATGTGCCACAGCAACGGCCGCCCGCCGACTTCGACCATGGGCTTTGGCCGCAGCTGAGTTTCTTCCGACAATCGCGTGCCAAGCCCGCCGGCGAGAATGACTGTCTTCACGAATTTACGCTCCCTGCTTCCCGCGAAGTTCGCGCGTGAAATGCTCCACCAATCCGGCGACCTCACGTCCAAACCGTTCCGGGCCAAAGTCCGCCGCAAGTCCACGCGACACCGCTTCCGCCGCGGCAAGCCGCGCCGAATCGAACGCCGCCGCGTCGTGCAACGCCCGCAGCAGATCGTCCTCGTTCCCGGCCTTGAACCGCACAGCATTCGCAGTCGTCGAAAGATCATCTGCGCTGCCGATGGCGTCGCTCAGCACCAGGCCGCAACCAGCAGACGCTGCTTCGTGAACCACCAGCCCCCACGCTTCGACGAGCGACGGCAGCACGAAAAACCGCGCTTCGAAAAACCGCTGAGCGAGTTGCTCGGGCTGCACGAAATCCTCAACGGTGATCTTCGGGTGAGCCGGAATCAGCGCCTTCTGCGCACCACCCCCACAGATCCGCAGGCTCCACTCAGGATGCGACGCGCTGAACCGCACAAATGCGCGCGCGAGCCCCAGCACATCCTTGCGTGCAATGAACTGACCGACAAAAAGAAACGTCTTAGGACGTTCAGCGAGCGGCGGCCCACCGCGAAACAACGAGGGGTCGGCCCCATACATGCCAGTATGAACCTTGGCCTTAGGCATCCCAAACCATGCCATCAACCGGGCACCCTGCGCCCCAGGCACTATCATGGCATCGAAGTACGACTTGTGCCGCACGCGAAACGCGACAGGCCCGAGCACCACCTGACGGAAGTTTCCGCGCCAATTGGCATCCGACAGCCCGATGACACGACCGCCCTTGGCCTTGACCTCAGCACCCAGCGCTGAAAAAGCCGGATACGACCAGCCCGATTGCACGAAGATGCCGGGGACCGCATGCCCCAGCGACGCCCACGTCACTGGCTTGTCCGCAGCGACCCAATGAACCGGGCACCCGAGCACCCGCTCCATGCCTTCCACCGGCACGGCTGGTTTGGATCCGACCACGATGCAATCACGCCCGATCCGGTCGATGGCAACGCGGATCTCGCGCGCCGCATATTGCGGCAAGCCGTTCCACGAGATTGCAACACGGGGCGCAAGCGGCTCTGGAATAGGCATCAAACGAACTCGCGGAAATAAGTGATCGTATGCTGCAACCCCTCGGCAAGCTCGACCTTTGGCGTCCAACCCAATTTCTCGCGCGCCAGCGAAATGTCCGGCTGCCGCTGACGCGGATCATCCGCCGGCAACGGCAGATGCACCACTGTAGACTTCGACCCCGTCAGCGCGATCACCTGCTCCGCAAGCTGTCTCATCGTGAATTCGTTGGGATTTCCCAGATTGACCGGCCCAGGAAATCCCGGTTCGGAATCCATCAAGCGGATGAACCCGTCGACCAGATCGCTGACAAAACAGAACGACCGGCTCTGCTGGCCATCGCCATACAGCGTGATCGGCTCGTTGCGTAACGCCTGCATGATGAAATTCGACACCACGCGCCCGTCGTTTGGGTGCATGCGCGGCCCGTACGTATTGAAAATCCGCGCCACCTTGATGTCGAGCTTGTGCTGGCGGTGATAGTCGAAGAACAGCGTCTCGGCGCACCGCTTGCCCTCGTCGTAACACGATCGGATGCCGATCGGATTGACGTGCCCCCAGTAATCCTCCGTCTGGGGATGCACCGACGGATCGCCGTAGACTTCGCTGGTCGAGGCCTGGAAAATCCGGCATCGCAACCGCTTGGCGAGCCCCAGCATGTTGATCGCGCCATGCACCGACGTCTTCGTCGTCTGCACCGGATCGTGCTGATAGTGGATGGGCGAAGCCGGACACGCCAGATTGTAAATCTCGTCCACTTCGACAAACAGCGGAAACGTCACGTCGTGCCGCATGAATTCGAAGCGCGGATGCGAGTGAAGATGATCCAGGTTGCGCTTCGTTCCGGTGAAAAGATTATCCGCGCAGAGCACATCGTGCCCTTCGGCCAGCAGCCGGTCGATCAGATGCGAGCCCAAAAACCCAGCACCGCCCGTCACCAGAATGCGCTTTTGACTATTATAGTTGCGTGCCATGACTTGGATCCTCAGGCTTTCTTGGCCTGCATCGCAAGCTCGGGCTCGGTGCCAGCGCAACGGGCACACAAATCGCAGCCGGAGGTCATCAAACGGCCCATCCCGATTGTAGCTGCCACCACGTCCCCCATCCGCCGTAATTCAAATCTGATCGGACCATGCCACAGGCAACCCCGTTGGCCATGAGCCCAATCGTCACCGGTAACTAACAGGCTTTCCCGGCTATGCAAATGTCGCTTCACGTTTCGCCACATTGTAATGTCAAGCATTTCAACCTTGATTGAAGCAATCTAGAACCGGGGCGATCGGCATGATATGCAAGCAGCCGGCGAGAAATTGCATTCCGGAGCGTGACTTAGTGCGGACAGCATCATCTCGATATCTCTCGCCGTTCGCAGCAGTGCTGACGATAGCAGCAGCCGGTGCGCTCGGAGGATGCTCCAACACGTCTCTTTCATCAATGTTGCCCGGCCCAGAAAACGTAAAGCCGGCCGCCAATCAGCCTCCAAACACGACCGTCCTCGTCGTTGCATTGGCTCCAATCAACGGTCCGCCCGCTGCCTTCATCGAAGCCCTGACTCGCGAGTTAAACCACGCCACGTGGTCGCGTAAGATAGCCCTGCTCGTCGAGCCCTCGGCAAAAGGCGACTATGTGCTGCGCGGAAATTTCATTGCCTCCAACAGCAACAACAAAGTGTCGCTCGCCTACAACTGGGACGTGATCGACAAAACCGGCAACCGCGTCAACCGCGCCGCCGACGAAGTCACCAGCGAAGGTGCGACTGCGGGCGGTTCGCCCTGGACCAGCATTTCGCCTGCCGCGATCAAATCCGTTGCCGAAAAGGCCGCCGCCGCCCTCGCAACCCAGATCAAACCCACGGGCTGATCACGCCGCCTTCCTTCCAGCCCCCACTCTTCTCAGGTCTTCGAGATCTTTTCGGCCAGTGGCTCATCCAGCGTCAGCAACTCCAGCCCGTGAACTTTGGCCGTGGCAGCAACAATTGCGTCGGGAGGTTTGAGGCGTAGCCGTCTCCGCAGCACAATCGCTTGCTGCTCAACGGCCTCATCAAGATCAATCACAGTGACCGCACCAAGCAGTGCCTTCATTCGGTCTTCTTCAGTGGCCTCAAGCCCATGAAAACTGAGCAACTCCATCCGTGTGATCTGGCTGACCGCACAAAATTCCGGGTGTGCTTACCGGTTCGCGATCTTGGCAAACGCCGCAGCATTTCCATTATCAAGACCGATAATAATGTTGGTATCGAGCAGAAATCGCAGGCTCACGACCGGTCCCATTCCGCCCGCAACCGATGCTGAATTTCGAGAGGATCACCTGACAAGCCAGTCTTACCGGGCAGCGTCGCGACGACGTTGGTCCAGTTCTGATGCGACGCGACCACTGGCGGTTTTCCGCTATTCTCTAATATCTCAAGGTACTTCAGGACTTCACGCGCCGTTTCCGGGCTCGCGAGTTTCAGCTTCTCATAATTGATGCCGACGATAGACATATGGCTAGCTCCTAGCGCATCATCTGTAGCACATGCACGAGCCATAGTCAGCGCCGCAACGACCAGCACAACCGCTGTGCCAAGTGTTATTGCAAGACCCGATCACGCGGCCTTCTTTCCAGCGCCCGCCAACACTGCCAACTGCTGAGCGAGCGCCCGCACGCCTTTCAAGCGCGCTTCCGGCATATCCCAATCGCCGCGAAACACGATCTTCTGATCCGGCTGTATCTTGACCGCTCCACGCGATTTGGCGACGAGTTCCACGAGCCCCTGCGGATTGGGGAACGTCTTCTTGTGGAAACCGACCACGGCCCCCTTCGTCCCGGCATCGAGCTGGCCGATGTGCGCCGTCCGGCACAGCCCTTTGATCTCGACCACGTCCATCAGATGCGTGACTTCCTCCGGCAGTGGCCCGAACCGGTCCACCAGTTCTGCGGCGAAATCGTCGATCTCCGCGCGCGTTTCCAGGTTCGACAAGCGCCGGTACAGCGTCAGCCGCAACGGCAGATCGGCGACGTATGTTTCCGGAATCAGCACGGATGTACCGATGGAAATCTGCGGACTCCAGGTATCGCCATCGTTGAAATCGCCACCCTTGAGCTTCGACACCGCATCTTCCAGCATCGACTGATACAGCTCGAACCCAACCTCGCGGATATGCCCGGATTGCTCTTCGCCGAGCAGATTGCCCCCACCGCGAATATCGAGATCGTGGCTGGCCAGCGAGAACCCTGCCCCAAGCTGATCGAGCGAATGCAACACTTTGAGCCGCTTTTCCGCCCCCTCCGACAGCACCTTGTTGGCCGGCGTCGTGAAGTAGGCATACGCGCGCGTTTTGGAACGCCCCACGCGCCCGCGCAACTGATAGAGCTGCGCCAAACCGAACATGTCCGCGCGATGCACAATCAGCGTATTCGCATTCGGCACGTCGAGCCCGGACTCCACGATGGCCGTCGATAACAGCACGTCATACCGGCCCTCGTAAAAGCCCGTCATGATGTCTTCAAGCTCGGTCGGCGGCAACTGGCCGTGCGCCCGCGCGATTCGCAACTCCGGTGCCGCCTCCGCCAGAAATTCCGCCACCTCGTCAAGATCGGCCAATCGCGGACACACATAATACGTCTGTCCGCCACGATAGCGCTCGCGCCGCAGCGCCTCTTTCAAAATCACCGGATCAAACGGCGAGATGTACGTGCGCACAGCAAGGCGGTCCACCGGCGGCGTGGTGATGAGCGACAGCTCGCGCACCCCGGTCAAAGCGAGTTGCAGTGTGCGCGGGATGGGCGTCGCCGTCAGCGTCAGCACATGCACGTCTTCGCGCAGCCGCTTCAAGCGCTCCTTGTGGCCAACGCCGAAATGCTGCTCCTCGTCGATAACCAGCAACCCCAGCCGCTTGAAATCGACCGACTTCGACAGCAGCGCGTGCGTCCCGATCACGATGTCGATGGTTCCGTCCGCCATCCCCTGCTTGACTTCGGCAAGCTCCTTTGCTGGCACCAATCGCGACGCCTGCGCCACCTTGAGCGGCAACCCGGCAAATCGGTTGGCAAACGAGCGGTAATGCTGCCGCGCGAGCAGGGTCGTCGGCACCACGACCGCCACCTGGAATCCATTCAAAGCCCCGGCAAATGCGGCCCGCATTGCAACCTCGGTCTTGCCAAACCCGACGTCGCCGCACACCAGCCGGTCCATCGGCTTGCCCGACGCCAGATCGCCCAGCACGGCCTCGATCGACGCCAGCTGATCCTCGGTCTCCTCATACGGGAACCGCGCCACAAACTCCTCATACTCCCGCGCCGGCGGCATAATGACCGGCGCTTCCTTGAGCTGCCGCAACGCTGCGATCTTGATGAGTTCGGCTGCCATCTCCTGCAGACGCTGCTTCAGCCGCGCTTTGCGCGACTGCCACGCCGCCCCTCCCAGCCTGTCAAGTTGTGCATCCCCGCCGTCCGACCCATAGCGCGACAACAGCTCGATGTTTTCAACCGGCAAAAACAGCTTATCACCGCCTGCATAATGCAGTTCGACGCAATCGTGCGCAGCGCCCAGTGCCGTGATCGTCTTGAGCCCCTGGAACCGCCCGATCCCGTGATCGGCATGCACGACCAGATCGCCTACCGTCATGCTCGACGCTTCGGTCAAAATGTCGGTTGCCTTGCGCGCTTTCCGGCGCGGACGAACCATGCGGTCGCCCAGAATATCCTGCTCGCCGATCACGACGATCTCAGGCGTCTCAAACCCCTGTTCGAGTCCAAGCACCGCCAGCGCCGTCGCATCACCCGGCAAGGCCAGCGCGTCCGCGTAGCTCTCAACCTTGTGGATTTTCTTCAGGCCGTGCTCGGTCAGAAGATGCGACAACCGTTCCCGCGCGCCTTGCGTCCACGCCGCCACGATCACCCGCCGGTGATCGGCCTGCAGCAGCCGGATATGCGTGTTGACCGCATCGAATACGTTGAGATCCGGGTTCTGCCGCTCCAGCGCGAACGTGCGCCCGTGCTTTCCGCGCCAAGTCCGCACGTTCGGCCCCGGATCGAGCTCGAACGGCGACAGCCGCCGCACCACGTGATCCTTGAGCGCCGCACCCCACGCCGCGCCGTCGAGAAACATCTGATCGGGCGGCACCGGCTTGTACGGCGGTGCGCCGAAATTCGCCGCTTCCTGCGCATCGACCCGCGCCTCGTAATGCTCGCGAATCTGCACGAACCGCTCGGCAATCGCCTGATCGCACAGATGATCGAACGACACCGGCACACCCGGCACGTAGTCAAACAGCGTCTCTAACTTGTCATGAAACAGCGGCAGCCAGTGCTCCATGCCCTGATAGCGCCCGCCCGCACTCACCGCCTCATACAGCGGATCTTCACCCGCCGCCGCGCCCCCAAACAGAGCGATATAACGCGAACGAAACAGCGCAGTCGGCCCATCGCCAAACGCAACTTCGCTGATCGGCATCAGCACGAACTTCTGCAACGGCTTCGTCGTCCGCTGCGTCTCGGCATCAAACGACTTGATGCTTTCGAGCGTATCGCCAAAGAAATCCAATCGAATGGGCGACGTTCGCCCCGGAGGATATAGATCGACAATCCCGCCGCGCACCGCAAATTCACCCGGCTCGATCACCTGCCCGACCCGCACGAACCCGGATAACGTCAACCGCTTGGCCAGCCGGTTCAAATCCATCCGCTGCCCGGGCGCGATCGGCTTCAAGGCCTCCCGCACGAACGCACGCGGCGCAATCCGCTGCAGCACCGCGTTGACGGTCGTCAGCACAATCGTCGGCTCTTTTCGCGACGACAGCGTCAAACGAGCCAGTGCCGTAATGCGCTTGGCGACAATCTCGGTATTAGGCCCCACGCGGTCATACGGCACCGTATCCCAGGCCGGAAACGCCACCACCTTGGTTTTAGGCGCAAAGAACGCCAGTGCGGTCTCCAGCGCATCCACCCTGCGATCATCGCGCGCAATATGGACGATCAGCCCCGCCTTCGCGCCGTCATTCCCCTCCTCGACCAGCCGCGCCAGCACGAGTGCATCAAGCCCTTCGGGTGCCCCCGAAAGAATAATATCAGTCCGCGTCTGCACCGGCGTTGTCATGGTCAAATCGAAGTTCTTTGCGTTGCATGGATTAGTTTGGCCGTCAGCCGTGATTACGCTCGTCATTCAAAATTGGCTCGCTTGGGTCCCGGCGAAGGCCGGGACCCAAGCATATCTCAGTGAAACTCTACTCTCGATCCGGTGCACCCAAATCCGCAGAGCCAAACGCGATCTCACATGTGTCAGGATCAAAGAGGTTTTTCCACTCGGGGTTCATCCCTTCGATCAAACGGATTTTCCAAAGCCGCTTCCATTCCTTGATCTGCTTCTCTCGAAAAATGCCTTTGTCCATCGACTCGTGCATTTCGCAATACACGAGTGTTTTGACGCCGTATTTTTTCGTAAACTCCTCCAGCATCCCCTGCGTGTGCTCCGCCATCCGCTTTACCAAATCGCTCGTGACACCAACGTACAACGTGCCGTTCGGTGCGCTCGCGAGAATGTAAACGCACGGCCGCTTCACAGCCCGTGAAACTTCCGCATCTCGGCGACCAGCGCAGTGAAGGCGGGGGCAGCAGTTTCCTCCGCTGTCAGCAGCCACCTTTGCAGCTCGGGATCGGGCAGCGCGATGAACGCTTCGAAACGCGCCAGCGCCGGATCGCTCATCTCAGGCAGCATCGCCGCCGCATAGCGCCCGATCATGATGTCCATTTCCTTAGTGCCCCGGTGAGCGGCCCTGTAAGCCGCACGGCGGCGGCGTAGTTCGATCTCATCCGTCATTAATCCAGTCCCTCGCTGACCCGTTACGCGGAGGCGTCACCCGAAACGCCAAGAGCGGGGCGGCATCGCTGCCACCCCGTCACGCAATCTGATTTATAAGCATCGGCACGCCCACCCGCCAGTGGTCAAACCGCCCACCCCACCTCAGAACTTCGGCGGCCTGCAACCGTGCACCTTACAAGCGCGCGCGTTCCAGGCGATGAACTGCGCCCGCGTACATGCTGGAACCAGTAGCTTGAAACCATTCGCCACCGGCCTCTTGGACCGTTTGTGCAGTTCTTTTTCGCACATGTGCGTGGACGCAATATAGCGCTTAGGCTTGCCCTTGCACACGCACGACCACGGCTGCCCTGCTTCAACTGCGGGCGCGAACCCCAACGAAATTAAACCCGCCGCACCAATCACCAGCAGCCCCTTCAGCGTCCCCGTCATGACACACTCCTGGCCGATTGTTCCAAATACAGCGAAGGCAGTGAACTGCGCGGCGGATCCTAAGTCAATGGAATCCCAATAAAGTCTTAAAAAGGGAGGGGGTTTGGGGGAACTCGTTCCCCCAAACGGGTTCGGGCGGTAGCCCGAGCGCGAAGCGCACGGTTGCGGGCGACCCAACATGCCGCGTAAACACTAAACCAATCCCGGCACGCCCTCACATGAAAGCACCCACCACCGTATGCGGCCCTTTGAACTGACACCGTTGTTTGCGTCGGTCGAAAGCCTCAACGGCGTCGGCCCGCGCATGGTGCAGCTGCTGAGTAAGGTCCTGAACTTGTCGGCAGGCGTGGCCGAACCGCGCGTGCTCGATTTGCTCTGGCACATGCCCACCGGCATCATCGACCGGCGCGCCCAGCCCACCGTCGCCGATGCCATCCCCGGCACCATCGCGACTTTGGAAGTCCGCGTGCTGAAGCACAAACCCGCCCCGCGCGGCAACACCAAAGCCCCCTATAAGGTCCTGTGCGAAGACGACACCGGCCGCCTGGAGCTGATCTTCTTCCGCATCCACCGCAGCTTCGTCGAAGGCCAGCTCCCCGAAGGCGAAACCCGCTTCGTCTCGGGCCGCGTCGAGCGCTTCGGCGAAACGCTGCAGATGGTCCACCCCGACTACATGGTCTCCCCCGATCATCGCGGCGATCTCCCATTACTGGAACCCGTCTACCCCTTGACCGCAGGCCTCTCGAACAAGCTCCTGACCAAAGCCGCGCGCCAAGCCGTCGATCTTGTCCCCCGCATGCCCGAATGGCAGGACGCCGCATTTCTCGCCTCCAAAGGCTGGCCTGATTTCGCCTCCTCCTTGCTACGCCTTCACCGCGTCGTGGATGGCGCTGACATCTCGCCTGGCGGCGGCCCTTGGCAACGCCTCGCCTACGACGAACTGCTCGCAGGCCAACTCGCCCTCCTCATCATGCGCTCGCAAAAGCGAAACCAGAGCGGACGCAGCATCGCAGGCGACGGCCGAATCCGCTCGCGCGTCATCAAGTCTCTGCCCTTTACGCTCACCGGCTCCCAAGTCGAGGCCCTCAAGGAAATCGACGCCGACCTCGCCACCGATCAGCGCATGCAACGCCTGCTGCAAGGCGACGTCGGCTCAGGCAAGACCGTGGTTGCATTGATGGCCATGGCCAACGCCGTCGAAACCGGTGCCCAGGCAGCGTTGATGGCCCCGACCGAAGTCCTCGCCCGCCAGCACGCCGAAGGCATGTACCCGCTCGCTGAAAAGGCAGGCCTCCGCCTCGGCTTACTCACGGGCCGCGAAAAAGGCCGCATCCGCAAGGACCTGCTCGAACGCCTGAAAGCGGGCGAACTCGACATCCTCATCGGCACCCACGCCCTGTTCACCCCCGACGTCGAATTCCGCGATCTTGCCCTCGCCGTCATCGACGAACAGCACCGCTTCGGCGTCCACCAGCGCATGGCCTTGCAGGAAAAAGGCAACGGCGGCGTCAACGTGCTGGCGATGACCGCAACCCCGATCCCGCGCACGCTGCTCATGACCCAATACGGCGACCTTGAGGTCAGCAAACTCACCGAAAAGCCCGCAGGCCGCAAACCGATCAAGACCACCTCGCCGTCGCTTGATCGTCTGGAAGACGTGATCGACGGCCTGCGCCGCGCCGTATCTCAGGGCGCGCAGATCTATTGGGTTTGCCCGCTCATCGAAACGTCCGACGTCTCCGACCTCGCCGCCGCGGAAGCCCGCCACGCCCACCTGACCCAGGTTCTAGGCCCCGTCGCCGGCCTGCTCCATGGCGGTATGAAGGGCACCGAAAAGGACGCCGTCATGGCGGAGTTCTCGGCTGGCCGCCTCCAGATCCTCGTCGCCACAACCGTCATCGAAGTCGGCGTCAACGTACCCAACGCAACGATCATGGTGATCGAACACGCCGAACGCTTCGGCTTAGCCCAGCTCCACCAGCTCCGTGGCCGGGTCGGCCGCAGCGACCGCCAAAGCTACTGCCTCCTGCTCCACGACGAACCGCTCGGCAAAACCGCCACCGAACGCCTCAAGATGATGACCGAAAGCGAAGACGGCTTCCTCATCGCCGAAAAAGACCTGGAGCTGCGCGGCGGCGGCGAAGTCATGGGCTCGCGGCAGTCGGGTGATCCGGGGTTCCGCGTCGCCGAGGTCCCAGGCCTCGCCGATCTCATCGAAATCGCCCGCGACGACGCCCAACTGATCCTGACCAAGGACCCGGACCTCGCCAGTCCGCGCGGCCAGGCCCTGCGCTGGCTGCTCTACCTCTTCGAGCGCGACGAAGCCGTCAAACTCTTCCGCGCGGCTTAAATAACGGACTGTATGCGGTTCCTGCAGTCTAGTTCGTATCGCCACCTGTGCCGCCGTGTTACCCAACATCTAGGAAATTCGCCCTCCCGGCGCACACAGACCAATATGAGGACCACCGCGATGCAACAGTTGACCGACGAAGGCCGCCGGATCGTCGATGGCGTAGCGCAACGTCACGGCTTCTCCAGCGACGCCGTACTGACGATGCTCCTGGCAGTCTCGGCCGGCTACGGCAATCAGGCTCAATTCAACCACAACGAATTCGGCGGCATGGGCCAATGGTCGTCGGGCGGCATGACCATGATCGGCGACATGTTCAACAACTACCTCAAGGGCCGCGTCGCCTCGCTGTGCCAGGAACTCTCGACCCTCATCCAGGGCCAGCCCCTTTTCGCCGTCCCCGCCCAGAGCCAAAGCCAGTCCCAGGGCGGCGGCTGGCAAGGCCAGTCGGGTGGAAACTCCCAGCAGCAGAGCAGCGGCGGCGGTATGGGCAGCGGCATGAACAGCGGCGCGGGCACGAGCCTGTTCGTCCCCAACAGGTCGAACAATTGGTGGCCATCTGACCTCGGCATGGCCGGATCGACCGGCTCGCAGAACAATCTGCGCTACGCCTACTTCCCGAACGCCCACCGCCTCGCCATCGACCAGGGCGGCCAAGTGACCGTCTACAACACGCTCGATCATCAGATCGGCGGCTTCGGCCAGCAGCAAAGCGGCGACCAGTCGATCACCTTCACGAGCCAGTATGGCCTCGTCCGCGTCGCCGACCTGCCGCAGATCATGGACAACAACTACAGCCAGAACACATCGAACACGTCGTTCTCGACCTCAAACAGCAACGCGCCTGCGTTCCAGACCAATCCAGCCCCGGCACCGAAGCCAGCGAACACCTGGGCTCCCGCTCCTGTGATCCTCGACCCGCTGCCCCCAGCCACCCCGAACCCAAATCCCAGCCACAACGCCCAGCCCCACGTCTCCTCCAACGAGATCTTCGGCCTTCTTGAAAAGCTCGCCGACCTCCACGGCAAAGGCATCCTCACCGACACCGAATACGAAACCAAAAAAGCCGAGATGCTGAAACGGTTGTAATACCAAACCGCATAAGTACGGACGTGTGCGGTTTGGTATCCGCACGTGGGGTTGCCGCGCCGACTGGCGCTTCTTTGCAGAAGCGACGCGGCGTCGATGCGAAGCATCGCGGGGCGATGACGCGCAAAGCAACGAGCCTGTTCCCGCCGGCACAGCGCCAGAGCCCATGATCGGCAATTCTCCACTCAACCCAGGCCAAACCGGCGCGGGATGAACACCGGGAGACTGACGTATGACGAAAGCAACCAAAGCCCTGACGGCCATCGCCGCGCTGGCCGTCGCCCTGATCGCCGTCGCCCCAGCCCAGGCCCGGTCCGCCATCATCTGCTACGAGGATGACGGCTGCCGCCGCGTCATCATCCTTCCCGGTCCAGCGCTCCCGATCGACCTCGACGATGACTGAGGCCGCCCGTCACGGCATTGCCCGCTGGCGTGTGGAAACACACCAGCGGGCTTTTTTTTGCAATTGCGCGCACTGCAGCCGTGATGCCGATCACAGCAGCATCACATCGGCGAGATGACCTATGCCTAACGTAAGAGCTTGAAATCAATCGCACAATTCGAGTTCAAACATTGCCCCTGCGTAATGTTCCGCCCAACCCCGAAATTCATATCACGCGCATTCACACAACGCGCTCAGCGTCCCCCGAGATCGTGAGTGGCGGTGATCTCCGCCCAGCACTACCTGTCTCGTATCGTGGGGGTCGAAATACGATGCCTGGAACGATCTTATTCGGATCGGCAATCCGACAAAACCTAAGGAATTTGACAATGAAAAGCGCTCTCTATCTCGCCGCTGCTCTCGCCGCTGGCCTGTCGGGCCAAGCCCTCGCGGCCGACCAAGCCGCCTCACCCGCTGCCCCCGCCGCGAGTGTCGAGGCTGCAAAGCTCACCGCAGACGCCAACGCCCAGACTGTCCGCCAGATTCTTCTGTCGCAAGGGTACTCCAATGTGTCGGAGCTCATCCGTGACGAAAAAGGCCGTTACGTTGGCACCGCAGTGAAGGAAGGCAAGACCGTCGGCGTCGCAATGGCGCTGCCGAAAAAGGAAGTCGGCTCGAAGGCGAACTAAACGATTTCGGGCAACTTTTCGGGCCCGAATATCCCGGCACCCGCGCAATTGCGTTGGGTGCCGGTTTTGTAAATTGCCTCGATCTAACTCCGCCGCATCCGCACGAACGCCGCCGCCTCGGCAAGGATCGCCGCGCGGTTTCCAAACGGCGCGAGCGCAGCAATCGCGGCCCGCTCTGCCGCTTCCAGCTCCGCCCGCGCAGCGTCAAGCCCCATCAGCGAAACAAGCGTCGCCTTGCCAGCAGCCTCATCCTTGCCGACCGCCTTGCCGACAGTGGCTGCATCGCCCTGCGCGTCGAGCAGATCGTCGGCAATCTGAAACGCGAACCCCAGTTGATCGCCATACGCCTTCAGCGCCGCCCGCTCCTCCGCACGCCCCTGACCCAAAATCGCGCCCGCCTCGGCGCCATAGGTAATCAACGCACCCGTCTTCATTGCCTGCAACCGCCGGATGTGTTGCGCAGTCGCAATCGCTGGAACACCCAGCTTGTCCGCCTTGAGATCGAACGCCTGCCCGCCAACCATTCCGCCCGGCCCCGCCGCCCGAGCCATTGCCAGCACAAGCTCAGCGCGCACCGCCGGGTTCGCATGCGTCGCAGGCCGCGCCAGAATATCGAACGCCAGCGTCAGCAGCCCATCTCCCGCCAGGATCGCCGTCCAATCGTCATAAAGCTTGTGCACCGTTGGACGCCCGCGCCGCAAATCGTCATTGTCCATCGCGGGCAGATCGTCATGCACCAGCGAGTAACAATGCAGACATTCCAAGCTCGCCGCCGTATCGAGCGCCGCTTCGGCGGAAACGCCAAAAAGTGCGGCACTTTCAATCACCAGAAATGGCCGGAACCGCTTCCCCCCGCTCAGAACCGCGTGCCGCATCGCAGCCGTCAGCCGCTCGGGCGGTGCAGGCATGCCGCCGTGATATGTCGGCCCCGTATGGTCCAAATGCACCGCAAGGCGCTGCTCCACCAGACCGGCAGCGTTAGCGAGCCGGTTTGCAAAGGCGGAACCAGCGGACAGATCGAGAGTCATCGGGGTGTTACCTTGGGGCACTTGAAGTTCGAACTGAGCCGCGTTAGCCCTGAATGGGATTTTCGAATGTACGAGCCAAGCTCGCACTGCAAGCGGCTCTTGGGTGGGATATAGCATCGGTGGATGAGAAGCACAGCCACGACGGCAGCCTCTCGGGCGTTGAAACTGGCGGGGCAGAAATGTTCGCGCCTGCCCAACCGGCAACGCCAGCGCCCGCACCAAACATAAAATCTTCACCAGCAACCATGCCCTCGTTCACCCGGGCATTTCCATCCTCCGCTCAGTCTGCCACCGAACCACAACCCGCAACCAAATTCGAACTGACGTCGCTCATCAAGGTGCTGCCCGAGCCAACACGCCCGCCTGTGCCCGTCAGGATCGACCCGCCCCAGCCAGAACGACAGCACCTCCAAGCCCCCTCGATCATCCCCACAGCCACAAACCAAACCGCTCCTGCCCTGGTCCAAACAGCGTCCCTGGCACCGCCCGCACCAATCTTCACGCCCTTCGTCGCACCAAGCGCGCGTCCTGCCCCTCATTCACCTGCCCAGAGCCCGCCACCTACGAGAAAACCAGCCGAACCCGCACCGTCCCTGCTTCGCCGCGCGTCCCGAGCGGCAGCCGCCGCCGCGCGCTTTGCCGCCATTGCCTTCGTGGCCTGGTTCGTGACCGTTCTCGTGTTGATCGCCGCCTTCCGCTACGTCAATCCACCGCAGTCCATGCTGATGCTGACCCAGCGCCTCGGCGGCCAGACCTTGCAGCACGACTGGGTGTCACTGGAGCAGATTTCCACCAACCTGCGCCGCGCCGTAATCACGTCCGAGGATGGCAAGTTCTGCCGCCACTGGGGCTTCGACTTCGGCGAAATCCGCGCCGCCATGCGTTCGACGGAAAACTACGGCCGCGGTGCCAGCACCATCACCCAGCAGCTTTCCAAAAACCTGTTCCTGTGGAACGGCAAGAGCTACATTCGCAAAGGCCTGGAAGTTCCACTGACCCTCGCCATAGAAGCACTCTGGCCGAAAAAGCGCATCCTCGAAGTCTATCTCAACATTGCCGAATGGGGACCCGGCGTGTTCGGTGCGCAAGCCGCAGCTCAGTACTACTACGGCAAACCGGCCAGCCAGTTGACCGAGCGCGAAGCGGCGCTCCTCGCCGTCTCATTGCCCAATCCCATCGCGCGCGACGCCTCCGACCCCAACCCCGCCATCGCGCGGCGCGCCTCGACCCTTCAAAGCCGCATGCGCGTCCAAGGCATCAGCTACTGCGCCCTGACCCCGAAGAAGAATTGAGTATCTCAACCGCCGAACCAAAACCGAGACGGCCGCAGGCCGCAGGGGAGCAAATTGACCCGGCGCGAGCGCCGCGTCATCGCCCCGTGATGCAGTGCATCGACGCCGGAGCGGCATGACGCGTGAGGCACAAGAAGCTATTGATTGAGCAGCGCCCTCTTTTCCGGGATCAACGCCGCATCGAAATACCTGACCACCTTGGCCCGGCCTTCCTGGCGCACCGCGCTGAGCCGCCACGCCTCGACCAGCAAAAGCGCCTTATCCTCAGCAGACACCACAACCGCCGCGGGAATTCCCTTCCTCAGCCGCATCCCATAACGAGCCGCCACATCGAGATTCTTCTTGAACCGGCCAACATCGACCTTCACCACCACGTAGTGCTCGGCGAGCAAGCTCCCCAGATCGGCGGCATTCATGTCTTCATCGAACGCCCGGCAATCCGGGCACCAATTGGCCCCAAACACCACCAGCACTAGCTTTTTCTCGTCGGCGGCCTGCCTGACGGCGGCCATCACATCGCGATGAGCGTCCGCCAGTTCGTCATAAACCGGCAGCCGCCGCGCAACGGGCGCTGGATCGGCACGCACGGGCAGCATCAACACCGCACACGCAAGAGCAATTTGAGACAGCTGACGGATCATTTTGGCACGGAACCGGATTGTCCCGCAGCCTCAATCGCGGCGGGTGCGCAACCCTCCCAAAAACCATGCCGCCAGCCAGATCGGCACCACGACCATCGCCCCGACAATCATGTATTGCGCCAACCACTCGATGGACCCAAACCCGAGATCATAAATTCGCCGCGCCAGCATGTTGAGCGACGAAAACAGATTGTTGGCATTAATCCCCAGCGCCGAAAGCACCACCCCGACCACCAATGAAATCACCGCTAGCCGCAGCGCGATCCCCGCAACGCTGGTCCCCGTAAAATCCCGCTGATCCATGTGATGCTCCATCTGCTCTGATGGATGCGGCATACCACGCCCAAACTTCAATCGGCACCCCGAAATTCCTCCGTGCGCAACGCCGGGAACAATCGGCCCGATGCTGAGTTTACCGCTCACGAAATAGCCCAATCCTAGCGTCGCTCAGACTATCCGCGGGGGGTACCTGCGCGGGCAACCGCACGGGTCGGGCTGTTTCGCCCATCTACTGAAGTCAGAGCGACCGGAAAACCAGGCGCTCAATAGGAGCAATCCCCGTGCTAAAAATCCTTATCCCAGCGGCCATCGCGTCACTGCTCGCCCTTTCGTCGGCCCAAGCCCTCCCGGTTTCGGCTGCAAGCGAAGGCGCGCGCACCTCAACGGCTGCGTCCCTGACCCTCATCGCAGATCGAAACGACCGCAACCACATGCGCCGCGACCGCGATGACAATCGCCGCTTCACCCCTGGCCGCCGCTACAACAACGCGCCGTCGGGCTGGAATCGCCACGGCAATCGCCGCCCCAGTGACTGGCGCAACCGCCGCTGCATCATGGTCGGCCCCATCTGGTTCTGCCCCTGATCCCTCACGGCACTAACAAACACAAATGGCATCGGGCCGATCAGCCCGGTGCCATTGGTGTTATGATAAATGGACGTGTACGCGGGCACGCCGTAAATAATCCACATGCCCTCCCCTGCTCCCCGCACCAAGCAAAGCCCTGCCCGCGCACCGGATGCGCCGCCCGCGCACACCCTGCTCCCGCCCGCGTTCCTCACGTGGTTCGCGTCCCGGGGCTGGACCCCGCGGCTGCACCAGCTCGCCCTGCTCGAAGCCGCCCGCGACCGCCGCTCCACTCTGCTCATCGCGCCCACGGGAGCGGGCAAAACCCTCGCCGGTTTCCTGCCCAGCCTCGTCGCCCTCGCCAAACCCCGCGCCGAGCGCAAAGGCTCCGGCCTCCACACCCTCTACATCTCGCCGCTCAAAGCCCTCACCGTCGACGTCGCCCGCAACCTCGAAGCACCCCTTACTGAAATCGGCCTCAAGATCTCCCGCGAAACCCGCACCGGCGACACGTCGGTTGCCCGCCGCGCCCGCCAGCGCGTCAAGCCGCCCGCGATCCTGCTGACCACGCCCGAACAGCTAGCCCTCCTCCTCAGCCACCCCGACGCGACCTATATGTTCGCCGACCTTGACACCCTGATCCTCGACGAACTGCACTCGCTGGGCGCATCCAAACGCGGCGACCTGTTGGCGCTCGACATCGCCCGCCTGCGCAAACTCGCCCCCGCGATGTTGAGCATCGGCCTGTCGGCGACCGTCGCACGCCCCTCCGAACTCCGCGCACTTCTCGTCCCGCAAACCGAGCCAGACACCCAGACAATCCTCTCGGGTCTCGTCGTGATCCAAGGTGGCGCAAAGCCCCTCATCGAAATCGTCGAAGCGGCAGACAACGTGCCCTGGTCCGGCCACTCCGCCCACTATGCGCTTCCCCGCGTCTATGCGGCCATCAACGCCCACAAACTCTCGCTCGTCTTCGTCAACACCCGCATGCAGGCAGAATCCCTGTTCCAGCAGCTCTGGCGCATCAACGACCTGAACCTGCCCATCGCCCTCCACCACGGTTCGCTCGACGCCGCTCAGCGCAAAAAGGTGGAATCGGCGATGGCCGTAGGCAAAATCCGCGCCGTCGTCGCAACCTCGACCCTCGACCTCGGCATCGACTGGGGTGACGTCGATCTCGTCATCAACGTCGGCGCACCCAAAGGCGCAAGCCGCCTCATCCAGCGCATTGGGCGCTCAAATCACCGTCTTGATGAACCCTCCCAGGCAATCCTCGTACCGGCCAACCGCTTCGAAGTCCTCGAATGCCGCGCCGCCCTCGACGCAGCGCAAGCAGGCGCTCAGGACGCCATCCTGTCGCGCGCAGGCAGCATCGACGTGCTCTGCCAGCACGTCCTCGGCATGGCCTGCCAAGCCCCGTTCCGCCCCGATGACCTCTATGCCGAAATCCGCACAGCCGCCCCCTATGCAGACCTCGCCCGCTCCGTCTTTGATCGCGTCGTAGACTTCGTCTCAACCGGTGGCTACGCGCTCCGCGCCTATGAGCAATACGCTAAACTCCGCCCCGGCGAGAACGGCACCCTCCGCCTCTCCCACCCCCGCCTCGCCAACCAATACCGCATGAACGTCGGCACCATCGTCGACAGCCCCATGATCAAGGTCCGGTTAGGACGTCCGCGCTCGGCCACGCCAGGTGCCGCCAAACCGCTGACAGGCGGTCGCGTCCTCGGCGAGGTCGACGAATACTTCATAGACCAACTGACACCCGGCGACACATTCGTCTTCGCAGGCGAAATCCTCCGCTTCGAAGGCCTGCGCGAAACCGAAGCCTACGTCTCCCGCGCCACCGCCAAAGACCCCATGGTGCCAAGCTACACCGGCGGCAAGTTCCCGCTCTCAACTCACTTGGCGCAGCGCGTCCGCGTCATGCTCGCAGACCACGGCTCATGGTCCAAACTACCGGCCCCCGTCGCCGAATGGCTCGAACTTCAAGCCAAATATTCGACCATTCCCAACGAGAACGAAGTCCTCGTCGAAACCTTCCCGCGTGCTGGCAAATACTACCTCGTTGCCTACCCCTTCGAAGGCCGCCTCGCCCACCAGACACTTGGCATGCTGCTCACCCGCAGACTGGAACGCGCAGGCGGCAAACCGCTCGGCTTCGTCTGCAACGATTACGGCCTCGCCGTCTGGGGCCTGGGCAACCTCCCCGCGCTCATGGCCGCCGACAAGCTCTCGCTCGAAACCTTGTTTGACGAAGACATGCTCGGCGACGACCTCGACGCTTGGCTCGCCGAATCAAGTCTGATGAAGCGCACGTTCCGCATCTCGGCCGTCATCGCCGGTCTGATCGAACGTCGCCACCCCGGCAAGGAAAAGAGCGGTCGGCAGGTCACCATGTCCACCGATCTGATCTACGACGTCCTCCGCCGCCACGACCCCGGCCATATTCTGCTCGAAGCCACTTGGAACGACGCAGCAACCGGCCTGCTCGACATCGCTCGCTTAGGCGATTTCCTGAGACGGATCAAAGGGCGTATACATCACCGGCAATTGCAGCGCGTATCGCCGCTCTCCATACCCATCCTCCTGGAAATCGGCGTCGAAGCAGTTTACGGATCGGCACGCGATGACATCCTCCGCGGCGCAAGCGACGATTTAATCGCCGAAGCGACGGGAGAGAGAAATGTCTGATCCGTAGGTTGGGTTAGCGCCCTTGCGCGTAACCCAAGAACTGGGGTTGCCTCGCTGTTGGGTTACGGCGGTAAGGACCGCTTAATCCAACCTACAAATGGGAACGGGGAACGCACTCGTATGCTGACACGGCCAACAACGCGGCTTGATGCCAACGACTTCCGCGAACAGCCCATCGACGTCTGCGGCAAGGCGTTTATCGCCCACCTGTCGGGCGCGCTCTATTGGCCTTCCGAAGACGCCCTCATCATCGCCGACCTGCACCTTGAAAAAGGCTCATCGTTCGCTAGGCGAGGTCAGATGCTGCCGCCCTACGACACCCGCGAGACCTTGGCCCGCCTCGCGACCGCCCTCGACATCACCCCCGCGACCACCGTGATCGCGCTTGGCGACAGCATCCACGACAAACGCGGCGGCGAACGCATGAGCGTGGAAGACCACGAAGCGCTGACAGTCCTCCAGGAAGACCGCGACTGGATCTGGATCACCGGCAACCACGACAGCACCATCTCAGCCCGCCTCGGCGGCATCGTCAAAGACGCATTGACCGTCGAAGGCATCTCGTTTCGCCACATCCCATCGGCCGCCCCCGTCACCCACGAAATCTCAGGCCACCTCCACCCCTGTGCCCGCCTTTCGCGCTTGGGCCACACCATCCGCCGCCCCTGCTTCGTCGGCAACGGCCGCCGCCTCGTCATGCCGGCCTTTGGCGCCTACACCGGCGGCCTCAACATCCTCGATGACGCCTTCGAACCCCTCTTCGGCAGTGACGGCATGCACGTATTCATGTTAGGCCACGAAGGCCTCTACCCGGTGGCGACAAGGCTCCTGCGGGGAGAGTAATCGTCACCCTTCCACATGCGTGCGAAAATGGATCCGTTCAAATGGAACGACGGAGACATCAATGGCCATCGAACGAAACGCCGAGGGGTGGCCGACGAAATTACCCGACAGCGGAGACGCCTGCGTGTGATCGCGGGCAACCGCCACGGTAATCAAATCGCGATTGCCGAAGATGCCGTTCGTAGGGTCGATATCAATCCAGCCGCAGCCGGGAAGATAGACCTGCACCCAGGCGTGCGTGGCACCACCGCCGCGATTCTGATCCCGGTTGGGGGTGTGGATATATCCACTGACAAACCGCGCCGCAAAGCCAAGCGACCGCAACGCTTCAATCATCAGCAGCGCGAAATCGCGGCAGCTTCCTGTTTTGAGCACCAGTGTGCGAACCGGGTCGTTTGTCCCTCGTGCTTGCCGGGATTGATATTGAAACGACGTGCGGATCTCTCCCATCATCGCGTTCAAGATCTCAAGCGTCGCGCCGTTTCCAAGCGCTACGAATTGGCGGGCCCATTCTGCCAGTTTGCCGGCGGGATCCGGCCGGTTGAGCAAGATGAGTGGTGCAAGGTCGGGAAGTTCGTGGTTGGGATACTGAAACGGGAAAGTCATCGCCATCGGCAACAAGAGTGCCGTCGGCTGCGGTGTCTCGTAGTGATGAAGGCTTATCTCGCTTTCAAACGTCAGACTGCTCGACCGCAGGTCGCCGAACTCCGCAAACGCGACCGAATTCCCAAACGCATCGAATACCCAGCGGATCTGCAATGGCTTCGGCGTGATGACCAGCTTGGTGTTCAACAAACGCAGCGAATGGCTATCACGCGGCCGAAACATCATCCGGTGACGACCGAACGTGACCGGTTCACTGTAGAGATATTCAGTCCTGTGGCGGACAACGAGGTGTCGCAGCATCATATACCGATCGGACTAGAGTGTGCGGACTCAGCTCGAAACCGCCAGCGTCGTTCGTGTTGCATCGTGGTCGGGAGACGTCGCCCAGACAATGGGCGCCTCCGACTTGGCCTCACCCTGCGGCCACGCAAAAGCAACATCGGCTGCATCCCGTCCCGACGCAATCCGCACGATCTCATCGACCGAACTCATGCGCGTTGGATCAAACGAATACCACGCCCCGCCATTGGGACCATT
The DNA here is from genome assembly GCA_040080145.1 of Hyphomicrobiaceae bacterium. Classification (GTDB taxonomy): domain Bacteria; phylum Pseudomonadota; class Alphaproteobacteria; order Rhizobiales; family Hyphomicrobiaceae; genus JANXVY01. The sequence continues at coordinate 49,321 of JBEBJA010000157.1, forward strand.
CAGATACGCCTGGAAGATGGCGTGAAAATCTTGCGGGTACAGCGCCACCGCGTAAACGCTCGCATATCGCGCCGGAATTCCCAACGCCCGGCAGAGCGAAATCCCCAGATGGGCGAAGTCCCGGCACACACCTTTTTTCGATTGGAAGACATCGGCTGCGGTCGAATTCGAGCCCGTGCTACCGCTTTCATATGTCAGATTATCGAAGATCCAATTGCAGACACCCGCCACCCGGCCATGGCCCTGCGCCATCGCCCCGAACGTCTGAAATGCAAACTCTGCAAAAACGTCCGACGGGCAATAACGGCTCGGCGCAAGATACGTCAGATACTCCATCGGAAGCGCGCTGAACGCGAACTCGTTCACCTGCACGGGATCGACGCTCGTGGTGTCGAGGTCGATCGTTGCCGCATAAACGATTTCGACTTGCCCTGGGCCAAGCATGGCGCGGATTACCCGCGTCCGTGTCACAGGATCTTCATAGGCCGCATAAAACGCAGCTCCCGCACTCGCGGGCAACGACAGCACCTCAGAAACAACGGTTTGTCCGTCCGCCTTCGCAGCCTCGATCTGAAAGACAAATCCCGTCTCTTTCTCGAGCGTATAACGCAGGGTGCATCCGGCGGACACTTGCATGCAACGTGGTCTCACGGTTGGGTGTTGAACGACAATACGCCAGCCGGAACACATTCGTTCCATGCGAACGTAACTCACACAGCATGATGATGGGCCAGCGCTCGGACACGGCGGATTTTTACCCGTTCGATTGCCGGTGCATCGCTGATTTCCGCTCCCGACCCAATGCGCACAACACGCTCAAGCGCCGTGATAAACAGCTTGCCATCGCCACATGAGCCCGTTCGCGCGCCGCGCACAATAGCCTCGACGGCATGCTGCGTCTTCCAGGCCGGAACGATGACTTCGAGCAAAACCGTAGCAAGCAGATCCGGCGCATCCGGTCCGCCCCTGAAACTGGGAACCAGAACGGCGTCACGGCCATAACCGCAGCAGGTCGTGACGGTCATGTCCGAGATGTTGGCGGCGAGCAGTTCCCGACCGACAAAGTCCAACCGCTGCGGTTGAATGTAGGCGGTAATCATCTTCATGAGCAATCTCCATGCAGCCCCAGCCCGCTTCGAAGACTGCAAACTTGATGCCACCAAAAAGCCGAATGAATTCAACAGCCGGTCCACTGCAGCAAGCCGTAGAGCCTAAATTTTACGCGCCAACAGCGCGTCAAGCGTGCAGTGCAATAGGCGCTAGAAATCCGGATCGCCTTGCCATCGAGCGCCCGCCCGACGCGGAAATGACGACCACCCACCGTAACCCGCCGGGGCCATCGCTGGCAGACCGTGATGCGCCGCGGCATCAGCAGTCCCTAGACGACATTTACACAAGATTATCAAATTGACTCTTGAGGCCATTTTCGATTTCGTGGCAGACAAGTAAGTAGATTCGATCAGGATCAGTTCGGGGTAGGTTTGATGAAATTTAGACATTTTCTCGCTGCCGCAGCCATGAGCAGCGCAATACTGGCCGGTACCAGCCTAACCGCAAGCGCCGGTGAAAAGTGGACCGGCATCTACCTCGGCGGGCATCTCGGCGGAGCCTGGGCCGATTCGACCTGGGATGACATTAGCCTGACCGTCGAGAGCGCGAAATTCGACTCGACTGCATTCATCGGCGGTGGCCACATCGGCGCACAAAAACAATTCGGCAACCTCGTTGCTGGCGTCGAACTATCGTACTCCGGCCTTAGTTCGGACGGAAATATGACGAGCGTCGTCAACCCCACCGTTACATACTCGACCAAAGCAACCGACCTGTTTATGGTCGCGGGTCGCCTTGGCTACGCTGCCGACAACGCGCTCTTCTACATCAAGGGCGGATACGCCAGCGCCGATCTGGAATTTGCCGGCAGCGCACCAACCATCCCCGACGGCTTCAAACAGTCCAAGCGCCAAGGCGGTTACGTCATTGGCGGAGGCATCGAATATCTCGTCGGCAGCAACCTGATCCTCGGCGTCGAATACAACCACATCGGCCTCGACGAGCAGACACTATCTGGCGCGACGAACGCGGCCCTCGCGTACACGCTCACACGCGCAAACACGGACATCGACACCGTCATGGCCCGCCTGAGCTACAAATTTGGCGCACGCGAAGACGCCGTTCCGTTGAAGTAGATCATCGCAGAACTATTCGGGCCGATCAGGGGCTGTCCGGAATTCCGGACGGCCCTTTTGATTTCAGATCACCTACACCGCTTCAAACCGGCAACACGGACCGGATCTGGTCTTCATACTGTTTCACCGCCTCGAGCGCGCGAGCCTTCATGACGGGATCTGCGTCCGGCATTTTCGACGCGAACCCTTCGATCGCTTCCCGCGCGTTCGCCATGATCTTGCCAGCCTCCCGCTGGGGGTTCATCTCGCGCAGACACATCGACTGCAGCAACTGGGTGAGAATGACGCCAGTGGCCAGCGACAGTCCCGACAGTTCGGCAACCTGCCGCTTCAGGCTTTCGATGTCCTTGCTATCCGTCATGCCGTCAATCTCCTTTGCGCAGCAACTGTAACCGCTTGCTAACGCTACCCCAACGCGGACACAAGACTAAAGATCAATACAACCCCGTTCAACGCGGAAAGTGCGACGAACCGTGGGGACAACGACGGACGTCGGGAGCAGGCGTCGAAACGGCGCCTACAGGCACGGCAACTTATCCTCGCCACTCAAGCCTGGAAACCCGCTGTAGCGCTCTACAATCAGGCCGAAGCCGGTCGCGACGCGACCCGCGCGCGCCGGCTGGGCAAGCGGCGGCCGAGACTGGCGAACTGCGCGGTTTCGATGTTGCCAAGAAACAGCCGGGTAGCATTCTCCCAGCTGTAATCGAGCGCCCTGGCCCGCACCACCGATCTATCGAGCGCAAGCGCGCGACGCGCCGCAGCCGCCAGGTCGTTCGACAACTCACCAGTGACGCCGGGCGTCACCACATCGACCGGCCCCGTGACGGGAAACGCTGCAACCGGCAACCCGGACGCCATCGCCTCAAGCTGAACGATGCCAAACGTCTCGGTCCGGCTTGGCATGACAAACACATCGCCAGATGCATAGCACTGAGCAAGATCCTCCCCCGTCTGCCGTCCCGTGAAGACGGCATCTGGATACCGCGCGCGCAATTCGGCCAGCTGCGGCCCATCGCCCACCACGACCTTTCTGCCTGGCAAATCAAGATCGAGAAACGCTGAAAGGTTCTTTTCGACCGCGACCCGGCCAACCGTGATGAACACCGGCCCGTCACCAAACCGGCGCACGCGGCGCGGCGCAAACAGCTCGGTATCGACCCCGCGCGTCCACGGTAAAATACGTTCGAACCCCCGCGCCGACAACTCCTGAGCAAGCGACCCGGTGGCGACCATAACGCCCGCACCCGCATTGTGGAATGCCCGCAACAGACCATACGTCCATGACTGCGGTACGCCGAACCTGGGTTCGAGATACTCCGGAAAGCGCGTGTGAAAGCTGGTCGTAAATGGAATACGCCGCTTCAGGCAATAGGACCGCGCCATCCAGCCCACCGGCCCCTCAGTCGCAATATGAACGGCATCCGGCGACGCCTCGGCAAACCGCCGCCGGACGTAGCGAAATCCCGGAATCGACAGCCGGATTTCGGGATATGTTGGCGCGGGAATTGAATGAAATTCGGCAGGCGTTAGAAAGTCGATTTCGGCACCAAACCGTGGCGCTTCCTCGCGCAGCCGTTCATACGTCCGCACGACGCCGTTGACTTGGGGCCGCCACGCATCCGTTGCGACCAGGATCTTCATCAGGCAGCCTTGAGTTCGCGCTGGACGGCCACCACCGTCGCAGCACTTCGCTCCCGCACCACATCCCGCCAATCAATCATCTCAAGCACGCCATCCGCTGTCTCGCCGATAGCCGTGCAGCTTTCGACCCAGTCGCCAGTGTTGACGTAATGCACCGCGCCGAAGTCGTGCGACGCCGCGCGATGAATGTGGCCGCAGATGATCCCATCGACGTTGCGGCGCTTGGCCTCTTCCGCAAGATTCTTTTCAAAATCGCCGATGAAGTTAACCGCCGATTTGACCCGGTGCTTGAGATAGCTCGACAACGACCAGTAGCCAAACCCGAACCGCCGCCGGACAAAGTTCAGTGGCCAATTCAGCCACAGCGCAAACTCGTACCCCCGGTCACCCAGGAACGCGAGCCACTTTGCGTAACGCACGACCACATCGAACTCGTCGCCGTGAATGACCAGATACTGCTTACCCGCGGCAGTCGTATACATAGCTTGACGTTCGATCTCGATCCCGCCGAACGCCTGCCCGCAGTAATCGCGCAAGCCCTCGTCGTGATTCCCGGGAATATAGATGATGCGCGTACCCTTGCGCGTCTTTCGCAGCAGCTTCTGCAGCACGTCGTTGTGAGACTGCAGCCAGACAGCACCGCGCCGTATCCGCCAGAAATCAACCACGTCACCGACGAGATAAATCGTCTCGGCATCGTTGTGCTTGAGAAAATCGAGCAGCATATCGGCCTGACTGGCGCGCGTGCCCAAGTGAATATCTGACAAGAATAGAGTTTTGTAAGTCGGCATGAGTATCCGCGCTCCCATGGCAAAAGGTGCCGCAAGGTTCGAGCCTGTATTGCCTCCCTTCATTGCAGTCGTATGACACCCCTCGCGTCAGTATATCCGCGATGGAAAATATCGCTGGATAAGTTCGTCGAACCGCCCGCTTTCCCGCACCTTGACCAGGGCACCATCTATCAGCGTCTTGAGATGCGGATCCGACTTCGGCAGCGCAATCGCAATGCCGTCGCCAAAAAACTTAGGTTCCAAAAACGGCCCGCCCTTCAACTCGCAGCACTGGCGGCTGTTGGTTCCATTGATCCACAACGAGAGCCCGATGGCATCATCGAACACGTACGCGACTTTCGCGTCGGCCAGCGCCTCACGCGCAATCTCAATCGAATCAAATGTCTTGATCGCGCTCTCATGGAAAAACTTCTTGAGGTAGGCTTCGTGCGCGGTCCCCTTTGCAACGGCCACGCTTTTGCCCTCGAGCGCTTCAGGCGTTGTCTCGACAACGGCCCCGTCGCGCTTGCCCGCGAAATGTCCCGGCGTATGAAAATAGCGATCCGAGAACGCAACTTTGGCAACCCCGGCCCACGTCACCCGCTGAGCAGCAATCGCACCATCCGCCTCGCCAGCCGAAAGCGCACCAAATTGCTCATCCCATGGCCGCACCTTGATGTCGCAAGCGGCATTGACCTCAAGGCAAATCGCGCGCGCCAAATCGACATTGAATCCGGTGAGCGCACCTTCCGCATCTAGATAGTTGAACGGCGGGAAATCGCCCTCGGTGACGAACCTTAACACCACCCGGCGCTGGTTATCGACCGGTGCCCCAATAGGAGCCTCAACCGCACTCTCGGCCACCGGCTCGGCGGCGTTCACTAAGCCCGCCCAGCCAGCAAGGACGAGAACGGCAAGAAAACAGATGATTTGCGATTGATTTTTGATCATCATATCCGTGAACGTGCAGTCGAAGGGGCGATTGCGCCGGGCAACCGGTCGAGACGTCGTTAACCGAGAATGTATTACCCGCAGGGCTGCAAACCAGCAACTGGAACAGCGTCACATGCGGTTGGGGGAACCTTGGAGCAAACGTCGAGGCAAGCGGCAACAGCAGCCATCTACACGGCATTCACATCTCAAGACCGCTTACTTGCCGCTGTCACGCGGCTTGAACTGAGCGATCCTTCGTTATCTGCAAGAACCGGGCTATGGCCGGCCCAGCGGACCTGGCTCATGGCTTTGGGCGTCGGCGCGATTGCCCTCATCGTGACGGCACCGTCGACAGCCCAAATTTTCCTCCAGATCGTCTTTGCGCTTGCATTTGCGCTGCTGTTGACCGTTCGCTTGCTTGCGCTCTGGCATGCAATAGCGAAGGCCAGTGGCCAACGCGACAACCGTCTCATCATCGGCGAGCCACGCACCGAACTGCCGGTCTACAGCGTTTTGATCGCGCTCCACGCCGAAGTGCCTGTCGTGCCTCAACTCGTCAAAGCCATGCGCGCACTTGATTATCCAGCAGACAATCTGGATATCATCTTTGCGCTCGAAGCCCACGACGAACCAACCCGCGCCGCCCTGCTGGCAACGAGCCTGCCCCCGCATATGCGACTCATCACAGTGCCGGCGGGTCTGCCGCGCACCAAGCCGCGCGCACTCTGCTACGCATTATCGTTTGCCCGGGGCGACTACGTTGTCGTCTACGACGCCGAAGACATTCCCGACCCTCGCCAACTCCGCATCGCTCTGACAGCGTTCGAAAGCGGCAGCGCAAACCTGGGATGCCTCCAAGCCAGCTTGGCCATCAACAACGCCCATGCGTCCTGGCTCACGGCCCAGTTCGCCATCGAATACACCGCGCTGTTCGACGCCATCCTGCCGGCATTTGCTCACCACGGCCTTCCGGTTCCCTTAGGCGGCACATCCAATCATTTCCGCCGCGAAGCGCTCGACGCCTCCGGTGGGTGGGACCCATGGAACGTCACTGAAGATGCCGACTTAGGATTCAGGCTCGCCCGCGCCGGATGGCACGTCGGGGTTCTGCACTCAACGACGTGGGAGGAAGCACCAGCCGAACCCCAGCCTTGGCTCGCCCAGCGCACGCGCTGGCAAAAAGGCTGGTTACAAACCTATTTCGTCCACATGAGAAATCCGGTACGCCTTTGGCGCGAACTCGGACCAAAGTCCTTCATCTGGTTCCAGATCGTCCTGGGCGGCGGTCTCTTCGCGACACTCGCGCACCCTTGGTTTTACGCGATGCTGGCCTTCGACTTCGCCCAGGGCAACCTCTTCCCAGCCCTGAAAAACGGCCCGCGGGCTTGGCTGTGGTGGGCCGGCATCGTCAACCTCACCATTGCAGCGGGCACCACGATTGTGCTGGCGCTACTGGCACTTAAGCGCAGAGGCCGCACCGGCTTGTATCTCCACGCCCTGATGTCGCCACTGTATTGGTTGCCAATCTCAATTGGAAGCTATCGCGCAATCATTGAATGGATCCGCGCCCCCTTCTACTGGGCCAAAACCCCCCACGGAACGCTAACTCTAACAGATCAAGCACAAGAAACTGGAGCGGGCGAAGGGAATCGAACCCTCGTATGAAGCTTGGGAAGCTGC
>JBEBJA010000256.1:0-13566 GCA_040080145.1 Hyphomicrobiaceae bacterium
AAACAGATCGCCGATCTGCTGCCCTGGAACTGGAAAGCCGCGCAGGCTCAAACCACCGCCTGATCCATCCGCACCTGCGGCCTTGGCCGGATGCTTACGGTCGTATTCGCGGGCGCGGTAGTGGTAGAGGCCGGTGGTCGCATCATACAACCGGCCGGTGTAGCGGAAGGGCTGTGGCTGCACGCCGTCGACGGTCGCCTGCGGATTGCCGTAGCTGTCGTAGTCGTATTGGGCGACGACCTGACCGGCATCGTCAGTCAGTGCCCGGATGCTGCCGAGCGCATCGGTCGAGGCGTAGACGCTGCTGGTGCCGGCGACGATCCAGCAGAAGCAGCGTAATGCCAGAAGGAAGAAATTTTGCAATGCGGTGAAAACTTCCACGTCAGGACTTGACCTGTTTGATGGTGTCAGCACCTATTTCTTTCTATAATATGGAAATGATTTCTTAAAATTATCAATCGCAGATTCTATATCTGCACGCAAAAGTAACTCGTCTGAAACATACTTATTTTTGAGTGCTCGACCCAACATTAGCTCCAAGCATTCTCCGACGGCATCCGCGTACACCGCCAGAACCTCAGTCAAAGGCTTTCCATGCCATGATTTGTAGGGAATGTAATATCTAATTGTGAACCAGCCATCTTGCCCAAGTCGAGGCTTTCGAGGCCCCAGTGCCTCTTCATCAAGAGCGTCAATCCGCCCCCCTACAAGCATAAAAATATCGGCACCTTTAAAGTCGCCGTTGAAGTATTTTCTCGAGTCCGTATTTTGAAAACTCTTCAGCAGAGCACTATGAAAGCCAGAAAACTGCCCACAATCGTCTCCGCCCAAATTGCTTGAGAGAAGCAGAATAGAGTGCTTACACATACTATTTAAATCTCTCTTTGTTGAGCGGGCCGCGCGTCACTCTCGTAATTAAATAGCGCTCCAGCTCCAGCATTTCCTTTCGACTCCCTTCGTACATTTTCTCCATAATGTACTTCATCTTCTTCGAGTATCTCTTTTTAGGATTGCAGCTAATGCCCCACTCTAGGAATTCTCCCGCCTCATCATAAAGAATATACAAAATCGTAAGCCTCGGATCGCTATTAGGTATCCCAGCATTATGACCCCACGCCCCGTGATGACCCACAGCAAAAGAGTGGAGGTCAGCGACTTCGAGAGAGTAAACCTGCGTTGGGTTGGGATCAACCTCAACGGTGACGACCGTTAGCGGGGCACCTCCAGCGGACGCGATTCGGTCGCCCTCTTTGAGGAAGCCCGCTGCCGTTCACTTGCCAGCTGGCTCCATGACCACGAGACGCGGACCAACTGCATTATCGTTGGCGGCCATCAAGTAGGGGTGGTTTGGCGTGGTGGTGATGGTTTCCCGCTTGCCGGCCCCGTCTTCTGTCGTCAGCCGTAGCGCATAAGGAGCCAACCGCTCGAACCGGCCCGTGACTCTGGAATAGCTAGGCTCACCGGTCGCTGGGTTCCAGGCGGCGACTTCGTCGCCGATCTGGAGGTCGGCGATCTTTTTGCGCTGGTCGCCGATCAAGTTCTCCTTGATCCAGACCATGGTGTCGGCGTCAAAAGAAGCAGGGGTGGGGATTGGGCAAGATTTTGGTACCTTTGGAAGCTTGAGTACACCGCACTGGGCCATGTCGACGGCAAGCCCGACACCGTTGGAAAAGCCTGGATCGTTTACGAAATCGAGCGCTCCATTGATGATGAAGAAGGCGCAGGCGATGCCACCACCGACCGCTTGCAAGGCGCTTCCAGACCGCATGATGGCCGCTGCTTCAGAGCCAAGCGCAATCGAGCGGACACCGGCTGCGACAGCACCCGCCGCGAGCCTGCGCGTCAGAACCGACATCGTGGCGTATTCGGGCGCGGCGTTGAGGCCGCTCGGATCGCGATATTTCAGCGGGTTATTGGCGACATACCGATAGACGTTCGCGTCGCCCGACTCGAGCCAGATCGGATCCTCTTGCATGAACCGGCCCACCGATGGGTCGTATTCGCGGGCGCGGTAGTGGTAGAGCCCGGTCGTTGTGTCGTACATGCGGCCGGTGTAGCGGAACGGCTGGGGCTGCACGCCGTCGACGGTGGTCTGCGGGTTGCCGTAGCTGTCGTAATCGTATTGGGCGACGACCTGACCGGCGTCGTCGGTTAGTGCGCGGATGCTGCCGAGCGCATCGGTCGAGGCGTAGACGCTGGTGGTGCCGGCGACGATCCAGCAGAAGCAGCGTAATGCCAGAAGGAAGAAATTTTGCAATGCGGTCAAGTCTGCGGCCTCAACAATTGATCAGATCGAAAGAGAATTGCTCGCATTTATGTAGCCCTCGCATGCAGATCCTTGTATGGAGCGCCTATTTTTGCAAAAAAGGTGGCCTTCCCCAAAAATCAACATAAACAATCTTGAATTTCTCCGGAACTAGAAGCCACCCTCGACCAGTAAGCTCTGCACTTATTTGCAAGAACAGCTGACACACGAAGTAAACCTCAATTATGTTTTTAACAGATCCGCTTCCTCGTTCATACTCTTCCAATATGAACTGAAAATAAGTAATCGCATCCAACCCACTGCCTTTGCACGCAGACCTCGAAACAATTCCTGCAAACCTCTCAATAGCATCGATGTCACTATCTGACCATGCCGAATTTCCATTGATGGCCTGAACCAGATCAGGAAACCGCCTTCTCAATCTTCCCGCCAAATCTTTGGCGGATTTTAATTTATTCCTGACGTCGCTCATATGTCTCGGCAATCCTAGCGTGATCCGATTGACAGGCAACGCTTATAGGCCTCTTCCTTAAGGTTTTTTAGCCGCTGCTCAAACGTGGCGATCTTTGGGTCGTGTCTGTTTTTTTCGTATTTATCATCCCATTTTTTATACAAATCTATGCAGTTCTTCGTCCTATCTATGGCACTCGACAAAAATGAACAGCGGTTATTGTTCTCCGGTGGCGGCGTGTTGCAATAATCTTTGGCACGCAGATAGTCAGTTTGGCGCTGATCGTCTGCTGGGACCTTGGGCTTGTAAACATAATCATCACCCTGCGTGGTATCATAGGGGGCTGTGCCGCAGTTGGCATAATCGACAGGGCCGCCGTTAAAGAGACCGCTTACGTAGGCGTAGAATGCGCAAGCAATTCCGCCGCCAGTTCCCTGTGCCGCGCTGGTGCTCGTGTCCCTGACGATGGCAGCCTTCTTGCCGCTATTTATAGTCCCATAGTATATGATCCCTCCTCCTATCAGTCCAGCGGTCGCTACCGCCGCCAGTGTGCCATTCTCAATTGCCGTGTTTCCGGAAGGGTCTCGATAGCGAAGCGGGTTTCCACCCACGTACCGGTAGATGTTCATATCTCCGGACTCAAACCCAATTGGGTCTTCTTGCAGGAAACGCCCAAGCACCGGGTCATACTCACGTGCTCGGTAGTGATACAGCCCCGTCGTCGAATCCCAAAGCCTTGCCGTGTAGCGATACGGCTGAGGCTGAACGCCATCGACGTTCGTCAACATGTTTCCGAACGAGTCATAGTCATACTGGGCGATGATCTGCTGTGCATCATCAGAAAGAACACGGATACTCCCGACCTGATCCGCAGATACATAAAGGGAGGACGTTCCAGCCGAAATCGGATCAAACGGGGTCGCCTGCGCACCCGGAGTCACCATGTAGATGTTATCTGTGCCGTTGCGGGTAAACCACGACCGCTTCTTGGTCCTTGCGCCGTTCGACGCGGTGGTGATTTCGACGATGCTGTCGATGTCGTTGAGGTCGTGGTGGTAGCTGGTTTCCTTGAGCGCCGAGCCGGTCGCATCGAGTTCGCGCCGGGTCAGGCGGTTGTTGAGGCCGTCGTGAGTGTACTCGACGCGGGTCTCGTATCCGGTCGCGCCTGCGCTGGCATAGCGTTCGGCGGCGATGAGGCGGTCGAAGGCGTCGTAGGCAAAGCGCCACTGTTTGCCGGTGGCCTTGATGGTCTTGGTGACCATGTTGCCGTCGGCGTCGTATTCGTAGGCGGCGTTCGCGTCCTCGATCAGGCGGTTGGCCGGGGCGGTGACGTGGAACGCGGACAACTGCGAGGCGATGCGGTTGCCTTCGGCGTCGAGGGTGTAGGTCTCGGTCGTCACCGGCAGGGCAGGCGCCGGGCGCGGCTCCTCGACCTTGGTCAGGCGTTCGAGCGCGTCGTAGGTGAAGCTACGGGTGCGCAACGGCTCGGCGATGGAGGCGAGGTTGCCGCGGGATTCATAGCCAAAGCTGAAGGTGCCGAGCAGTTGGTTGAGGGCCGAGCCGCCAGCACCCGCGCCGTCGAGGCCACGCGCGATGGAGGTCAGGCGGCCGGTTTTGCCGGAAGCGGCACCCGTGTCGTAGGCGAGCTGCGAGCGCAGGCCGTTGGGCCAGAAGTACTTCGTGGGCCGGTCGCCGGCGTCGTAGGCGTGGCCGACGGACTTGCCCGACGGCGCGGTGACGGAGACGACGCGGTCGTTGCGGTCGTAGGCGTACCGGTGGGTCGCGCCGGTTTCGTCGGTGACGACGGTGCGGCGGTCGAGGCTGTCGTAGCCGTAGGTCAGCCGCGCGACGCCGTTGTTGGGATCGTAGGGCAGGTCGACGGCTGAGATGCGGTTCAAGCCGTCGTAGCTGTAGGTCAGCGTCGCGTTGTTGAACTCGGTGAGTGCGATCAGGTTGGAGTTGGCGGCGTACTGGTAATTGCGCGCATACGTGAAGTTGCTCAAGATGTTGGTGAGCCGCTTGCGGGCGTCGTACTGGTATTCAAGCGCGCGGCCCGAGGGCTTGGTCGCCTTGGTGCGCAGGTCGCGGGCGTCGTAGGTGAAGGCCCAGGCCTTGCCGGAGGCATCCGTGCGGGTCGTGACGCGGTCGAGCAGGTCGTAGACGTAGGCCGTGGTGTTGCCGAGCGCGTCGCCGTCGGTCGTGACGTTGTCGCGCAGGTCGTAGGTCGTCAGGCGGACACCGCCCTTGCCGTCGACGGTGCGGACGAGGCGGTTGGCATCGTCGAACTCAGCCGTCGAGACGACACCAGCGGGGTCGGTGACGCGGACGAGGTTGCCGGAGGGGTCGTAGTCGTAGGTGGACGTGCCCGAGGCGGGATCGGTCTCGCTGGCGACGCGTTGGCGCAGGTCGTAGGTGCGCTTGAGCGCGATGCCGGTCGGGTCGGTCGTGGTGATGACGTTGCCGTAGGAGTCGTACTCGTAGCGGTAGGTGTTGCCCTCGCCGTCGGTCAGCGCGGTCATGCGGTTCATCGGGTCGTAAGCGGCAGTCACCGTGCGCTGGACCGCCGTCCCGGCCGCCTCAGTCTGCGAGATCGCGTTGCCGTTGGCGTCATAGGCGAAGGTGGTCGTCACGCCGTTGGCGTTGGTGGCCGAGGTCATCAGGCCGTTGGCATCGTAGGCGTAGGTCGTGGTGACGCCATTCTCATCGGTGTCCGAGGTTTTGAGGCCGCGGGCGTCGTAGGTCATGAGCTTTGCGGGGCCAGTCCCGGCGAAGACGTTATCGGCCTCGGTCGATTTGGTGAGGTTGCCGAAGGAGTCGTATTCGCTGAGCGACATCGACAGGATCGACGTGAAGGGTCCGGCGTAGTCCCACTCGGTGCGCTTGACGACGCGACTGTGGACCGGCTCGTACTCATAAGTGGTACGGGTTTCGAGCGCGGTGCCAACGGCTTTGCGGATGTCGGTGGCGTTGCCGAGATCGTCATAGGCGACCGTAGTGGTGAGCGAGCCGGTGACAGCCGGTGGGGCCAACGGATCGGTGATGCCGGTCCGGATCACGATCCCGAGCCGCTTGGCGAGGAAGCGCGTGGTGGCCTGATTCAGGCCAGGTCCAATGGTTAACGGAACGGTCGCGGGAGCGCCAACGGCGGGAACGGGTGCGGGGGCGACACTCGACGGTGCGTCGATGCGGGTAACGAGGTTCGATGGGGCGCGGGTGTAAGTCGTGGCGCGGCCCAATGGATCGAGCGAGCGGATGATGCCGCCCCACTCGTTGACTTCCATGGTGGTGATCTTGCCGCGCGCGTCGGTTAGACGGGTGACGCGGTCTTCGGGGCGGATGTAGTTCTGCGGGATCGGCGCGGGGCCGGAGAGATCGGCGAGACCGACCGACTTGGCGACGTCGAGCTTGACGCTGGCACCGTCGGGGAAGGTTGCCTGGGTGATCTGGCCCGCGGCGTTGTAGGTGTTGGTCGTGGTGTTGCCGCGCGGTTCGGTTTCGCCGGTCATGAGGCCGGCGTCGTTGTAGGCGAACGACTGGGTGGTGGCGTCGGCGCGCTGGACGGCTTTGAGCAGACCCCCATCCATCGCGAACTGCGTGACGCGGCCGGACGGATCGGTGACAGAGGTGAGCACGCCGTTGGCGTAGGCGTAGACGGTGGCGAGGCCGGCGGGGTCGGTTGCCTTCAGAAGGCGGCCGGCGGAATCGTACTCGTAGCTCGTGGTGTTGCCGTTGGGATCCACGACCGCAGTCTGGAGACCTTGGGCATTGAAACGGACGCCGGTGCCGTCCTTGTAGCGGCGCAGGTAGGTGCCGTCGGGTTGTTTTTCGAAGGTGGTGAAGTCCGGCAGCGGCGAGACGAACTTGCCGTCGGTGATGGTCGATAGGTCGACGTAGCCGTCGAAGCGATTGAGCGAAATCAGGTCAAGCCCGCCGTCGCCGTCGACATCGAGCATAAGGTTCGCGTCGGCACCGTGGCCAACTGGCGGTGTCGTTGGCGGGTCGTAGGTGCCGTCGGCTTTGCCATACATGAGGGCGGTAGTGGCGACGCCCGAGTTTTGAAGGCCAAGCAGGATATCATTGATGCCGTCGCCATTGATGTCGGCGAAGCGGACTGCTGAGATGTAGCCCGTGCCGTTGGGGATTGTCGCGGTGGTGCGGATAGCGAGCCCGCCTGCGCTACCGCGATTAGGGTCGAAATAGGCGACGGTGATCTGGTTGTCGGGACGCGCGATAACGATGTCGGTCTGCCCCTGGCGGTTGGGCCCGCTGACGTCGTAGATCTGATTCAGAAGCGTGAGGGACGTGTATTCGCTTTTGACGTCGGCGATCTGCTGGAACGTGCGGTCGCCCTTGTTGAGGTAGGCATACAGGAAGGGACCGGACGAATAGAACAGGTCGGGGCGGCCGTCGGCGTTGAGGTCGCGGATCGCGAGCCGCAACGTGTTGCCTTCAAACGATTGCGTGCCGCGCTCGAACGAACCGTCGGACTTGCCCCATAAGATGACGATGGCGTTGAAGATGCCTTCGTGGATGATGATATCGGGGGTGCCGTCACTGTCGAGGTCGGCGATTTCGGCATTCGTGTAGTTGGCGTTTGTGTTTTGCGTGCCAGGTAGAATTGTGGCGGGGCCGAAGGTGCCGTTGCCGAGACCGAGCGCGTAGTAGACGCCGGAGGTCGCACCGGCGATTGACTGCGCAGTGATGATAAGATCAGGGATGCCATCGCGATTGATGTCGCCGGTGGAGAGACTGGTCGCCACGGGTGCGTAAACAGTGCCTTCCGGCGGGGCCGGATTGCCGGGTGCAAAGTAGGTCACGTCCGAGCGGCGGGCAAAGTCGCCGTCGCCCTGGTTTAGGTAGACGCTGATCTTGCCGTTGCCTTCCTCGGTGAAGGCAAAGTCGGGCCTGCCGTCGCCGTTGAAGTCGGCCGAGACGACGTAGTTGCCGCCATTCGGCGTGTGGCGGAACGATTTACGGTCGAAGTTGGTGGTAGCTTTACGGGCGTCGAACTTGGTCAGGCTGCCGTCGGGTTCTTCGATGACTGCGGCACCATTAGGGGAGATCGTGATCTTTTGCAGTTCGGCGTTTTTCCAGCCGCGACCGTATTCGCTCTCGCTGCGGTTGTTGACGAAGACCTTACCGGTTTCGACGCTAGCGATCGACGTGCAGGCGTACTTGGAGAACGTCAGAATGCGATAGTCGTAGGTGCCGGTTTTCAGGAAACCGGCGTCAAACGTGATCTGGCGGCTGACTTTCTCGGCGTTGCCGGTCAGGGGCTTGTCGGTGAGATTGAACGGTTGGTCCAGATTGGTGACGTGGACGTCGGGAATTTTCACGCCATTGACGTAGAGCTGGGTTTCGAGCGTGCTCGGCAGGCCGCGACGCACGTCGACATTGATCGTGCTTGAGAGCACGGGGCGAGGCGCCGCCGTCGAGGAATTGTAGAGCAACGAACTAGCGCGCGACTGACCGGTGGACTTGTGGGCCGGTCCTTGGACAATGGCCCGCAGGTTGCCTTCGCCGATGATGCTGGGGACCCACTTTTCCTTGGGTTGGTCTTTGGCAGACGCGGATTCAGCTGGGATGGGGGTTGCGACGAACATGGTCGGGGATTCGATGCCGCCAAGCGTGGTGGCGATCTGCGTGCCGTCGGCGCTGACCTGGCCATGAGCGACACGAATGTAGGTTCCGCCAGCGGGTTCGTAAGCCCAGATCTCGACTTTGGTGTTGGCAGGCAAGGCGTCGCGGTTGGGCAGCAAGACGGGCGCGGGTGGGCTGAACGAAACGGGCTGCGAGGCAGCCAGCAATTGAACGGAGCACGACTTGATCGTATCGGGCAAACCAGCAGCGGCGGGCGGTACATCGACGAGCGTCAAGGTGCCGGTGTAGGGCGTGCCATCGGGGTTCTTGGCCGATCCGGTCGGCACGGTGACGGCAACGCCGGGAATGGCTGGCGAACTGACGGAAGTGGTCGTGGCGGGATCAACAGTCACACCGGTGCCAGTGATGCGGGTCAGCAGGATGTCAGGATCGACGCTGGTCGCCGATCCGCCGAACACGGTCAGCGTGCGGCTGTAGGCGGCGTATCCGGTGCTGGTGGCCGAGAGCGGCGTCAGACCCGCGATCAGGCCCCCGACAGTGAAAGTCCCTGAGGCGGATGTCGTGATAATGGCGGTCCCGGCTTGGACGGTAGCGCCTGAGATGGGCGTGATGCGGCCCGCAGCAAACTCGGTGGCGTCGAGCACGCGACCCGAGAGTGACGCGAGCGCGGCCGGATCACCACTGGTGACGGTGACCGTTACGGTCTGCTGGGCCCGCAGTTTGCCGTCGGTGGCGCTGAAGGTCAGCACGTAATTCGACGGTGTCGCGCTCGTAGGGCGGAAACTGAAAGCACCTGTGGTGGCGTCGAGAGTCGCACCCTCCGGAAGAGGGGCTGCCGCGTAGGCGATAGCATCGCCATTTGGATCGGTCGCAGAGACGGTGAAGGCAAGCGTCTGGCCGAGCAGGATCGTCCTGTCGCCAATGGCGGCCATGACGGGTGCGCCGTTGCCGCCGCCCGCCGTAACGGCGATGACGAAGGACTGATCGGCGTTCGCGCCAAGCGCGTCAGTGGCGCGAATGGTCACCGGCGAAGAACCAGCGGCGCTTGGTGTCCAGGCGAGAGTTGCTCCCTGGAGTTGCATGCCAGCGGGCGCGGCGACTAAACTATAAGTGATTGTGTCGCCATCGGGATCGGTTGCGATCGCGGCGTATGTGTAGCTCGTGCCCTGGGTCGCGCTCAACAGGGGTTGCGACGTGAAGGCCGGGGCGCGGTTAGGCACGATAAAGACGAAGGTGCGTGGGGCGCTTTCAAGCACCCCGTCGGACACGATGAGCTGCGCGATGTAGACGCCACGCTGGTCCGGGGTGATCGTGACTTGCGGCGCGGTGGGCGACGCCAGCGTCGCTTGGCTACCGTGCGGGCGATAGATCAGTGACCAGCGATACGTCAGCGGTGTCCCGTTGGCGTCGCGCGAACTCGATCCGTCCAGGACTGCCGGTGCTCCCGAGAATACGGAGTCTGGACCGGTGATGTTGGCAACAGGGGCAACATTGCCGGTGGTGACAAGGGCTGTGCTAGCCGACGACCCGGCGGGGTTGCTGACGCTGACCTGGAAGACGGCGAACGGTGTCGCGGTTCCTTGTGCGATAGGGCGCGTGTCGGTGAAAGGTTGCGCGGTCGCGACTTGGCTGTCGCGCTGGCGTTCACCTTCGGTCAATTTGTAGGGTGAGGGGCTCGTTGCGAGTGGCACGGCGATGTAAAGTTCGGTCCGCGCCCGGAGTGAGAAACTCGCCGAAAAGCCGTTGCCGGAACTGGTCAAAGACACGGTTTTGCAGCGCGTCGACGAGTTGCGGATCAACCAGACGGTTTTCGACGCACCGGAAGTGGGGGTGAGCTTGCCCATGGCGACGAGGCGCAGGCCGGAACCGTTTTTACCGGTGTCGCTGCCGGTATAGGGAACCGGCACGGGCGCGATCAGGATCGCTTCGTTGAGCGCAAGCGTGCCGGAACCCAGCGTGACGCGAGTGGCTGCAGCATCAGGTGTCGCGATGGTTGCAGAGGGCACGCCAGCGCTTGGCGAGATCGTTGTGTGTGATCCGCGCTCAGCTTGACCGGGACGATCATGACCGTCGCCACGGTCATCGTCGCCGTCGCAGGCCGTACCGTCATCCCCGCCCGATTGATGAAACGTGCGCCCATCGCGCCCATCGTGTTGACCGTGATGATCGCGATGATCGTGATGGTCGCGATCATCGTCGCCGCCTCTTGTGGTCGATTTGGGTCCGTAACCCAAGAGCGACCAGCGATAGCGCGTGATGTCGCCGAAGGACGCCGCGGCGCTCAGATCAGCCTGACGGTTGCCATCGGCGAGTTGATCGGGGCCAGCATTGGCGACCGGCGGAAGTTGGGCTGTCGAGATCAGCGCCGTTGAATATCCGGTCACTCCCGTCTGGTCGGTGACGCGCAACTGCACAGCATAAAGGCCTGCTACGTCGGTCACAATGCTTGGGCGCGGGCTGGACGCCGAGGATAGCGATGCAGTGCTGCCTGCTGGCTTACTAAGAATGGACCAGTTGAAGGAGACGAGGTCGCCGTCGACGTCGGTCGAGGCTGTGCCATCAAGATCGATACGGGTACCAAGGATCGCTTGCGCGTAGTTGCCTGCTCGCGCGACCGGAGGCGCGCTTGCCGCCGAACCGACCGAGATGACGACCGTGTTATAAGCCGTCGCCGTCCCGCCGGTGATTTTAACTTGAGCGACGTAGTCGCCGGTAAGGTCGGGCGTAAACGGCGTGCGGCCGAGAACTTCGACTCCAAGGGTTGCGGCACTTCCTGCGGGAACGGAGATCAGTGCCCAGGATGCATTGAGCAGCGGCGTGCCGGAACTGGTCGACCCGAACGGATCGAGCCAGACGACACTGCCAGCCTGACCGCGACGATCGGGGCCAGCGGACGCCGCGATAACAGCTTGTCCGCTGGTGATCGCGAGCGGTGCGCCAACCGTGGTCACGCCTCGGGAATCAGTTACCGACAGACGAACGGCGTAGGCACCGGCCACATCGGTTGCCAATTGGGCCAGCGGGTTTTGAGCATCGGCGATGACCGCCGCCGATCCGGCGGGTTTGCCGACAATGGTCCATGTGTAGGTCAGCGCGTCGCCGTCGGCGTCAAATGATGACGTAGCGTCCAACGTGTACACGCCGGTGACCGGGTGGCGGACAATCGTGGCCTGAGCCGCAGGCGGCTGATTGACCGTCGAGACGACGAATTGGACCGGCGCGCTGGCTCCGCTGGCATTGCGGGCAATAAGTTCGACCGTGTAGTCGCCGGGCTTGTCGAGGGTAAAACGCGGGCGATCCTTTGCGGGGTTATCGAGCGTTGCCGCGCTTCCAACGGGGGCCCTTACAATACGCCATGCGTAGGTGAGCTTCGTGCCGGCCGGACTCACTGAGCTGGCACCGTCGAGCACAACCGCCTTGCCGGCGGCGACAGGGGAGAGCAGTTGCACACGCGCGATAGGGAGTGCGCTGGCTGTAGCGGTGGTGGATGCCCCATCGTGATGATCGTCGTCGTCATCAGCGTGCGCGGGTCCGGCAATGCAAAGGACCATGAACGCCAACTGGAGTAGTGTCCGCCATAGGGGAGGGCGGGTGTTTCGGGTTTGGTTGTTGGGTACTGCATCAATGGCCAGAGACGAGGCCGAGAACCGGAATGCACCAGACGACATTGAAACCCACCCAGAACAAAAAAACACGGGTGGAAATGATCACGACGGAACGAAACGCGAAGCTTGCGCACCGCGACAGGCTTCGACTCCAACGCTACATCCCCCATTCCGCGCTCCTCGCGCAGAACCCCACTGGCGACGTGTTAACAGAGGCCTTCGCAGACGCATAGCAGAATTTGATCGTTTGCAGACAATCTGCCATCCGGCGCTTCCAGTCCCGCCTCTGAGAAACCTTGAAGCGAAAACCATCGCGCTTGCCCACTTGCTTCTAAGCGGCCGATCAGCCAAGAACCGTGCCGTCGGGGCAACATACAAGGCACGCCATGTCCGGTTCGCGCATGTTCGGAATGCCGCCTTTCACAGCATCCAAAGCGCTGTGGTGGGTTGCGCTGACCCTAACTTACGCGATGGTTGCACTGCCCTCCGGTCTGCGCATTGGTGCCGGTTCTTGGCATGCGGCGGGAGCGGCGATGCTTGGGGTCGCGCTCGTCTGGCTCAGCGTGGAGGACACCTTCACGTTCCGGCTTCCCGACGCGGGAACGCTCCCGCTGACCGGCGCGGGATTGGTGTGGTGTGCAATAGCAACGCCCGGAGACCTCGTGCGACATGCAGCGGCGGCAGCCCTCGGGTTTGGGGCGCTCTATCTCGTGGCATCGGGGTACCTGCGCCTGCGCGGTCAACATGGCCTTGGCCTGGGCGATGCGAAACTGTTCTCGGCGTCAGGGGCCTGGCTTGGACTTGAGGGCCTGCCGAGCGTGCTGCTTATCGCCAGCGTATCTGGACTGGTGTGGACAGGGACGGCATTTGCATTGGGGCGGCGGGTCGAGCGCAGCACACGTCTGCCGTTTGGACCATTTCTCGCTTGCGCCACGTGGATCGTGTGGCTTTATGGGCCGGTACGATTCGGCGGCTGATACGGATCGTCAGCGCAAGCCGCGAGCAGATAAGGGTCTTTCACATGCGACAGAGAACGGCGGCGG
This sequence comes from Hyphomicrobiaceae bacterium, assembly GCA_040080145.1. Classification (GTDB taxonomy): domain Bacteria; phylum Pseudomonadota; class Alphaproteobacteria; order Rhizobiales; family Hyphomicrobiaceae; genus JANXVY01. The sequence goes on from JBEBJA010000256.1 coordinate 12,967, forward strand.
ACAATCACCGGCTTGGAGCGGCGACCGCCGACGCGGGCTTCACCCTGCTCGAATTGCTCGTCGTGCTCGGGATCATCGCGCTACTGGCGACCGTCGCCGCGCCACAAGTGCTGCAATATCTTGGTAAGGCTCGGACGGAGACGGCGAAGGCGCAGGTGTCGGCAATCTCGACGGCGTTGGAATTGTACGCACTCGACAATGGCGGCTTCCCGGCGCCTGCTTCGGGGCTTTCCGCGCTCGTTAAAGCACCGTTGGGCGCGCCGGGTTGGAAGGGGCCGTACCTCAAACGCGCGGAGGGGCTCGTCGATCCGTGGGGGCATCCGTATCAATACCGGCTCCCCGGCAAGAACGGCGGTGCCGACGTGTTCACGCTCGGCCGGGATAACGCAGCCGGCGGCACGGGCGAGGATCAGGACGTGACGAATTGAGGCCGAGGTAGTGGCGCTGGCAGGTCAGGGGTCACAGGCAATGTACGCCAGTACGACCTCCGCAAGTTCGACAGTTGTCCGTGAAGATCTCACAAGCCCTTGATCTGGAATGGTGATCTTGGCTTTGCGCGATTGCTGTGTTGCAAGTTTTCCGGTGCCACGCTGCGAAAAC